>JANNVL010000045.1:0-54394 GCA_031408195.1 Sphingomonadales bacterium | reverse complement strand
GCTGCCGCATGAATTCGTCCACAGCTGGAACGGCAAATACCGGCTGGGCGCGGACAGCTGGACGCCCGATTTCCGCGTGCCGAAGCGCAACTCGCTGCTCTGGGTGTACGAGGGGCAAACGCAGTTCTGGGGTCATGTCCTCGAAGCGCGCAGCGGCCTGACGTCGAAGCAGGACAAGCTCGATGCGCTGGCGGGAATTGCGGCCGCGCTCGACAACCGGCCCGCGCGCGACTGGCGGTCGCTCGACGACACCACCAACGACCCCGTCATCAGTGCGCGGCGGCCCAAGGGCTGGACGAGCTATCAGCGCAGCGAGGATTATTACAACGAAGGGCTGCTGATCTGGACCGAGGCCGACGCGATCATCCGGCAGGGGACGAACGGTGCCAAGGGCATGGATGATTTCGCCGAGGCGTTCTTCGGCATCAACGACGGCGACTGGGGGCAGGTCACCTATACTTTCGACGATGTGGTCGGCACGCTGAACGGCGTCATGCCCTACACCTGGCATGAATTCCTGACCGACCGGCTGACGCAAAAGGATCGCGCGCCGCTCGGTGGGTTCGAACGCAGTGGCTACAAGCTGGTCTACACCGACACCCCCACCAATTCGACGACGCGCGGGATGAAGGCGAACAAGTTCCTCGATCTTATCTATTCGCTCGGCATCAATGTGGCGAAGGCCAAGATCACGGCGGTCCAGTGGGAGGGACCGGCGTTCAAGGCGGGCCTGACGGTCGGGCCGGAAATCGTCGCGGTGAACGGTGTGCCCTACACCGAAGATGCGCTGAAGGCCGCAGTAACGGCGGCGAAAGGCGGCAAGGACGCGATCCGTTTGACGCTGAAAACCGAGGCACTGGTCCGCGACGTGAACGTGCAATGGAACGGCGGGCTGCGCTATCCCCGCTTCGAGAAAGCGGCGGGCGCGGCGGACGGACCGTTGGACCGGTTGCTCAGCCCGCGTCCCTGACATTGCGCGCTGACGCGCCATAGGTGATTGCTCGGAGAAGACGCTCGAGAGGACCAGTTCCCGCAAACCGCGCCCAAAGCGCGCAGAGCACTTCGACGGCGACGAAGACCCCGACGGCGACGAGGGTGACCATTGCCGTGCCGAGCTGTCCGAACCAGCCAAGGCCGTAGCCGTTGAAGACGAGGCCGCCGAGCACCCCTTCGAGCACATAGCCGGTCAGCGACATCCGTCCCGCCGCAGTCCAAGCGCTGCGGTCGCGCGCGTCCGCCCAGCGCGCGACGATCAGAATATAGGCGAGCGACAGCAGGGGTGCCGCAAGCGCCAGCGATACGACCGAGGCCAAGGCCGCTACCGGATGCGCGACCATCCCCGTCGCCACAGCGGCAAAAGGCAGGTTGGCGAGCGCTCCGGCGGCCAGCAGGCGATAGCGCATGGCTGTGAGCCGAACGAGCAGCGAGTGATCGCGGTGAAGGAATCCTGTGCGTGCCGCGACCAGCCCCGCGCAGAATGCCGCGAACACCAGCGGGCCGTTGAACGTCACGATGAACGGAAATGCATAGCGCAGGTCGAACAGCCTGGCCTGAACCGCATCGACAAAATTGCCGAGATAGCCGGGATTGCTGACTATCGGCAGCGACGTGGCTTCTCCGGCCACAACTGCAATCAGGGCTAGCGACGCCAAACCTGCCGCGACGCCCGCCAATGCATAGCGCAGCAATTGCCGGTCGTCCGCGCCGCGCAGCAGGTAGAGCAACAAGCCAATCAGCGCATAGGTCACGAGGATGTCGCCGACGAATACGAGCACGGCATGGGCGGCACCGATCAACAACAGGCCGCACTGGCGACGAAAGAAGCGGGGTCCGAAATCGCGTCCGGCGCGGACTGCCGACGCCTGCTGGATGCCAACACCCCAACCGAACAGGAAAGCGAAGATCAGGAAGAATTTGCTGGCGAACAGCCAGGCGATGACGAAAGCCGCTATCATATCGGCGACAGTCCGGTCGGGCAGAAGCCCGAGCGGTCCGGCAAGGAACGGCATATTGACAACCGCAATGCCGATCAGCGCAAAAGCCCGCAACGCATCCACTGAACCGACTCGCTGCGCCATGCCTCATCCTTATTGGCCAAGTGCTCAATTGGGCATTTGGCCAACTTTACTTGCTTGTCAAGGCATGTGTGCTTAAGCTGGGTCCATGGCGCGGTTATCGGCATCCGACCGGCGAGAAACGCTGATCGACACAACCGTCGAAATCATGATCGAGAAGGGGTTTGCGCGTGCGAACCCGCGACGTTGCGGCACGACTGGGCATCGGGCGCGGCCTCATCCATCATTATTTCGACTCGTGGGAGGCGCTACAACGCGAAGCCTTTGTCGCCGTCGCAACCACGGCGCAGCGCGACGTCGAAGCGAAGCTGGCATCGCTCCCGCCCGCTCAGCGCCTCGACGCATTGCTCGACGCCGTCGTTGCCGATGCGGATGATGGGCACTGGCGGCTGTTTGCCGATGCCTGGGACGAAGCTCAGCGCGATGTCGGACTGGCCGAAATCCAGCTGGCGATCGGCACCTGGTGGCGCGAACTGATGGGCGCGACACTGTCCGCCATTACGCCGCAAGGTTTTGACGCGAACGATGCTGCGTGGCGGCTGATGGCATTGGCCGATGGCCTTTCGGGACATTTGCTCCTTGCGCGTCCAACGCTCAATCGCGAGGCCGCAACAAAGCTTCTCGGCGAAGCGGCGCGCATGGAAGTGCTGGCGGCGACTGCGGCGAACGGATAAGGCCTCCCCATGCGTATCGATCTCATCCCCGCCGGCGATAACCCGCCCCACACCCTGAACGTCATTATCGAAGTGCCCATCGGCGGCGAGCCGGTGAAGTATGAATTCGACAAGGCATCGGGTGCGCTGTTCGTCGACCGCATCCTGCATACGTCGATGCGCTATCCGGCCAATTACGGGTTCGTGCCGCATACGCTGGGCGAGGACGGCGACCCGCTCGACGCGCTGGTCATCGCGCGCTCGCCGATTATTCCGGGCGCGGTCATCCGGGTGCGCCCGGTGGGCGTGTTGTTGATGGAGGACGACAAAGGCGGCGACGAGAAGCTCATCACCGTGCCGGTCGATACGACGTTTCCCTATTACAGCGAGATCGGCAGCCACGACGAACTGCCACCGATCGTGACGCAGCAGATCGAACATTTCTTCGCGCATTATAAAGACCTCGAACCCGGAAAATGGGCCAAGCTCAACGGCTGGGGCTCGGTCGATGACGCGAAACGCATCATCGTCGAGTGTATCGAACGCGCGAAGACCGTATGACATTATGGCGGTGGGCAGCGGTAGCCGCACTGCTGACCATCGCCGTCGCGCTCGCCTTTGCCGCCGTCCCGGATATCGATGCCTGTGGAGCGTCAGGGTCGTGGGTGGCGTTCCAGAAAATTGCCAGCGTGACGGCGGTCGATGCCATGATCCGGCCCGGCTGTGCCGAAACGTTCGTACCCGCTTTACGCCAGTCGATGTGGCTCGACAGCTTAGCCTTCATACCGGTCTACGGGGCTTTTCTGGCGCTTGTTCTCGTTGCGTTAAGGCCACTACGCTTTTTCTGGCCTGCGGGGATTGCCCTGCTTGGAATCGGCATGGTGGCCGATCAGATCGAAGGGTTCCGGCTGCTTGTTATCCTCGATACGCTGCCCGGTACGCAGGTAATGATCGACAGCGCCAATGCAGCAACATTTGCCAAAAAGATTTGTCTGTCGCTGGTGACACTCTTGATCGGACTGGTTTTGGTCCGCGAGCGCGGTGCCGTACGACTGCTGGGGGCGATCTCAGCGTTGGGCGGGTTGGCTGTGACATTAGCGACCTTGGGCGGTCCCTTTGGCAATGCCGGAGAGCCGATCAGCCAGTATGGGCTGTTAATCGCCTGGCTGGCGCTGGCCATCGTCACGGGTATCAAGGGGTTTTGGCCAGTCCGCGCGGGATGATCGTGCGACGTTACCGCTTGAGCGCCACCAATGCCGCCGCCGTGGCTCGAGCATAGCTGTTGCCGGTGTAGCGGTGCGTTCCCGGGAAATGGACTAGCCCCGGGTCGGCACGGTCGCCGTCGTCCCAGAAATGGTAATAGCGCGCATAGGGGAGCAGCACCGGGTCGGGTGTGTTGGCCACGAGATAGTTCGACGCGACCTGTTCGCTGCCCCATTGTTTCCAGACATCTGCGCCGACTGCAGCCTCCGCCGCGCGAGAGAATGCCTGTGCGTCGGCGCGGGTCACGCTGCCGGGCGCAAAGCCGGTGAAGGCGGCACAGGCGCGGACGTAGCGGCGTGCGTCGGGATCGGGCAGGCGGTCCATCCGCGCCTCGATCTGCGTCTGGACATGCGATGCGGCGGGCAGGACGTCAGGGCCGTCGGGATAAACGTCGCGGCGGAAATCGTTGAGCGTTTTGAGACCCTGAGCTTCGCCGTCGGTGCCGCCGACAATCGTGAAACTGCGGCCCGCATCGATGGCGGCGCGGACTTCGCCGACGTTGCCCTGCGTCACCGTGTCCGAGTCGAGCTGGATGACATAATCGCGCGCCGACAGGTCGATCAACGTCATCAGCCGTTCCCAGCATCCGCCGCGCGGCGTGTCGCCGGTATCGACGTCTCGGATGCTGCGTATTTCGGGATTACCGAGATGCGCGGCCAGCGCGGCCTTGTCGCCAGCCGTCAGCGACCCGTCGTCGAGCAGCACTACCCGTCCCTGCCCGAGAGCGCGCACGAACGATTTTACCGCAACCAGATAAGGCGCAACAACGCGCGTGCCGATCATCGAAAAGACGATGACGCCGTCGTGTTGCGGGATAACGGGCGGGGTTTCGAGTACCGCGCGGCACTGGCGCAGGTGCGCGGCCTCGCGCAGTTTCCGGGTCAGTCTGTCGATCATGCGCGCGTCGCTACACCCTGCCGGTTAAGATCGCCCTGCCAGCGCGGCGAGCGCGTCGCCCTCGACACGGTTCACGGTCCATTCGTCCATCGGCGTGGCCCCCAGAGAGCGGTAGAAATCGATCGCGGGTGTGTTCCAGTCGAGCACCGACCATTCGAGCCGCGCGCAGCCGCGCTCCAGCGCCAGTTGGGCAAGCCGCGCCAGCAACGCCTTGCCGAGACCGCTGCCACGCGCGTCGGGATCGACGAACAAATCCTCCAGATAGATGCCGGGTCGCCCCTCGAAGGTCGAGAAATTGTGGAAGAACAGGGCAAAGCCGCGCGGCTGCCCGTCGATCTCGCCGATCAGCACTTCGGCCATCGGGCGGTCGCCGAACAAATGGCAGCCGATCAATGTCCGGTCGAGCCGCACTTCGTCGGCTAGCCGCTCGTAATCGGCGAGCGCGCGGATGAAACCGATGATGAGGTCGAGATCGTCGACCGTCGCGGGACGAATACTGACGGCGCTCATCCCTTGCCCTTTCGCTTCTTCACCGGCGCGCGTCGGCCCGCTTCGACACCGAGCGCAGCGCATCGCTGCATCGCTTCGCTGTCGTCGAAGACATCGTCGGGCGCACGGCGATAGTTCATGCTGCCGGTCTTGCCTCCCATATCGAAGGTGAAGCGACTGCACCCCGCCGCATCCCATTCGGCATCGCTGGCAGCGTCTGCCTTGAACCACAAGGCACCGTCCTGCGACACAATCGCAAAGACAATGCCGTCGAGATAAAGTGTTGCGCCGCCCATCATGTGGCGCTTGCTGACGGTGCCCATCGGCTCAAGCGCCTCGGCGACCCAGTCGATCAAGCCAGTATCGACGCTCATATCGGCTCCCCCCTGACAAACCTCTCGGCAATGCGCGGCCACAGAATTCCAAGCGCCAGTCCCGACATCACCAGTGCCGCCGCCAGCAGTTTCCAGTCCTGCATCGGCTCGCCGAGCAACAGCGCCGAGGATGCCATACCGAACACCGGGATCATCAGCGCGAGCGGCGCGACGGTCGCGGCGGGGTAGCGCGCCAGCATCCAGCCCCAGACACCGTAACCGAACATGGCGTTACCCACCGCTTGCCATGCAACTGCTGCCCAAGTCGTCAAATCGGCATTGCGGATACCGTTCGCCATGGCTGTCGGCCCCTCGAAAGCGAACGCCAGCGCAAACAGCGGCGGCACCGCGAACAGGCTCGACCACACGACATAGGCGAGCATGTCGACCTTGCCCGCCGCGCGCGACACCATATTGCCGCCCGACCACGACAGCGCGGCCACAAGCAACAACCCAAGCCCGAGCGGCGTGATGCTGCCGTCGGTATGCGACAGGATGACGCCAAGGCCCGCGACCGCAAGCAGCAGAGCGACAACCTGAACCGCTTTCACCCGCTCGCCGGTCAGCACCATCGACAGGCCGATGGTGAAGAACACCTGCGTCTGCATGATCAGCGAAGCCAGCCCCGGCGTCACATCGGCGCGGAGCGCGATGAACAGCGCCCCGAACTGCCCCGCGCCGATCAACAGGCCATAAGCAGCAAGATTGGCCCAGCTTGCCGCCGGACGTTTGAGGAAGAAGACCAGCGGCAGCACGACGGCGGTGAAGCGCAGCGCGGCAAGCGTCAGCGGTGGCAGATGCGCGAGCGCGACCTTGATGACGACGAAATTGCTCCCCCACACCGCCATCACGGCAACTGCAAGCAGCAGGTGCACGGGTGTCAGCGACGTGCGTTCAACCGTATCGGCGCTCATACCGCCGCTTCCAGCTTGGCGGTGTCGGGCCGTCCGCCCCGTGCGGCAATGATACAGCCCGTGACGATTAGCGCCGCGCCAGCGACCGTCGTCAGCGTGACCGCCTCACTATAGAAAATGGCCCCCATAATCGCGGCCCAGACGAAGGCGGTATATTCGACCGGCACCAGAACCTGCGCCTCCGCACGCGAATAGGCCCAGCTCAGCAAATAGAGCGAGCAAAACGCGAGTGCTGCGGACAGGACCAGCATCGGCCAGTGCGAAGCGTCGGGCACCGTGAAGACCGAGGGGGCGACGAGCAGGATGACGGGCAGCGCCAGCAGCAGGAACCCGCCCGCCGTCACATTCTGGAAAAACGCGACCTCTGCGGGCAGCGCAAGCAGCGCCTGTTGTCGCATCAGAATGATGTTCCAGGCATAGAACACAGCCGACAGGAAGATCGCCGCGACGCCGTCGAGATGGCGCGGCCCACCGTCGTCATTGGCAATTCGCGCCGCCAGCAGCACGGCGACGCCGCAGACGCCGAGGATCGAGGCGATGACGCTGTGTCGCCCGACCGTCTCGCCGAGCAGCACGACGGCCAGATAAAGCGCGATCAGCGGCGCAATGAACGACAGCGCAATCCCCTCCGCCAGCGGCACGCGAGCAATGCCGTAGAAGAACGACACCGCCATGATCGACGCGACGAAGCCGCGCAGGATATGGATGCGGATGCCCGCACGGCTCGGCCAGCCTTTGCGCGTCAGGAAATACGGCCCGGCGCTGATCAGCCCGCCGATCCCCTGCCGCCACAACATCGCGCTATAGGCACCCAGCGCAATCGCCAGCCCCTTCATCGCGGCATCCATGGCTGAAAACAGCGCAATACCGAGGCAGGCGACGGCGAAAGGGATAGCGGTTGAGGCGACACGGGTGGGCATGGCTTTGTGCGCCTAGCCGCACGCCCGCGTCACCGCCAGAGGAGACTGGCTAGCGCCCGAGCGCCTCGATGATCAGGCGCGCCGCTGCGCGCCCTGAATTTTGCTGCTGGCCGGTAATCAGTGTGCCGTCGCGCACCGCAAACGGGGCGAAAGCCGGCCCCGCGACGTAGTTCGTTCCGTCGATCTTGCGCGCCTCCTGACCGATCCAGAAGGGCTGGATTTTGGTCTTGGCATAGCTTTCGGCATAAGCTTCCTCGCTGTCGGCAAAGCCAGTCCAGGTCTTGCCTGCACACAGTAATTCGCCGTTCGACAGGCGCGCCTTCAGGAGCACACAGGTGCCGTGGCAGATCAGCGCGGTGATTTTTCCCGCTTCGTAAAACGCTGCAACCAGACGATGAACGGCGGGGTTGTCGATCATTGTCACCATCGGCCCCTGCCCGCCGATAACGAGAATAGCATCATAATCGGCGGGCTGCACCGTCGCGATCGAGGGCGTATCTTTCAGCAATGCCGAAAATTTCGGAGAATGCTTGAAACCGAGGCTGATGAAATCGTCGGCGCTATATCCCGACGTATCCTCGGGGTCGGAGAAGCCATCGCCGATCAAGTCGCCGCCATCGGGCGACACGATATCGATCCGGTATCCGGCCCCGGCAAATTCGGCATAGGGATGCGTCAGTTCCGCCCACCAGAACCCGATAGGCCAGCCGGTAACGGGTGACACGGCCGGACTAGAGGCCACAATCAGAATGCGCTTGTTCGGTGTTATGGCCGCTTCGGTCATGTCGCTGCTCCTTGCTGGACCTGCAACATCAAAGCGTCGTGTTACATGCCGGTTACATCGTGCACAGCGACGACGTCCGGAAGAACGTCAAGCCGCCAGACTGATCCCCGCCTCGATCTCCGCCGCCTTGGCCTCGACCAGCCGCACGATATGTTCGACCATATCGGCGTCCTGCACGGTGTGGTCGGTAACGCCCGACAGATAGACCATGTGCTTGCCATTGCCGCCGCCGGTCAGGCCGATGTCGGTTTCGCGGGCCTCGCCGGGGCCGTTGACGACGCAGCCGAGGATCGAAAGCGACATCGGCGTACGGATATGTTGGAGCCGTTCTTCCAATGTCTGCACCGTGCGGATCACGTCGAAACCCTGCCGCGCGCAGGACGGGCACGACACGACGCGGACGCCGCGGTTGCGGATGCCGAGTGCTTTCAAAATCTCGAAACCGACACGGACTTCGTCCTCGGGTTCGGCACTGAGCGACACGCGGATGGTGTCGCCAATCCCGTACCAGAGCAGGCTGCCGATGCCGATGGCCGACTTGACCGTCCCGCCGACGAATCCGCCCGCCTCGGTAATGCCCAGATGCAGCGGGCAATCGACCGCTTCGGCAAGCTGCTGATACGCCGCGACCGCAAGGAAGAAGTCGGACGCCTTCACCGCGACCTTGAACTCGTGGAAGTCATGATCCTGCAGCAATTTGATGTGATCGAGCGCGCTTTCGACCAGCGCCTCGGGGCACGGCTCGCCGTATTTTTCTAGCAGGTCCTTTTCGAGGCTGCCGCCGTTGACACCGATACGGATCGCGCAACCGTTGGCCTTCGCTGCGCGCACGACTTCGGCAACACGCTCCGCCGAACCGATATTGCCGGGATTGATCCGCAAGCACGCCGCACCCGCATCGGCGGCTTCGAGTGCACGCTTATAGTGGAAATGGATGTCGGCGATGATCGGCACGTTGCTGGCGCGGACAATCTGGCCCAGCGCAGCGGTGCTCTCCACATCGGGGCATGACACGCGGATGAGATCGACGCCCGCGTCCTCGCAGCGCCGGATTTGACTGATCGTGGCACCCGGATCGCTGGTCGGGGTATTCGTCATCGTCTGCACGGTAACCGGCGCATCGCCGCCGACGGGGACATTGCCGACCATGATCTGGCGGGACTGACGGCGCGTGATGTCGCGCCAGGGGCGTAGGGAGGACATGGGCCGTGCCTATAGCGTGCGACACTGGCCACGTCACGCTTCTGTTCGACCGGACTTTTCATCCGGCACAACAAAAAAGATTCGAAGAAAATACAGCCCATGTCGAAATCCGTTCTCGACAGGCGTCTTATGGATGCTGAAACCTAACAGCGAACAGGAGATACTATGACATTCACCGTGACCCCTCTCTACGCGTTGCCTGTGGCAGCGATCTATCTGATCCTCTGGTTCCGTGTGACCGCGCTGCGATCATCGACCGGTGTCTCGTTCGGCGATGGCGACAATCCCGCCCTGCTCCAGCGCGTGCGCCAGCATGGCAATTGCGCGGAATGGGCAAGCTTTGTGCTGATCCTGATGATCCTTGCTGAAGGGATGGGCGCACCTGCGCTCTACCTGCACATCTCGGGCGTATTGTTGCTGATCGGACGCATCGCGCACCCCTTCGGTCTGACGGCCGGGAATGCGGGCCACCCGCTGCGCTATGTCGGCAACGGGACCAACATCCTCGCCACCCTCAACGCCATGATTTGCCTTGGCGTCAATATTCTCGGCCTTTGAAACCCAAAACCCCTCGAAAGGATAATACCATGAAATACATGATGCTGATGTACAACGACCCCGCCTTGGAACCCGCTTACGGAACGCCGGCGTTCCAGGAAATGATGGCGGGCTTCTTTGCCGCCAATGAACGGATGAACGCCGACGGCGTTCTGCAATCGGGCGAAGGGCTGCAAGGTGTTGAGACGGCGACGTCGCTCCGCATCAAATCGGGCAAGGTCGAAACGATGGACGGGCCGTTTGCCGAAACACGCGAACATCTGGGCGGCTATTATGTCATCGACGTGGCCGACCTCGACACGGCATTGACCTATGCCGCGCTGATCCCTTCGGCGCATTTCGGCACGGTCGAAGTCCGTCCGCTGATGGATTATAATCCGGCGGGCTAGCCATGAGCCAAGCCGCCCCCAAGGCCATTGCGGTGGCCAATGTGCTCGACCGTGTCATGCGGTCGGATCGGGGGCGGTTGTTGGCTGCCTTGGTTGCGGGATTGCGCGACCTTTCGCTGGCCGAAGAAGCACTACAGGAAGCGGCTGTTTCTGCGCTTTCGCACTGTGGCCGGACCGGACTGCCCGCCTCCCCACAGGGCTGGCTGCTCACCGTGGCGCGGCGCAAGGCACTCGACAAATTACGCGGGAGCAATCGTGACATGCGTAAAGCCGAAGCACTGGCGCTGCTGATTGTCCGCGAAGAGGCCGAACCGGAAGATTTACCTGACGAGCGGCTGCGCCTGATCTTTGCCTGTTGCCATCCGGCGCTCGAACCCAAATCGCGTGTCGCCCTGACCCTCCGCACTGTCTGCGGCCTGACCACGCCCGAAATTGCCCGGGCCTTTCTCGATCAGGAAACGACGATGGGGCAGCGGCTGAGCCGCTCGAAGGCAAAGATTGCCGCGGCGGGCATCGCGTTCGAAGTGCCGACCGAGGAGCATTGGCCCGCACGGCTCGACGCCGTGCTGACCGCAATCTACCTGATCTTCACGACGGGATATGTCGCGTCAGGCGACGAGCCCCGCGACCTCTGTCTCGAGGCCGAATATCTGATGCGGTTGATCGACCGGCTGCACCCGCAAGATGCAGAAATCGAAGGCGCGCTGGCGATGATGATGCTGACGGCGGCGCGTCGTAAGGCGCGGATCGATGCCGACGGGGCCAGCGTCCCTCCCGCCGAACAGGATCGCAGCCTGTGGGATGCCGCGCGTCTAACCGAAGGGCGGGCTCTTCTTGCTTGCGCCGTCGCTCGGGGTTCGCCGGGACCGTTCCAGATCAAGGCTGCGATTGCCGATTGCCAAATGGCCGGGGACCGACCGGACTGGCCGCAGATTGCCGCACTTTACAGCGCGCTCTGGCGGTTCGAACCGACCCCGGTCGTTATGCTCAATACCGCCGTTGCCGTCGCGGAGGCCGGCAATGCCGCCAGTGCGCTGGAGGTTGTCGAGGGACTTGCCGGACAATTATCGGACTATCAGCCGTGGCACGCCGCCCGCGCGGCGCTGCTCGCCAAAACCGGAAAGCGCGCCGAAGCAGCCATGGCGTATCGCCGCGCCATCGACCTAGCACCGGGCAAGGCCGAAGCCCTGTTCCTCGAACGGCGTTTGCGACAAACCTGAGCATTGCCGCCGACGGGCACATTGCCGTCCATGATCTGGCGGGAGGTGCGGCGCGCGATGTCGCGCTAGGGGCGGGGAGAGAACATGAGGAGTGGATATAGCGAGGGTGTGGCGCGCCGTCATGGGGCGGGTGGCGACTCGGGTTCGCCGCTGAAAACAGCCGTTTTGCGTGCGTTAGCTTCCCTAGCTTCACCGGGTTAAGCGTGTTTTTCCCTACAGTTCAAAGAGCGGCGGGCACAGCGGCCCGACGTGCAGATTATCGGGTGCTGTCGCTGTAGGACAGCATAGATGTTCACGTTTTGGGCCGTAATAGGACCGGTTCGTCGCATGGCGGGTTTCGACAAGTTTTATACCGTTCAGGCGCGTAATTTTTTCATTAGAAAGCTGACACCCAAAATTGTGTCACCCCGTGCTTGACACGGGGCTTGGCTAATTTTGCTCTGCTGCGGTGCCGAACCACTGCGCCCACAGGTCGCGCCAGTCAGGATTGTCGGCTTCGATGAGCGCGAACTTCCATTCGCGCCGCCATTTTTTGACCAGCTTTTCGCGCGCTATCGCGGCACCGATCTCCCCATGATGCTCGACGTAGACGAGGCGGACCTTGGCAAAGTCGGCGACATGCTTCGAGCCTGCTCCCGCGCGGTGCTGGTAGACGCAGCGGATCGGATCGCTTGTGACGCCGACATACATGCCCCCGCGATAGCGGTTCGCCATGATGTAGATCCAGCCGCCTGTCGCCATCCGTTCCACATGAACCGACACAGTGCCGAAGAAAAGCCAAGCCCCGGGTCAAGCCCGGGGTGACGGGCGGGTGGGACGTCGGCTGCCGACGACTTTTCGGTCGTTCGGGTATTGAGCTTTAAGCACCGAAAGCGGACAGTACGGCGTGACCAAAGACGGCCGTCCTTCAGCACTCAACGATATTCGACTGTTTGCCGGAGACCGCTATTCATATTTGGAAGGTCAGGAGGAGGCGGTTGCGTATGGCCGTCGGCTGGCTTGGTATCTGAACGGCGAGGGTTTCAGCGTCGGCGCTTTTCCAGCACTCTATATTCTGTTTACGTCGTCACTGGCTCCCGGCACGATCCGGATGACTAACGACGGAGGCGAATGGTGGCATCGCTATATTCACGTTGGGGTGGAACCCAGTTTCCCGAGCGCTCCAGGTGCACTCGATATTGCCATGCGTGGCATTGATGACGCTCTTATCGCAATCAAGCCCGAACATGTCGACACCATCAAACGCGCTGACGAGACTGTTCGGCAACACGGCCAGCACTTGCGTTTCTTACTGAGGCGGCACGCGACGAAGAAATTCACCTCGGAGATATCGTCCAATATAGCGGTATGGCCGAAGCCCTCATACCTCTTTGTCGCCAAATGGGGCAACGAGACCGGTGCATACGCTGAGGCCGAACCAATAGCTTTGCGGTTCTATTCTGAGGCCCTCAGCCTTAGTAGGAAGATCAAGTTCAAGGGCCTGACCGATCATATTGAAAGGCCTCGCCCGCCCGCAATGTCAGGCAAAATCTTGCAGCGCTGACAGCGGCTATTCGCAAATCTTGGCCGAAACGCGCCTGTCAGCAATCCCCCGACGAACCCGCCACAATGCCTGCTTACGCAGCCCGTTGCGCTCACTCACCCGAACGCTAACATGGCTAGCAAGGAGAAGCCCGATGGTGCAGACAATCGACCGCGCGTTCGGCGAGAAATTTCTGACGTGCAGCGACAATTTCTATGACTACGGCGTCCACTTGCTGTTCAACGAGTGGTGGACGGATGCGCCACAGGACGCGATCGACAAATACGTCGCGGCGATCGAGCGCCACCCCGAACAGGGTCCGCTCGCTGCTGCGCGCTGGTATGCACCGCCGTTTTCGCTGTCACAGCTTCAGGGATACGGCCCCGGCACCGTGGGCGAGGCCTATCTGCGGTTCATGGTCGACAACGATCTCGTCGAGAAACTCGCTGCAGGGTACAAGGAGCTGACCGACGAGTTCGCCGCCGACGGCAAGCTCGACCGGATGCCCGAAGTGATGCGGTACAAGGTGCTGCGCGGCTATCAGACCCACGACCTGCACCATGTACTGACCGGTTATGCCGCGACGCCGTTCGACGAGCTCGCGCTCCAGGCGTTCCAGCTCGCGCAGCAGGACTATCCCTATTCGGCAATGACGTTGGCGACGATCCTGACCCACGCGACGTTGGTCGATCCGTATCTGATCAAGCCGGCAATGGACGCGATCACCGAGGGCTGGGCCTACGGGCGGCGCGCGCGGAGCATCCAGTTCGTCGCGTTCGAAGCGATGCTCGACCGACCGCTGGCGGATGTACGCGCCGAATACGGCCTCGACCGCGTGCCGAGCGCGCCGAAAACAGTACCGAGCGAACAGACGCCCGAGTTGCTCGCGGCTTAGCGTCAGCGTTCGTTCCGGAACCGTTCACCGCGTCGGCGCTTTAAGGGCGGTCTGTTACAAAGGAACCTGCCGCATGAATCGCGTCCGCTGTCTGCTCGCCGCAACCGCCCTGTCCATGATCCCGATTGCCATTTCGGCGCAAACGGTGGTGCAGGTCACACCCTCGGCTGAAATGCCCGTCATAACGGTGTCCGCCACCGAAAGCATCGACACCGCGCCCGATCTTGCTGTTGTGAGTGCGGGCGTTTCGACATTGGCCCCGACAGCAGTGGCTGCGCTTCAGGCCAATTCGGCCAAGATGACGCGCATGGTCGCCGCCGTCCGCGCGGCGGGGGTAGCCGAGCGCGATATCCAGACGCGCGGCATCTCGATCAACGCCGATTATGCCTATGTGAACAATGCACAGCAATTTCGCGGGTATCGGGCGTCGAACACCGTGTCGATCCGGTCGCGCGACATCCCGGGGCTGGGCCGCTTTCTCGACGCGTTGGTGACAGCAGGCGGCAACCAGATCGAGGGGCCGAGCTTCACCGTCGAAAAGCCCGAACCGCTGATCAATCAGGCGCGGGGACGTGCCCTGGTCAGCGCACAGGCCAATGCCGATGCCTTGGCGCGACAGGCCGGTTTCAAACGCGCACGGTTGCTGGCACTCAGCGAGAACAGCAATCGCGCGTTCGCACAGAATTTGCGCGCGTTCGACGTCTCGGCCCCGCCCCCGGTTGTCCAGACGTCGGCCCCGATTGCGCCGGGCGAGGTATCGACCAGCGTAACCGTGACCGCGACGTACCGGCTCGAAAACTAGAGCTTCGAGCGTTAAATCTGAAGCGGTCTATCTCTTTCCAATCCACCCCTACAGGGGTGGCGCGAAGTGGGGGTGCGAAAAACGTGCGCGGTAGCGCGCAGCCAGCTACCGCTGGCTGTCTTTGCACCCCCTCCGCTTCGCTCCGCCGCCCCGCAAGGGGCGGATTTGACTTTAGTGAGCGTAATTAACGCGCGACGCGCTAACGTACGGCAATCAGACCCGCGTCATTGTCCACTGCCCATCCGCGCCCTTGCAGGCGTGGTAGCTTTCGGTGGCTTCGCTTTCGCCGGGGACTGCCACCGACTGCTTGACGATCTTGCAATTCGAGGCCGATGCCACTGCCGTCGCACGGCGCAACAAGGGCGCGCTGACATAGCCCTGCCCGACGCCGCCTTCGGCAACGAGCATCCACGGCTGGCCCTTGACCGAGGCAGGCACATAGACGCGCTGTCCGACGGCGAGTTTGCCCAGCACGGTGCCGGTTGCGCCCGGTGCGCTGCGGATATTCGCAGCCGACGTCGCGGTATAGCTGTCGCCCACCTTCACAAAGCCCGCCGCCGGTTCGACGCCATTGGCGAATTTGATGTCGCCGAGCGCAACGCTGTTGGCCGAGGCGACCTCGACCTTGCCGCTCGCGCCGGTCTCGTCGTTGCGCCACGTCTGCGACTGGTTCGAGGCAACGGCTGCCTGTGTCGCGCGTTCGGCGCGCATCCGGTCGTTCTTTTGCAGTTTGCAGCCGAGCGCCGAGCCAGCTGCGGCACCAAGCGCACCGCCGAGGATGGTGCCGACCGTGCCCTTGATCTTCGAGCCGATCAGGCCGCCGATCGCACCGCCGGCCACGGCACCGATGATCTGTTTGTTGCCACCTTCGGCGCAGCCGAAGATGTTGCCAAGCAAGCCGCCGCCAGTGCTGCGCTGGCCGTCGTCGACATTGGCGGTGCTGCGGTTGGCCAGCACCTGTTCGGCGGCCTGGGTGATCGTCGGGTCGATGGCGTGCGCGGGCACCGATACCAGCGCGAGGGCGGCGACCGTTGTCAGGCCGAAGGATGTCCGTGCGAAGCTCATCGTCTCTCTCCCCAATCGTTTGCAATGGCGATGATGTCACAATTTCGCGCTGAATGCGCTGTGAATCGATAGCGCGTGATTGTGAAACTTGGTGACGTCACGACTTCGTCGGAGCGCACGAAAAGCACGACGCGCCGGACAACTCACCCTTGCCTCTTCCCGCCCGCCTGATACCGCCCCGCAATGACCGACGCTCACTGGACCCTCGTCATTCACGGCGGCGCGGGGCTGATCACGCCCGACAAGATGAAGCCCGGACAAGAGGACGCTATCCGCGATGCGCTGGGCCGCGCGCTCGACACGGGATCGGCAATCCTGAAGACTGGCGGCACGTCGCTCGACGCGGTCGAGGCGACGGTGCGCGTGCTGGAAGACGACCCGCATTTCAACGCGGGGCGCGGGACGGCGCTAAGTTACGACGGCGTTGCCGAACTCGACGCGGCGATCATGGACGGGCGTGACCGGAACGCGGGGGCAGTGGCGCGGGTAACGGCAACGCGCAGCCCGGTTGGGCTCGCGCGCGCGGTAATGGACAACAGCCGCCATGTGTTTCTGGCCGGAATCGGTGCGGATGCGTTCTCGCTCGAAAATGGGGTTGAACAGGTCGATCCCGAATGGTTCGTGACACCGGAGCGCCGCGCCAATTTGATCGAGCTCAAAGCCAACAGCGTCGACGCCTATGACGTCGACATGAAATACGGGACCGTCGGCGCGGTTGCGTGCGACGTGCACGGCCATGTTGCTGCCGCGACCTCGACCGGCGGTGTTACCGGCAAACGCTGGGGCCGGATCGGCGATTCACCGGTGATCGGGGCAGGCACCTATGCTGATGATCGCGCGGGCGCGGTGTCGGCAACGGGATCGGGCGAGTATTTTATCCGCGTCGGCGTCGCCCATGAAATCTGCGCGCGGGTGCGGCTCGGCGGCGAGGATATTGTTGCGGCGGCACGCTCGGTGATGGCGGACGTCGCCGCGATGGGTGGCAGCGGCGGGGTCATTGTCGTTTCGCCATCGGGCAAAGCAGGCTGGCACTTCACGACGCCGGGGATGTTCCGGGGGCGGGTGTCGTCGGGAAGTGCGGCGGAAGTGGCGATCTACGAGAACTGATCTTCCTCTCCCTCTGGGGAGAGGATACGCAGACTTGGTCTCGCCGCTTGGCGAGACTTAGTCGGAGTTGGAGAGGGACTGAATATCTTCGATTGGGGCAGTGTTATCCCTCACCCCGCCGCGCTGGGGCGCGTGTCGCCCTCTCCCCAGAGGGAGAGGGAGGCTGGCACTACTCCCCCGTGAACCGGTAGGTCCGTACTTCGCACACGTTGACCTTGCGGATGCGTGTCTTGTCGTCGTCGAAGCTCGCCTTGAGGTTGAAGTCGCAGGCATCGCCACCGCCAACTACCAGCTGCGCCGACTGACCGGGTTTCAGGATCGTGTCGCCAAGCATGTCCTCGTCGATGGGCGCACCGGTCGCGGGCGCGGCGTAAAGACGCGTCATCGTGTGCGACGTCGCGTTAACGACCGTCAGGCGGCGATCGGCAGCCTGCGCCGCGACCGCAGTCGTGGCGAGCATCGCACCCAACACCAGAAACTTCACCGTCTTCACGTCTTTATCTCCTCGCCCCGTTGCCGGAGCCCGCGTCACAGGGATATGACCCCGGTAACGTCGCAATCAATAGGGCCGCCCGTATGTATCGCCTGTTAATGGGATTGCTTGTCGTCCTGCTGCCTGCGCCTGCACTCGCCTGGTGGGAGTACGGGCACGAAACGGTCGCTAAGATTGCGCTCGCCGAGGTGAAGCCCGCCACCCGCGCCAAGGTCCGCGCGATGATGCGGCGGGGCGCACTGCTCCAAACGCCGACCTGCAAGATCGATACGGCCGAGAGGCTCGCTTATTGGGCCGATTGCATCAAGGGGTTGCGCGAACGTTTCAGCTACCAGAATTCATGGCATTACCAGAACGCCGATGTCTGCAAGCCGTTCGACCTGAAACCCGCCTGCGCCGACGGTAATTGCGTATCGGCGCAGATCACGCGCAATGCGAAACTGCTCGCCGACAGGAGCCTGCCGATGCGCGAGCGGGTGATGGCGCTGGCGTTCCTCGCCCATTTCGTCGGCGATCTCCACATGCCGCTCCACGCGGGCGACCGTAGCGACCGGGGCGGTAACGACCTGAAAATGTCGTACGGCGATTTCGCCGGATCGCGGCTTAACATCCATGCGGTGTGGGACGGCTATCTGGCGGAACGCGCGATCACGACACCGCCGGGCGGGGCCGATGGTCTGCTGACCGAGGTCAAGTCCGGCATGGCCGATGGCAGCATCGAGGACTGGAGCCGCGAAAGCTGGGCGGTCGCACGCGATGCGGCCTATGCAACCGCGCTCGGCGACCCCTGCGGCCCGAAACCCGCGCGCGCGACGCTCGACAATGCCAAGATCGAGGCGCTGATTCCGGCGACGCGGCAACAGATCGTGCGCGGCGGGGTGCGGCTGGCGCGGTTGCTCGACGAGGCGCTGCGTTAATCGTCGCTTCCCCAACGCCAGCGCCAACCGCCCTCAGTTCTTGCTGCGTAAATTGGCAGGGGCGCGACGCCCACAACGATTAGTATTAGCCAGTCTTTGCCGTCCAACCGACCCTCCGTGATTATCGCAACACCGATGAGCAATGCACAATGCGCCGTCAGCAGCAGCCAGCCCTGCCACGCGATCGGAAGACCGGCGCCATATCCGAAGCTTTTCCCGGCGAACCAGGGTTTGCCGTTCAACATGCTGTGCAACATCTTTAGCCTCCTCTTGTTGGTGGCCGCCCCCGCTTCGGCGTCTCGCTCTGTCCGACCTTGACGCCGCGTTTGGCCAAAGCCTCGCGCAACAGGCATTCGATCTGGGCATTCACGCTCCGCAAATCGCCCGCCGCCGCACGTTCGACCGCGCTGTGGAGCAGCGGGTCGAGACGCAGGGCGAAGGGTTTTCGCGGGTCGGCCATGATTATTGGTAGAGCGAGCCGGTGTTGACGATGGGCTGGGTATCGCGCTCGCCGCACAGGACGACCATCAGGTTGCTGACCATCGCGGCGCGGCGTTCATCGTCGAGTTCGACGACTTTCTTTTCGGACAGCATCGTCAGCGCCATCTCGACCATGCCGACGGCACCCTCGACCAATGTCTTGCGTGCGGCGACCACCGCCTCGGCCTGTTGCCGCCGCAGCATCGCCCCAGCAATTTCTTGGGCATAGGCGAGATGCGTAAAGCCGCATTCATCCACGGTAATCCCTGCGACGACGAGCCGCTCGATCAGCTCGGCACGGAGTTCGCCACCGACCTGTTCATGGCTGCCGCGCAACGTGACTTCCTGGTGCGTGAAATCGTCATAGGGATAGCGCGCGCCGATGGTGCGGATCGCGGCTTCGATCTGGACCATGACGAACGCCTTGTAATCGTCGACGTCGAACAGCGCCTGCGCGGTGTCGGTGACGCGCCAGACGACTTGCGCCGCCATCTCGATCGGGTTGCCGCGCAGGTCGTTGACCTTGATCCGCTCCGAAATCAGGTTGTTGGCGCGCGCCGAGATTTTTTTCTTCGAATACCACGGCAGCACCCAGCGCAGACCGGTGGCACGGTCGGTCCCCTTATAGGTGCCGAACAGCTGGATCGCGGCGGCTTCATTCGGATTGATGAGATAGAAGCCACACAGGATCAACAAGCCTGCAAAACCGCTCAACCCCGCCAGGATAAAAGGCCAGGCTTCGCGATCGATCCGCGCGGTCGATGCCTGGGAAACGACCGCCCAAATCGCCAATGTCAGCAGTGCCAGTGACACAAAAAGCATCAAATAACCGTTGTTAGTGGCGGCGCGCACCTCTCGGCTGGCGTTCAGTGCGGTTGATTGCGGCGACTCGGACATCATAACCCTCCCGTTAAATACGATATCATATTTATATCGATAAAAACGGACGTGCAATGAAAATCGACCGCTCTATTGGACCCATGCTTTGCGTTGTGCTTTGCTCGATGGAGGAACAGGAGTGTGACGCATGGCAAGGATCGAGACCGACTATCTGATCGTGGGCGCAGGAGCCGTAGGCCTAGCTTTTGCAGACACCTTACTCAGCGAAACCGACGCGCACATCACAATCGTTGATCGCCACGGCAAACCCGGCGGACACTGGAACGACGCCTATTCGTTCGTGGCGCTGCACCAGCCCTCGGCGTTCTACGGGGTCAATTCGCTGCAGCTGGGCAGCGGCCACATCGACCGCATCGGCGTCAATGCGGGGCTGAACGAACTTGCGTCCGGCCCCGAAGTCAGCGGCTATTTCGACACGGTGATGCGCCAGCATCTGCTGCCCAGCGGGCGGGTCCGCTACCTGCCGATGTCCGACCATCTCGGTGACGGCCGCATCGTGTCGCTGCTGTCGGGCGTGGAAACCAGCGTAGCCGCACGCAAAATCGTCGATGCCACCTATTACGGCACCACTGTTCCCTCGACGCATACGCCGAAATTCGCTGTGGCCGAAGGCGTCCGGCTTGTCACGCCGAACGCGCTGCCGCATTTGTGGCAAGCCAAGGGGAGCAAGCCGAAGCGGTTCGTCATCCTTGGCGCGGGCAAGACCGCAATGGACGTCGGGGTCTGGCTGTTGGGTAGCGGTGCCGCGCCGGACGCGATCCAATGGGTGATGCCGCGCGATTCATGGCTACTCAACCGGTTGCGAACGCAACCCGGCATCGAATATTTCGATGCAACCATCGGCGGGCAAGTCGCGCAGATGGAGGCGTTTGCCGAGAGCGGGTCGGTTGGCGAGATTTTCGAGCGGCTGGAAGCGGCGGGCGTCATGCTCCGCATCTATCCCGGCCAGCAGCCGACGATGTTTCACTATGCGACCATTTCGACGGGCGAGATCGCCGAATTGCAGCGCATCACCAACGTCGTGCGGCTTGGGCGCGTCAAGTCCATCGGCACCGATGCAATGGCGCTCGACGAAGGAACGGTCCCGGTCGCGCCCGACACGCTGTATATCGACTGCACTGCATCCGCCGTCGAAGTACGACCGGCGCTGCCGATCTTCGACGGCAACCGCATCACCCCGCAACTCGTGCGCGTGCCGCAACCGGCGTTCAGCGCTGCACTCGTCGCCTATGTCGAAGCGCATTACCCCGACGATGCAGCGAAGAACGCACTGTGCCGCACCGTTCCCTTCCCCGAGACGCTGGGCCATTATCCGATGTGCAACATCGTCAACATGATGAACCAGTTCGCGTGGAGCCAGGACAAGGTGTTGAGCCGCTGGATCCGCGACAGCCGCCTCGACGGTTTCGGCAAGGTCATCGCGGCGGTGAAACCGGATGATGCCGGAAAGGTCGAGCTCCTCACCCGCTTCCGCAGCACCGCCATGGCGGCGATGGGTAACCTACAGAAGCTGGCCGCTACTGGATCGTAACCGTCACCGCGCGGCGGTTGCGGGCGTAGCTGTCCTCGTCGCTACCCGTCGCGTCGGGGCGTTCCTTGCCATAGCTGATCGTCGTGATCCGCGCGGCATCGACGCCAAGGGCCGACAGCGCATTCTTGGTTGCATTGGCGCGGCGTTCGCCGAGCGCGAGATTATATTCGCGCGTCCCGCGCTCGTCGGCGTGCCCCTCGATCGTCACGCGCTTTTGCGGGTAGCGCGCGAGCCAGCCTGCCTGCGACTGCAGTGTCGCACGGTCCTCGGCATCGACGTCCGACTGGTCGAGCGCGAAAAAGATGCGGTCAGCGGCGACACTGGCGACGAAATCTTCCTGGCTGCCGGGGATAACGGCGGTGCTGGTCGGGCCGGTCGGCTGCACCGGACCGGTCGAATCGATGGGCGCTGGCGGCAGTTGTGCGGGCGGCTTTTTCGCGCATGCGGAGAGTGCGAGCGCCGTGACCGCAAGGGCGAGTGCTGTTCGGTTCATGTCAGTCTCCTCATTGATGCCGTCATGCTGAACTTGTTTCAGCATCCACCTGTCAACGCAAACATCTGCTCGGGTCGGGGGTAGACCCTGAAACAAGTTCAGGGTGACGGCAGATTACACGTTACGGCAACAACGGTCCCCAGGTCGGATCCGATCCCTCCGCCGGCGTCGGCAGGCGGCGTTCGTTGACGCCGGTCAGATCGACCTGCCACAGCGACGACTTGCCGCCGCGTCCCTGTGTCGAGCGGAAAAACTGGATGACGCGGCCGTTCGGCGACCAGGTCGGTGCTTCGTCCTGCCAGCTGTTGGTCAGCACCCGTTCGCCCTGCCCGCTTGGTGTCATTACCCCGATGCGGAAATTGCCCTGCATTCGGGTGAAGGCGATCAAGTCGCCGCGCGGCGACCATTCTGGGGTGGCGTAACGCCCGCCGCCGAAGCTGATCCGTTGCTGCCCCGATCCGTCGGCGTTCATGACATAAAGCTGCTGCGATCCGCTGCGATCGCTTTCGAAGATGATCTTGTCGCCGCTGGGCGAGAAACTGCCGCCGACGTTGATACCCGGCGAACTGGTCAACCGGCGCGGCGTGCCGCCGCCCGCTGCCGATACGGCATAGATATCAGTATTGCCCGCTTGGCTCATCGAAAACAGGATGGTGCGGCCGTCGGGCGACCAGCGCGGGGCAAAGGCCGCTGCCCCGCCCTCGGTCACCAGCCGCTGCCGACCGCTGCCGATTTCATAAACATAGATGCGCGGCCGCCGGTTGGCGTAACTCAGATACACGATCGACTTGTAATCGGGCGAGAAGCGCGGCGTCAGCACGATGTTCTGGCCGTTGGTCAGAAAGCGGTGATTGGCCCCATCCGAATCCATGATGGCGAGGCGCTTGACGCGGCGGTCCTTCGGTCCGGTTTCGGCGATATAGGCGACGCGGCTATCGAAGAAGGGCGTTTCGCCCGACAGGCGGCTGTAGATGGCATCGGCGCATTTATGCGCGGCGCGCCGCCAGTCGGATGGCTGCACAACATAGCCGGCGCGGGTCAGCTCGCTCTTCAACGCCACGTCATAGAGATAGCAGCCCACGGCGATCTCCCCGCCCGGATTGGCGCGGACGAAGCCCTGCACCAGTGCCGCCGCACCGCCGTTGGTCCAACGACCGAAATCAGGGGCAGTGACTTCGGCGAACCCAATGCCGGGAACGCCCGAGGGGCCGACGGGCTTGAACAAGCCCGACCCGCGCAAATCGGCGGCGACGACTTCGGCAACCTGCCGCCCGAGCGCATCGGTGCTGCCTGCTGCGGTGCTGGTTACCTGTGGCGTCGGCATGACGGGGACCGCGATGACGAGGTCTTCGGTGCCCTCGGCGGTCACATCGACCTTGATCTGAGCTACGGCGGGCGCTCCCAAGAGCAGCAGCGCCAGCATTCCTCCCCGGAACGGGGAGGTGGCAGGCAAAGCCTGACGGAGGGGGTTCCCCACGCGCAGCGAACCAAGTGTGGAGAGCCCCCTCCACCGCTTCGCGGTCCCCCTCCCCGTTCCGGGGAGGAATACGTTTATCATGCCCATTACCTTACCGTCGTGTACAGAACTGGTTCGAGGAACTGCCATGCGTCATACTGTTCGGCAGGAAAGACGAACGGAGCGGCAAGCCTCACGGATTTGATCGCCGCTTCCTGATGTAGCTGCACCTGGTTGCGATTGCTGTCGTTTTCACCTGTCGTGACGATTACCTTGACGGACATAACCGAGCCGTCCCGCGCCAAACGAACCGCGACCGTCGTTCGCAGCTTTTCGACATCTGCGCCGGTGGGTGCGGTTTTTTGCCAAAACGGCTTAAGTTGACGAAGTAATTCGCGCGCCAGCGACGCCTCGACTGCGGGGCCAGCGGCGGCGCGCGGAGTCTGGGCGGTCGAGGCGGTCGGACGGTCGCTGACGCCTTTCAGGAAATCATTGCCCAGCCGTGATCCGCGTGGGGCGGCGCTGCTCGGACCCGGCAGATTCAACGCGAGTTTCGGGCGTGAAGGCGCGGCCGGTGCTGTCTTGGGGGTGGGTTTAGCTGCAGGTGTCGCGACCTTCGGTGCGGGTTTGGTTGTCGGCGCGGGCGTAGCCACTTTTGGTGTAGGCTTTGGCGGTGCGGGGGCAGGAGCAACCTTAGCGACTGGTATCGGCGCAGGCTCCGGCGGAAGCATTTCGACCGGCGGCCCCACCTCGGGTGCAACGCTAGGTGCAGGCTCCACCGGCGACGGGTTTGGCACAGTGTTCCGCAACCCAACTTCGTCGACGATCTGGATATCGACCGGCTGGGTCAGCGGCGGCACCGGCTTGGGCGCGAGCGTCAGCCCGAGCGACAATATCCCGAATAGCAGGACATGCCCGACAGCAGCGACGCCGAGACCGGTCGCCTCAGCGCGCTGCATCGTCTACCGTCACCAGCGCGACGCGGGTCAGCCCCGCGCGGCTCAGCTCGCCCATCACGCGCATGACGCGCCCGTAATCGAGCGCGCGGTCGGCACGCAGGAACACCTGCGGCCCCTCCGCCCCCGTACCGCGCGCGGCGATGCGCGTCAGTTCGTCGGGCAGCGCCTCGGGCGCAACTTCGATGTCGTTGAGAAAGATCTTGCCCGTCGCGTCGAGCGACAATTGCACCGGCTTGGCATCCTGATCGAGCGCCTTTGACCGCGCATCAGGCAGGTTCACCGGCACCCCGGCCACCAGTAGCGGCGCGGTCACCATGAAGATGATCAGCAGCACCAGCATGACATCGACCATCGGCGTGACGTTGATCTCCGCCATCGGCGCGCGGCGGGTGCGCGAGCGGTGAGAGGGGGACTGGATCACAGCCCGTCTAACTCACGGCTCAGCGTCGCATGGAAGCCGTCGGCAAATCGCCCCAGCCGCGCCTCGATACGGTTTAGCCGATGCGAAAAGCGATTGTACGCCACAACCGCCGGAATGGCCGCGAACAGGCCGAGCGCCGTCGCGAACAATGCCTCGGCAATGCCGGGTGCCACCACCGCGAGCGAGGTGTTCTGCGCCGCTGCAATGCCGGTGAAGCTCCGCATGATACCCCAGACCGTGCCGAACAGCCCGACGAACGGCGCGACCGCCCCGATCGTCGCCAGCCAGTTTAGCCGGTCGGCGAGCTTGTCGGTTTCCGCCGCGACTGCCGCGCCGAGCGCCGTTGACAGCCGCGCCCGCGTCCCCTCACGGTCGATCCTTGGTCCCCGCCCCTTGGTCGATTGCCGCCATTCGGCGAGGCCCGCCGCAAACACCTTGGCGCTCGGCGTGTCGTTCTCGCGGTGGTCGCGGGCGAACGCCTCGACATCTTCGGCTTTCCAGAAGGCGCGTTCGAATCCATCGGAGCCCTTGGCCGCGCGCCCGATCCGCAACATGGATCCGATAATGATCGCCCATGTCCAGACACTGGCGATCAACAGCAGGATCATCACCGATTTCACGACCAGATCGGCCTGCAGGAACAGCGCGACCGGTGACATCGTCATCGGGTCGGTCGACAGGGAAAACATCTCGTTCATTTACGCACTCGCTAAACGGGCGAAGGCCTCGACCCAAGGTTTCGGTTGCCGCCGCGGTCGCCCCTCGCGCGTCAGGAACGCGGCAGTTACGGTCGCTTCGGTCAGTAATTCACCGCCGCGCATGACGGCTTGATGAATGGTCGCGGTCGCCGCGCCCACGGCCTGCACATGGCTGACAACGGTCAGGGCATCGTCGAGGCGGGCGGGGCGGCGGTATTTGATGCTGAGGTCGGCGACGGCATAGACGCCCTCGCCGCTGTCGAACGCCGCGCGCTGGTCGATCCCGACGCAGCCCAGCATGTCCGACCGCGCGCGCTCCATGAAGCGCAAATAG
This sequence comes from Sphingomonadales bacterium, assembly GCA_031408195.1. Taxonomy (GTDB): domain Bacteria; phylum Pseudomonadota; class Alphaproteobacteria; order Sphingomonadales; family Sphingomonadaceae; genus Sphingomonas_O. The sequence continues at coordinate 28,582 of JANNVL010000045.1, read as the reverse complement.
TTGGCGTGATAGACGACGCCCGACAGGTCGGTGTCCTCGAAATACACCCGCACCGGGAAATGGTGGACGGCACCGTCAAAGACTCCGGTGGCGGGCGCGGGGTTAACCATAAACGGGCTGTAGCGGGTGCGAGTCGGCGAGGGAATCCCCAACGACTGCACAAAAAACTGCTTGCGACTGTGTAACCCACAGGTTACATGTCACCTATGGGTTACACGAAAGGCGCTGCAATGACTAATGACGAAACCGCCGAGCGACTGATGAAGCGCCGCGCCAATGCGCTGTTCGCTCTCTCGATGACGTTCATTGCGATACAGGGCAGCTTCATCGACGGCACCGCGCACCAAAATGCACCGGGCACCCTGAAGATCACGGCATGGGCCGTGATGGCCATCGTGTTGCTGCTTTTCTTTGCAACCGGTGGCGGCTGGACGCGGTCGCGCGAAGTGCGCGCGCTGATGAACGACGAGAGCACGCGCCTGCACCGCGCGCGGGCGACCACAATCGCATTTTACAACATGATGGCGACCGGTGTGATCGTCTATGGTCTTGGCCTGATAAAGCCGGTGACCGGCGGACAAGCGGTGCATCTGCTTATGACGGTCGGCATTGCTTCGGCGCTCGTGTCGTTCGCCGGATGGGAGCGTGCAGCACTTAGAACCGCACGATGAATTGCGACCTGACGAACACCCTGCGCGATGCCCGCACCGTGCGCGGCTGGACACAGGCGGAATTGGCCGATGCGGTGGGGGTCAGCCGCAAGACCATTAACACGGTCGAGAACGGCGTGTTCGTTCCGTCGACGACGCTCGCGCTCAAGCTCGCCCGCGCGCTGGGGCAACCAGTTGAGACGCTATTTTCCCTCGTCGAATAGGCCGTCCTGCGTGTCGCGGGGCGGGTTCAACCCCAGATGCTTCCACGCCAGCGCATTGAGACACCGCCCGCGGGCAGTGCGGGCGACGAGGCCGAGCTGGATCAAGTACGGCTCGATCACTTCCTCGATGGTGTCGCGCGGTTCGCTGAGGCCCGCTGCCAGCGTCTCGACGCCGACGGGGCCGCCTTTGTAGATGTCGGCGATCATCATTAGATAGCGCCGGTCCATCGCGTCGAGGCCCATGGCGTCGACCTCCAGCCGGGTCAGCGCCGCATCGGCCACGGCGCGGGTCACGCTGACGTCGCCCGCGACATTGGCGAAATCGCGGACGCGGCGGAGCAAGCGACCAGCGATGCGCGGGGTGCCGCGCGAGCGTTTGGCGACCTCTGCCGCGCCATCGGGCGCGATGTGAAGATCGAGCAGAGTCGCGGCGCGCGTTACCACGCGCTCCAGTTCCTCGACCGAATAGAAATTCAACCGCACCGGAATGCCGAAGCGGTCGCGCAGCGGCGTCGTCAGCAACCCTTGTCGCGTCGTCGCGCCGACCAAAGTGAACTTGGGCAGATCGATCCGCACGCTGCGCGCCGACGGCCCCTCACCGATCATCAGGTCGAGCGCGCGGTCCTCCATCGCGGGGTAGAGGATTTCCTCGACCGCTGGTGCGAGCCGATGAATCTCGTCGATGAACAGGACGTCGCCGTCCTCTAAATTGGTCAGCAGCGCGGCGAGATCGCCCGATTTGGCGATGACGGGGCCGGACGTGGCGCGGAACCCGACACCCAATTCGCGGGCGATAATTTGCGCCAAGGTCGTCTTGCCCAGCCCCGGCGGCCCGAAGAACAGCACATGGTCGAGCGCATCGCCGCGGGATTTCGCCGCCTGAATGAACACGCGGAGATTGTCCCGTGCCGCCTTCTGCCCGACGAACTCGTCAAGCGTTTTCGGACGCAGCGCGGCGTCGATATCCTCGGGCTGACGGGATGGGGTGGTGAGGGGGTTGGTCACGGGGTAAAAGTGAAGTTTTCAGTGTCGGGATATTCTAAGGGCGTAATGAACAGCCGACCATCGCGCTCCGACGAAATAATACCAACGACATAGGCCCAGCCCCCTGTCACACCCCAACTCCCGCAACTGCTCGTAATCGCTCGCCTGACAACCACCTTCGTCAATCCGAAAGCGGCAGGCTGTCCGTCGGCAATCGTTACCAACACTTGATTTCTTGGGCGCCGTCGTTCTTCGATCTTTGGCACAACCACGAGAAAGGCTTGAAAACCGACAGGTGTATTAATCGGCCTTTTGGCATGAAATACATTTATGAACGGCGCGGCACCGCAGGCACGCGCAGACGACGATGCAAACGTGCCGATAGCAGCTGCGAACATACTCAAATGTAGGATTCGCGTCACGACTTCATGAAATCCGTAAAGTCGCTCCAATGCTCGACCTTGAATGCGCGGATGTCGCGGACGCAGGTCGGGAACCACGGCAGCGCCTTGAGCGCGTTCATCGCCAGCGTCACATTGACGAGGCTGTCACCCTGCGAGACGTAGACGCTGCCTTGCACCCGCGTGAAGCCATAACGGTTCAGCACCGCGCCGATGTCGGCGTAAGCTTGAGGCACACCCTTTGGATGCATCGCCTCGGTCTGTCGCACCACCAGATCGAAACCGATAGCGAACATCAGTCTTCGCAGGGATCGGTAACAAGGTCTTCGACGGGGTAATCGAGTTCTTCGCCGCTTTCGAGCAGGCGCACATGCATCCGCGCCCTGCCGTCTACACCCGTCGCTGCTGGACCGACGACCTCATAGGGCGGCCCCTCCAGCCCGAAACGCCGGATCGAACCGACGAGCACACCCATATCGACCATATCCGCCTCCATCGCGCGCGCCACTGTCGCCATGTTACCGCGCCACCTTCTTCAACGCCACCCGCACGAGCGCGTCCAGCCCTGCATTGCCGCCCAGTTCCTCGTCGGCCTTGGCGACGGCGGCGCTCGCCTCGGCGGGGCGGAAGCCGAGGTTGAGGAGGGCGGAGACGGCGTCTGCAGCTGCGCCCGCAACGGGCACGGCACCGGGTCCACCGACTGAAACCCCGCCGACCTTGTCCTTCAGCTCGCGCACGATTCGGTCGGCGAGTTTGGGGCCGACGCCGTTGGCGCGGGCGACCATTGCCTTGTCTTGGGCGGCGACCGCCCGGCTCAATTCGCTTTCGTCGAGCACCGACAATATGCTGAGCGCCACCCGACCGCCGACGCCCTGCACGCCGGTGAGCAGGCGAAACCAGTCGCGCTCGCTCGACGACCCGAAGGCGAACAGGGTCATCGCGTCCTCGCGGACCTGCATTTCGGTGAACACCATCACCGTTCCCCCGACCGCGCCGAGCACGTTCAACGTCCGCGCCGATGCCTGCACCAGATAACCGACGCCACCGACGTCGATCACCACATGGTCGGCGGCGGTTTCGGCAAGAACTCCGGTGAGGCGGGCGATCATTCCTGCTTGCTACGCAATCCGCCGCGTCGACGCCAGATGATGCGCGTGCGTGATGGCGACCGCCAGCGCGTCCGCCGCGTCCGCGCCTGCGATCTTCACCCCCGGCAACAAGCGCGCGACCATCGCATGGACCTGCGCCTTTTCCGCAGCCCCGGTGCCGACAACAGCCTTTTTCACCAGCCGAGCGGCATATTCGCCGACAACGATCCCCCGCCGCGCCGCGCACAACAGGATCACACCGCGTGCATGGGCCAGCTTCAAGGTCGATTGCGCGTTGGTGTTGACGAACACTTCCTCGACCCCCGCGCCGTCCGGGGCGTGTTCGATCAGCAGGTCGGTCAGCGCCGCTTCGATCGCGACCAGCCGGTCGGGCAGCGGCATTTTGGGGTCGGTCTTGATCTGCCCGTTAGCAAGGTGGCTCAACCGGTTCCCCTGCGCCGCGATCACGCCCCAGCCGGTTGTACCGAGCCCGGGATCGAGGCCGAGGATGATCACCTAGGCGAGCTTGTCCATGATGTCGTCCGGCACATCGTAATTGCCCCAAACGGTCTGCACATCGTCATCCTCGTCGAGTACATCGAGGAGTTTCATCAGGGTCGCGGCATCGCCTTCGCCGACCGTCACCATAACCTGCGGCCGCCACGCCAGTTTCGCGCCCTCGCCCTCGCCGATGGCGGCTTCGAGCGCCTTGCCGACTTCGTGCAGCGTCTCGACGCTGGTCCAGATCTGGTGACCGTCCTCGTCGCTGGTGACGTCCTCGGCCCCTGCCTCCAGCGCCGCTTCGAACACCGCGTCCGCATCGCCAGCCTTGGCCGGATACACGATCAGGCCCAAACGGTCGAAGGCGTGGCTGACCGCGCCCGGCGCGCCGAGGTTGCCGCCGTTCTTCGACACCGCTGTCTTGACGTTGGTCGCGGTGCGGTTGCGGTTGTCGGTCAGCGCTTCGATGATGAGCGACACGCCGCCGGGGCCGAAGCCCTCGTAACGAATTTCCTCGTAATTCGCCCCGTCGCCCTTCGACGCATTGTTGATCGCGCGCTCGATATTGTCCTTGGGCATCCCGCCCGCGCGCGCGGTCAGCACCGCCGAGCGCAACCGCGCGTTCATTGCCGGATCGGGCAGACCGGACTTGGCCGCCACCGTGATTTCACGGCTCAGCTTCGAAAACGACGCCGCGCGCTTTTTATCCTGGGCACCTTTGCGGTGCATGATGTTCTTGAACTTGGAATGGCCTGCCATGGAATCCCCGCAACGCGTGTGTTGCGCCGGTCCATAAGCAGGGTTGGCGCTTAGCTCAACTTTACCGCTGTCCCCGATGCGCTGACCATCAGCATCGACCCGCCCTGGCCGATCACTTCATAGTCGAGGTCGACCCCGATAACGGCATCGGCCCCCAGCGCGCGCGCCTCGTCCTGCATTTCGGCCAGCGCGGTCTTGCGCGCGTCGCGCAGCGAGCTTTCATAGGCGCCCGACCGACCGCCGACGATGTCACGGACGCTGGCGAACAAATCCTTGAAGATGTTCGCGCCGACGATCACTTCGCCGGTGACCACGCCCAGATAGTCGCGTGCCGGACGTCCCTCGATAATGCTGGTTGTCGAAACGATCATGGTTGGTGCTCCCGTTGGAGTGGAAATCAGGCCGAACGACGCCGGTGCGACCGATATGGGGAGGTTTTAGCCTTATGCTAGGCAGCAGGCGGTGGTGCGGTCAGCGCCGATCGCATGAGTTCGGTATCGGCATATTCGACCAGTTCGGCCATCTTGCCGTCGGCCATGACGATGATCCAGCAGTAGGTATTGCGGTACGGCAATCCCGATAGCGTCGTGTTGTGCCCCCGCGCCTCGACTACAATATGATTCTCATCGCCCAGAATGCGCGTCGCCTCAATCGTATTGGGTCCGTCGAACTGGGCGGCGAGCGGCATCAGCAAATTGCCCACGACATCGCGCTTACCGACGTAGGTGCGCGACCATGCCGTCGTGCCTATGATGGTCCAACGCACGTTATCGGCCAGCGCGTCGACAAACGGTCGCCCGTTACCCTTGGCCGTTTCGGCAAATACGGCGGAAAGGATCGCTTTGTTATCGGGTCGAGCCATTGTTTCGATCCCTATGCCAGTCCCAAGGCCGCGCGGTAGGTTTCGATCAGTGTGTCCATTTCGTCGCGGTCGTTCTTTTCCATGCGGCGCAGGCGAACGATGGTCCGCATGATCTTGGGGTCGTAGCCCACAGCCTTGGCTTCGCCGTAAACGTCCTTGATATCGTCAGCGATGCCCTTTTTCTCTTCCTCGAGCCGTTCGATGCGCTCGATCAGCAATCGCAGCTGATCGGCCTGGATGATGTCGCTCATGTGAGTCCCCGTAAGAATGAGCGCGCGGCTCTAGGCGACTGAATACCTATTCTCAACCGGCTCGCTTTGCCGTGTCGCAATTCGCCGCTATCGATTGCGCGGATCGTCCGACAGGAGAGAGTTTTGCACCGTTCGCTTGCCCCCCGCGCCCGCAAGGTCCGCGTGCTCGCCACGCTGGGTCCGGCGAGCAACACGCCCGAGATGATCGAAAAACTCATCCGTGCCGGGGCGGATGCTTTCCGCATCAACATGAGCCACGGCGTGCAGGCCGACCATGCGCCGGTGATCGCTGCAATCCGCTCCCTAGAAAAATCGCTGGTGCGCCCGACGACGATATTGGCCGATCTTCAGGGGCCGAAACTGCGGGTAGGGACGTTCGCAGCGGGCAAGGTCGAGCTGATGACCGGGCAGAGCTTTCGTCTCGACCGCGACCCTGCCGAGGGCGACGTCACGCGGGTTTGTCTGCCGCACAAGGAGATTTTTGAGGCGCTGAAGGTCGGCGCGCGGTTGCTGCTCGACGACGGCAAGCTGGTGCTGCGCGTCACCGACATGGCCGACGACCATGTCATGACCCGCGTCGAGGTCGGCGGGATGCTGAGCAACCGCAAGGGGCTGAACGTCCCCGATGTCGTCGTTCCGATGGCGGCGCTGACCGACAAGGACCGCAGCGATTTGGCCTTCGCGCTCGACCAGGGCGTCGACTGGATCGCGCTGTCGTTCGTGCAGCGGCCCGAGGATCTGGCCGAGGCGCGGAAGTTGATCAGCGGGCGCGCGTCGCTGCTCGCCAAGATCGAAAAGCCCGCCGCGCTCGACCGGCTCGACGAACTGGTCGAGCTGTCCGATGCGGTGATGGTCGCGCGTGGCGATCTGGGCGTCGAACTGCCCCCGCAAGCCGTGCCGCCCGCGCAAAAACGCATCGTCGAAACCGCACGTCGGATGGGCAAGCCGGTTGTCGTCGCGACGCAGATGCTCGAATCGATGATCACCTCGCCTTCGCCAACCCGGGCTGAAGTGTCCGATGTGGCAACTGCGATCTATGACGGCGCCGATGCAGTCATGCTGTCGGCAGAAAGCGCGGCGGGCGCGTGGCCGGTCGAATCGGTCGCGATGATGGATGCCATCGCACGCTCGGTCGAGGGCGATCCGGGCTATTTCGCGCGGCTGCACTTTACCGAGACGAAGTCCGACCCGACCACCGCCGACGCGCTGGCCGACGCAGCGCGCGAGATTGCGATCACCGTCGAGGCAAAGGCCATCGTCTGCTTCACCCTGTCGGGATCGACGGCGCGGCGTATCTCGCGCGAGCGCCCCTCGGTGCCGCTGCTGGTGCTTACCCCGAGTGCGGAGACCGCAAGACGGTCGGGACTGCTATGGGGTGTCCACGCCGTCCAGACCCGCGACGTCGGCAATTTCGAGGAAATGGTCGCCAAGGCCAAGCGTATGGCATTGCGCCATCAACTCGCAGAGGCGGGCGAGCGGATCATCATCATGGCCGGCGTGCCGTTCGGCGTGCCGGGGTCGACCAATGTGCTGCACGTCGTGCGGCTGACCGGTGACGAGTTGAAGGTCGGCGGGCGTTAGAGCAGGCCACGCACGGTCAGGTCGGCGCGGAGCGTCGGCGCATCGACGAAGTGATGCCCTGCGAAACCGTTCGCTTGCGCCCCGCGCACATTGGCAAGATTGTCGTCGATGAAAATGCCATCGCCCGCCGCCAGCTCGAATCGGCGCAACGCGAGCCGGTAGATCGCGGCATCGGGCTTCATCATTTTCTCGTCCCCCGACACAACGATATCGCGGAACGGCGCGAACAGCGCGGCTTCGCGCGCCACGAACGGTTTCCAGAACTCGCCCGAAAAATTGGTGATCCCGAACAACGGGACATCGCGTGCAGCGAGTTCAGCAACCAGATCGGCCATGCCCGGAATCACATACGGGATGGTTTCGTTGAACCGTCGCCCCCACGCCGCGATCAGCGTGCGGTGCTGCGGGAAGTGCGCGATGAGTTCGGCGCTGGTTTCGGCAAAAGGCCGCCCCGCATCATGCTGAAAATGCCACGCGGGCGTGACGACATCGCGCAGGAACGCCGCGCGCGCATCCGCATCGGGGATCAGCTTGTCGTAGAGATAATGCGGTGCCCATTCGACGAGCACCTTGCCGACATCGAAGACGACCGCCGTAACGGCCATCTGGGCCGATTAGCCCTGGCGCGCCTTGAAGCGACGATTCGTCTTGTTGATGACATAGGTGCGGCCACGGCGACGGATCACGCGGTTGTCGCGGTGACGGTCCTTGAGGCTCTTCAACGAGTTGCGAATCTTCATGACTGCGGCTTTTCTGCGATCGGATTGAAATTGTAAGCGGCGCGCCTAATCGGCAGGGGGGGGCAAGTCAAGGCAGATGCTGCTTCTCTGCGGTCCATGCGTTGTTCATCCTGCGAGGAATAGGCGGAGCTTTATGATGACGAGAAATCTGCTTTCTGTCGCCGCGCTTGCTGTGGCGCTGTCGCCCGCAACAGTCGCCCTTGCCAAGTCAGTACAAGTCACCCGCTTTGCCGCGCCCGGCGAAATTGCGCGCGGTCCCGCCGCGCCTGCGGTTGCTGCCGCCAGTCTCGAGCAATCGACCTATGACGCTGCGGTCTCGCGCGAACTGGCACAGGCAGGGTTCGCCGCAGAAGGCAGCGCGCGCTACACTTATACCGCCGAAGTGACGAAGGACGTGCGCCGCGACACCGCGCGACGCTCGCCCGTCACGATCGGCATCGGCGGCGGCACCGGTGGCTATGGCGGCGGGTTCGGCATCGGCGGCAGTTTCGGTATCGGCAGCAGCCGGGCCCGCGACACAACCTACACCACATTGTTCGTGCAATTGCGCGACAGGACCAGCGGCAATACCGTCTGGGAAGGCCGCGCCGAGGCCGAATCGACGGCCCCCGGCGGCGAGCGCATCGAACGGCTCGCTGCAGCCTTGTTCAAGGACTTCCCCGGCCAGACAGGGCGCACTATCAGCGTCAAATGACGCTCAGCATTTCCAGCAGTTTCGATTCCGGCAACATCGAGGTTACCGGCATCGACGGTGACACCGCCACGCTGACCATCCGCAAGGACAAGGACAGCGAGTTCTACCAGTGGTTCCACTTTCGCGTCGCAGGCGCAAAGGGACAGTCGGTCACGCTCAGGATCACCAATTGCGCGGGGTCGGCCTATCCGCTCGGCTGGCCCGGCTATCGCGCGCGGTTCAGCGAAGACCGGCAGGACTGGCGTCAGGCCGATACCCATTATGCCGATGGCGTCCTGACGATAACCCATACGCTGACGCAGGATGTTGCCTGGTTCGCCTATCACGCGCCCTATTCGATGGAACGGCATCACGATCTGGTTGCACGGATCGCCGCCATGCCTGGGGTGAGCATCCGCGACCTCGGTAGAACTCTCGACGGCCAGCCGATCGACTGCCTGACCTTGGGCACAGGGCCGAAATCGGTTTGGCTCTATGCCCGACAGCATCCCGGCGAGAGCATGGCCGAATGGTGGGCGGAAGGGGCGCTCGACCTGCTTGTGTCGGACGACCCAGTCGCGGCTAAACTGCGCGCGGTGGCGACATTCCACATCGTGCCCAATATGAACCCGGATGGTAGCCAGCGCGGGCACCTCCGCACCAATGCGGCAGGTGTAAATCTCAACCGCGAATGGAACGCGCCCACGCTGAAGCGCAGCCCCGAGGTTCATCACGTCCGCGCCGCGATGGACGCGACCGGGGTCGATTTCGCGATGGACGTGCACGGTGACGAAGCAATTCCCTATGTCTTCATGGCCGGGTTCGACGGGATCCCGTCATGGACGCAGCGGCAGGGCGATCTCTACAAACGCTTCGGCACCGAACTCGCGGCCCGCACGCCCGATTTCCAGACCAAGCACGGCTATCCGACCGCCGCCCCCGGCAAAGCCAATCTATCGATGTCGACCAACCAGCTCGCCGAGCGGTTCGGCGCGGTCGCAATGACGCTGGAGATGCCGTTCAAGGATAATGCCGATGCGCCCGACCCGCTGCGCGGCTGGTCGCCCGAACGCTCGCGGCAACTGGCGCGCGATTGTCTGGCAACGTTGGCGGGGATGATCGACGCCCTGTGATGCGTATTGTCGAGGACGACCCGAGCGGCCCGGAAATCGGCGCGCTGCTCCGCCTGCATCTGGCCGAGGCGCACGCCAATTCGCCGCCCGGCCTCGCCTTCGCCTTCGACATCGACCGGCTGCGCGCACCCGATGTGACCTTCTGGTCGATGTGGGACGGCGACACGCTTGCCGGATGCGCCGCCCTCAAGGAACTCGCGCCCGACCACGGCGAGATCAAATCGATGCGGACGTCCCCCGACCATCTCCGCAAGGGCGTGGCGGCGCGGCTGATCGAGCATCTGATTACCGAGAGCCGCCGCCGTGGTTACAGAAGACTGAGCCTCGAAACCGGCTCGACCCCCGCCTACCAGCCCGCACTGGCGCTCTACACCCGCTATGGCTTCACCGAAGGCGAACAATTCGGCGGCTATACACCGAGCGACTTCAACCGCTTTTTCCACCTCGGCCTGTGATGGCTAGCCAATATCGGCGTATTGTGCTAGCCACACGCAGATGACCCGCCGCGCCGCCCAGCTCAACATCCGGTCCGACGCAGCGCGCGCGCGCGTTGCCGAACTTGTTCAGGAAACCGGCAAGTCCGCGACGCAAGTCGTCGAAGAGGCGCTGCAAAGCTATCGTCCGCCGCCGCCCGCTGTTGAGGTTTTGCCCGAGGGATTGGTCAGGGATGGCCGATTTCTGGTTTTTGAATCGAACGGGAGGCGCAGCGAGTCGATCGACGAAACGATCGCCGCAATAAATGAAGATCGTGACCGCGAACTGTTCCGCGAATGAAGACGCTTGTCGATAGTAACGTCATCATCGCATATCTCGACAGAGATCATCAACATCACACGAAGTCACGTCGGGTCTTCCAATCGCTTAGTGACGATGAAATTCTTCTGTCGGTGCATTCGTTGTCGGAATGCTTCAACAAGCTGACGCGCGGAGTCGTAACGCAGCCATTCGGCCCGCGTGAAGTCACGCTTTCACTCCGAACGCTTGTGTCCAAATCACAAGTGCGTGCGCTCAGCGTCGAAGAAACCTGTACCGCGATGGACAAGTTCGCATCGATGAACGGGCGCGGCGCGCGCTTGTACGACTATCTTATCGGCTATGTGGCGATCGTCGAGACGGCACCGAAAATCGTGACTTGGAACGTCCGCGACATGGCACCGCTTTTTCCGACCCTTACCGTCGTCACACCCGCAGATTTTACCGGAGCTACCTGAATGCCCACCCTCGTCCTCATCCGTCACGGCCAGTCGGCGTGGAACCTTGAAAACCGCTTCACCGGCTGGTGGGACGTAGACCTGACCGAAAAGGGCGTGGGCGAGGCGCGCGCGGCGGGGGAGTTGATGGCCGCCAAAGGTCTCGATTTCGACCTGTGCTTCACCTCGCTCCAGTCGCGCGCGATCAAGACACTCAACCTCGCGCTCGAAGCGATGGGGCGGCTGTGGCTGCCGGTCGAAAAAAACTGGCAGCTGAACGAGCGTCACTATGGCGGCCTGACCGGCCTCGACAAGGCAGAGACTGCGGCAAAGCACGGCGACGACCAGGTCAAAATCTGGCGGCGCAGCTTCGATATCCCGCCCCCGCCGATGGAGCCGGGCAGCGCCTATGACCTGTCGGGCGACCGGCGTTACGCGGGGATCGCGATCCCGACCACCGAGAGTCTGAAGGACACGATTGCGCGCGTGCTGCCCTATTGGGACGCGCGGATTGCCCCCGAACTGAAAGCAGGCAAGCGCGTCATTATCTCGGCGCACGGCAATTCGCTGCGGGCGCTGGTCAAGCATCTATCAGGGATTTCGGATGACGAAATTACCGGCCTCGAAATCCCGACCGGCCAGCCCATTGTCTACGACCTCGCCGACGACCTGACTGCCCGGGACCGCTATTACCTTTCCGAACGCTGAGTCCGTTTGCAGGCATACATAGCGGCATCGGCACGCGCGATGATGCTGTCGATGTTATCCTCCGGTTGGACCAGCGTGTAACCGATCGAGATCGACACCGCCTGCCCGTCGACGGGTTCAGCAGCAATGCTTGCCGCAAGGGCATGGGCTTTGGTCTCGGCGGCATCGGCGTCGAGGTCTTCGAGGACGAGACCGAATTCGTCGCCACCGATCCGCGCCACCACATCGAGCGCGCGAACATGTGCCTTGAGCGTGTAGCCGACGTGGAGCAGCGCCGCATCGCCAGCCTGATGACCCGCCCCGTCGTTGATCGCCTTCAGTCCGTCGAGGTCGGCAATCATCACCGCAACCGGCGTGCTGTGGCGCGCGACACGGGCAATGCCGCGCTCGACTTCGCGCAAGAAGGCGCGGCGGTTGAGCAACGGGGTCAATGTATCGCTGTCGGCCAATCGTTCGAGCTCGCCGATTTGTACGCGTAGCGTTCGCAGCTCGCGCCGTAGGGCAGCGTTGTCGTCGCGCAAGGCGACCAGTTCGCTGCCTGAATCGTCGCTTTCGGGAAAAGCTATGGCCATCGTTCGCGTCACAAGCCCTTGCTAGCGGCATTATGTCAATAAATCGAACCGCATCCCGTCCGGCATGGAGGATTTGCGCGGTGGTTTGCAGCGAGCCGTTTGCGCGGGACCACGCACAACGCTAGGTCGCGCCAGTTCGGGAGGCCCAGGTTTTGGAGTCATGGTCGATGGCAGAGACAGGCCCGCAGGTCGGGATTATCATGGGCAGCCAGTCCGACTGGGAGACGATGCGCGCTGCTGCCGATGTGCTCGATGCGCTCGGCGTCGCGCACGAAACCCGGATTGTGTCGGCGCACCGCACGCCCGAGCGTCTGTTCGACTATGCCAAGGGTGCCGCCGCGCGTGGCCTGAAAGTCATCATCGCGGGCGCGGGTGGTGCGGCGCATCTGCCCGGCATGGCCGCGTCGATGACGCATCTGCCGGTGCTCGGCGTGCCGGTCGAATCGAAAGCCCTGAGCGGGATGGATAGTCTGCTCTCGATCGTCCAGATGCCGGGCGGCGTGCCTGTCGGGACGCTCGCCATTGGTAAGGCGGGCGCGACCAATGCCGGATTGCTGGCAGTCTCGATTCTTGCGCTGTCGGATGTTGCCTTGTCGGAACGGCTGGTCGAATGGCGCACGGCGCAGACTGCAGCTGTGGGCGACGCGCCCCAATGAAGACGCTGCCGCCGGGTTCGACCATCGGTATCATCGGGGGCGGTCAGCTCGGGCGGATGCTGGCGATGGCGGCGGCGCAGCTCGGTTACCGTGTCCATATTCTCGACCCCGACCCTGAATGCTGCGCGGGCGAGGTTGCAGCAAAATTGACCGTGGCCGACTATAAAGACCGCGCGGCGCTCGCGGCATTTGCGAATGCAGTCGATGTGGCAACCTATGAGTTCGAGAATATCGATGCGGCCCCGCTAGACGAAGTTGCCGGGCGGGTGCCTGTGTTCCCGCCTTTATCGGCACTCCGCATCGCGCAGGACCGCATCGCGGAAAAGGAATTTGCGGCGCAGTATGGCGGCGTCCCTGCGCGTTGGGTCGCCGTCGAAAATGCTGCAGCATTGGCCGCAGCAATTTCGGTTGTCGGCACGCCGTCGATACTGAAGACAACGCGCTTCGGCTATGACGGCAAGGGGCAGGCGCGGCTGGCCTCACCCGACGATGCTCAAAAAGCCTGGTCGGCAATCGATGGCGGTCCTGCGGTCCTTGAGGCGATGGTGCCGTTCGACCATGAGTTTTCAGTCCTGATCGCGCGCGGGCAGGACGGGGCGACCACACTGTGGGACTCGGCGGAGAATGTGCACGTCGACGGCATCCTGGCAACCTCGACTGTGCCGCCGCATCCTGATATCGTCACGCAACTGCCCGAGGCGCGCGCGCTGGCCAAGCGGATTGCCGGGGCACTCGATTATGTCGGTGTGCTGGCGATCGAATTCTTTGCCGGGGCCGATGGACCTGTATTCAACGAAATGGCCCCGCGTGTGCACAACAGCGGTCACTGGACGACGGAGGGGGCGTTCACATCGCAGTTCGAAAACCATATTCGCGCGATTTGCGGCCTGCCGCTCGGTGATACGTCGCTCGTGACGGCAGGCGTCGAAATGACCAATTTGATCGGCGACGATGTAAACGCGTGGCCCGCGCTGATGGCCGAACAAGGCACCCATGTGCATCTCTACGGCAAGGGCGAAGCGCGTCCGGGTCGCAAAATGGGGCATGTTACGCGGTTGCGTTAGCCCTCCTCTCCCTCTGGGGAGAGGATACGGAGACTTGGCCTCGCCGCTTGGCGGGGCTTAGTCGAAGTTGGTGAGGGAAAGGCGGTGCTTCGGTTGCAGCATTGTTATCCCTCTCCCCGCCGCGCCTAGGGGGCGCGTGTCGCCCTCTCCCCAGAGGGAGAGGGAACAAGCGACAGCGGCTCGCCTGCAAACGCGTGGCGGTCAATCTCGTAGATCACATGTTCGACCGGAACCCCGGCCATGAGCGATACGTCGGTGCGGCCGGTGAGCCGCGCACCTATCCCCTCGATGGCGCGGCGCGAGCGGGTGTTGGTTGCACCGATGCGGAAGGTGACGGCGGGAAGCACCGCCAGCGCGTGACCGATCATCAGGCGCTTCATCTCGCGGTTCGCACCGCTGCCCCAATGGGCACGGGCGACATAGGTTGCGCCGATTTCTGCCGAGCCCGTGGCGGGGTCCACATCCCAGAATCGCGACGCACCGATGACAGCGCCCGACGTGCGGTCTATGGCCGTCAGCGAACCGCCAGATGCAAGATTTGCGTCAAAATAGGCGCGGAACACCGGTTCCTTATAACGGTCCCACGCCGGATGGACTTCCCACAGCAAAGGGTCCGCCGCGATAGCCCAATGTCCCGCCCAATCGTCGAGGCGCGTCGGCCGAAGCTCGACGCGGTCCCCGACGAGGATGGGCTGGCGATCGAACCGATCAGGCAGCGCGTGTGCCCGAAAGGGGTGACGTCCCGAACATGCCCGCCTTCACGCCGCCGGTGATCGTGTCGCCGTCGACGGTCGCGTCGCATTCGAGCGTCATCGGCATCGGCACTTTCATGTCCATAGTCCAGGTGATCTTGTTGTCACCGTCGAACTTGCCATTGTCGCAGGTCAGGCCGCCCATCGCGCCGGTATTGTCGCCGCTCCAGGTGCCGTCGCCGTTGTCGGTGACGGTCATCACCGATTTCTGCTCGCCGAGTGGCGATTTGACGAGGCAATCCCATTTTCCGACTGCATTCGACATAGATGTTCTCCTGTTAGGCCGCGCGCCTATTTGGCGGTCGGCAGTTGCACGATTTCGAGAGGGAGACCGAGCTTTTCAAGCTGCGGTTTGACCTTGGCGGCATCGCCGACGACGACCACCGCGAACTTCGCCGGGTCGATCGCCGCGCGCGCCGCGCGGTCGAGATCGCTGGCGGTCATCGCGCGGTATTTGTCAGCGAGCGTCGTGTAGTAATTGTCGGGACGCCCGAGCTGGACGATGGTCATCAACCCACCCATCACCGCTGCCGAGGTTTCAAAACTGCCCGGGAGTTCGCGAATGCTGCCATTCGCGGTGCGCGTCAGCTCCTCGGGCGTTACGCCCTTGGCGCCGACAAATGATTTCACCTGATCGAGCAGCGCCGTCACCGAATCCCCGGTACGATCCGACTGGACCGGGGCGCTGATGATATAGGGCATGCGATTTTCGAAGCCGCGCACCGAAGAGTTCACACCATAGGACCAGCCTTTGGTCTCGCGCAGATCCATGTTGAGCCGCGATAAAAAGCTGCCACCGAGCACGTCATTGGCCTGATCGAGCAAGGTCCGCGCTGGATCCTTGCCGGTCATGCCGAGCACTTGCCCCGCCAGAATCACCGACTGCGGCGAACCCGGGCGGTCAGCGAGGTAGATTTTCGTCGCGGCAGGTGCCGGGATAACAGCCGAGAAATCCTTCTTCGGACGGGCCATGCGGTTGGCGGGCCAATTGCCGAAGCGCGCTTCAAGCAACGGCTTGATTTGCGCCATCGTTGTATCGCCGACAATGTAGATCGCGGCATTGTCGGGGACCAGCCAGTCACGCTGAAAGCGGACGACATCGTCGCGGGTCAACCCCTTGACCGTCGCCACCGTCCCGGTGCCGCCGAACGGACGGCCATAAGGATAGGCGTCGCCATAGAGCTTGCCGGGCAGGATCGTGTTGGCGATTCCGGCGGGCTGGCTGAGCGAAGCAGCGATGCGCGCGAGCTGCTCGTTCCGCAGTCGCTCGACTTCCTTCGGGTCGAATGCCGGATTGCGGACAACATCCGCGAGCAAGTCGAGCGAGGGCGCGAGGTTCGCGGTCAGCGCGTAAAGCCCGACTTGGCTGCGGTCGAGGCTGCCGCCGGTCGACAAGGTTGCGCCGAGCCGCTCCTGCGTTTCGGCGATCTGCGTAGAATTGAGCTTCGTCGTGCCCTCGTCGAGCAGCGACATGGTTAGCGACTGGAGGCCGAGCAGTTCCTTGGGATCGGCTGCAGAACCCGCATCGAAACCGACCGCGACGCGCACCGTCGGCACTTCCGAACGGCGCGCAAAGTAAACCGGAATACCATTGCCG
This sequence comes from Sphingomonadales bacterium, assembly GCA_031408195.1. Classification (GTDB taxonomy): domain Bacteria; phylum Pseudomonadota; class Alphaproteobacteria; order Sphingomonadales; family Sphingomonadaceae; genus Sphingomonas_O. Next base: position 12,196 of record JANNVL010000045.1, on the reverse strand, counting down.
AGCGTTGTCCGCTCGATGCCGGGGAAACTCAACGACGGGAATGCGCCGAGAGGCGGTGCAGCGCGGGCCGGTTTGGCAGCGGGAGCAGCCGCAACCACGGACTTAGCGGTCTCTGGCGGTTTTACGGCACCAACCGGCAAATCGCCGGTGATTTCGAGCGCTGCCGCCGACGTGTCGCGGTCGCCCGCTTCGACAGTCAGGCGCAGAACTGGGCGCCCCATCCATTTGCGCGCAGCAGCGGCGACCTTGGCCGGAGTCATCGCGGCAAGAGCGGCGAGGTCTTTCTTGTACTTCGCCGGATCGCCCGAATAGACGAGTCCCTCGGCCAGCGCGACCGCCTTGCCGCCGAAGCCGCCGACCGATTCGAACCCGCCGATGGTTCCAGCGATCGACCGCGTGGCGACGCGGCGCACTTCGTCGGCGGTCGGGCCTTCCTTGAGGAATTGCGCGATCACTTCGTCGAGGCGCTTGGCAACGAGCGCGGCATCGGTGCCGGGCTTGACGTCGGCAGTGACCGACAGTTCGCCGATCTGTTCGAACGCCTGCACACTGGCGCTGACGTTCACCGCAATCGCCTCGCCGCGGACAAGGGCATTGTCGAGGCGGCTCGATGACAGCCCGCCGAGCACCGATGCTGCGACTTCAAGCGCGGTTGTGTCCTTCCCGTTGACACCTTCGACCGACCAGTAACGCTGGATACGGGTGTAGGGGACGCGGTCCTTGAGCACGATATCCTTGGGCGCGGCGAGCGTCGGCACTGTCGCGTTGACGCGCGTGATCGCGGGGCCACGCGGGATCGCGCCGAACCATTTTTCGACCAGCGGTTTGGCGGTCGCGATGTCGATATCGCCTGCGAGCACCAGCACGGCGTTGTCGGGGCCGTATTTCGCACGGAACCAGTTCTTCGCGGTATCGAGCGTCGCCGCGCTCAGATCGCCCATCGAACCGATGGTGCTGTGGCGATAGGGATGCCCTTCGGGCAGCAGCGCACGGCTGACGTAGTAGTCGGTCAGGCCGAACGGCTGGTTGTCGCCCTGGCGCTTTTCGTTCTGGACAACGCCGATCTGGTTGGTCAGCTTTTCCTGCGTCACCGCGCCGAGCAAATGCCCCATGCGGTCCGATTCGAGGAAAAGCGCCGTCTCCAATGCAGGCGTCGGCACCGTCTGGAAATAATTGGTCCGGTCGAACCACGTCGTGCCGTTGAAATCGGTCGCGCCGACCTGTTGCAGTGGCTCGAAGAAATCGCCCGGCGAGTTTTCTGAGCCGTTGAACATCAGATGTTCGAACAGATGCGCGAAACCGGTCTGGCCCTTGGGCTCGTCCTTCGACCCGACATGATAATAGATCGAGGTGGCGACGACGGGTGCCTTGCGGTCGGTATGGATGATGACGCGCAGGCCGTTCGCCAACGTGAACTGCTGATAGGGAATGTTTACCTTGGCGACGAGCGCGGACACCGGCGCGGGCGCATCGGCAGCAAAGGCGGGGGCAGCTAGAACGAGCGCCAAGGCGAAGCTAGTCGGGCGGATCATGGGTGTAAGCATCCTCGAATGAAACCTGTTCTTGGGGCGTGTCTTAGCAGGACAAAACAGGGTTGCAATCAGGGTCGATAAGCCCGCCTTGCCGTGGCGATGATGTCGCTGCGGTCGAAGTGCACGGGCTTGAATTTGTGGTCGATGAACATCCGCATCTGGTCGGTGTAATGTGGGGAGTCCGGGCGCGTCGTTGCCGCTCCATAGGGCTGCACTGACTCGCTCCTGACCTTGCCCGTCTTGTCCCAGACGATGTTCATGATGAAGCTGTCGCCGTGCTTGACCCGCATCCGCCCGTCGGGCTGCGGTTCCCATGTCGTCGCCGCACGCAAGGTGTCGGTGCCGCCGTTGGCGGGCAGATCGACTTTGCCGCGCTGCATTCGTTGCACATCGCCGAGCGGCGGGTCGAGCCGCCCGAATCCTTTCATCAGCGCATCGACGACTTCACGCAATTTCGCCTTCGCATCGGGCAACGGTCGCCCGTTATAGGCATCGCGGTTTGCCATGTGCATCATCGCTTCGCCCAGTGCATCGGCGCGGTGATTTCCGTCGCTGTTCCAGTCCCAAGTGGCGAGCAATTTTTGCGCCGCGATCAGGTCGGCCTCGCCACCGACGTTCGCCGCCAGCAGCTTGGCCACCCACGGCCCTGCATAGCTTTCGCGGCTGTAAGTGGTGTCGAACTTGATCGCGAGCAGCTCCGCAGGCGTGATCGAGCTGTCCGCCGACAGCAATTCGACCGATCGCACCATGCGGTTGGTCGTGCGCCGCTCAATCCCGAGCAACGGCGAGAACGCCGCCTGGTCGAGCTCGGACCCCGGCCCCGCTGCCACGAACGGCGTGTTGTTGGCGTTGAACACGAACCCGCTGGCCGGATTCACGATCTGCGGCATTTGCGCGAACGGGATGGTGCCCTGCCACATCGTCGCAGAGGTATCGCCAGGGACCGTCTTTTCGTAATCGAAGCCTGGCTTTCGCTGCGGGAACATCGCGTTGTAGATATACGCAATCCGGCCGGTCCGATCGGCGTAGATAAAATTGGTCGAGGCAATGCCGCCGGTCGCCATCGCGCGGGTCCATTCGTCCCAGTTGCGCGCTTTGCCGAGGCGATAATATTGCTCGATATTCTTCAGCCCGTCGATCGTCGCATAACGCACCGCAAACGCGCCGTTCTTGTTGATGATGACGGGCCCGTGCAGCGAGCGATGGACGGTGCGCGGCACCGGCAGGGTGAACGGTCCGAACTTGACGCCGAGCCACACCCGCTTGCTCTCGAGCGGCAACCATTTGCCGTCATAGCGATAGTTCTTGCCGTCGGCGTCGAGCACCAGCTTGAACACATCGATCAGGTCGGGACCGTTGACGGTGTTGGTCCAGCCGAGATTCTTGTTATGGCCGAGCGCGATGAACGGCATGCCCGGGAACAGCGCGCCCGCCATGTCGAGCCCTTCGCCCGAGTGCATTGTCGCCTCGTACCACGCGACCTGTCCCTCATACGGCTGGTGCGCGTTCGAGATCAGCCAGGTGTTGCCGTCGGCCATGCGTTTGGGCGCGACGGCATAGGCGTTCGATCCGTTGAGTTCCGGTTCACGACCGGCCGGGGTAAGTGGGGGGGGCGTCAGACGCGGGCGACCATCGACCGGCGGTTCCTTGTCGCCGACGAGCGCCCCGATCACGCCGTCGAGGCCGAAGAAAAATGGCGCACGCAGGACAAAACCGGTGGCGATGTCCTGCCCGTTCACCGGAAACAGGTTTGACAGGCGCACTTCGCCGGGGTGGCGTTCGGCGTATTTGTTCAACCCCGACGCATAGGCATCGAGCAGCGCGCGCACATCGGCAGGGATCGACGCATAGTGGCGCGCAGTCGTGGCGCGCGCGCCGAGCAGATGCTCGACATAATCGATCTTCGCACCGTCGGCCCCCAGCATCGCGCCGGTGCGGGCGCGGGTCATGGCGACGACTTCCTGAATAGTCGCAAAATCGTCCTCGGCATGGGCGTAGGCGAGGCCGTAGGACGCATCGGCATCGGTGCGTCCGAAGATGTGGGGGACGCCGTATTCGTCGCGGACGATGCGGCTGTCATAGGCCTTTGCGGGCGGCGGCGCAGAGGCGGTCGCGGTAAGCGGTTCCCAGACCAGCGCAGCGACGGCAATAATGACGATCAGCGCCAGCAAGCCCAGCCCGATTTTCCGAAGCACATCACTCTCCCGCTTTTCGTTGACGTAAGGGTGAAGCCGATTGCGTGTGGCTGTGCAAGCGGCGATATGCCACCCGGTGACCCGCTATCCCAAAACGCTTGCGCTTTCCATCGGTCTGCTCTCGGCCACCGGCTTTGCGCCTCTGGGGTGGTGGCCGGCGACGCTGATTGCGTTTGCGGTGCTGATGATGTTGGTCCGCGACGCGCCATCGGCGAAAGCGGCGTTCGCGCGGGGCTGGATCTTCGGTATCGGACATTTCTCCGTCGGCCTCAACTGGATCGCGCACGCCTTCGATTTTCAGGACGCGATGCCGCATTGGCTCGGCTATGTCGCGGTCGTTGCGCTGAGCCTATATCTTGCGGTTTATCCCGCCGCAGCAGCGTGGCTGGCGTGGCGGATTGCCGGATCGTCGGGGAGACTGACTGTCGCCCTCGCCTTTGCCCCTGCATGGATTGCGACCGAGTATCTCAGAGCTACACTGTTCACTGGTTTCGCGTGGAACCCAATCGGCGTCATCTGGGTTGGCACTCCGGTTGCGATGCTTTCCAGTTGGACCGGCACCTATGGATTGTCGGGCCTTACAGTGCTTGCTTGCGGATTATTCGTCTGGTTTGCAGAACACCTGTGGCACGAAGTCCGCAGCAAGCCGCTGACACCGCTACGCATTGGGGCACTCATTGCGTTCTTTGTTTTGCCCGAAGCTATCGCGCTCGGCGCTCTCCCTTACTTATTGATGGGGACGCCACCTGCGGTTCGCGAGGTCGGCCCTTCGCTCCGCATCGTTCAGCCCAACCTTTCGCTCGCCGAACAGCGCAACAGCAATGCCGACGAAAGCAATGTCGCGATTCTCGAACGCCTGAGCGGTGCCGGCACTGTGGCCCCGCGTCTGATCCTGTGGCCCGAAGGCGCTGTCCCCTATTATCTCGCGGAGGAAAGCTGGGCGCGGTACCGCCTCGCGCGGCTCCTCGGACCGCGCGACATTCTCATGACCGGCGGCAGCACACTGATTTACAACAAGGCGGGCGACCTGACCGCTGCGCGCAATTCGGTGTTCGCGCTCGACGCCAAGAGCGACATCGTCGCGCGCTACGACAAGACGCATCTGGTGCCCTATGGTGAGTATCTTCCTGCACGCCCGATCCTGTCCGCCATCGGTCTGGCGCGGCTGGTCGACAGCGACGTCGACTTCATCCCCGGGGAGGGGTCGCTAACGACGACCCTGCCCGGCTTCGGCAAGGTCGGCGTGCAAATCTGTTACGAGATCATCTTTTCAGGACAGGTCAGCGACCCCGCCGATCGGCCTTCGTTCATCTTCAACCCGTCGATCGATGCCTGGTTCGGGGCATGGGGACCGCCGCAGCATCTGGCACAGGCACGGCTGCGTGCAGTCGAGGAAGGACTGCCCATAGTGCGTGCGACGACGACGGGCATTTCAGCGGTGATCGATGCCGAGGGGCGGATTATGGCCGCGTTGCCGCTCGACAAACGGGGCTTCATTGCCACCCGACTGCCCATCGCCAAGCCGCCGACAGTGTTCGCCCGTTACGGCAACAGCATCCCGCTTGGTCTCGCGCTGCTGCTCGCCATCGCCGCCATTGCGCCGCGCTTTCGGCGACGCTAAGGGACACACATAAAGACATCTTTATATCTGATTTCCGAAAGGTCGACCGATGCGCGCGCAATTCCTGTTCACTTCCGAAAGCGTTTCCGAAGGGCACCCCGACAAGGTTTCCGACCAGATTTCGGACGCCATCGTCGACCTGTTCCTGTCGAAAGACCCCGAGGCACGCATCGCCTGCGAGACACTGACCACCACCGACTTGGTCGTGCTGGCCGGTGAAATCCGCTGCAAGGGTGTGTTCGACCTCGACGCTTATCCCGAAACCGAAGGCTGGGCACCCGGTGCCAAGCACGAGATCGAGGCTGCGGTCCGCGCCACGGTCAAGCGCATCGGCTACGAGCAGAAGGGGTTTCACTGGGACACCTTCGAATTCATCAACCGCCTCCACGGCCAGTCGGCGCATATCGCGCAGGGCGTCGATGCCAGCGGTAACAAGGACGAAGGCGCGGGCGATCAGGGCATCATGTTCGGTTACGCAACCGACGAAACCGACGGCCTGATGCCTGCGACGCTCTATTATTCACATAAAATTCTCGAAGAGATGACCAAGGACCGCCACTCGGGCGTCGCCCGCTTCCTCGAGCCCGATGCCAAGAGTCAGGTGACGCTCGAGTATATCGACGAAAAGCCCGCCCGCGCGACCGCCATCGTCGTATCGACGCAGCACGCCGCCGATTACTTCTTCCACGGCGGCGAAGGTGACCCGGCGAAGTACGAAGAGCTTCGCACCTATGTCGTCGGTGTCATCCAGAAGGTGATCCCCGCCGAGCTGCTCGGCGACTGGACCGAATATTTCATCAACCCGACCGGCTGCTTCCTGATCGGCGGCCCCGATGGCGACGCGGGTGTCACCGGGCGAAAGATCATCGTCGACACCTACGGCGGTGCGGCCCCGCACGGCGGCGGCGCGTTCAGCGGCAAGGATCCGACCAAGGTCGATCGCTCGGCGGCGTATGTTTCGCGCTACATGGCCAAGAACGTCGTCGCGGCCGGGATCGCGCGGCGCTGCACGATCCAGCTCGCCTATGCCATCGGCGTGTCGAAGCCGCTGTCGCTCTATGTCGATACACACGGGACCGGCACAGTCGAAGCGTCGGCGATCGAAGCGGCGCTGGCCAAGCTGGTCGATCTGACCCCCCGCGGCATCCGCACGCACCTGAAGCTAAACAAGCCGATCTACCAACCCAGCGCGTCCTACGGCCATTTCGGGCGGACACCCGAGGGCGATTTCTTCCCGTGGGAAAAGACCGATCTGGTCGATGCGCTGAAGGCGGAGTTGGCCGCCTGATTGGCGCTTGCGCTGTTGGATTTTCAATGACACGCTATTATATGTGAATTGAAAGGAGGGTTTAGAGTGGCTCATTCATCCCTCGCTGTCGCCAATAGAATCTTGCAAATCGCGTGGGACAAAAAAAAGTCTCTCACGATCATGCAGTTGATAAAACTGGTATATATTTCACATGGCTGGTCATTGGCTTTGCTCAATCGGCCGCTTGTGAGTGATCGCGTCGAAGCATGGCAACACGGGCCGGTTTATCCCGAAGTTTACAATGAGTTTCGGGGTTCAGGCTGGCAATCGATTTCCCGTACCGCAAAAGATGCGTTGTCTGGCGTAGCTGCCGAGTCCAATTTCGACGCGGATGATCAATCGATCATGGATAAGGTCGTGGAGTCTTACGGCGACTTTCATGCGTTTGAGCTGTCATCGCGCACCCATCAGCCGGGAACGCCTTGGTTTCAGGCATATAATGGCGGGAAAGGGAAGTTTTCGATCATTGGCAATGATTTGATAAAGACACACTTTGACGGGCTTAGGGGTTCGTAGCTTTTGACTGGGACGCTCGACACGTCAGCGATCAGCGATGAGGCGCGGAAAGTGCCGATTGCTGATGATCAAGGCCTAAATCAACGGCTTGCAGAGCGTCTAGATCAGGTCGATCTGCTAGTTGCGGATTTGGGGCAGGCGTCTGAATTTACCGCCAAAGCTGTAAAGTTTGCCGAGGAAGCGACGACTGAGATTCGTTGGAACAGGATTGCCCGCGTTTGCACCTTAGTGGTTGTCTTACTGATGATTTTTGGCTTGGCGCGAATGCTTTGGCTGTTGATGAGTGATGCAGCATTCCAAAAAATTCGAGACAATCCTGTGGCATTTTCGACCGGTATGGCGGCAATAATCGGTGGCGGGGTCGTGCTTGCGACTGCTGTTAGCAAATCCGTGTTTTCCAGTTTTTCAGAGCGGAACGGTGGTCTGCCAGTGCCCGAGCATTTGAAAACGATAATGGATGGTATCGGCTCGATTTTTGGCAATCGGTGAGCAACTTTCGATTGTATGAACGATCCTCTCACCATCGGCCGCCTTTACGGTCGGCGCGCCGGACATAAACTGCGGGTGGCGCAGGCCGAACTGGTCGAGGACATGTTGCCGCAGCTGGCGGTGTCCGACGGCCCGCTCGATGCGCGCGTGCTGTTCGGCGAAGACCGCCCGCTCGAACTCGAAATCGGGTTCGGTGCGGGGGAACATCTTGCCGGACAGGCGGCGATGCGCCCGAACACCGGGTTTATCGGCTGCGAACCGTTTCTGAACGGCGTCGTCGGTGCGCTCGGCCATATCCGCGATGGTGGGCTGGACAATGTCCGGCTTTACATGGGCGATGCGCTCGACGTGCTGAACCGGTTGCCCGATGCCTCGCTGGAACGTGTGTACCTTCTCCACCCCGATCCCTGGCCCAAGGCGCGCCATGCCAAGCGGCGCTTTATGAACACCGGCCCCATCGACATGGTCGCGCGCAAGCTGAAACCCGCCGGCGAGTTTCGCTTCGGCACCGACCACCCCGTCTACGTCGCGCACGCGATGATGGTGATGCAGCAACAGGCGGCGCAGTTCGACTGGCAGGTCGCCACCTCAACCGACTTCCTGACTCGCCCCGCAGACTGGCCCGAGACGCGCTACGAACGCAAAGCGCGGCGTCTCGGGCATGAGGTGTGGTATTTCCGGTATCTGCGCCGCTGAGCGGCGACAGATTAGGCGACCGTCGCCTTAACGATCTTGCCGGGGGTGCGCGGCGGCTCGCCCTTGGGCAGCGCGTCGACGGCATCCATGCCCGAGGTGACTTCGCCCCAGACGGTGTACTGTCCGTCGAGGAAGGATGCATCATCTAGGCAGATGAAGAACTGGCTGTTTGCGGTGTTCGGCTGGTTGGTCCGCGCCATCGAGCACACGCCGCGCTTGTGCGGTTCGCGGCTGAACTCGGCCTTGAGATCGGGGAGCTTCGATCCGCTCATGCCGGTGCCGGTCGGGTCGCCGCCCTGCGCCATGAAGCCCGCGATGACGCGGTGGAACACGACGCCGTCGTAGAACCCTTCGTTCACCAGTGTCGTGATGCGCTCGACATGGCCGGGAGCGAGGTCGGGGCGCAGTTTGATCGTGACGTCACCGGTGTCGAGCGTGAGGGTAAGCGTGTCGGCCATTCATAGTCCTTTCGAAATTTGCCCGCGCCTTACGCAGCCTTGGCCAATCCTGCCAGCCCATATTCGGCAGCGATGAGTGCATAGCTGCGGATGCGGGCGGCATGGTCGGGGAGGATGTTGACGAGCATCATCTCGTCCGCGCCGTAAAGCGCGGCGACCTCATCAAGCTGCGTCCGGACTTCGCCGGGGCTGCCGAGCGCACGGCGGCGACGGTGAGAGGGCGGCGGTTGAGTCGCAGCCCAGGCTTCGGCGCGCTCGACCGAGGGAACGGGGATCAGTTCTCCACGCAGCAGATGCGCGAACATCATCTGCGACGGTAGCGCCAGCCGCTCGGCCTCGGCGCGGGTCGGCGCGGCGATGGTCCAAGTCGCGACCATGAGGTGCGGCGCGGCGATACGCCCGGGCCGGAAGCGGGCGCGATACAGGTCGGCGAGCGGCACCGCGTCCGAATTGATGAAATCTGCGACGCAATAGGGCAGGCCCGCCTCCGCCGCCCAGATCGCCGAATCCTGCGAACTGCCGAGCAGCCAGACCTCTGGCACCCCACCGCCTGTCGGCAGCGTGTCCTGCAATCCCGCGAACGGGTGATCGGCAGGCATTGTGCCGTCGAGATAGGCGATCGTCTCCGCCAGATTGTTCGGGAAATCGTCGACGGGCATCCGCCGCGACCGGTCGCGCTGAAGCGCGTACGCGGTGCGCTGGTCGCTGCCGGGGGCACGGCCCAAGCCAAGGTCGATCCGCCCCGGCGCGAGTGCCGAGAGCAACGCGAACGTCTCCGCCACCTTGAACGGCGAATAATGCGGCAGCATGATCCCGCCCGAACCGACCCTGATCCGCGATGTTGCAAGCGCCACCGGCCCGATCAACGCCTCGGGCGCGGCTCCCGCCAGCCCCGGCGAGGCGTGGTGTTCGGCCAGCCAGTAGCGGTCATAGCCGAGCGCATCGCACTGCCGCGCGAGATCGAGCGTGTTGGACAGCGCATCGGCAGCGGTGCTGCCCTCGGCAATCGGGGACTGGTCGAGGACGGAGAGGCGGTAGGGCATGACTGCAAGATAGGGCGCTGCGGTGCGATTGCGACCCTTGACCTTCCCGTCAAAACCCGCAGACGGGCGGTGTTGCCGCAGTCGAGGAGGTCACAGCGATGAGCGAAGCCGATCTCCGTACCGATAGCCGCGACGATGCCGCCCCCGAAACGCGGATGGATGCCGACGACAGGTTGCGGCCCGATTTCGTCCGTGAAGTCATTGCGCGGGTCGATGCGGGCGACGATGAAGGCGCGCGGACGCTGATTTCACCACTGCACCCCGCCGATTTGGCCGATCTGTTCGAACTCGCGCCCGAGGACCGGCGTGGCGCGATGGCGGCGGCGTTCGGCGACCTGCTCGACGGCGATGTGCTGGCAGAGATGAACGATCACGTCCGTGAGGGCATGATTGACCAGCTCGAGCCGCATCAGGTCGCCGACATCGCTGCCGAACTCGACACCGACGATGCCGTCGCCATCATCGAGGATATGGACGACGCCGATCAGGCCGCTGTCCTGCGCGCGCTCGATCCCGATGATCGCGCGGCCATCGAAGCCGCGCTCAGCTATCCCGAAGAATCCGCCGGTCGCCTGATGCAGCGCGATCTGGTCGCGGTGCCCGAGCACTGGAGCGTCGGCCAGACCATCGACTGGCTGCGCGACAATGCCGATCTGACTACCGATTTTTGGGAAATCTTCGTTGTCGATCCGGCGCACAAGCCTATCGGCACCTGCCAGCTCTCATGGATTCTCCGCACCCCGCGCAGCATCGCGATTGCCGATGTGATGAAGCGCGACCAGACGCTGATCCCGGTCGACATGGACCAAGAGGAAGTCGCGTTGCGCTTCCAGAAATATGCGCTGATCTCCGCCGCCGTCACCGACGCCGACGGGCGGCTGGCGGGGATGATTACCGTCGACGATATCGTTCACGTCATCAGCGACGAGGCGGGCGAAGACATTCTGCGCCTGTCGGGTGCGGGCGACGGCGACATCAACCAGCCGATCCTCGAAAGCTACAAGGGCCGCGTTCGCTGGCTGATCGCCAATCTGGCGACAGCGCTGGTCGCGTCGTCGATTATCGCGTTTTTCGAGGGCACGATTGCCCAGATGGTCGCGCTCGCCACCTTGATGCCCATCGTGGCCGGTGTCGGCGGCAATGCGGGGACACAGACCATGGCAGTCGCGGTGCGCGCGATTGCGACCAACCAGCTCACCGACAGCAACACGCGGCGCACGATCATGCGCGAGATGCGGATTGCGTTGCTCAACGGCGCGACGATTGCGGCGATCATCGGCGTCGGCGTGACGCTCGTGTTCGGTAATCCGGCGCTCGGCGCGGTGATTGCCGCCGCGATGATGACCAACATCTTTGTTGCGGGACTTGCCGGTGTGCTCGTGCCGGTAATCCTCGACCGGCTTGATCAGGATCCCGCCGTTGCGTCGTCGGTGTTTGTCACGATGACGACCGATTCGATGGGGTTCTTCGCGTTTCTGGGGCTGGCGACACTTGCGGGCCTCACTGGCTGATGCTCCATTTGACCAAGGTCGCATTCGGCGCGACGAGTCTCGAAGACCTGATCGGCTGGTTCGAAAACCGCCCCGCCCCGGCGCGGCTGACGACGCGCTACATGCCCAAACGTCACGCCGAAATCACCGGCGGCGGCTCGTTGTTCTGGATTTTGAAGCACAAGCTCGTCGCGCGCAGCCCGATCCTCGAATTTGCGCCTGCCGAAGGGGGCAAGACCGATATCGTCTGCGGCACCGGTTTGATCCTTGTCCGACCGCGCCCGAAACGCGCGCATCAGGGCTGGCGCTATCTCGAAGGGGCAGACGCGCCGCGCGATCTGGCGTCGGGCGACGGGGCCGACGAATTGCCCGCCGATCTCGTCGGTGAATTATCAGCGCTGGGTCTGATCTGACCCGCAGGCAACGGTGCCGCTACCGATGTTTTTAACGGTGCAGGCGGGACTTCCCAGCACGACGACGCTGCCGGTTCCCGTCATCGTGACAGTGGCAGCGCGGCGCACGCCGATGGTAACGTTGCCGGCAGTCTCGCTGGTCAGTTTCAGATCGGCGACCATGAGCTTGGCCGCATCGAGCGTCCCTGCTCCGCGCAGAATGGCGGTCATATTGCCGACAGTCCCGGCGAGCGCGACATTCCCCGCTCCGACCACGCCGACGTCCAACCGGTCAGCGGCGATGTTGCCAATTGCGAGCGACCCCGGCCCTTCGAGCGAGGCGGCGAGCCGCAGCCCCTTCATCCGGTCGACCGACACTTTGGCAGGGCCGCTGACCCAGACCGCGCTCAGTCCCGGAACCGTGACACGCACTGTGGCAGCTGGGGGCGTTTGCC
>JANNVL010000044.1:0-4899 GCA_031408195.1 Sphingomonadales bacterium | reverse complement strand
CCGGTCGGCCGCTATCATGTGCAGGTCTGCGGCACGACGCCGTGCATGCTGCGCGGGTCCGACGATGTGCTCAGTGCCTGTGCGAACAAGGGGCTGGCGAAGGGCAAGACGACGCCCGACGGGCTGTTCACGCTGACCGAAGTCGAATGCCTCGGCGCGTGTGCGAATGCTCCAATGGTACAGATCAACGACGACAATTTCGAAGACCTGACCTACGACAGCATGACCGCGATCCTCGACAAGCTGGCCGCGGGCGAAGCGGTGAAGCCCGGCCCGCAGATCGACCGGCAGGTGAGCTGCCCCGAGGGCGGGCCGACGACATTGGTCGAGATGATGAGCGAAAATTACGATTACCGGAAGGAATGGGCATGACGCGCGTGGTCCGAAAAAGTGACAGTCACTTTTTTTGCGGCGTGAGGTCGCACGACTGGAATCAGCTTGCGGCAAAAAAAGTGACTGTCACTTTTTCTGTGGTGCCCCATGCTCGCTGATAAAGACCGCATCTTCACCAACCTCTACGGTTTCCAGCCGTGGACGCTCGACGCCGCGATGGCGCGCGGCGACTGGAGCGATACCAAGGCGCTGATGGCGGCCGGGCAGGACACGATCATCGACAGCGTCAAGGCAAGCGGCTTGCGCGGACGGGGCGGGGCGGGGTTCCCGACCGGCATGAAGTGGAGCTTCATGCCCAAGGAGCCCAAGCCAGATCGGCCTAACTTTCTCGTGATCAATGCCGACGAGTCAGAGCCGGGTAGTTGCAAGGACCGCGAGATCATCCGTCACGATCCGCACAAGCTGATCGAAGGTGCATTGCTCGCTGGCTTCGCGATGCGCGCGCGCGCCGCCTATATCTACATTCGCGGCGAATATATCCGCGAGGCCGAAACGCTGTTTGCGGGGGTCGCCGAGGCCTATGCCAAGGGCCTGCTCGGCAAGAATGCGTGCAAATCGGGCTATGATTTCGACGTGTTCGTTCACCGCGGCGCAGGCGCGTATATCTGCGGCGAAGAGACCGCGATGCTCGAAAGCCTCGAAGGCAAGAAGGGCCAGCCGCGCCTGAAGCCGCCGTTCCCGGCAGGTGCGGGGCTCTACGGCTGCCCGACGACGGTCAACAATGTCGAAAGCATTGCCGTTGTCCCCACGATCCTGCGGCGCGGACCCGCCTGGTTCGCCGGCATCGGCACACCGAAGAATGAGGGGACCAAGCTGTTCCAGATCAGCGGCCATGTGAACCGCCCCTGCGTGGTCGAGGAAGCGATGAGCATCCCGTTCCGCGAGCTGATCGACAAGCATTGCGGCGGCATTCGCGGCGGTTGGGACAATCTGCTCGCGGTCATCCCCGGCGGATCGTCGGTGCCGCTCGTCCCCGCCGCGCAGATCATGGACGCGCCGATGGATTTCGACGGGCTGAAGGCGCTCGGCAGTGGCCTTGGAACCGCAGCGGTGATCGTGATGGACAAGTCGACCGACATCGTCCGCGCGATTTCGCGGCTGTCGTATTTCTACAAGCACGAAAGCTGTGGCCAGTGCACCCCGTGCCGCGAAGGCACCGGCTGGATGTGGCGGATGATGGAACGCCTGCGCGTCGGCGACGGCGAGATCGGCGATATCGACATGCTCCACGAAGTGACCAAACAAGTCGAAGGCCACACCATCTGCGCGCTAGGCGACGCAGCGGCATGGCCGATTCAGGGGCTGATCCGTCATTTCCGGCCAGAGATCGAACGGCGCATCAATGAACGTGGACTGCCCCAAATGCTGGAGGCAGCGGAGTGAAATCTTTGAAAAACTTTGTAGCGCGTAGCATAGTTATCCTTGGCGCAATCGCGTTGGCTGCTGCGGCAGCACCGGTGCCTCCAGAAGTGATTGCTCGGTTCGAGACTATGCTGAAAGACCCGCGCAGCGCACAAATCGAGATCACAAAAACTACGGTGAATTTGGTTCAAGGGGTAAGCGAAACTGTCGTCTGCGGTCGCTATAATTCAAAGAATAGCTATGGCGGATATGTTGGCTTTAAGGACTTTGTATACCGCCCAATCCGGGTTGGGACGATTTACTCTGATGGCTTGGTGGCGCGTGGTGACGGCTCGACGGACGACATCAACGACATAATCTCGCAAACCCCGGCAGATTCTGCGGACCTCGACCGACTGTCGAAACGAGCTGAAGTAATATTTGCTGATGTGCGTGAAGCATTTGCGCTGTGTGCGAGCAGCACATGATGCTTTCGAGGCAAGATAAATTGGGGCGCAGATTCGTGCCTTATGTCGAGAGTCGCCGTGGCATAGCTATGACAGATCGCTCCAATATACCCGACGGACAGAAATGGTCGGGCAGGTCACATGTTATGGACGAGCGAGTGGCTGCATTGAAGCTAGCGCAGGGCTGGCATCTGTGGATGAAAAGAGAGGACGGAGCTGTAACGAGGCCGTCTTTGATATGCCCGGCTAGCGTCGGAGGCTGGCAATAATGCCTAAACTCACCGTCGACGGCATCGAAGTCGAAGTCCCCGCTGGCGCGACCGTGCTTCAGGCCTGCGAAGCCGCGGGCAAGGAAATTCCGCGTTTTTGCTATCACGAGAGGCTGAGCATCGCGGGTAATTGCCGCATGTGTCTGGTCGAAGTCGCGCCGGGGCCGCCCAAGCCGCAGGCGTCGTGCGCGCTGCCCGCGGCCGAGGGGCAGATGATCCGCACCGACAGCCCGATGGTGAAGAAGGCGCGCGAGGGGGTGATGGAGTTCCTGCTCATCAACCACCCGCTCGACTGCCCGATCTGCGACCAGGGCGGCGAATGCGACTTGCAGGACCAGAGCATCGCGTACGGCAAGGGCAACAGCCGCTACGACGAGAACAAGCGCGCGGTCACCGAGAAATACATGGGGCCGATCGTCAAAACGGTGATGACGCGCTGCATCCAGTGCACGCGCTGCATCCGCTTTGCCGAGGAAGTCGCGGGTGTCGAGGACATCGGCGCGATCGGGCGTGGCGAGAACATGCAAATCACAACCTATCTGGAACACGCGATCCAGTCCGAACTGTCGGGCAATGTGGTCGATTTGTGTCCGGTGGGTGCGTTGACCAGCAAGCCCTATGCATTCGAGGCGCGACCGTGGGAGCTGAAAAAGACGCACAGCATCGACGTGATGGATGCGGTCGGCACCAACATCCGGTTAGACTCGCGCGGGCGGCAAGTGCTGCGCGCGCTGCCGCGCATCAACGAGGACGTGAACGAGGAATGGGCGTCGGACAAGACGCGCCACGCCATCGATGGCCTTGTAAGGGGGCGGCTCGACCGGCCCTATGTGCGCGTCGGCGGGAAACTGCAGCCCGCGGGCTGGGACGCGGCATTTGCGGCGATCAAGGCGGTCGATGCCGGGTCGAGCGTTGCTGCCATCGCGGGCGATCTGGTCGATTGCGAGACGATGTATGCGGCGAAGGTGCTGTTGCGGAATCTCGGCTCCGCTCGCCTCGAAGGACGGCAAACAGGGCTGAAATACGACGTTTCTTCGCTGTCGGCTGTCAATTTCAACTCGACCATCGCGGGCATCGAGACCGCCGACGTCATCCTGTTGGTCGGCACGAACCTGCGCTGGGAAGCGCCACTGGTGAACACGCGCATCCGCAAGGCGATCAAGCGCGGGGCAAAGGTTTTCGCCATCGGGCCGGAAACCGATCTTACTTATAAGGCGCATTGGCTTGGAAGCGACACGGCGCTGCTGACCAAATTGCCGAAGGAATTGGCCGACGCCTTGGGTGCGGCGGAACGGCCTGCGGTGATCGTCGGTGGCGGTGCGCTGAAGATCGACGGGGTGCACGGCGCGGCGCTGGCGCTGGCCGAAAAATACAAGTTTGTTCGCGACGGTTGGAACGGGTTCAACGTCCTGCACTTCTCGGCGGCGCGGATGGGCGGGTTGATGCTGGGCTATGCCCAGCCCGAAGGAGTTGCCGCGCTCGTCGGAACCAAATTGGTGTTCGCGCTGGGCGCGGATGAGGTCGACTGGTCGGCATTCGAAGCGTCGTTCAAGGTTTATATCGGCCACCACGGCGATGCGGGTGCCCATGCCGCCGATGTGATCCTGCCCGGCGCGAGCTATGCCGAAAAGGCAGGCACCTATGTCAATCTCGAGGGCCGCGTGCAGATGGCCGAACGTGCGGTCTTCCCGCCGGGCGATGCGCGCGAAGATTGGGCGATCCTTCGTGCTTTGAGCGATGTGCTGGGCGCGCGCCTGCCGTTCGACAGTTTCGACGGTCTGCGCGCGGCGATGGCGAGCGAAGTCCCGGCGCTCGGCGTCGAGGGACTGGCGGATTACGGCTGGTCGGTGCCGAAACTGCCCGCCAAGCCCAAGGGCGAGATTACGGGCTATCCGATCAAGGACTTCTACCTGACCAACGCGATTTGCCGCGCCTCGCCTACGATGCAGCAATGCTCGTCAGAAATTCTCCACGGCGGCGATGCGATGCTGGAGGCGGCGGAATGATGGGTCCGTCAACCTTCATACGGGGAATCCCCCGGTTGCTCTACTTTGCAGCCGCGTTCTGGATTTTGTGGAACGTCTTTTTGGCGTTGAGCCAACTGAGTGTGAGCGCGCCTCTTGCCGACCAACATGGCTCCTCCCTCACTTACAAATTCGCGTTAGCCGAATTTATCGTGCGGAGTGCACTGGACTCAGTGTTTCTCGTTGGAAGCGCTGCGTCGGTCCAAATTCTTCTCTACATCTATGACGCCGTCGTGCGCGGGGCTAAGCAATGACCTGGACAGCTTGGGCCCAATCGCATCTGGGCGTCGTTCCCGGCTGGCTGGCGTGGAACACCGCGATGGTGCTGCTTATTGCCCTGCCGGTGATGCTCGCGGTCGCGATGCTGATCTATGCCGACCGCAAGATCTGGGCGGCGATGGCGCT
>JANNVL010000043.1:0-7419 GCA_031408195.1 Sphingomonadales bacterium | reverse complement strand
CAAGATGCGCGACAATGTCGGCCACGTCCTTTGGGTTTACGAAGTGCGTCATGCCGAACTTGCGACCCCATGCCTCGCGGTCGGGGTTGATGTCGACGCCGACGATCATGTTCGCGCCCGCCATCCGCGCGCCCTGCAGGATGTTCAGGCCGATGCCGCCCAGCCCGAAGACAATCACATTGTCGCCTGGCGCGACCTTGGCCGTGTTTACGACCGCGCCAACACCGGTGGTGACGCCGCAGCCGATGTAGCAGCTCGTCGAGAACGGCGCGTCGGTGCGGATTTTGGCGACCGCGATTTCGGGGATGACGGTGAAGTTCGAGAAGGTCGAGCAGCCCATATAGTGAAAGATCGGCCGCCCCTTATAGCTGAACCGCGACGTACCGTCGGGCATTACTCCCTTGCCCTGTGTCGCGCGGATTGCGGTGCACAAATTGGTCTTGCCGCTGAGGCACGATTTACACTGGCGGCATTCGGGGGTGTAAAGCGGGATGACGTGATCGCCGGGTGCGACGCTGGTGACGCCCGCGCCCACTTCGCGGACGATACCCGCGCCCTCATGGCCGAGGATGCTGGGGAAGATTCCTTCGCTGTCGAGGCCGTCGAGCGTGTAGGCATCGGTGTGGCAGATGCCAGTCGCTTTCAGCTCGACCAGCACTTCGCCCGCGCGCGGCCCTTCCAGATCGACCTCGACGATTTCGAGCGGCTGCTTGGCTTCGAACGCGACGGCGGCTCGGGTTTTCATAGATGGCTTTCCTCAAATATAGCAGCGCTTCGTTAATCGAATTAGGCCAACGCGCAAGTCGATGCGCGGCCGGCACGGTGCATGCTTGCCAATCATCCCGACGACCGGTTAGCCCTCTGGCGATATGCAATTGCGCTTCCTCGAATATTTCGTCGCGATCGCCCGCGAGCGCCATTTCGGGCGCGCGGCAGAAGCATGCCAGGTCACGCAGCCGACCCTGTCTGCAGGCCTTGCCGCGCTCGAGGAAATGCTCGGCGAACGTCTCGTCGAGCGCGACCGGCGCTTTGTCGACCTCACCGGCCCGGGCCATGCGATCCTGCACTACGCCCAGCAAATGGTGGCGGATCAGGCAGCCATTCGCGCGGCGCTGAATATCGAAACCAGTGGGCTTCGTGGCGTGGCACGGCTCGGGGTCATTCCGGCCGCAATGCCTGCGGTCGGCCATGTGGTGGCCGCGATGACGGCCGCCCATCCCGACGTGCATTTCGCGGTTTCCTCGATGACCTCACGCGAGATCGAGCGGGCGTTGCTGGCACGCGACATCGATGCGGGATTGACCTATCTGAATAGCGAGCCGCTGGCGCAGGTGCGTTCGGTGCCGCTCTATGTCGAGCATTTCGTGGCCGTGACCGCGCGCGGCTCTGCGCTGGCACAACGCAGCGAAGCGTCCCTTGCCGACATTGTGGCGCACCGCCTTTGCCTGCTGCATCAGGGAATGCAGAACCGCAGGATTCTCGACGGACATTTGCGGGCGCGCGGGCTCGTCGCCGCGCCGGTCGCGACGGCGGACAGCTATGTCGCGCTGCTGTCGATGGTGTCGGTCGGCGGGCTGGAAGCCATCATAACCGATAGCCACGCCGCGCTGGTCACGGCGCATCCCAATCTGGTGACCCTGCCGATCACCGATACCATCGCGGTGAACGAAGTCGGCCTTGTCATCAGTGATAGGACGCCGCTGCCCCCACTTGCCGCAGGGCTGCATGCCGTCGCATCGACACTCGACCTCCAGAGTTTATGATAGGCATTTCCTATCATAAATTCGAACTGGCTATTTGACAATGCCAATCATACGTCGAACATTCAGATCGTGGAAACGCGCGACACACTGGCCATGATCCTGGATCGCCACCGCGCGCGAGAAGGGCCGCTGCTGCCCGTCCTGCATGACGTCCAGGACGCATTTGGATGCATCGACGAGGGCGCAGTGCGCGCGATCGCCACCGACCTGAACCTGACACGCGCCGAGGTTCACGGTGTGGTGAGTTTCTACCACGACTTTCGGGCCAAAAAGCTCGACCGTCCTTGCCTCAAGCTGTGCGAAGCCGAGGCATGTCAAGCGCGCGGGGTGAGCGAACTGCGGGCAATTGCCGATGCGCAATCGCGGGTCACTGTCGAGGCGATCTACTGCCTGGGCTTGTGCTCGGTCGGTCCGGCGGCGCTGGTCGGCAAGGATGTCTACGCCCGTCTCGACCCCGTCTCGTTTTCAGCGTTGATCGAAAGCCAATGACGGTGGTTCGTATCCCGGATGACGCGGTGGCGATCGCTTGTGGCGCAGACCGGGTCGCTGAAGCTTTTGTCGCCGCAGGATGCATCGTCGAGCGCGTGTCGAGCTGGGGCATGCACTGGCTCGAGCCCCTGGTCGACATCGGCGGGGTCGGCTTTCCGAATGCGGCAGTTGAAAGTGTCGCATCGATCCTCGACGGCACCGCCGAAAGCGTCGGCGTGATCGCCGACCATCGCTTCGTCGCGGCGCAAACGCGGCTGACCTTTGCGCGTGCAGGCAAAACCCGCCCGCTGTCGCTCGAGGATTATGCGGCCACGGGCGGCTGGTCTGGCCTCGCTGCGGCGCGGGCGGCGGGGGCCGCCGCGACCGTTGAAACGGTAGTCCTATCGGGCTTGCGCGGGCGGGGCGGGGCGGGCTTTCCAGCGGGGATCAAATGGAAGACGGTGGCAGCCGCCACCGCCGACCGCAAGTATATCGTCTGCAACGCCGACGAGGGCGACAGCGGCACCTTTGCCGACCGGATGGTGATGGAGGGCGACCCGTTCCAGCTGATCGAAGGCATGGCGATCGCGGGCCTGGCCGTCGGTGCTGGCAAGGGTTTCGTCTACATCCGCTCGGAATATCCGCACGCCATCGCTAAAATGGAGGCCGCGGTCGCGCTGAGTGCGGCACATGTCGCACCGTTCGAGATCGAGGTGCGCGTCGGCGCGGGTGCCTATGTCTGTGGCGAGGAAACGTC
The DNA here is from genome assembly GCA_031408195.1 of Sphingomonadales bacterium. Classification (GTDB taxonomy): domain Bacteria; phylum Pseudomonadota; class Alphaproteobacteria; order Sphingomonadales; family Sphingomonadaceae; genus Sphingomonas_O. The sequence continues at coordinate 4,431 of JANNVL010000043.1, read as the reverse complement.
GCTGCTCAACAGCCTCGAGGGCAAACGCGGCGAGGTGCGCGCAAAGCCGCCGCTTCCGGCGCACGAAGGGCTGTTCGGCAAGCCGACCGTGATCAACAATGTGCTGACCCTCGCCGCAGTGCCGTGGATCATGACGCATGGCGCGCAGTCCTATGCGGATTACGGGATGGGCCGGTCGCGCGGCACGATGCCGATCCAGCTCGCGGGCAATATCCGGCACGGCGGCCTGTTCGAAACGGCATTCGGCGTTTCGCTGGGCGAGCTGGTCAACGACATCGGCGGCGGCACAGCAACCGGGCGGCCGGTGCGTGCGGTGCAGGTCGGCGGGCCATTGGGTGCCTATCACCCGCCTTCGCAATTCGACCTCGCCTTCGATTACGAGACGTTCGCCGACAACGAGGGACTGATCGGCCACGGCGGGATCGTCGTCTTCGACGATAGCGTCGACATGGCGAAACAGGCGCGCTTCGCGATGGAATTCTGCACGATTGAAAGCTGCGGCAAGTGCACGCCGTGCCGCCTCGGCAGCACGCGCGGCGTGGAGACGATCGACCAGATCATCGCGGGCAAGAATATCGATGCCAACCTCGCGCTGATCGCCGACCTTGCCGAAACGATGAAATTCGGCTCGCTTTGTGCGCTCGGTGGTTTCACCCCCTATCCGGTCATGTCCGCAATCCAGCATTTCCCCGAGGATTTCCGGTGAGGCGGCTGGGTGCCATCATCGCCGGGGGGCAATCGTCGCGCTTCGGCGCAGACAAGGCACAGGCGATGCTCGGCGGACGCGCGTTGATCGACCATGTTGCGGGCCACTTGGACACCCAGTGTGAAACCGTCATCATCTGCGGACGCGCAGGGGGCAGCCGGGTGACGGTCGCCGACCGCCCCGGCCCCGGGCTGGGGCCGCTCGGAGGATTGTGCGCGGCGCTTCATTATGGCGCGGAGAACGGCTTCGACATGGTCGTGACCGCCGGGTGCGACACGCTGCCGGTGCCGACGTTACCCTTTGAGGGACCGGAGGCGGCTGTGGTTGCCGGGCATTATCTGTTCGGCGTGTGGCCCGTGGCGCTCGCCCGCCAGCTCGACACGCATCTCGAGACGACGCAAGACCGGTCGATGCGCCACTGGATCGCGGTATCGGGCGCACGCCAGGTCGAGGTCGCAGCCACGCTCCACAACCTCAACACGCAGGCCGATTTCCGGCGCTATGCCCAAACGCAAGGACTGGCGGCATGACCTATCAAGCACAGGTCGATTTCGGGACGCCGGTAAGCCGATCAAGCGACATGGTGACCTGCACGATCGACGGGCGCGATGTGACAGTGGCAGTAGGCACCAGCGTGATGCGCGCTGCCGCCGAGCAAGGCACATCGATCCCAAAACTGTGTGCGACCGACAGCCTGAAGAGCTTCGGGTCGTGCCGCTTGTGCCTTGTCGAAATCGAGGGGCGGCGCGGGACGCCAGCAAGCTGCACGACACCGGTCGAGGCCGGCATGATCGTCCACACACAAACGCCGCACCTCGCAAAGCTTCGCAAGGGCGTGATGGAGCTCTATATCTCCGATCACCCGCTCGATTGCCTGACGTGCGGCGCGAACGGCGATTGCGAGTTGCAGGATCAGGCAGGCGCGGTCGGCCTGCGCGACGTGCGATATGATGTCACAGCAACGCATTTGGGACAGGCGAAGGACCAATCGAACCCCTATTTCGATTTCGATCCCTCCAAATGCATCGCCTGTTCACGCTGCATCCGCGCGTGCGACGAGGTTCAGGGCACGCTGGCGCTCACCATGGACGGGCGCGGCTTCGCGTCGAAAATCTCGGCTGGCCTCGCGAGCGACAATTTCCTCGGCTCGGAATGCGTATCGTGCGGGGCGTGCGTGCAGGCGTGCCCGACCGCGACGCTCATCGAGAAGAAGGTCGTCGAGATCGGCACGCCCGAACGCGCCGTCATCACCACTTGTGCCTATTGCGGGGTCGGCTGCACATTCCGCGCCGAAATGCGCGGTGAGCAGGTCGTGCGGATGGTCCCGAACAAGGAGGGCAAGGCCAATCGGGGCCATAGTTGCGTCAAGGGACGCTTTGCCTGGGGCTATGCCCAGCATCAGGAACGCATCCTGAAACCGATGATCCGGGCCAAGATTACCGACCCATGGCGCGAGGTCGAATGGGACGAGGCCTTTGCCTATACCGCGTCCGAACTAAAGCGCATCGCCGCAACCTATGGCCGCAACGCGCTGGGCGGGATCACATCGAGCCGCTGCACCAATGAAGAGACATTTCTCGTCCAGAAGCTCGTGCGCGCCGGGTTCGGCAACAACAATGTCGATACATGTGCGCGCGTCTGCCACTCGCCCACCGGTTATGGCCTGAAGACCACATTCGGCACGAGCGCTGGGACGCAGGATTTCGACAGCGTCGAAGACAGTGACGTGATTCTGATCATCGGCGCGAACCCGACCGACGGCCATCCGGTCTTTGCCAGCCGGATGAAGCGTCGTTTGCGTAGCGGCGCAAAGCTGATCGTCGTCGATCCGCGACGGATCGACATAGTCCGCACTCCGCATATCGAGGCCGATTTCCACCTTCCACTCCGGCCCGGAACCAATGTCGCGGTTCTGACGGCGCTCGCTCATGTCATTGTAACCGAAGGTCTCGCCGACGAACGCTTCATCCGCGAACGCTGCGACTGGGATGAATATCAGGATTGGGCGACGTTCGTGTCGCAACCGCGCAACAGCCCCGAATTTCTGGAGGCGGTCACCACGGTCCCGGCGGCGAGCCTGCGCGCGGCCGCCCGACTGTTCGCAACCGGCGGCAACGGCGCGATTTATTACGGGCTAGGCGTGACCGAGCACAGCCAGGGCAGCTCGACCGTGATGGCAATCGCCAACCTCGCCATGGTCACCGGCAATATCGGGCGGCGCGGCGTCGGCGTGAACCCGTTGCGCGGGCAGAATAACGTGCAGGGCGCCTGCGACATGGGCAGCTTTCCCCACGAGCTCCCCGGATACCGGCACATCGGCGATGGCGAAACGCGCCGCCTGTTCGAAGCCGATTGGGGCGTCCACCTCGATCCCGAACCGGGCCTGCGAATCCCCAACATGCTCGATGCCGCCGTCGATGGCGAGTTCAAGGCGCTCTACTGCCAGGGTGAGGACATCCTGCAATCGGATCCGAACACGGCGCATGTCTCCGCCGGTCTGGCAGCGATGGAATGCGTCATCGTCCACGACCTTTTCCTGAACGAGACCGCCAATTACGCGCACATCTTCCTGCCGGGATCGACGTTCCTCGAAAAGAACGGCACCTTCACCAACGCCGAACGCCGCATCCAGCCGGTGCGAAAGGTGATGACGCCGCTCAACGGGCTCGAAGATTGGGAAGTCACGCAGCGGCTGGCGCAGGCCATGGGCCTAGTTTGGCAGTATTCCCATCCGTCCGAGATCATGGACGAGATCGCGCGTCTGACGCCGAGCTTTGCAGGCGTCTCGTTCGCGCGCCTTGACGAGGCAGGATCGCTGCAATGGCCGGTGAACGATGCTGCACCCGACGGCTCGCCGATCATGCACATCGATGGTTTTGTGCGCGGCAAAGGAAAGTTCGTTGTGACCGACTACGTCCCGACCGACGAAAAGACGGGCCCGCGCTTTCCGCTTCTCCTGACGACGGGGCGCATTCTGAGCCATTACAACGTCGGCGCGCAGACGCGGCGAACCGAAAATGTCGCATGGCACCCCGAGGATTTGCTCGAAATCCATCCCGTCGACGCCGAGGATCGCGGGCTGAAATCGGGCGACTGGGTCAAGCTCGCCAGTCGTTCGGGCGAGACGACGCTGCGCGCGACCGTTACCGATCGCGTCGCGCCAGGTGTCGTCTACACGACCTTCCACCATCCTGCGACGCAGGCGAATGTGGTGACGACCGAGTTTTCCGACTGGGCGACCAATTGCCCCGAATACAAGGTCACGGCTGTCCAGATCGGCGCTTCGAACGGACCGACCGACTGGCAGACCGGTTATGAAACACATGCTGCACAGTCGCGCCGGATCACGGTCGCCGCCGAATGAGCACGACCGACAATCTCGTCCGCATGCTCAACCAGATCGCGGTCAATCTGGCGTATGAGCCCGATCCGGTTGCGGCAGTGGCGAACCATGTCGAACTATTCTGGGATCCGCGAATGAAACGGTTGATCCGCGCAAACGGCGATGGCGGCCTTTCGGAAACGGCGGCTGACGCGATGGCGATACTGCCGCATTCAGATGGCTGAAAATGGCTGCCAATTCGTCGACCTGAAGGCGGTGCGGCCCGACGGACACGAGACTAACAAGACCCGACTGCTCGCGATTGAGGCACCCGTCGCAATCGAGTATAACGGTTTGGGCTATGCCGTGATGATGGCGACACCAGTCGATCTTCACGACTTTG
>JANNVL010000042.1:0-12388 GCA_031408195.1 Sphingomonadales bacterium | reverse complement strand
TTTCCAACCCTTGCGGGCCAGAGTGGCTTACATGCCGGCGCCAGCGCCATACATGATTTCCACGCGACGATTCTGCAGTTCGCGAACGCCATCGGCGGTCTGAACGCGCAGGTTGGTTTCGCCGAGCGCCTTGGTCGTGATGACCCCGCCCGAGATACCCTTCGACTGCATGTACGCGCTGACACCATCGGCACGACGCTGCGAGAGGCCGATGTTATACTTCGGCGTACCCGAGGTATCGGCATAACCGCGAAGTTCGACCTGAGCCGAGCCGCAATTGCCGTAGTTGGCAACCGCGCCGTCGAGGATGCTGGCAGCCTCAGGCGTGATGTCCGACTTGTCCCACTCGAAGAACACGATGAACGGTCCAGGCGTGCAAACTGCTGCCGGCGGCGGCGGCGGAGGTGTTTCCGGCGGCGGCGGGGGCGGCGGGGGAGGCGGGGGAGGCGGCGGAGCTGCCTTTTCTCCGAAGTTGTAGATCAGGCTGCCCAGGATCGAGTGCGAACGATAACGTCCGCGGAACGCCTGACCCAGACCGGTACCGATAACATCGACGCCATCAGCGTTGAAGAAGCGATACTTGAGGCCAACATCGACATTGTCGCTGAGCGGTGCGCGCACGCCAGCCAAAGCCTGATAGGCAAAGCCCGTGTCCGAGTCATTCAGGAAGTTACCGCGAGCTGTCTGGATCGAGTAGTTCGAGAACTTGACCCGCGCCACACCGACACCGCCGCCAACGAAACCGCTGATGCCGTCATCGTCACCGAAGTCCAGAAGGCCGTTGATCATGAAACTCAACGCCGAGGTGTTGCCCGAAAGCGGACCCTGTCCCGCAGGAGCATTCGGAAGACCGGCAGCGCGATAGGTCGCGAGCGAACTCGTGAAAGCCTCATTCTTGGCCTGCTTGTAACCGACTTCCGCTTCGAGGCGGAACGCACCGAAGTCATAGCCGATGATCCCATCGACATCATAACCGTTCTTCAGGTCGGCCTTGGCCGCGCCCCGGGTTGCGCCGATATCGAAATTGATGTCTTCGACAATTGAGGCACCGCCTTCGATTCCGATGTACCAGGCTTTGTCGCGAGCGAGCGCTGGGCCCGCAATCGCGGTGGAGGCAAGCGCCAATGCAATGGCAACTTTCCGCATAAAAATCCCCTTTCCGTTTGTCACGATGGACAGCGTTGAATGCCCTAGCCAAACCCACGACGCGGTGCAAGCGCACAAATCGGTCAAAATGTTGCCGAAATGTCGCACAAGTGACACGGAATGCCGACTGGAACGGGGGGTGAAACAGTCCATCGCACGAAAGGTTCCGCCGAACGCACAACTAACATAAATTAAGTCGCAATCAGACCATGCGTCCGCAACGCCCCGAGAATCGAGCCAATAGCGGCGCGTGCTGCCGAGTCGATAGTCGTACCACCGGTCGGATCGGCGATTGCGCTCCCCCGCGCACCAACCACTTGAGTTCCGCCCAGCGCCAGCACCGCCCCGGCAAGCGCGCCGATCTCCCATGTCGTTGCCGTGCGTCGTACCGGCATCGCATTGGCAAGGCTCCACACCGCCATGCCTTCGCGCGGCGCAACGAATCGCCAGCCGCCTGCCGTCCACGCCGCCAGTGCCCCGTCATGGCCCGCCCAGGCACCGGTCGCCCCCGTCCCGACGATCCAGGCCTGTCCGGGCATGGGGGCGGCAGGCACGGTTGCAGGCGCAACCGCGACGACGACCGGTTGCACGAGCGAATCGAGCAGCACCAGCGCTTCGTTGTGGGTCATTTCCTTTTGTGTCTGCGCGACGGCAAGCAAGGGCAGCGACAGGCGGTCGGTTTGCAGGGGCATCGGGACGTCTCCTTACAGGGTGAGGGTGACAGTTAGCAAAGGCGACAGCGCCGCATCGCCGATCTGCCGGATTGCAAACACCGAAGCTGTACGGCCAGCGGCAATATCGGCGGCGCGCATGGTCGCGGTATAGGTGAACACAGGCGCCAGAACCTCGGCGCTCCCGCCTGCCCAGATGACACTATAGGCTTCGCGCTCCTCGCCGAGCGGCGTGTCGAACCCGTCGCGCCACGCCCAGCCCGCACGGCTGCGGCGTACCCAGCCGATCAGCGTATCGCCCGAAGCAAGGTCCGTTACTGCCGGGTGCACCGGTGCAAGCGGCATGACCACGCGCGTCGCCGTCGCGCAGGCTGCCTGCGGAAACGGATCGCTGTCGCCGATACCTGCTGCCATCACGCGGACGCCCGCAAATGTTTGCGCTGTCGGCACCAGCGCGACGGTTGCCGCCTCGATCAACACGAACGCCGTGCCCGCCGGATGCGCTATTACTGCATCCTCGGTGCCGCGCCGCCCGCGCCATAGGTCTGACAGCCGCCAGCGCCCCGGCGATACTGGCTGCGCGCGCCCGAACTGGATCAGCTCGCCGCCGACCATGGCGCGGTTGGCACCGGCCAGCAGTGCCGCCGTGTCGGCATCGGCGAGCACCATCGCTGGATTAAGCAGCACCACCTCGACAGTGTTGATCCGGTCGATCAGCGCCGAACTACCCGGGGCAAGCACTGTAGCCGTCGCACCGACAACTGCAGGCAGCGCCGTTCCGCCGATGGCCGCGAAACTTGCCCCGTCGTCGGTGCTCGCCAGCAGCGACGCCCGCCGCCAGCCGACGGAAACACCTGCCGCGAAAACCCCGATTGCCGGGGTCGCCGCAACATTGTCGGTAAGCGTTGGCAGATCGATCACCGCCAGCGTCGTCGGCCCGTGGATCGCATCGATTTCGGCAGTATTGCGGCCCGACTCGACTATAGCCGCCGCACTCGTCGATGTGTCGGCGCGGACAAGATCGGCTTGCACCGTCATCCGTTCGAACCGGGTTTCAGCAACGCGCCAGTCCTCGCCCACGACCGTGACCGCATCGCCGGGCCGCAGCGCCATCGCCCGCCACGGCAGCGCAATCGACGCCCGCTGCCGCTCGATACCGCGTCGTGCCAGCGCGCGCGTCGCAATAATGTAGGCCGCACCCGCTTCGACCGTCGCGGGCAGGTCGATTCGCTCGTCGCGCAGCCCCGGCCCTTCGCGCCGTGCGCGCTGCAACCCGGCCTGATAATCGCGCGCAGGATCACGATAAGCGACGGACAGCGCCGACGCGGTCGTGTCGAGCGGGGCAATATCGCGCGCCATGCGCGGCACCCGCGCTTCGCTCGCCGACGCGCCAAAATCTTTGGGGTCGAGCACCGGCCCCGCGACCGGCGAAAATCGGATATGTGCGCCGCCTTCGTCACGGCACAGCGCCGGAAACGCTGGCTGGATTGCTTCGACGACGGCGCGCACGCTGGTGCCTGTCGCGGCAAAACCAACAACGAGCGGCCCCGGCTCGGCGGACACCCTCTCCGCCAGTTCGCCCAGCATCGACCCGAGCGCGACGGGCGCGTCATCGGCGACGACCTCGAACGACAGCGACGGAATGCGGTTGCCGTAATCGGCGAGCTGCAACCCTTCGAACACCGCATAGGCCAAACCGCGCCACGCACTCGCGTCGGACCCTTCGGCACTGGCGATCAACGGATTGACCGCCTGATCGTTGCCACCGTCATGAAGGCGCAACGCCGCCAGCTCGACCTTCAGATCGCCCACCGCCCCGCGCAACAATTTGCCATCGGCCCAGATACGCTCGACCCGCACAATCCGCCGCGCCGACAGCAGCACAGCGAACGACGCGCTATAGCTATAGGTGTCGGTCGCCGCCCTGCCCTTGCCACCGCCCTGCGTCTTTTTGGTCTCGATCAGGTCAGTGGCCCAGACAACAGTGCCCGCCACGCGCATCCGCCCGAACAATTTTGGAATTTGCGCGCCGTAAGTGGAGGTCTGTACCGCCAGATCGGTCAGGCGCGGCCCCTGCCGCGCCGCGGGCTTGAACAGCTCGCCGTCGATCAGCTGTCCGGCAATCGCACCGATAGCGCCGCCGATCGGACCCCCGAGCGCCGAGCCGACAGCGGTTAGAATGAGCGTTGCCATCGCCTATCGCCCCCACATGCTCAACACCGGCCATCGCGGCCATCCCGGCGTCTCGACACGCGCCGCAGCCCCGCATCGGCGTGGACCAGGCTTTCGCCCGTCCAGATGCCAAGATGCAGCTGCGCCGGTCCCGCGTTCAGAATGAATATGTCGCCCGGTTTGACCTTGCGCCGCCGACGAAACCTTATCGCGCGCAGCGGCTGCTCAAGGACGGACGGGTCCCAGGTCCGCACTGCATAGCCGGTCGGAATGTCCGTTCGTCGCCACGCCAGCGCGACCAGCCCGACACAATCGACTCCGCGCACATCGCGCCCGTGCAACCGAAATGGCGTCCCCACCATAGCGCGCGCCCGCGCGACGGCTCTAACCCCCATAGCGGGTCAACAGATCGTTTCCGGGCAAATGCGGCTCGCCCTGAAAATTGACGAAATTGGCAAAACGGTCGCGGCAAGTGGCAAGCTGCCGGTCGCATCCCTCGAACAATTCGGCGGCGACCGGCACCGGCACCACGACCGGCTCGGCCAAAGTCACACCTGTCCCCGCCGAAGCCAGCACCCGCTAGACAATCCCCGCACGCGGCCCGTCGAGCCAGCGCAGCGATCCACCCGCAAAAATCCCGTCGGCAAAAGCGGCATCGAGCGTTACCGCCGACCCCGACAAGGCCACGACCCGCGCCCAATGCCGCCGCCCCGCCAGATCGACCCGGCACCGCCGGTCGCCAAGTGTCGCTCGGCACGCGGGCGACGTCTCCTCCGCCACCGCCGCATCGAACGCACTCGCCACGCCGCGCAAGCCGACGCTGAACGCCCCATCGCGCAGAGCGACCGACCCGAACGTCCCGCGCACCAGTATCACTGGCTCGGCTTGCGGGTCGCCCCAATCGACCGCACTCAGCACCAGCCGCGCCCCATCCCACCGACCGACGCGCAAATCCTCCTCGGTAAACGCCCCCGAAGTCAGCGCCCCATCGAGATCGACATCGTCCGCCTCGAACCCGTCCGACAGCCGGATCGCGGAAGGCACCATCCCCGGCGCAGCGCGATAGACGAACCCGTCGCGGGTCAGATCGCGGTCATGCGACGTAAAACCGAGCGCAATGCCGTCGGCTCGTTCGACCCGCCAGAGAAAGGCAAGCGTCGTGAGCGGCTGGGCGTACCAGTCGGGCATGAGGTTTCTCCTCGATATCGACCTGCTGTTCTGTCAGTCTCTTCAAATGCGACTGTTCACGGCGGGGCTGCTGATACTTACGGCGGGTTGCAACCAGCCCGGCAATACGCTGGACAAGCAATGCCATGCGCCGTTTCCGGCTTATTGGTCTTCGGCTTCAGTCCATCCTCATCATCAGGATTATAACAGGATCAACGTCGGCAAAGACGGCTCGATTATCTGGAATGGGCGAAGAATTTCAGCGGCGAAGCTCAAAGAATATCTGAAGCTCGTGGCCGTTATGGATGTGCAACCGCTGACAGATCTCGATTTTCACCAGGGCACCCCTTGCCAATCGGTAGTGCAAGTTCGCGCCCTAATGGAGCGCGAGCTCGATTGTGCCGAAGGCGGAGTATGCAGGTTCGGTCGCCCATTTACATTTTATGGCGACCCTATACCTCTCGCACCTCCACAAGCTCCACCGACGCCACCTCACCGGCCATAAACGTCGCCAGCGACACCCCAAGCCGGTCCTCGGCAAAGCGCACCGGTACGTCGAACATGAAGCCCGCCGTCACTGTTGCACCCGCCCCCGGTGCGACCGCAAAGTCCACAACCCCGCCCTCCCCCAGCGTCCAGCCGCTCACTACTTCGAGCCCGGCGACCGCCACCCGCACCGACACCGGCACCGGTCGCGTGATCGGGCGGATTTCGGCATCCGCGCCCACGCCGTATCGCTTCACCAGCGCAAACCTTGTCCGCACGCCGTCGCCCATACCGAGCAACTGATCGGTCGTCCCCGGCACACCCGTCATATCCTTCGACGAATGATCGAGCGGATCGCGGAAGCGGAACGCCTTCGCCGCGCCCCGCCAGGCCCGGAAGAACGCGATAAGCGTCGCCAGATCGGCTTCCGACCGCACCCCTGGTCCCGCATCATAGCGCATCCGCGCGCTCACCCAGTCGGCGTTGCGCTGTTCATGGCCCGAGGCGGTGGTCACGACCTGCGTCGAAAACCCCGGCTCGACGCTCGCCGCGTGGCCCAGCGCCAGCGGAAAATCGACCTCGTCGAATTCGGTCACATCGTCCTCCCCAATCCGAAAAATAGTAAAGCCGTCGCGCAACACCTGCGGCAGCGCCCAGATGTAGGTCTCAGCCACAGTCTCGGCGCGCTCTTCGGCAGCGGCAGCAATCTCCACCCATTGCCCCGCTTCCTCAGGCCGCAGGACGAAGCCGCTCAGATAATGCTGGTCCGCTTTCGGATACCCCAGCCGCGCCGTCGCCGCGTCCCACGCCCGCGCGCTTGCCCCGCGATTGCCCGTCGTCACCCAGTCATAATCCTCGAGCTGCAACACATCGAACGCTGGGGCCGCCCAGCCGACCGGCAGATTCGCGCGTTTCACCTCAGGCGCAGCCTCGTCCGCCACCGTCGGCAGATAGGCGAGCAGCAACCGCTCGCACGTTGCATGATCCGCCCGCACCGCCGCATGAAGTGCCGCCGTTGACGCCGCGAGCAACGCCCCAGCCGCATCGAGCAATACGCGCTTGGCCGAGTTCAACGTCCCCCGCACATCATCGATGACGACCGGGCTGCCACCGAACGCCGCTCTCGCAGCGTCGTCGTAAAGACATATCCTGTGGTCAGGCATCACCCACCACCACGGCTCGCCGATCTGGAAGCGCGGGGCATGGCCCGCGCTCACCGCAATCTGCACAAACGCCCGCGCGACCGCCTGCAAATACCCCATCGCGCCGCCATGCGCCGGTGACAACAACGTCGAGGGCGGCACCCACCCCGTCAGCGCCGGGTCGCCATTGCTCGCCCGCTGTTTCCAGTCGTTCCAGCAATTTGCGTCGAACAGTTCGTAACTGAGCGACACGATCAGCCCCAGTCCTGCCGCCTTCAGCCGCGCCGACCAATCCACATGCCACGCCGCGCACGGCGCATTCAGCGCGCCGCCCGTGAGCGACACATAATGCCCGCCGCCAAGCGGTTCGAGCCGGTAATAATGGCTCATGCCCGTGTAGTGATTGACCGCGCCGCGATATCCCAGCGCCACGATATTCCGCACCAGCCGCGCGGGCGTCACATTATAACTGTCGTCATACCCCGTCGCGATACTCAGCCCATGCGGCGGCACATGCACGTCGCCCAGCGCCAGCACTGATCCCGACCCGTCGCACGCGATATCGTCGAGCGTCACCCAGCCCTCGACCGGCGCGGCCAGATTCGCCGCGCTCCCGTCATAGCCCTCCGGCACCAGCGACACGAACATCCGGTCGATATCGCCCGCCCACACCGGATCGGCCTCGCCCGGTAAAGTAAAGCCGCCATCAAGCGCGCCGAAATCGAGGCTCACCACCGCATCGTTCGGCGTCCCAACGGCATAGTTCCACAGCCGCACATACCAGCTCTTCGCCACGCCCGTCGCATCGCGCCCCTCGATAGTCAGCGTCGGACCGCTAACCGCATCGAGCGCCTTCACCCCCGAAGACCGCCAGCGAAAACGCAACTGACACCGCCGGAAATCGCGGGATGTTTCATATGCCAAGAGAGGATGATCGACGGTATCCTCCGCTGCCCAGATCAGCCCGGCCAGATCGTCTTTGCGGTAAAATGACAAATCCACCCGCAACCCGTGCGAACCCGTCGTCGTCACCCCCGCCATCATCGGACGCGGAAAATTGACCGTCCAATAGACCGGATCAAACCGCTTCACCCATGTCGTCCGCTGCTGCGACGACGCGGTGGCAAGCCAATGGGGCATGTCAGTTCTCCACGCTTACCAGCGCCGATCGGACAGCCCGCGCCACTTGTCGCGAAGAGCGCGCCAGCATTTCGGGAGCAGTGTTCGCAGGTGCGTTGATCGTCAGAGCCACCCGCACTTCGCGTGCTGCCCCGCCACCCGATGCCGCAATGCTCCCGCTCGCGGTCGGCACGAACACTTCGGGCCCGCGCCGCCGACCATATAGGCGCGACCCGGCCCCACCGGCCCGCCGGTCGCGCGACCGGGCGAACCGAGCACACCGCCCAGAATCGACCCCGCCTGCGAGAGCAAGCCGCCCGGCCCCGGCGTCTGTCCGCCGCCGCCCAGAATGGCGCCGATACCGCTGCGGATCGCGCTCGCGGCGATTTCCGCCAGCACCGACAGCGCCACCGACTTCAAATCCTCGAACCCCAGTTTCCCCGTGCGGATCGCGCGCAACTGGCTGGTCTCGATCGCCCGCCCCGCCCGGTCGGCTCCGGCAGCGAACGGCCCCTCCAGCTCGCCCCGCATCAGCGCGACGTCGCGCGCGAACGCGGCGGTGTCGGCGCGGACGGACACGATCTTGTCGGCAAAATCATCCATCGGGAAATTGCTCCTGCAAGCGCGCCACATCGCCCTGCGTCGGCGGGGCTTCGGCGCGCGGGGTCAAGGCGTCAAAAATCGTGGCGAGTTCGGCGGGGGTTGCCGCCCAGAATTCATCCGGCCGCCAGCCGAGAACCGCGCCGGTCAGGCCAGCGAGCATATTGGCAGCTGTCGCAAAACTTCCCTCTCCCAAGGGGAGAGGGCGACACGCGCGAAGCGCGGCGGGGTGAGGGGCAGTGTTTCCTCGATTGGAGCACTGAAACCCCTCGCCGCTGCGACTAAATTTGCTGCGCTCATTAAGTCTCGCGCCTCTCCCTGTGGGAGAGGAAGCCTTATCGCCCACTCAACACCTGCCCCAGCAGCACGCGCAATCCCGGTGTCGCTGCAGCCAGCCCCTGCCCGACCACTGCCTCGCCAAGCGCATCCCGCGTCAGCCCATCGGGGCGATCGCTCAGGCAATGCCAGAACAGCGCCACCATTTCGCCCAGCGCCAGCCCGCCCGATGCCGCGCGTTCGACCAGCGCAAACAGCGGCCCAAGTTCCTCCTCGGCGGCAACGAGCGCAGCAAAGCTCGGTCGCAGCACCAGCTCCGCCCCACCGACACGCACCGACGCCTCACCTCGTGCAATATTTGCTTTTTTCATTTATAAATCTCCGCTGACAGGATCCCAACAGCTGGCAGGACACCATGCGAACGCGACGGCGTTATTATACTTCCCATACCCAGTGGGGGTGCTAGATGATTAGCACCTCCATTGTGAGTCTAAGTGAGATGATCGACCTAGATGGCAGTGACTTTATACAAGCATATCAAGGCCTTGCATCTCTTTCGCAGCTTGCTGGGTCACAGCTTCAACGCGGCCAAGGCCTCGCAATCGTAGAGCTGAGCGTTACCGAGCAAAACGGGTTTATCGAGACGATGCAAGCGCACGCGATCTCTATAAATCTACCCTTGACCATTAAAAGTCTTAAGCTGGTTAAACAAGCATTCGACGCTGGAACCCCCAACATTGAGAATGGCATTAATCGACTCTTGTTTAACACTGTTAAACTTCATGAACTGAATAGGCGACTGTTTGAGTTCACTCAAAAGATTAGGGACGAATACAGCACGCGGGTGTTTCTTTGTATCCCCTACGCACGAGCGCAGTACTATCAGTCCCCTCAGAATATATTTGGAGACAAAGTATGGTTTGGGTTTCCCTCTCAAGGTCAGTACGAAATGGACGAAGCCTGCAAGTGCTTCGCTCTAGGAAGATACACCTCAGCCGTTTTTCACCTTATGCGGTTGATGGAACTGGGAATTGAAGCCGTTCGCCTCTGTATGAGGCTCCCCGACCCTATCAGGCCAGCTGATAGAAACTGGGGCTTTATTCTAAGAAACCTCGCCGATGGGAAAAAAGCAAAAGATAGCGCTAACTGCTGGGCAATTGCCCTCGACAAGATGTTTTTTGATGAAGTCTATTTGCTCCTAACTGCGGTTAAGGATACTTGGAGAAACCCGACCATGCATGTTGAGAACAAGTACACTGATGAAGAAGCGGAGCACATATTTTCGTCGGTACGCACTTTTATGCGTAAGATTGCAGTCCGCATAGATGAGAACGGTGACCCCAAAAGCTAATGCACGTCACAAGCTCTTTGTACACCTTTTGGCCTCGCTTCGAACTATCACATCAAGGGCGTTATCGGCCTCGGTGGGGTTTAGTTCGCCAGCGTCGATCATGCGCTGCGCGTCCGCCACAAAGCGTTTGCTTTGCTCGTCGGGCGGCTCGGGTAGCTTCTTTTTCAACACGGGCTTCTTCATCCCCGACTAGCTGTTTGATAAGTAAGGCGCTTGCCGATGATACCCTTCAACATGGCATCGCTACGGTCGGCGTCGTTATAGCCGAGCGCGACGCGATTGCTGTAGCGGAAATCGAACTCGGCAAGGTAGCGATGCAAGTGCGCTTCGCTGCAATGCTGGTAGATGCCACGCATCCCGCGCTTAAAGATCGAAAAGAAGCCTTCGACGGTATTGGTGGTGACGTCGCCACGAACGTATTCGCCGCGCCCGTGAGTGGTGAAATCGTGCGAGGCGTATTCTTTGCCGACCGCGCTGTAGAGGCGGCTTTCGTCGGTAGTCAGCTTGGCTTCCTTGGCGACGTTGGCGCGCACGATCTGGGCGACTTCATCGCGCACAAGCGAGTTGGCGGGCATCGAACGGGCAACGCCGGTGTCACGATCTACCAGCGAGACAACGCGCATCTTGTGCGCCGAACCGCTCTTGCCCTTTGGCTTCACGACGCCGTCCTTCTGCCCGATGTAGGTTTCATCGACTTCGACCCGCCCGCCAGTGGTGCCGAGCAAGGCAGGGTTGCCGTCACGCATGGCTTCACGAATGCGGTGGGACATGAACCACGCGGTTTTAAGGGTAACGCCAAGGGTCCGGTGCAGTTGGTTGCTGCTAATACCCTTCTTGCTACCGGCGATCAGATACATCGCCTGAAGCCAGATACGCATAGGGACGTGCGACGCTTCAAAGATGGTGCCGATTTTCACGGTGAAGGGCTTGCGGCACTGATAACACTTATAGGTGCCAACTCGGGTGCTCTTGCCGCCCATCTTACCGATGCGGTCAACGCCGCCGCAATGCGGGCAGTTCGGACCGTTCGGCCAAATGCGGGCTTCCACGAAGGCGTAAGCGGCTTCTTCGTTGTGGAAGTGGGGAGCGGAAAGTGTCGACATGGTTCAGTGCCTCGTTTGTTGAGACCCTGTTACCCCCGAAAACGTGGGTACATCAAGTATAATAATGCCGTGACGCTGTCAAGTATTAAATGCCATATGGGTTATTTTATTTTCGGAACATGCCGGGGACACCCAAATGGGTGTCCCCCTTCAACGCCGGCACTCGCAAAGGGGACACCCAATAGGGTGTCCCTGACTACTTTCCGTCATTGCGAGCGGAGCGAAGCAATCCAGACGCTCTCGCGGCGGGGTGGATTGCCGCGCTGCGCTCGCAATGACGAGCCTAACCCTAAAACCCCATCACCGCTTTGTCCGCCGCGATCAGCGCAGCAAAGCTCGGGCGCGCCATGATCGCCGAGCTATAGGCCGCAGCGCGCGGGTATTTCCCTGCATCCACCGTCAACCCCGCATAGCCACCGTTGACCAGCACCGAACACACCGCAATGTCGGCCAGCGTCAGGCCTGACCCCACAATAAAGCCCCCTTCGTCGGGCGCGACGCTTTCCAGATAGGCGAGCACCGGCGGCACCAATTCGGCCTCGGCCTTCGCCGCCGCCGCTTCGTCGACCGGCATTTTCAGGCGCGGCGCGAGCGCGCGGTTCCAGAACACCGGCGCATAGGCGGCAAACATGATCGTGTCGGCATATTCATCGAACCAAACGACGCGGCCCCGGTCCTTGGCGTCTGCCGGGATCAGCGGGTGCGCCGGATAGGCGGTATCGAGATAATGCACGATCGCGCTCGAATCGCACAACGCATAGTCGCCGTCCTCAAACGCCGGAATTTTCCCGAACGGGCTGATCGCCATGAACTCATCGGTCTTCGGCCCGATGCCGGTCGGCTTGTTCTCGAAGGCCAGCCCCTTTTCGGCGGCGAAGACCAGGACTTTGCGGACAAAGGGTGAAATGCTGCTGCCGTGAACGATCATGGGGGGGCTCCTCTTTGTTATGGTTGCGATACGGTATCGCGTGGCCATGTCAGTTTCAAGACGAAACTAACCCACCAAATTCGCCCCTCAGAGGGGCGGGTTTGGGAGCTGAAACAAGTCGCCCCTTGAGGGGCGACGCGCAGCGGGGGTGCAAACGACGCGCGCGGTAGCGCGCAGCCAGCTACCGCTGGCTATCTTCGCACCCCCGGCTTCGCCGCCACCCCTCA
>JANNVL010000041.1:0-15515 GCA_031408195.1 Sphingomonadales bacterium | reverse complement strand
GGTAAGACTTTTGTCAAATTGTCGCGGAACGGCAAAAGACAAAAGAAAAACCCCGCAGCTTTCGCTGCGGGGTTTTCGTTGCAATCGTGCTGCAGATCAGTGCGCGAGCACCGCCAGCAACAGCAACGCAACGATGTTGGTGATCTTGATCATCGGGTTCACGGCTGGACCCGCTGTATCCTTGTAGGGATCGCCGACAGTGTCGCCGGTCACGGCTGCCTTGTGCGCATCCGAACCCTTGCCGCCGTAATGACCGTCCTCGATGTACTTCTTGGCGTTGTCCCATGCACCACCGCCCGAGGTCATCGAGATCGCGACGAACAGGCCCGAGACGATCACACCCAGCAACAGCGCGCCAAGTGCGGCGAATGCCTCCGCCTGACCCGCGACTGCGACGATCACGAAATACACCACGATGGGTGCGAGCACCGGCAGCAGCGACGGCAGGATCATTTCCTTGATCGCGGCCTTGGTCACCAAATCGACGGTGCGCGCATAGTCGGGCTTGACCTCATAGGTCATGATGCCGGGGTTCTTGGCGAACTGGTCGCGCACGTCCTTCACGACTTCGCCCGCAGCCCGACCGACCGCGGTCATGCCCATCGCGCCGAACAGATATGGCAGCAACGCGCCGAGCAGGAGTCCGACGATGACATAGGGGTTTTCGAGGCTGAAGTTGACGGCCAGCTGCGGGAAGAACTCGCGCAGATCGGCGGTGTACGAGGCGAACAGCACCAGCGCCGCCAGACCCGCCGACCCGATGGCATAGCCCTTGGTCACGGCCTTGGTCGTGTTGCCGACCGCGTCGAGCGCGTCGGTCTTTTCACGCACACTGTCGTCCATGCCCGCCATTTCGGCGATACCACCGGCGTTGTCGGTCACAGGACCATAGGCGTCGAGCGCCACGACCATGCCGCCGAGTGCCAGCATCGACGTCGCGGCAAAGGCGATGCCGATGACGCCTGCAAGCTGATACGCGATGATAATGCCCGCGCAGATGACGAGCGTCGGCAGCGCCGTCGATTCAAGGCTGATCGCCAGCCCCTGAATGACGTTGGTGCCATGGCCGGTTTCGGACGCCTTGGCGATGCTGCGGACCGGGCGATAGTTCGTACCGGTGTAATATTCGGTAATCCAGATCAGCGCGCCGGTGACGACGAGGCCGAGGAACATGCAATAATACAGCGTGCGGCCGGTAAAGCCGCCGGTGCCGTCGACGCTCGCGCCGATCACCGTCTCCATGCCGCCGAGGACCGCATCGGTCGCAAACCAGATCGCAACCGCCGACAGGACGGCAGTGACGAGGAAGCCCTTGTACATCGCGCCCATGATGTTCTTCGACGAACCGAGGCGCACGAAATAGGTGCCCGCAATCGAGGTTAGGACGCACACGCCGCCGACCAGCAGGGGAAGCGTCATGAGTGCCAGCAATTCTGCCGCGCTCGTCGTTGCCGCCAAAGTCAGCGCGATCAACACCATCGTCGCGCCGAAGGTCACGACATAGGTTTCGAACAAATCGGCGGCCATGCCCGCGCAGTCGCCGACATTGTCGCCGACGTTATCGGCGATGACGGCAGGGTTGCGGGGATCGTCCTCGGGGATTCCGGCTTCGACCTTGCCGACCAGATCGGCACCGACGTCGGCAGCCTTGGTGAAGATACCGCCGCCCAGACGCGCAAAGATCGACACGAGCGACGCGCCGAGCGCGAGCGCGGTCAGCGCGGTGATGACGGTACGGTCGTTCGGGGCCATCCCGGCCATCTCGACGAGGTAATAGAAGAACCCGGCAATCGCGAGCAGCGCAAGGCCCGCCACCAGCATCCCGGTGATCGCGCCTGCGCGGAACGCCATGGTCAGGCCTTCCTGTAGGCCGACCGACGCAGCTTGTGCGGTGCGGACATTGGCACGCACCGAAATGTTCATCCCGATAAAGCCCGTCGCGCCGGAGAGCACTGCGCCGAGCACGAAGCCGATCGCCGGAATAATGTCGAGGAACACGCCAACAAGCACCGCGACGACGACGCCGACGATGGCGATGGTGCGATACTGGCGACCGAGATAGGCCTGCGCGCCTTCCTGAATCGCGGCACCGATTTCAACCATCTTGGCATTGCCGGGTGAGGCGCTGAGCACCTGACGGCTGGTGACAATGCCGTAAAGCACAGCGGCAAAACCGCACAAAATGGCGATCAGAATGAAATTCATGTCGAGTCGTTCCCCGTATTTTCGGCGCGCGCAGTCGACCCCGCGCGGCATTTTCGAGCGGGCCTATAGGCGGGCGGCACACATAAAGGCAAGTTTATATGCCGTGCTGCCACCCCAGCTTTTCGGGCAGCGGAATCGGGCCGGAGGCATCGCGGAGCGTCAGGCCGCTGCCGGGTGCGAAACTGCCGATGCGGGTCGCGGCGACCGGTGGCTCGATGCCCGCTGGCAGGGCGAACAGCAGTTCATAATCGTCGCCCGCCGTCACCGCTGCCATCCGCTCCCCCGCGACCGGCGCGGCGTCGAGATCGATCTCGAGCGCCAAACCGCTCGCCTCCGCCATGCGCCGCGCGTCGATCAGCAAGCCGTCGGACACGTCCATCATTGCATGGACGATAGGAGCGAGAACCCAACCCTCGGCGAGGCGTGGCACAGGGCGGCGGTAGGTGTCGAGATGTGCGACGTCGCCATGCAATCCCAGTCCCGCGCGCCCGATCACGCCCGTTACCCACAGCGCATCTCCCGCCTGCGCCCCGCTGCGTGACGGCGCAACGGCGGTCCGCCCAATGGCTGTCAACGACAGAACGCGCGGCCCCTTCACCGTGTCGCCGCCAAGAAGTGCGACGTCGAAAGCCGCCAGCGCTTCGCCCAACCCGCGCACGAACGCGGCGTCCCAGTCGGGTTCGCTCAACGGATAGCCGAGGAGCACGCCCAGCGGCTTTGCCCCCTTCGCTGCCAAATCCGACAAATTCACCGCCAGCAGCTTCCACGCGACGTCCTCGGGCGGGTCTTCGGGCAGGAAATGCACCCCCTCGACCAGCACGTCATGCGTCAGGACAAGATCGCCCAGGACCGCCGCATCGTCGAGCAATCCCCGCGCCGCCGGATGCATGGCAAGCGGACGGAGGAGTGCGAGAAAATCGGCTTCAGTCACCTCAACCGTCGGAATCGCGCTCGATGTCGGCCCCGACGGCGGCGAGTTTTTCTTCCAGCCGCTCATATCCGCGGTCGAGGTGATAGACGCGTTGGACCTGCGTCTCGCCTTCTGCTGCCAGCCCCGCGATGATTAGCGACATCGATGCACGCAGATCGGTCGCCATCACCGGCGCGCCGGTCAGTGTCTTCACCCCGCGCACCATTGCGCTGCGCCCCTTGACGGTGATGTCTGCCCCCATCCGAGCCAGTTCAGGGACATGCATGTAGCGGTTCTCGAAAATGGTTTCGGTCAGCATCGATGCGCCTTCGGCCTTGCACAGCATTGCCATGAATTGCGCCTGCATGTCGGTGGCAAAGCCCGGATAGGGCGCAGTCGAGAGTGTGAGCGGCCCAAGATGGCCGTTGGTGGCAACTTTCACCACGCCCTTATCGACCGTGATGCTGACACCCGCCTCACGCAGCGCATCGAAGGTCGCGCCCATCTCGTCGACATCGGCCCCGACCAGATCGACCGACCCGCCGGTGATCGCCGCCGCACAGGCATAGCTGCCAGCCTCGATCCGGTCGGGCATCACCGCATAGGTCGCGCCGTGCAGCCGGTCGCGGCCCTCGATGGTCAGCGTGTCGGTGCCTACCCCGTTGATGTGCGCGCCCATCGCGATCAGGCAATTGCACAGATCGACGATCTCGGGCTCGCGCGCCGCATTCTCGATGACGCACGTTCCCTTGGCGAGCACACCCGCCATCAAGGCGTTCTCGGTCGCGCCGACCGACACCACCGGAAAGCGCACCGTCCCGCCCGGCAAACGGCCATTCGGTGCCTTCACCTTCACATAGCCGTGCGTGATTTCGATCTCCGCGCCGAAGGCTTCGAGCGCCTTCAGGTGCAAATCGATGGGCCGTGTCCCGATCGCGCAGCCGCCGGGGAGCGACACCGTTGCCTCGCCCATCCGCGCAAGCAACGGCCCCAGCACCAGAATCGACGCGCGCATCTTCCGCACGATGTCATACGGGGCCATCGTCGACGTGACCCGCCCCGCACGCATCGTCATCACCCGTCCGAAATCCTCGGGCCGCGCGCCTTCGATCTGGGTCGAGACGCCGAGCTGGTTAAGCAGATGCCCAAAGCTGTCGACATCGGCCAAGCGTGGCAAATTACGCAGCGTCAGCGGCTCATCGGTCAGGAGCGCGCACGGCATCAGGGTCAGCGCGGCGTTTTTCGCGCCCGAAATGTGGATACGGCCCGACAGCTTGTTGCCGCCGCGAATGAGAATACGGTCCATGCACGCCGGTTAAGCGCGCCCGCGCCTGCGCGCAAGCGAGTGCGGGTCAGCGCGCCGGTTCGTCCTTAAGGTCGTGCAACAGCTTCTCGTATTCCTCGGCCAGCTCGCCGTGCGCCTTGGCAGATGACGGCGTTGTGGCGGCCTTTTCGCGTTCGCGTTCCTCGCGTGCACGCCGCGCGTAATAAGCCTTGTCGATTGCCGTCATCTGCGATTTCCTCCATTGTCCCCCAAAACGGAACAGGAACGCGGTGGCCGAAAAGTCGTTTCGGACAAACAACATAGGTTAAGTGCGAAACGAGTGTGCCTGAGTTAGGGAGCGGCAATGCTGACCGACAGATTTTTGATGGGCCGCCACCGCGAAGAGTTGAGCGCGGCCGAGATCGACGTGCTCGAAAGTTCGGTCGGGTCGGTCCTGACCTTCGAGCCGCGCACCGATATCGTTCGCCACGGCGACCGCGTGGACCGCAGCATGTTGCTCGTCGACGGATTTATCTGCCGCTACATGGACGGTCTCGACGGCAGCCGCCAGCTCGTCGCGCTGCACGTGCCCGGCGATTTCGTCGATCTGCACGGCTATCCGATGCGTCAGCTCGACCATGATGTCGCAACGCTGACGGCCTGCACCGTGGCGGCCTATCCGCACGCCACCGTCGAGCGCATGGTGATCGACTATCCCAATCTCGGTCGATTGCTGTGGTTCAGCACCCTGCTCGACGCCGCCATGCACCGCGAATGGATTTTCCGGCTCGGGCGACTCGTCGGCAGCGGACGCATCGCGCACTTCTTTTCCGAAATCGGTCGACGCCTCCAGATGGTGGGCCTCAGCGACGGCTTGACCTTCGCGCTTCCGATGCAACAGACCGACCTCGCCTCGGCCTGCGGGATGACCAGCGTCCACGCCAACCGCGTCCTTCGCAATCTGCGCGAACAGAACATCGTGACGTTCGGCGGCGGCATGGTCCATGTGCACGATATCGGCGCACTCCACTCGATTGCCGAATTCGACGACCGCTATCTCTACCCGTCGCCGCGCTAATCAAGCTGAATGATGAGAATGCCGGACAATAGGTCGCCCCTGATCGTTTATCTGCACGGCACACCCGGTTCAGGTGGCGAACTCGCGCTCGTCGGTGGCGATAGTGCGCTGGGACCGGATGTTTACACGCCCAACAGATTCGGGATCGATCCCCACTCGGATATCGGCGCAGCATTCGACCGGCTTGCCGAAATGATCTGCAAAGAAGGAGGTGCGCGCCCGATCCACCTGATCGGGTTCTCGCTGGGTGCATTCGTTGCCTTGCAGGTCGCATCGCGGCTTGGGGGAAATTGCGCCCGGCTCGACCTGATCTCGGCAGCAGCCCCGCTCGAACTTGGCACCTTTTTGCCCGACATGGCGGGGCAGGCAGTTTTTAATGCCGCACGGGCGGGAGGGTGGAGGTTCCGCGCGCTCGTCTGGCTCCAGGCAACGCTCGCGCGGTTCATGCAGGGTATGTTCACTTCAACGCTGTTTGCCTCTGCTGCGCCTGCGGACCGTGCCTTGCTGGCAGGAGAGGGGTTTCGGGCGCGCTACCGAGATGTCCTGCGGGCCAGCTTTGTCGATGGTGGGGCGGGCTACCGGCGCGAGGTCGCCGCCTATGTCCGGCCTTGGGCCGGATGTCTGGCCAATGTCAGCGCCGATACGACGCTATGGCATGGCAACGCCGATAACTGGGCGCCGCTTGCAATGGCAGAGGCACTTCAAGCTGCGCTGCCCAGCGGCGCAAAACTCAATCGCTTGGCGGGATTGTCGCACTATTCCGCTTTGGCGTCCGCGCTATCGGCCATCGCCGACGAGGTCCGCTGAACTACGCTTTTTCCAGCGTGCATTGTAGCGGATGCTGCTGGCTGCGCGCGAAATCCATCACTTGCGTCACCTTGGTCTCGGCGACTTCGTAGCTGAAGATGCCGCACACCCCGACGCCCTTTTGGTGGACGTGCAGCATGACGCGCGTCGCGTCCTCCAGACTCATCCGGAAAAAGCGTTGCAGGCACAGCACGACGAATTCCATCGGCGTATAATCGTCATTGAGCATCAGCACCTTGTACGGCTGCGGCTGTTTGGTTTTCGATCGCGTCCGCGTGGCGACGCCGACGCCGGTACCGCGGCCCCCATCGTTCGCGCCGTCGTCGTTCGCGTTGTCGTCGGAGGCCATGTGCAGAGTCATCTTGTGTCCAGATATGGCAAAGCGGTGTCGCGCGACAAGAGCGAGAGACAAAGAAAAGGCCGCACCGGTTGCCCGGCGCGGCCTCTCTACGCTTACGCTACGACGTTAGGCCGCGACGGTCGACTTCACCTTTTCGGCGGCGACCGCGACGCGGTTCGAGATCGGCTGGGCGATCTCGCCGAGCAGCTTCAGATAGCTCTCGGTGAACTTCGAACCCTCGGCGACCAGCGCGTCGAGCGTCTGCTTGGCGACATCGCCCTGCAGCTGGAAGAATTCGGTCGGCGACTTGACGGCGGCGAACTGCTTGGCCGTCGCGTTGGCCTTCTCGACGCTCGTGCGGCCATATTCAGCCGAATATTTCGCGATTTCCTCGGCGCCCTTGGCGGCGACGCGGCCCGAAGCGACCAGCGCCTCGACATTGCCCTTCGAGAATTCGACGAGCTCTTCGATGGCCTTGGTGCCCTTCGACATGGCGTCCTTGGCGCGCGTGTTCATGTCGCCGAACGCGGCGGTCGCACGGGTCTGCATGTCTTCGGCGGCGGTCTTGATGGTCGCCTGGGCGTTGGTGATGGTGTCGTTCATGGTAGATCCTTTCACGGGAGCCGCGGCGATAACAGGCGCAGCGGCGGGGGTTTCGATTTTGGGTTCGGTCTTGATGGCTTCGACCTTGAAGGGTTCAGCCTTGGGCAATTCGACCTTGGGCGCGTCGACCTTCACGGTTTCGGCAGGCGCAACAACCTTGACTGGCTCGACCGGCGTGGGAGCCGCGACGGGCGCGACCACCGGCTTTGCTGCGACAGGCTTTGCTGCAACAGGCGGCTTGGCAGCTGCTACAGTCGTTTTGGCGATGGCGGGGGCAGCAGCCACCGGCTTCGCAGACACGGCAATGGCAGGCTTTACGGCCCGAGCTACCGGCTTTTTAGACGTCGGAACTTTGGCCACAACGGCCTCCTGATTTCTTATGTTGCAGTGCACCATATACTGCCGCGAATCAGGATTTCAAGCATTTTGTTGCAGCGCAACATAACCGTCATTTCGCCCCGCCAAGCAAATGGGTCGATTGGGTAATTTGTGGCGCAGTTAGCGGGACTTGACGTAACGCCCCGGTGCTTCCTCGATCGCCGCCAGCTTACCCTCGCCCGGCACTCGCGCGCCATCGGCGACAATTTCGCCCACGCCGAAATCGCGAATCCAGGCGATCCAGTCGGGCCACCAACTGCCTTTCACTTCGGTCGCCCCCGCCGCAAAGTCGTCGACACTTGTCATAGGCCCGTCGATCCAGTGCTGGTATTTCTGCGCCAACGGCGGATTGACGACACCGGCGATATGCCCCGAGCCGGCGAGCACGAAGCGCAACGGCCCGCGCAAATGCTCGGTCAGCTTCCAGACGCTTGCCAGCGGCGCAATGTGATCCTCGCGGCCTGCCTGGATATAGGCAGGCGTTTCGATTTTTGTCAGGTCGATGGCCTCGCCCAGCGCCGACAACGCCCCCGGCACGACCAGCCGGTTATCGCGATATAGGTCGGTCAGATACGCCTTGTGCCACTTCGCGGGTAGGTTGGTGGTGTCGCCGTTCCAGTGCAGCAGGTCGAATGAGGGATATTCCTTGCCCAACAGGTAGTTGCTGACCACCGTGTTCCAGATCAGATCCTTGCCGCGCAACAGGTTGAACGTCAGCGCCAGATAGCGTCCGTCGAGGAAGCCATTGCTCGACAATTGTTCGATCATGGCGATGTTGGCGTCATCGACAAAATTGAGCAGTTCGCCCGCCTCGCTGAAATCGACCTGGGCTGTAAAGAAGGTCGCCGACTTGACCTTCTTGGCCTTCCCCTTGGCCGCCAGCACCCCCAGAGTTGCTGCAAGCGTCGTCCCGGCCACGCAATAGCCGATGGTGTGGACCGACTTCACATCCAGCAGGTCGCGGATCGTGTCGATCGCATCGATCTGCGCCGCGATGTAATTGTCCCAGATAACCTCGGCCATCTACGCATCGGCCGATTTCCAGCTGACCATGAACACCGTCAGCCCCTCTGCCACCGCCCAGCGAATGAAAGACTTTTCGGGCGACAGATCGAGGATGTAAAAACGGTTGATCCACGGTGGAAAGATGACGAGCGGCGTCTTTGCCACTGTCGGCGTTGTCGGCGCGTATTGGATGAGCTGGTAGAGCGGCGTTTCGTGGACGACCTTGCCGGGGGTCGCCGCGATATTGACCCCGACTTCGAACGCGGTTGCCGACGTATGCGTCAACTGCCCACGCTGCATATCGGTCATGAAGTTCTGGAACCCGGCAGTCAGACTTGCCCCGTTCGTTTCCAGCGCGCGGTTCAACGCGACCGGATTGGTCAGCGGCGAATTGGCGGGCGACATTGCCTCGACCAAGGTCCGCATCGCAAACGCCATCCGCGCTTTCTGGTCGGCATCGCCGGGGACGTTATCGACGGCGGACATCATGGTGTCGGCCATGATCGTGTAGCCCTGCCGCATCAGGTCGAACACCGGATGTTCCCATTCGGGTCCGGCAAAGCGTTTGTCGCGGGGATCGACCTTGTTGCGGTTCGCCTCGGCCACAGGCTTCAGGATCGCGCCCCAGCCGTCGAGGATCGCGCGGACGCCCGCCTTAAGATCTGGTTGGGTTGCGGGCGGATTCGGATCGTCGGCCATAGGTCGTCCTTACGGGATTCACGCCGCTGCGGAAATGGCGTAGGGGGTTCTCCTCGAAAGGGAGACCGATGTCCGACGAATTCTACCGCATGAAGCGCCTGCCACCCTATGTCATCGCCGAAGTCAACGCGATGCGG
Source organism: Sphingomonadales bacterium (assembly GCA_031408195.1). Classification (GTDB taxonomy): domain Bacteria; phylum Pseudomonadota; class Alphaproteobacteria; order Sphingomonadales; family Sphingomonadaceae; genus Sphingomonas_O. The sequence continues at coordinate 6,089 of JANNVL010000041.1, read as the reverse complement.
GCAGCGGCGCGTGCAGGCGGAGAAGACATTATCGATCTTGGCATGGGCAATCCCGACTTGCCCCCCGCGCCGCATGTCATTGCGAAATTGATCGAAGTCGCGCAGAAACCCGACGCGCACGGCTATTCGGCGTCACGCGGTATTCCGGGGCTCCGCAAGGCGCAGGCGAACTATTACGCGCGGCGATTCGGCGTCGAGGTCGATCCCGAAAGCGAAGTCGTCGTGACGATGGGGTCGAAGGAAGGACTGGCGAGTTTGGCCACCGCGATCACCGCCCCCGGCGATGTCGTGCTTGCCCCGAACCCGAGCTATCCGATCCACACCTTTGGCTTTATCATTGCGGGTGCCACGATCCGCAGCGTGCCGACGACGCCCGACGAACGCTATTGGGAAGCGCTCGACCGCGCGATGAAATTCACTGTGCCACGCCCGTCGGTGCTTGTCGTCAACTACCCGTCGAACCCGACGGCAGAAACCGTGGGCATCGAGTTCTACGAGCGCCTCGTCGGCTGGGCGCGCGAGAACAACGTGTGGGTGCTCTCCGATCTCGCCTATTCGGAACTGTATTACGACGGCAACCCGACCACCTCGATCCTGCAGGTCGAGGGCGCGAAGGACGTCGCGGTCGAATTCACCAGTCTCAGCAAAACCTATTCGATGGCGGGCTGGCGCATCGGTTTTGCGGTTGGCAATCCGAAATTGATTGCGGCGATGACAAGGGTGAAGTCGTACCTCGATTACGGTGCCTTCACCCCGATTCAGGCGGCAGCCTGCGCGGCGCTCAACGGCCCGCAGGACATTGTCGAGACGAACCGCGACCTCTATCACAAGCGCCGCGACGTACTGGTCGAGAGCTTCGGCCGTGCCGGATGGGACATCCCGCCGCCCCGCGCCAGCATGTTCGCCTGGGCTCCGCTCCCGCCCGCCATCGCGCATCTCGGGAGTCTTGAGTTTTCGAAACAACTCCTGACCCACGCCGGTGTCGCGGTCGCCCCCGGCGTCGGCTATGGCGAGGACGGCGAAGGCTATGTCCGCATCGCCATGGTCGAAAACGAGCAACGCATCCGCCAGGCCGCACGCAACGTACGCAAATATCTGGCGAGCATGGGTGTCAACACCGGCGCGCGGACGGCGTAAGGGTGGCGCGTACCGACTTTGCCCATCATTATCGCATTCGGGTCCGCTGGTCGGAAGTCGATCCGCAGGCGGTCGTCTTCAACGCGCGCTATCTCGATTATGCCGATATCGCGGTGACCGAATATTGGCGCGCAATCCGCGCGGCGGGGCTGTGGAACGACGAGTCCGTCGAATGCCATGTCGCCAAGGCCGAAGTGAACTTCAAAAAGCCGATCCGCGCCGACGAGGAGCTCGACCTGATGGCACGAACCCCACGCTTCGGGACGACCAGCATGACGACGCTGGTCGAAATCCACGGTGCCGATGCCGAAGATCTGCGCGCCAGCATCGAACTCGTCGCGGTTCATATCGACCTGACCGACCACCGCCCGCGTCCGTTACCCGAGAGCGTTCGGGTAGCATTGACCGCGTTCGATCTGGGCGCTTCATGAACGAAATCCTCGCCGGGTCCGACATGGCACGGACGATCCAGCTCGCCATTGCACCGGTGTTCCTGCTCGCTGGGATCGGTGCGTTTCTCAACGTCATTGCCGCGCGGCTTGCCCGCGTCGTTGATCGCTCGCGGGTGCTCGAAGACCTGCACGGCGATGCGCGTGGAGTGGAGCGCACCCGCTTTGTCGAGGAACTTCGTACCATCGAAAAGCGCATGAACCTCGCCAGCCGTGCGATCTATCTCGGCACCGCCAGCGGCCTTGCGGTCTGTCTGCTCGTGGTCGTCCTGTTCGTCGGCGAGCTGATTGATTTCAATCTGGGCGACGCGATTGCCGTGCTGTTCGTCGTCGCCATCGCCTTGCTGGCGAGCGCGATGATCCTGTTCCTGCGCGAAACCCGGATTGCGGTTGCGGTGCTCCACGTCCGCGAGGAATTGCTCGAACTCGAAAGCGAAATCGCTAGCGAGGCACAGGCACCGGGTCGAGCGAAGCCCTGACCGTCGGCGCAAAGGTGGGCCCGGGAAACGGCCCGCGCGCTGCTTCATAGGCATCGCCTGCCGCCAACAGCACCGCCTCGCTCCACGCCGGACCCATGAACGACAGCCCGACCGGCAGGCCCATGACCTGTCCCATCGGCACCGTCAGGTGCGGCGTGCCCGCAACCGCCGGGATCGTGCTTGCGCTTGGCCCGTCGCCACGGCTCGCGCCGACAGGGTCCGTGAACCAGGCCGGACCCGTTGTCGGCGCGACCAGCATCGTCACCCGATTCTCCGCGAGCAGGCGCGCCAGCAGCGCGCGTGCGCCATCGCGCGACGTTGCCAGCGCCTTGCGATAATCAGGATCGTCGAGCCCCTTGGTCGCTTCGGACAGCAGAAAGGTTTCCTGTCCGAAGAACGGCATTTCGCGTGCGGCATTGGCGGTGTTGAAGGCGATGACGTCGGCCAGCGTCCGCGCCCGTACCGACGGCGGCAGGCTGGCGAGATAGGCTTTCAGGCCGGTTTTCAGCTCGGTCAGCAGCACCTGATATTCCAAACGACCGATCTCTGGCGGCACATCGACCTTGGCGATGTCGACGAGCACAGCACCGCGCGACGCCAACGCCACGAGCGCCGATTCGAACAGCGCGCGCGTCGCCGGCGCGTTGCCGACGGCCCCGCGCAGCACACCGATCCGTACACCCTCGAGCCTGCCGGTTAGCCCGGCGGCATAATCGACCTTGCGCGCATCGGCTTCGGCGGTGGCGGGATCGGCGGGGTCGCTGCCCGCCATACCGCCGAGCACCAGCGCCGCGTCGCGCACTGTCCGCGCCATCGGCCCCGGCGTGTCCTGCGACGCACTGATCGGCACAACATGGGTGCGCGAGACAAGGCCAACCGTGGGTTTCAGGCCCACGACGCCGTTGATCGAGGCTGGGCAAACGACCGACCCGTCGGTCTCAGTGCCGATTGCCGCCCAAGCAAGTCCCGCCGCGACTGCAGCGCCGCTGCCGCTCGACGAGCCGCAGGGCGTGCGGTCGAGGGCGTAGGGATTGCGGACCTGCCCGCCGACCGCGCTCCACCCGCTCATCGACCGGTTCGAGCGCATGTTCGCCCATTCGGAGAGGTTGGTCTTGCCCAGAATCAGCGCGCCACCTGCGCGGAGACGCGCGACCAGTGGCGCGTCGCGCCCGGTGATATTGTCAGCCAGCGCCAGCGACCCCGCCGTCGTGGGCATCCGGTCCTTCGTCTCGATATTGTCCTTGATAAGGATCGCTTTGCCGTGGAGCGGACCCAGCGACGCCTGCTGGTCAAGTGCGCGGGCCTGTGCTCGCCAGTCGGGATTGACCGCTATCACGCTGTTGAGGCGCGGCCCGGCACGGTCGATCTTGGCGATCCGCGCGACATAAGCGGTGGCATCGCGTTCGACACCCGCGCTGGCCGTTGTCGGCGCAAGGGCGAGCAGTATCGTCATGCTGCACATGCGAACGGCTGGAAGCTGCCAAAGCTGACGCCACGTCGGTAAGCGTATCGTTACATTGGCACGCCCTGCCCGATCAGAATTGCTGCGACGCAGCATGATAAACGACTCGATCATCCCGCTACCCTGCCATGCGACCGGCGTGTAGGACAGCGGTTCGTTGAAGGACTTGCCATGCCCGCCGACCGTCTGATCTTCATCTACAATGCCGATGGCGGGATCGCGCAGGGCATCATGGATTCGGTGCACAAGACGCTGTCGCCATCGACGTACCCGTGCAGCTTGTGTGCGATCACTTACGGCGCGTTCACGATGGATCGGCGCTGGCGAGCGTGGCTGAAGGCATTGCCGGTGCCGAGCGTGTTCTTCCACAAGGACGATTCGCCCTACCGCAGCATGGCCTTGCCGGTCGTGTTGATCGAGCGCGGCGGGCAGGTCGGGACATTGGTGTCGGCGGAACGGCTGAACGCGCTGGACAATGTCGATGCGTTGATTGCCGAGATTGAGGGGCAGTTGAGGCTATCTGGCGATCTCCCCACCCGACTTGGCTGAGCTTGTCGAAGCCCTCTTTTTGTCGCGGATGGAGCAAAGAAAAAGAGGCTTCGACAAGCTCAGCCAAGTCGGTCGGGAGCAGGGGCGCTTACGCCTCAACCCGTTCGCGGACCACAGCCAAGCCCAATTCGGGATACCATGCCCGGGCTCCCTCCGGCTCGGCGTCCGCCGCGACTACCGCCAGCCGCCGATTGACCTTGCTGCGATGATGCATCCGCGCGGTGTTTTCCTGCCCGACGTAACAGCCTTTGGTAAAACTCACGCCGTTCTGCGCGTTAGCGTTCGCCTCCAGCCATAAGGTCGCATCGGTGCCGAGTTCGGCGACGCCCTCGACGATACAGAGAGATAGTCGGTGCGCGTGCCAACCGTTTGCGGGAGCTTCGGGCGGAGCAATCCAACGGCTGCCAAGACGGGCATCGCGGGGGTCGGGAACGCCCTTCTCGCCTTCCTTTGCCCAATGCACCGCCACGGATGAATCGATCTCGATCGTAACGGGTAACCGCAGCCGATACATCTTCAACCGCCGCGCCAGTGCGTCCGCCTGTTCGGCCTCGCAGTCGATAAGCAGGTCGTCGCCGTCGGCCCAAACAATGAAATCGAATAACGCCTTGCCCTGCGGGGTCAGCAATCCCGCCCAGACCGGCAATTCACCCTTCACGTCGTTGGTCACCAACCCTTGCAGGAAATCGCGGACGCCCTCGCCCGACAAGCGGATCAGGGCGCGGTCGGCCAAAGTCGTTGGCAAAGTGGTCATGGGGAGGGTGGTCGATGTCATTCCGCCAAGCTAGGGACTTGCCGACCAATACCCAAGCCGGAGTTGTCGTTGACCGACCGCCTGACCATCCGCCGCCCCGACGACTGGCATGTCCACCTCCGCGACGGCGACATATTGGCGTCGGTCGTGCCGTACACGGCGGCACAGTTTGTCCGCGCCATCGTCATGCCGAACCTGTCGCCGCCGGTGACAACTGTTGCAGCAGCCGAAGCCTATCGCGCGCGGATCAAGGCGGCGCTGCCTTCGGACAGCGATTTCGAGCCGCTGATGACTTGCTACCTGACGGACAGCGCCGATGCGGCGGAGGTTGTGCGCGGGTTCGAAAGCGGTGTGTTCACGGCATGCAAACTCTATCCCGCCCATGCCACGACCAATTCGGCACACGGCGTGACCGACGTCGGCAATATCCGCTCTGTGCTCGAAGCGATGCAGCGCATCGGGATGCCGCTGCTGATCCACGGCGAAGTCACCGACCGCGAGGTCGATATATTCGACCGCGAGGCTGTGTTCATCGACCGGACTTTCGCGCCGCTGCTCCGCGATTTTCCGGCGCTGAAGGCGGTGTTCGAACATATCACGACGAAAGACGCAGTGGATTTTGTCGCTGCCGGACCCGAGACGCTTGCGGCGACGATCACGCCGCAGCATTTGCACCTTAACCGCAACGCCATGTTCGACGGTGGTATCCGCCCGCACGCCTATTGCCTGCCGGTCGCCAAGCGCGAGGTGCACCGGCTGGCGCTGCGAGCGGCGGCGGTGTCCGGTTCGCCCAAATTCTTCCTAGGCACCGACAGCGCGCCGCACAGCATCGCGGCCAAGGAATCGGCCTGTGGCTGCGCGGGCATTTTTAACGCGCCCTATGCGCTGGAGAGTTACACGGCGGTGTTCGACGAGGAAGGCGCGCTCGACAAGCTGGAGGAATTTGCGTCGCTTCACGGCCCAAAGTTCTATGGACTGCCGGTCAACGAGGGAACTATGACCCTCGAACGGGGCGTTACCGAAGTGCCTGATAACCTGCCACTGGGCGAGACTCGGATCGTGCCGTTTCACGCAGGGCAGGCGCTAGGTTGGCGGTTGGCCTGATTGAGCGCGCCGCAGGCACTGGCAGAGTGAATTCGCACGAAGGCGCAAAGGCACGCAGAAGAGCAAGCCTCTTGGGGGCGTTTGGGCGTGGTGCGGAATAAATATGTTGGAGGTCCGAGATAACCTGGCGCGCAGCCGCAAGGATTTGCGCGGTG
>JANNVL010000040.1:0-26571 GCA_031408195.1 Sphingomonadales bacterium | reverse complement strand
ACCTTTGCCAAGTCGGGATTGGCCTCGCTGTCGGGATGGCGCGGGGCGGCGACGATGCGCCCGCGGGTCAGGCTGCGCTGGAGCAGGACCAACCCGTCGAGCGTGCCGTTCGCGCCGTGCGAGAACACGAGCAGTGGCAGCCGCCGCGCGCCACCGTTCGACCAAGTAATGCGAACGGGAACCGAGCGGCCATCGGGCGCGGTCAATACGGTATCGATGCTGCGAATCGCGTCGCCCGCCCATACGGGCGCTCCCGCCAGCAGCATCGTCGCTGCCAGCATCATTCTGCGGGTCAGCATGATATTCAGGCGTGCCGCGCCCATGTCGCCGGTTCGCGTGTCACCAGTTGCAGGACGTAGAGGTTGCCATAGCTGCCCCGGTTCAGCCGGAAATCTTCGTCAAGATAGGTGACGTCCGAATACAGCGCCGGGATTTTCGAGTTGTCGATGGGCACGCGCGCCGCGCCGAGACCGGTCACGAGCATTTCGGTGAACACGACGTCGAGCCGCTGGTCGCTTGCGGGTTTGAATTGCCCGAGCGTAATCGCCGATCCTTCCTCATGATCGACGATATTGTCGTAGAGCCCGGTCGCGGGATCGACTTCCTGCCACAGTTCAGTGACGTGCACCGGTGTTTTGGGCAGCGCGTTGAACGACAGGCGTGCGAGCGTTGCGTCGCGTTGCAGGCCGAAGCTCGAATAGAGCAGCCGCCAGCGTCCTTTCAGCAACGCATCGGCGCGGCTGGTAACCGGCGTCGGGTTCGCCGCCTCCAGTTCGCCCGCTAGCCGCTTGATCGCCTCGACCGCATCGCCGCCGCCGTCGAACCCAACGTCAGTGGCGGCGGCGATGCGGGCCAGCTCGGTTTTGAGCGCTACCGTCATGCGATCAGAAGCTCGTCGAAACAGTCAGCCCGATCGTGCGCCGGTCGCCGAGGATCGGCACATAGCTCGCCGACCCCGCGCCGCCGGTGCCGATCAAGAACAAGGCGCTGCTGACATATTGCCGGTCGAGCAGGTTCTTGGCCCAGACTTGCAGGTTGAACTTGTCGATGGACAAGCCGATCGAAGCATTGACCAATGTGCGGCTGGGGATGAACGCCAGGTTCGCCTCGTCGGCGAATTGCTTGCTCTGATAGGTCACATCGGCGCGCGCGAAAAAGCCCCAGCCGTTCGAGAATTTGGTGTCATAATTGACGCCGAGCAGCGCATCGAATGCGGGGGTGCGTTCGAGCTGGTTGCCGCCAATGGGGAGCACCGGAATGCTGAGACCCGGGACTGTTGTTGTCGTGCAGACCGCCGTTTGGCCTGCGCTGACCGCGCAATTGCCCGACGCGCCGAAGCGTTGCGACACCGTGCCCGTCGTGTATTTTGCGTTGTTATACGCCGCGCCGAAATCGATGCGGAGTTCAGGCGTGACGCGCCAATTGCCCTCGACCTCAAAGCCATAGATGCGAACGTCGCCGACATTGCCGATCAGCGACGGCACGATGGCGGCAAAGCTGAGCGGTGCAGTGCCGTCGGGTTGCAAGCGGACCGCGTTCGATTGGATGTTCTTCCAATCGGTGAAATACGCCGCAAGATTGATCGTCAGCGCACCGTCGAAGAAACGGTTTTTCGACCCGATTTCATAGGTCCAGTTGGTCTCCGCCGCATATTGTTCCTGCAATGCCGACAGGCCAGCAGTGCCCGGCGAGGTCTGCACGAACGCAACCGCCGTTGCGCCCGCACGCGGGGCGGGGATCGCACTGCCGGGCGCGATCGGATCGGGCACGACAACACCGGCGACCGTCGAATTGCGGGTATAGCGCGCCGCAATACCGTTGATCCCGCCTGACTTGTAACCGCGTGCGACCGACAGATAGACATTATGGTCGTCATCGAACTTGTAGGTCAGTGACCCGCGCGGCGTGAAGAATTTCGCGTTACGCTGTGTCGAGGGTGCGATGGCGGCAATGAAGCCGGTGCCGAGCCCGCCGATGTCCGACGCGATCAGGTCGGTGGCGCGCTGGTTTTCTTCGGTGAACCGGCCCTCGAGCGTGACCGCGAATTGATCGGTCGGCTTCCACTGCAGGAACCCGTAAGCCGAAAACACGTCCTCCTTGCGTTGAAGATACGTTGTCCGGCGGAACACCACCGTGGTCGGGATCGGTGCACCCGGCGCAACCGTGAAGAGCGAGCGCGGATCGGGCGCAACCAGCGAATTGACCGGCGCGAATTCGGATGCGTTCGATTCGATGTCGCGCGTCGTCGTGAAATTGACGCCGACAAACCCGTTCAGGGTCGAGCCGATTTTGAACGATGCTTTGGCATCATGCGAATCGCTGGCGAACTGCGAATCGGTGCCCGAAGAGTCGAAGATGATACCGAAATTCGTGCCGAACACGACGGCCGGGGCCAGGGGATCGCGGGGTGACGATCCCCGCGCGGTGATGTTCGCCTCGGTATGGCCATACTGATACTGGAACGAGATCGGCCCGCCACTGTCGACCGTCAGTTTGCCGCCATAAATCGTACTCGGACCGCGCAAACCCCAGCTGCGTGGATCGATCGGCGTACCGGGAAGCCGGGTTTCGCCCGCGACCAGTACGGGAATGGCCGGAAGTTCGCCGACGTAGAGGCGGTTTTGCAAGACAGTCGCGCTGGTGCTCGGCCCCACCGTCAGCACTGTGCCCGTTCCCGACGCGCTCGCGTTCAGTGAATTGAAGCTGTTGGTCAGCCCGATCGTCGAAATCGTGTAGGCGGGGTTTTGCTCAGCCCACCGGACTGTACGGATGTACATGGCCTCGGCCGTGACGATGCCGACCTGCAGCTTGGCGCCGAGCTGCATCGTCTTTTTTTCCCAGCCGCCGAGCTTTCCGGTCGTGTCTAGGTTGGTATTTGCGAGCGGGTGGCTGTTTGCCCAGGTGCCGTCGAACGTCGAATAACCCGAGGCGGCATAGATGGCGAAAATGCCGGGCACGATCGGCACGTTAATGCCGGCTTTGCCCTCATAGCGTGCATCGGTGCCGACAGTTGCGCTGATGCGGCCGGAGACTTCGTCGAGATCGGGAGTCCGCGTCTGCAGGCTGATGACACCGGCAAAGGCGTTGCGGCCATAGAGCGCCGACTGCGGCCCCTTGATGATTTCGACGCGCTCGAGGTCGAGCAGCCCCTGATCGACGAAATAGCCGCGCTGGATGTAGAGCCCGTTGATGTTGGTTGCGACGTTTTGAACCGGCGACGTGAGCCGCAGATTGGTCTGGCCGCGAATGACCGGCTGCGCCAGCGGGCCGGTAAAGTTCTCGAACGCAAAACCCACGGTCTTCTCGGCCACATCGGACAGATCGTCGATGCTCTGTCGTGCGAGCGCCTCGCTCGTGAAGGCGGTGACGGCAATCGGCACATCCTGCAGCCGCTCTTCGACGCGGCGGGTCGTGACGATGATATCGTTGCTGCCGGTTTCAGCCTCGGTTGCCGCTGCAGGTGCTGTCTGGGCAACGGCTATGCTGCCTGTCAGCAAAGCCGGCGCGCCGATGCTTGCCAGCAGGACCGAACGGATAAAACGAACGCCACGATATGCCATCTGAGCTGCCCCTTTTTTATAAAGCGGGTAGGGCCGCTGCTGCGGTCACCTATCGCCTTCGGTTGCGTGAGCGAAACATCCGTCCGGAACGCATTCGATCACCAACCAAAGTCGTTTGTATCCGGCTGTCGAACAAATTAGGGCGTTATAGGTCGGCAGCGATGGCGTCGGCGGTCGCGCGCAGATCGTCGACAAACAGTGTCACGGCACGCGCCATCGGCATGGCAGCGGCAAAGAAGATCAGCGCCAGCGAACCGCGAATCTGGTCGCCCTTGAACAACGGAACCGAGATCGACGATGTCTTGCCGGGAACGGCGGTGTACGAATTTCGCGCCTGGGTCGCATAGCCACTGGCGCGGATCGTCGACAGCATCGTGTCATCGTGGAGCAGGAGGCCCGCGAGCCGTTCGGCAGGGCCGTCGATACGTTTCAGCCCGCTCAGGATCGCCGCCCGTTCGTCCTCGCCGCAGAACGCCAGATACGCTTTGCCGCTCGAACATTCGATGATCGGCAAGGTATAACCCGGCGCATAATGGTGCAGCGTCAGCGACGTCAGCTTGTGCGTCGAATCGCGCACCATCATCGAATGGCCGACACGCGTTGCAATGCTGACCGGCCAGCCGTGCCTGTGGCAAAGTGCCACGATATGAGGGCGTGAGACTGCAACTAGCGCATCCTCGTCCTGAAAGCCCACCGACAGCGTCCGCACCAATGCTGTCGCGCGATAGCGTTTTCGCGCCGGTTCTCGCTCGACCATCCCCTCCTTGATGAGCGTTTCGATGACGCGGCACGCGGTCGGATAGGGAATGTCGGCCTGACGGCAGATTTGCATCATCGTGATCGACCCGCCGCGGTTGATCGCCTGCAACACCCGCAAGCCCCGCGAAATGGCCCGGATCGAGCCATCCTTGTCATGGTCTTTGTCATGGCCCTGATCGTCGCTTCTGGCCGGTTCCACGTTTAGCATCGCCCTTAGCCACCGTTTTCTATCCGTCTGCCGGACAGACTATCGCACTCTTCGTTTCGGGCAAGGGGCAGTGCTAGCTACACACATCAAGCAGTTTTTTAGGAGCAAGCGTGATGGAACGACGGACATTTCTGCAGGCAGGGGCCGTCATCGGCGCAAGTGCAGGGTTGGCAGGACTCGCGGCGACGCCCGCTGCCGCTGCATCGTCCTCGCGCGTAGGTCGCCCGGTCAAAAGCGGCGACGCGCTGAAAGGGCCGCTGCTCGACCTCAACACACCCGCAGGAAACCGCGAGGCATGGGCACGGCTACTCGCCAATACCGATATGAAATCGACGAAATACGGCTGGGCGCAGGGCATTGTGCAGGGCATTCGTCCGGGCGAGGCGAACCGTGACCTTGTCGGCTTCACGATGCTCAGCTGTGCAAAGCTGATCCCGCTTGCCGAGGGGCAGGAAGGACCGGGCTATCGCAAGATCCTGCGCGAAATCGGCCTCTATACCGATCTGAAGTCGGGCGAGATCATCGAGGAATGGAAGAACCCGTATCTGAACGAAACGGTCAAGGTCGTGCCGATCGCCAACGACCCGTTCAATCACACGATCACCGATTTCTATCCGTCCCCGCCTTCGTACGGTGGACTGAACCGCGCGGCACCGCCCAAGATTCCGTTCAAGCTCGACTGGACGCGGCGCGGCTCGACGCTGAATATGATGAGCCACATCAACCTGTTTTACCCGTCGGCGCTGCAACCGACGAAATGGCCGCGCGAAAGCGGCCAGCCGTTCAGCCAGGTCACCGAGATGTTCCTCTACAACATCGATTGGGCGGAGATGCAGGACAAGAAAAAGACCAGCGTCGAATATCATGGCGTATGGAGCCGCACGACGCCGTGGTTGCCGTGGATGTTGATGGGGCCGACGCCGGGGCATTGCCAATACCACACCGAAATGGGCGCGGTGGACGATATCAACAAGATCGACCGCAAAACCCTCGATTATGTGCAGAAGCATCATCCGAAATACCTCGAAGCGCCAGCGAAGTGGGAAGAACCCTCGCTGTCGTCGCTCGAATGGTATGCCCGCGAGCAAAAGCCCGCGCCGGTGCCTGCCGGAGGGGCGATTCCGCGTGCCGCCGATCCTGAACTGCCCGCGTGGTTCAAGGCGATGATGGCGGCCCAAAGGCCCGCCGGTTAGCGATGGGGACACCGTATTCGGTGTCCCCACCGGGTTCACGCCAATGCCGATTGCTTGCGCCGCAGACCATGCCACGCCCGAAATCAGCTACCCCATCGTCATCATCGGGGGTGGCGCGTGCGGGCTGACTGCTGCGCTCGCTGCGCGCGATGCGGGGGCCGACGTGCTGGTCATCGAACGCGACCCCGTGCCGCGCGGGACGACCGCGATGTCGACAGGACTGATCCCTGCAGCAGGCACGCCCGATCAGGCAGCGGCGGGAATCGTCGACACCCCAGTGCTGCTGGCCACCGATATCGTCGCAAAGACCAAGGGGCGCACCGATCCCGCCATTGCGCTGCGCCTTGCCGAGCAATCGGCGGACACGGTGATCTGGCTGCGCGATGCCCATGGGGTTCCGCTCACGCTGGTCGACGGTTTTCTCTACCCCGGCCACAGCGTCCGCCGGATGATGGGGACGCCTCATCGTACCGGTGAAGAATTGATGGCAGCGCTCAGCGATGCCTGTGGATTAGCAGGGGTCGATGTGCTGACCGAGGCAGTCGCGCGCGATCTCATTGTTGAGAACGACCATATCACCGGCGTGGTTGTCGAGCGCCCCGACAGCAGCCGTGAAACCATCGGCTGCGGCGCACTGATCCTTGCTTGCTGCGGGTTCGGCGGCGCGCCCGACATGCTTGCCAAATATATTCCCGAGATCGCAGGTGCCGTCTTCCACGGCCACCCCGGCAACAAGGGCGACGCGGTCCATTGGGGCATCGCGCTCGGCACACAGCTCGCCGATATGGGAGCGTATCAGGGGCATGGCGGGCTTGCGGCGGGCCATGCCATCCCGATCCTGTGGCCGCTGATCGTCGAGGGCGGATTTCAGGTCAACGGGGCAGGACTACGGTTCTCGAACGAGGCGCTCGGCTATTCCGAACAGGCAGCCAAAGTGAACGCGCAAGCGGGTGGCGTCGCCTGGTCGATCTTCGATGCGCGGCTCGATGCGATGATGCGCCAGTTCGACGATTACCAGCAGGCATTGGCAGCGGGCGCGGTGGTCGAGGGTGCGACGATCGAGGAACTGGCGGCAAATATCGGTCGCCCAACCGAAGCAATGGCGGCAACACTGGCCGAGGTCGACCGGCTCACGCGCGACGGTGGCACCGATGCGTTCGGGCGTGACTTTTCAGGCAAGCCGCCGCTCGCGCCGCCGTATTTGGCGGCCAAGGTGACCGGCGCGCTGTTCCACACTCAGGGCGGGCTGGTCGTGGACCGCGACGCCCGCGTGCTGAAAGGGAACGGCACGCCTTTCCCCAATTTGTTCGCGGGCGGCGGCGCGGCGCGCGGCATCTCTGGCCCCGACGCAACCGGCTATATCGCGGGCAACGGCTTGTTGACCGCCACGACCTTCGGCAAACTCGCCGGACGCGCAGCCGCAAGGATGACCGCATGAAAAGCCTCGCCGACCAGACCGACCATGCCGCGCTGCGTAAAGGCACGCATAACGACCGCGCGCGGCAGGATTTTGCCTTCACACTCCGCAATCTGGTGACGTCGGAATGGATGCCCTCGACGCGCACGGTGTTTGACAAACGCGCTGCCGCTGCCTTTGCCCGCGACAGCGGCGCTGCGCCGGAAACGCCGCGCGACATCCGCAAGGCGATGGACGGCGACAACTGGTACCGCTTCTATCTGTCGGCGCGGCGCACCTCGCAGGAACTGATCTGGGAAAGCGTCATCCCCGCCGTCGAAGCCAACCCGCCGTCAGGCGGGGCAGGGGCAAACCTCGAACCGACAGTGGTGCCGCCGCGCTATATGTCGGCCATCGACATCCATTGTATGCCCGGCGGCTATGCCGAGGATCGGGGGGACGGCGATCTGGCGGCAGGCGCGGTCTATGATCGCGGTGTGTATCTCTACATGTCGGGGCTGATGGGGCCGCGCAACGATGCCGTCGGCGCGCTGGCAGTTGCCTATCTCAAAGCGCAGTTCCCCGAATTCTCACCCTCGTGCGTTCTCGATATGGGTTGCGGCGTCGGCCATGCGACGCTCCCTTATTGCGATGCCTATCCACAAGCCGAAGTCCACGGCTGCGATGTCGGTCCCGCGCTGGTCCGCTACGCCGACGAGCGGGCGCGGAACTGGGGCAAGGTCGCGTCATTCCACCAGCGCGACGCCGAAGCGACGGGCTTTCCCGACCGGTCGTTCGACCTCGTCACCAGCCATATCCTGCTGCACGAAACCAGCGCGCGCGCGTTGGGCGCGATCCTTGCCGAATCATACCGCTTGCTCGCCCCCGGTGGCATGGCGGTACACGTCGACCAGCCGCGCTTCGACGGGGCGGATGCGTGGGGGACGTTCCTTCAGGAGAACGAAACCTATTACAATAACGAGCCGTTCTGGCGGAAGTACCGGTCGATCGACCTTCACGCCGCCGCCGTTGCTGCAGGGTTTGCGGCAAACGATGTTACGCTCGACATCCTGACCACCGATGTCGTCGCGCAAAGCCAGAACAATGCGAAACTGTCCCCCGAAGCAGCGGCGCGACGACGCGCGGGGTTCTCGATCCTGATCGCGCGGCGGCCCTGATGGCGTTGCCCCGCACTGCGCGCGGCAAGCGCCCCGCGTTTCACGACAATCCCTCGATCGACCGGCTGGTGACGATCGTGCTGGCACTGACGAGCGAGGTTAGCGTGCTTCATGACCGGCTCGACACTGTCGAGTTGCTCGGCACTCAGGCGGGGTGGCTGGGCGCTGGCGCGGTTGATGCGTTCGTGCCCGATCAACCGACCCGCGAACGGCGCGAAGCCGCACGCGAAGCGTATCTGGGCCGCGTGCTCCACATATTGAAAGCCGAGATCGAGGGGCTGGAGCGCGACGAGGATTATTGGGCAACGATCGGCGATATCGAAGGCGGCAAAGCCTGAAAGCTATTTCTGCCCCATTGTCTCGCGCTTCAGGATGTTGATCGTAGCGGCACGCTTTTTCGGATCGCTGACCGGACCCGACGAGATAATCATCGACGTGCCGGGAATGAACACATCGGGATGCTCGATGTATTTCGAGATCGTGTCGTCGTTCCAGACCAGACCCCGGTCGCGTGCTTTGGTCATCGCTTCAGAATAGGCAAAGCCCGGGGCCGTCCCCGCGCGCTGGCCCCAGATTGCATAGAGGTTCGGCCCGACCAGCGCCTTTTCGCCCTTTTTGACGGTATGGCAGAAGCGGCACCATTTATAGGTTTCCTGGCCCACGGTGCGCTCATATTCGGTCTCGGGTAGCAGGGCGACCTGCATCACCATTTCGCGTGGCGCACCCTGAACGACTTTGGTCATCGGCCAAGGCGTAACGCGAAACAGCGCGTGCGGACCATAAGCCCCGGCAGCGACGATCCCGACGACGCCGAGCGGTGCCGCAACCCGCGCCCATGCCGCCGGACGACGTTCCACTGGCGCACGGTTGCGATGGATCAGCCAACCGACCAGCGCCACAGCGGCACAGATTGCCAAATAGATCGCCACCGCGCGTGGCCCCGGATCGGGCGAACGGAACGTCGCAAAGGCGTAGACGGTGACGCTCAGCCCCAGAAACGACATGGCGCCAGAGCCCGGCGGAAATGCACTCAGCAGCCCGTGCCCGTAGCGCAGGGTCAGATACCCCGCCGTCAGCATCGTGGCGAGGTTGAGCAGCAGGAGCATGAAGCCGAGACCGGAGTGGAAATAGCCGGTAAACATCCACACCGCGCGGTCCTCATGCATCAGCGCGGGGATGGAAATACCGAACAATTTGAGCGGAAAGCCGTCGCTCCAGCCATAGAGCACACCGAGAAATGGCGCGATCAGCAACAAGGTGTAGCTCGCCAGCGCCAGCGACCGCCCCCAGGTGAAAGCAGCAGGCGACAGACCGGCAGGGGTCGCCACCGTCCGGTCGCGCGACCACGCGATCAAGCGCGCAATGACGAGTGCCAGCAACAGCGAACCGAGGAAATAATGCCAGTTGCGAAGGTCGTCGCGCAACGCCGAAATCTTTGGGCTGCGCGGCATCTGGATTGAAACGACATTGTGCCAGACATAAGCGAATGTCAGCAACCAGCCCGTCACGACCGATGCCCTGCTGTATCCGTTTGCCATAAAGCACCCCTGATATCCTGCTGCCGGTCAGCGTATCGTGGTGCCATGCCGCGCGCCCGATGGTGCGGATTTTATCCGCTTGCCGGATGAAGTGGCGCACGACGTTGGTCAAATTTTCTGAGCGGCGACGGTATCGAGATGCGCGTACTCCTTGCTCTGCTCGCCACTGCGCTCGTGTCGACGACTGCTGTTGCCGCCACCGACGACGTCTTCATGGCGCGCGTCACCGAAATGGTCGCGGGGCGCGGCGAGTTCAAAAGCTATGAACCGCGCGAAGCGGTACCGGGCGCGGCAACCGTCACGCTCCCCCGCGCCGCGCGCCCGACGATTGCCGCCGACGCGCTGAAATCGGCGCGCGATTATGCCGCGCGCAACAATTCGAGTGCGTACATCGTCTGGCGCAACGGTAAAATCGAGGACGAGGCCTATTTCGGCAAGACGACCGCGACGACGCCGATCGTCTCGAAATCGCTCGCCAAGCCGATTACCGCGCTCGCCATCGGCCGCGCGATCATGCTCGGCAAGATCAAGTCGCTCGACCAGCCGGTCGCCGATTTCATCACCGAGTGGCGTAGCAAGCCACAGGCCGCGATGACGGTGCGTCACCTGCTCGACATGCGCTCCGGCCTGCTTGCTCAAGGGTTCGACACCAAGCCCGACAATGTCTGGAACCGCGCCTATCTCGACCCCGATCACGGCACCTATATCGTCGAGAAATACCCGCTGACCGATGCACCCGGCAGCATTTACGAATATTCGAATGCGACGTCCGAACTCGTCGCACTGCTCATCGAACGGGCGACCGGGCGCCGCTATGCCGAGTTTGTCGGTACCGAAATCCTCAAACCCATTGGCGCACCCGGCGGCGAAGTCTGGGTCAACCGCCCGGGCGGTCTCGCGCATTCGGGATGCTGCACGATGCTGCCCGCGCAAAGCTGGCTGCGGATGGCGATTCTGGTCATGCAGGACGGCAAATGGAACGGGCGCGCGCTGCTGCCCGCTCGCTATGTCGCCGCTATGAAGACCGGCACGGTGCAGAACCCGTATTATGGCATGGGCCTGTGGCTGGCAGGTCCGTATGTCGAGCGGCGCGGGTTCGCCAATCCGGCGCGCAAGCTGGCGGCGACGCTGCACAGCGAACCCTATCTGGCGCGCGACCTGGTGCTGTTCGACGGCAATTCGAACCAGGTCGTCTATATCGTACCTTCGGCAAAGCTGATCGTCCTGCGAACCGGCGACACCCCGCCGAAATCGCCCGAATGGGACAACACCGTCCTGCCGAACACGCTGCTGCGCGGGCTGGGCTATCGCGGGGCCGTACAGGCGCGTTGAGTGTGCCGACCGGCAAACCGAGCGAAGGCGAAGGTCACGAAAGTCCTGCGGATAAGCAGGAAAATTCCGTTGAAGCGTTGCCAATCAGCGACGAGCGGAAGCGCTCTTCGGCAAGGATCGACAGTACAAAGAACCGTCGGCGCGCAACAGCAAACGCCTGAACCAACGATATGCGAAATCATGGTTGTGTAGGAAAGGGCATTGGCCGGTTACGACAACGTTTCGGTCGTTGAGGGGGCTGTAGTGCTGGCTAAAAAGCGGACATCTAATTAGCAGTGTGTCCCCGGAATTTCCAGCTGGACGTTACTCTCGAATGAACGGCAAGAGCGCTTGCCGAGCACTGTCTCGCTTCATTCCCGATTTGCCTTCGCCTTTAACAAATGCGCTGAACCATCCGTTTAACGGTGAGGGGTGAGTGACGTGCACAAACCGAATTCCTTGCGAATCGAACGCAACGGAATTGATGGGCACAATCGGCCCTCGTACTTCTTCAATAACGCTACAAAGAGACTTCATGTAGGTATCCTCGTTGCCAAGAAGGACAACAAGTTTTGTCCGCAATGATGGAGATTTTAGAAACGTGGTAATGCAATTCTTGACCATTGAATAGCCATCGCTGCCAGCCTTGAAGGCTGGGGTTACATTGGGGGAACTGGCATTGTGTTTATCGGTTTCGCGATCAAACCCTGTTATTGAACAGCGAACTACGCTTGCAAAAGCGTAATTTCGTTCATCCTTAGTGAATCGGCGATTGAACTGGTGTATTTCCTCACCAGTGAGTAATCCGACCGCATTCAAAACCTCTAGCATGCGCGGGCGCATCCTTTTGAACCCTACCTCATCAAATGCATCGTAGTTGATCGCCTTCGATTGGGTCTCTCCCTTGCTGATTCCTAATATCAACGTTTGCGGGTCGGCGCTTCCCCAATGACCCGGATCTCGCACAAAACGGAATTTGCCGATTTCTTGAACGGTATCGCTGGACTTACCCCAGCACACGGAGCAGTTGAGTTTGCCATGACAGGGTATAGATATTTCCTTATTTTTGAGGGATAATCTTTTAGTGACTTTTGCAGCGCGAGCATTTTGCCGTCTCTCCGGCTGTCACGCTTAGCCCCGCGTTAGGGGATGGCACTGATCGAGAAAGGTGAACCCGATCATGCCGCCTACCGGTGTTTTAAGAGACCGCCGGTTGCTCCAATCCCAGCTGACAACCGGGATTTCTCTAGGCAAAGAAATGCGTATCTCCCATATTCGCGGAACGGACATGGGCGGTGTGAGAGCCGCAGTCTTGGCCTAGGTATCTATGAGTGGGTCAATTTCGAATGGCGGTCAGTGGAGTGGCAACTGCAAGATTGTGGCCAATTTAGAACGATGAATTTCTGGTATTTCGGCACCAAGATCATACCAATCGCGACATTGCTCGATCGTTACACCAAGGCGAGCGAGCAGGTCGTTAAGACGTGTTCCATTGACCAGTGCTGCAACAAGCAAGCCACGTGTTCGACCAGCACTATTAAGGGTATTTGGCTGCCCAGTATGCACTGTAAGTCTCATCGTGATCCACGCTTGATCGATAGGTTTAATTGAGAAACTTGAACGGGAGCATAGCCAAGCAATCGCGTCAAAGGGATGGACGGTTACAAATGCAGAATCGACGGCCTTGCGTTCCTTCTTTGCATATCGCCCGACTGTGGTGCGAATTTCTTTAGCCGGACCGCATTTGTTGTGAACCGAACGTCTGTCGAGACCGGAGAGTAAAGCGAGATCGCTGATAGTCAGTTCGCATGTTGATTCTCCTTCAAAAGCCCCACTAATTGCATCGACCAAATTCAACCAAGCGTAGCTATGCGCGTAGACATCTTTGACCGCACCGTGGGCCTCGTGCGTTTTGTCCCAACCGCCCATTGCAACCGATGGCAACGTGCTAAGAAAATATTCCACAAATTCTAGACCATCCTGTCGCGCATATTCACTGTCTGGCGTGCTAGGATTTCCGTCCGATAGACAGCGGTCTGCAAGGATATCATACAGGAACTTCACTCTGCGATAGATAGCGAAGCGGTCTAGGTCGATCCTACTAAAGTCCTCCGGGCTCACATTCTCGTCCGCGAGTCCTTCGATCGCAATGCCGATAAACTCATTGCGAAGGCGGCTACCTTGGTCCTCGTCCAAGGTAAAATACAGGTCGTCTGCCTTCAAAAGGAGGCAGTTTTTCAGGTTGTTTTCGACATCGGTCAGTTCGGGAAGTTTCATCGCTCAATCTCCTATGATGTGATAACTACACATCATATTTAGTCAGGTCAAGAGAATAATGATATGTACATTACATATTTTCGATGACTGGTTTTCGGCTAGCCAAATCTGGCGGTGAATGTCCGCCTTTAGCCGAACGCTGCCGACTGTGTGGGACATGAACGAAAGGCGGCTTCGGCACTTTGCTTTCTCAAAAGCCGCCTGTCCGCTCCCCCCGACTGTCTTGCCCCTTTCCCCCTACGGGAGAGGGCGACACGCGCGCAGCGCGGCGGGGAGAGGGGTTTGGTAGTCGGACTGTTGTTCTTGCCGCCCCTCTCTCCAAGCTGCGCTAGGCGGCAAGCCGCCAAACTTTGCTGTCCTCTCCCGCAAAGGGAAAAGGAGCTTGGTCAGTTCCGCGCTGACCGACTCTGACCCTACCTCCAGTCGCCGTCGATCTCGACCAGCTCGTACGTCTGGTTCAGCACGTCCGAGGTCAGCCGCACGGGCAGGCAGTCCTCGCCCGCTGCCCAGACGTCGAAATGGTCGACGCCGTGCGCCTCGATGCGGATGTGGCGCGTGTCGAAGCGGCCTGCAGGGCCGTCGATTGTTTCTTGGCCGAGGTCGCGGACGTTCGCGAAATCGTGCGGTACCGGCACCAGTTCCGGCCCTGACCCGCCATTGGCCAGCAGCGACGACGCATAGGTCACGAACGCGAAATCCTGCGGCGGTCCGACATGCATCCGCAGTCGCCCCGCCACCCAGGCATCGCAGTGCAGCGCGTGGGTGCCGAAGAACGCGACCGGATCGGCGGTTTCGAGCCGCTGGGCAAAACGCCCCTTGGCAGCCGTCCAGCCCTCAGCCTCCGCCACCCGCCCGTCGAAGCGGAACCAGCTTGTCCCGACAAGTTTCTCTGCGACCGCCAGCCGCAGGAAGGCGTCAAGCGGTCGCCAGTCGGCGTCGACCGTGATAACCACGTCGCGCAGCAGCCGGTCGTCGTCCATTTCGCAGTGCGCGCGGAGCGTCCGCATCCCGTCGGGCTGCACCGTCACCGAAAAATACTCGCGCCCCGTCTCGCCGACGCCATTGGTGCGGTAGACCATCCGCCCGCGATAGGCGCGGTGCCTCATCGTTTAGGACGAGATGATGTCAGATCGACCCAAGTCTCCTTCCTCCCCCTTGTGGGGAGGATACAGGTGGGGGCCAGCGGCGTCTGCCGCTGAAAAACGGCGGTCTCCGCGCATAGATTGTGGAATCTGTTGAGCCGCAGACGCGGCTCGCCCCCCACCTAGCCTCCCCCACAAGGGGGGAGGGAAAGAAGGCGACCCGACGTCATTTCGCTCTCGCGGCGATGCCTGCCAGCACGCGGTTGGGCAGTTCGCTGTCGTCCCAGCTCAGGCTCGATTTGCCGATGCGGACGATCACCAGGCGTTCGCTCGGCACGACATACACGCGCTGGCCGACTGCGCCGTCCATGAACACGACATCGTCGCGCGCAAAGGGCTTGGCGCTCTTCATCGCCAGCGGCGACGACGCATTATAGCGCCGTTCGGCGACATAAGGGCTGCCGAGCCATAGCTGCATCCCGAAGTTCGGGTTCGTTGCCGAGGGCGTGGTCATTGCCTTCATCCACGCGACAGGCACGATCTGACGCCCGCCCGCGCGTCCCCGGTCGAGGATCAATTGGCCGATCCGCCCGTAATCGCGCGCGGTGGCTTGCAGGCAGCACCACAGCTTCGCCGTGCCGCCCTCACGGTCGAGCCACAGCGATGCATCACTTGCCCCGATCGGTTGCCAGATGCGGCGCGACAGCAAGGTCGCATAACGCTGGCCTGTTGCGCGTTCGAGGATCAGCCCGGCAAGCTGTGTGTTGACGTTGCCATATTGGAACGAGGTGCCCGGCGCGGCGGCAGCCTTGAACGACAGCGCGGTCGCGATGACGCCGGGGCCGAACTGCAACTGCATCGATATGCCCGCCGGGTCGGGCGAGAAACCGACAACTTCGAGGCCGCTCGACATCGTCAGCAATTGGCGCACCGTAATGCGCCCGCGCGGATCGCCCTTCCATTCGGTCAGCCAGCGGTCAACGCGCGCGTCGAGCGGGATACTTGCCGTGCCGAAGGTCAGCGCCGCCACCGCTTTGGCCATCGATGCCGGACTGAAACGCGAGTCCGCCGTAAATCCCGCCGCATAGCGTTCGTGCACGACCTTGCCGTCGCGCATTACGATCAACGCAAAACTGTTCTGCGCGTCGGCATAGGCTTGGGCAGCGGTAAGCGCAGCAGGGTCGATCCCGCCCGAGTCCTTCGCCAGCGCCAATGCGCGAGGACGCCCCTTGACCGTTTCAGCCGGGGTATAGGCATCAGCGCGTTCGACCGACTGCATGACCGGGAACGCCTTCATCCGCGCGGCGGCCACCGCTACGGGATCGTCCTGCGCGAGCGCGGGTGAGGTGACGAGGAGCGCGGCAAGGATCAGGCGTTTGGCGGACATAAAGCCTCCACAATGAGTTTGGCGAGCCGTGCCTGTTCGCCCTTCAGCGTTTCGGCGAGCGCGCCCGATGGCTGATAGTCGCGCACCGCATCGGCGACGGCAATGCCGCGTTCTTCGAGCACCGCCTCCAGCACCCGCTGGCGGTCGTTCAACACCGCGACTTCAGTGGCGAGCAGGAGCAGCGCCCGCCCCAGATCGTCGATATTCGCTGCGCCCAGCTTGACGCCGGTAGACTGCGCCTGACTCATCCGCGCCGCAGCAGATGCCTCACCCACGCGGCTTGGTGCCCGTGACGATCCATGGATAGGGTGCGCCGTCGATGCCACGGCTTTCGACATCGACGAACCCTGCCGC
Source organism: Sphingomonadales bacterium (assembly GCA_031408195.1). Taxonomy (GTDB): domain Bacteria; phylum Pseudomonadota; class Alphaproteobacteria; order Sphingomonadales; family Sphingomonadaceae; genus Sphingomonas_O. Next base: position 10,328 of record JANNVL010000040.1, on the reverse strand, counting down.
GCGCGCCTCTGCACCCCAGTCCATCGACGCTGCCTCGCGCCACCACGGCTCGCCACCGTTGATCGCCAGCCAGTCCGCCCGCCACGACGCCATTTTGTCGACGGCGGCATAGGGCGTGACGTCGGACATCAGCATCGACCCGCCGGGTTCGAGGACGCGAAACGCCTCGGCAAAAGTCGCGCGGATCGCGGGCGCGGGCATTTCGTGGAAGATGATATAGCTGGCAACCAGATCGAAGCTGGCATCAGCAAAGCCGGTGTCCTCCGCCGCGCGCTGGTGCAGATCCCACGCCCAGCCGTTTTCATTGGCGACGCGCTGTGCCTGACGCAGCATGGGTATGCTCAGGTCGATACCGGTCAATTTCGCGTCGGGAAACGTCTGCGCGAGTGCGACGCTGAAATGGCCCGAACTCGTGCCCATTTCGAGGATGCGGGTGTAATCCTGTCGTGGCAGCTCGGCGAGAACGCGGCGGCGCTGCGCGAAGATATCGCCGGGATACATTTTGGCGACATAGTGCCGGTGGATCAGCTCGCCGTGGATGAACCCCTGCTGCGGGTGGCCGTCCCAGCCGCCGGTAGTGCGGTGGAACCAGACGTCCTTGAAATAATCGGGCTGGACGAAATCGGGATCGATCGTGAGTGTCGCTGGGCCTGCGCTTTCGAGCCGTTCAAGTTCGGGTTCGAGCAGATCGCGCGATTCGGCATAGGCCTCGCGCGCGACCCGGCCATGGCCGACGCTGGCAAATTCCATCAGCAGGCCCGATGTCGCCCATGCCTTCGACCCCGCCAGCGCGCGGTTGACCGTCGCGTGACGCGCGTCGAGATCGTCGGGCAGGGTGTTCGCGGTCACCTGCGCGTCGGCAAGCTCGCCGTTCCATGTCGCCATCAACGGCCGCGATTCACCCATTACGGCGATGAGGAAATCCATCGAAGCGCGCCCGCGTTGACGAAGCTGAAAATCCATGTGCTATCTCCTAATTCCAATGTGCGTCCGCGCACAACGCGAGACAAGCAGCGATCAACCCGGTTTTATCCGACAGGCGGAGTAAATGCCCTGTCGTCGAACTTGCTCTCCGATTGGCGTCATGCTGGTCATGTGAGGGGTGACGGCATCAGATGACGACAACCGCAACCGAAGACCGCCTCCCGTGGTCGCTGAAGGCCGGATGGGCAACGGGCGCGTTTGGCGTCGCGGTGCTGATGAACGGTATCTCGGCGCTGATCCTGTTCTACATGACCACGGTGCTGAAGTTCGATCCCGCCATCGCCGGGTTCATCATCTTTCTGTCGAAAATCTATGATGCGGTGACCGATCCGTTTTCGGGCTGGCTGTCGGACCGTTCGAAGTCTGATAAGGGCCGCCGCCGCCCGTTCCTGTTCTGGGGCGCGATCATTTCGTCGCTGTCGTTCCTGATGGTCTTCACGGTGCCGTTCACGGGCCCGTTCGAGACCGTGACCAGCGGCCCCGGCCTGATCGCGGCGGGCTATGTCCTGCTCGCGCTGCTGCTCTACACCACCGGTTATTCGACCTTCAACGTGCCCTATATGGCAATGCCGGCCGAAATGACGCGCGGCTATCACGAGCGATCCTCGATCCACGGTTACCGCGTCGTTGTGGCATCGGTCGGCGGGTTCCTCGTCCAGTCGGGCGGCGGCGCGCTGCTCGAGGTGATGGGCAAGGGGCGCGAGGGCTATGCGTGGATCGCGACGATCGGGGCAGGCGCGATTTTCGTCACGATGATGACCGCCTATTTCGCGACCGCCAAGGCACCGATGATGCCGCAAACCGATGCCAAGCTGAGCTTCAAAGAGCAGGTTTCGGGCTTCCTGAACAATCGCCCGTTCCAGCTGATCCTCGGCGTCAAGCTGGTGCAACTGATCGGTATCGCGTCGTCGTCGGGCGGGCTGGTGTTCCTGCTTGCGACTGTCCTCGGCAAGCCGCTGACCCTGTTGAGCGTCATCGGCGGCGCGATGCTTCTGGCCGTGTTCACAATGACGCCCGTCATGATCGCGCTGTCGAAGCGGATCGGCAAGCGCAGCACCTATATGCTGTCGGCCATCGTGACCGGCGTCACCGCATTGTCATGGGTGATCGCCACCCCCGATGAACCGATTTGGGCGCTGGCGCTGCGCGGTTTCGCCACCGGCATCGCTTTTGCCGGTAACGTCCTGTTCGCGATGTCGATGCTGACCGACGCGATGGAGGCCGACGCGCACCGCACGGGTCTCCGCCGCGAGGGGATGTATTCGGCGCTCTACAGCTTCATCGAAAAGCTCGCCTCGTCGATTGGCCCGCTCATCCTCGGCGGGGCGCTTAGCTATGCCGGGTTCAATCCGTCCGCACCGCCCAAGGTCGCCGACGAAAGCGTGCGGCAAGCGGTGCTGCTCGGCGTCGCCTATGTCCCCGCCGCAATGGCCGTTCTCGCGGTGATTATCCTGAGCTTCTACCGCCTCGACGAAAAATCGCTCGGCGAGATGCGGACAGCGAGCGCGGCGGGTTAAGCCGCAAGATCGATTTCGGTCCCAGCACCGCTTGCGACCGCCCCGCGCCAGACGGCGTGTGCGGCAACCAGATCCTGCGCGGTCACGCCAAGCGATTTATAGACAGTGATCTCGTCCGCCGATTGTCGGCCCGCGACGCGCCCGAGCAACACCTCGCCGATCTCGCCCGCGATCTGGCCTTCCGTGACGATCCCGGCGGCTATCGCGCCGAGCAATTCACCCGCAGCGGCCATCGCGGCGGGACGCGCATCGACGAAGAACCGCGACCGGCGCACCACCTCGCTGTCCGCCTCGGCACTTGTCGGGACAGCCGATCCGACGAGGTTGATGTGCGTGCCGGGGCGGAGCGCTGCACCGCGCAGTATCGGTGATACCGCCGATGTGGTGGTGCAGATCACGTCGGCTTTGGCCACCGCCGCATCGAGGTCGGTCGCGACCTCTCCCCCGACAACCGCTGCCAGCGCCGCCGCACGCGCAGGATCGCGGCCCCAGATCCTCACCCGCTTGAACGCCCGCACCTCGCGCAGCGCATCGATATGGCGGTGCGCTTGCTCGCCACAGCCCAGCACCAGCAACGTCGCCGTATCGGCGCGCGCCAGCACATCGGTCGCCATCGCGCTTGTCGCTGCCGTCCGGATCGCGGTCAGCGTCGCGCCGTCGATCAGCGCCAGCGGCAAGCCGTCGTCCGCACCGAAGATCATCACCGCGCCGACATGCGTCCCGTGCCGGTCGCCGGGTGCGCGCGGGAATTTCGACACGATCTTCACGCCGAAACTCGCGGGGTCAGCGACATAGCCCGGCATCACCGCAAGCTTTCCGGTGCCGCCCGGTATCACCATGAACTGGCGCAGCGGCAGCACGGTGTCGCCCGCCGATACCTGTCGCATCGCGTCGCGCATCAGCGGGATCGCATCGGCCATCGGCAGCAACCGTTCGACGTCGGACGCGGTGAGAACGATCATTTGCGAGGCTCAGGCGCGCGGCTTGGGCGCGACGAACCGCAGCGCTGCCTGAACATCGGCGACATCGTCGGGCCGCTCAAATGCTTCGGGCATCGGTTCGCCCGTCACGCGCGGCTTGCCGATGGCATGGAACCAGTGTTCGAGTCCCGGCGGCATAAACACCCAATAAATCCGCATATCGGTATCGCCGGTGTTGACCAGCAGATGCCGGGCATAGCGCCCGAACAGCACAGTATGGCCGGGCCCGATGTCGTGCGTGTCATCCTCGATAGTGCAGGTGCCGGTACCCTCGGCAATGAACAGCAATTCGTGGTTGGCCTGATGGCCGTGCTCGCGCACGCTGCATCCCGGCGGCAAGACCTGCAGCCCCGCCGAAAACCCGTCATAGGGCGTCGTCGTCGGGTCGAGCGTCACCGTCACATAACCGTGCGACGGCTCGGGTTGCCAATATGAGCGGCCCTCTTCGGGTGCGATGACCGCCGAAAAGCGGCCGAATTCGGGGGCAGCGGTCATGACAGGAACACTTTTACCTCGGCGAACCAGTCGTCAGGCACGGTAACGGGCGCAAAATGATTGCCACCCGGCAGAGCCTCGATTTTCGCGCCGGGAATTCGGTCGAAAAGCTCCCAGGACAGGCTGATGGGCGTGATCTGGTCATCCCAGGCACAGACGATCAGTGTTTCCGCGACGATGTCGCCGACACGGTCGCGCAGATCATGGCCCGTGACCGCGTCCATCCGCTCGCATTCGACCTTGACGCCTGCGAACGCTGCCAGCCGCGCGTCGATGCCCGCCATCATGGTCGCGTGATTGTCAAAGGTCCACCAGCCGGGATTGCCGAGCAAATTCCCCTGTAACATGTAATCGCGCGGGCCGTTTTCGTTGAGAACACGCTTCCGCAGCGCGAACAGATCTAGGAACCAGGGGGTCGGACCACACCAGCTGGCGCTCAGCACCAGCCGGTTGACGCGCTCGGGATGGAACACTGCGATTTGCTGGGCAATCGCCCCGCCGAGCGAATGGCCGACAACGTAGATCCGGTCGATGCCGAGCGTGTCGAGCAAGCGCACCGCGTCATCGGCCAGCACCTGCACCGTCGTCGCGATGTCCGACGGAACGCTGTCACCGGTCTTGCGGTGGTCGAACGAAATGCAGTCGTGCGTCGCCGCGAACCGGTCGAACTGCGATGCCCAGAATTCGGCACGCCCGCCCAATCCGACGAGGAACAGCAGCGGTGTCCCTTCGCCGCGCCGGACGACGTGGAGGCCGTCGATCCGGGTGCCGGTCACGCCGGTTTTGTCGCAACCACCGATTGCAGGAAATCGTTCATCGGCTTGCCGCCGTCGGTTACCTCGAACCCCGCATCGGCCAGAATTTGGCGGAAGTCCGAATAGACGAAACCGACCGAATAGGGCTCGCAATTGTCGCGGCTGTCATAGTCGATCATGAAGCGCATCGCGGGTGGCAGCGGCGTCGCGCCGTGGCTGGGGAATTCGAAGATCGAGAATTTGCCGCCGGGGCGCAGGACACGGTGCACGTCGCGCAGCACGCCCTTCATCACCTCGACCGGCATTTCGTGGAAGAAGATGTAGCTCATCACCACGTCCTGCGAACCGTCGGCGAACGGCATCGCTTCGGCGAGCGCTTGCACATAATCGACGTCGCTGCCCAGCTGCGCCGAGCGCATGTGCGCGTACCGGAGCACCGGCAGCGCGACATCGAGTCCGACGACCTTCGCCTCGGGGAAGCGTTGCTTGAATTGCACCGTCGCTTGCCCGACCCCGCAACCGATTTCGACGATGTTCGCGACCTTGCCGTCGTCGGGCAGCGTCGTCAGGTTGACAACCTCGGCATGGAGCGCATCCTGATCGTTCCACCCCTGGTAGAAGATCTTGGTTCCATAATGGTAGACGATGCCGCTCAGCACATCGTCGGTATAACCACCGGGCTGGAGGTGGATTTCGCGGCGCGCCCAGTCGGGGACGTGGAAACCGGCATCATAGGTCAGCGTCCCCGGCCCCTTGCTCTCCCATTCCTTGAGCATCGACTCATGCGCTACCTCGTCGAAGGCGAACGACGCGCGGGTCCGCCGCCACATCATCTCCTGCGCGCTCCGCATGAAGCGTTGCCAGGTTTGGACGACGGGCACCTTGTTGAAATGCGCCTGCACGGTTTCGAGCGGCACGTCGGGCGTCGGCTCGACACCCGCTTTCGCCATCGCGTCATGCCCCGCCCCGCACATGATCGGAAACATCCTGACCAGCGCCATGTCGCGAAAGCTCTCGACGAAATCGGTGTAGCTCTCGTCGGCGAGCTTCGACGGGCGCGGCAACAGGCCGATCGCGCCGCGCGGAGAGAGTGCTGTCGCGGTCATGCGGTCCTCCTGGAAAAACTGGCGAAGATTTGGGTGATAAACGCCTCGCGCATTGCCTTGCGCTCGGCTTTGACGGCGTCACTCGGGACATGCGCCTCGACCAGCGCCGACGCATCGATGCCCCGTTCGGCAAGCACCGCCTCAAGGATCACCAGCCGGTCGCGCGTGGTCCAGACTTCGGCGGACAGTTCGACCAGTGCATCGATGATGTTGTCGGTGACGACATGGTCGAAATACGCCTTGCCGGGGCCGTTGATTTCGTCCCCGATCGGCGGCGCTGTCGGCGTGGTCGGCATGTCCATAGGTGAATCCTGATCGAGGTTAGACGGCTTAACCTGAGTGACCGCAGGCCGGCGGTAAATACCCAATTTTTGGTCGCAGAGTGAACATTTAAGCGTCGCAGGCACTATCTTTGAGTCACCTTTACTAACCTTTCAGCCTTGCCACGAGGATATGCCGTGCCGTTCAATTCCAGCCCGCTTCGTGCCGTCAGCCAGGACGACATCGACACCTATGCCCGCGACGGCGTCGTCTGTTTGCGGAACGTGTTCGACCCCGATTGGCTGAAGAGCATCGAGGGTCCGGCGCGCGAGCTGTTGATCGACAAGCGCGACTTCGGGCTGCTGCCGAGTAATCCGGGCCGCTACATGGCGCGCACGATGCCCGAATTCCGCCGCTTCGTCTTCGAAAGCCCCGTTGCAGAGGCCGCCGCGCGGGTGATGCAGTCGAACGAAGTGCGCTTCTTCTTCGACGAAATCTTCGCCAAGAAACCGCAGTCGGATGAAAAGACGATCTGGCACAACGACCGCATGGGCTGGCCGGTAACCGGCACGATGGTGCCGAGCCTGTGGATACCGCTCGTGCCCATCGTCAAAGCCAACAGTCTCGAAGTCATCGCGGGCACCCAAACCTATGACACGCGGCATTGGCTGTTCAGCCCGAATGCCAAACAAATGATCAAGCCCGACGACCGCCCCTGGCATCCCGATTGCGAGCCGTTGCGCGACGATCCGGCCTATGCGGGGCGGTTCATGACCTGGGACATGGCCGTCGGCGACATGCTCGTCGTCCACCCGTGGAGCCTGCATTACTCGCACGGCAACCCGACCGACGACTGGCGGATCGCAGTGTCGGTGCGCGTGTTCGGCGACGACATCCGCTGGGCACCGCGCCCCGACTGCGTCAATCTGGCGGGCGTCAGCTGGGATGAACTGATCCCCGGCGACACCCCCGACGGTGACCTGTTTCCGCTGTTGTGGTCGGCGGACGGCCGCCGCGACGACGACAGCGCCTACCCGCGCGGCTTTGCGACACGCTGGCAAAAAGCGCGGAACGATGAAGTGAACCCCTATTCGGCGTTCATGGCCGCAAGTTCGGAAAAGCCCGGTGTGGTACCGGTCGCGGCTTGAGGGGTTCCTCGCTCCGTCATTGCGAGCGCAGCGAAGCAATCCACTTTGCCGCGAGATGGATTGCTTCGCTGCGCTCGCAATGACGATGCCCTACGACCACATCATCATCGGTGCCGGATCGGCGGGGTGCGTTCTCGCCAACCGGCTAAGCGAAGACGGCACGCGCAACGTGCTCCTGATCGAAGCGGGCGCGCGCGACACATCGCCGTACATCCACATTCCCGCCGCCATCGTGAAGGCGATCGGCAATCCCGCGCTCGACTGGATGCACCTGACCGAGCCCGACCCGTCGCGCGGGGGCCGCATCGACCTGTGGTCGGCAGGCAAGGGACTCGGCGGGTCGAGCTCGATCAACGGCATGCTCTATGTGCGCGGGACCGAGGTCGATTACGACGCATGGAACCAGCCCGGCTGGAGCGCGGCCGATGTCGCCCCGCTGTTCCGCCGCATGGAGCGCACGACATTCGGCGCGGATCAAGTGCGCGGGCGCGACGGGCCGATGGTCGTCGAGGGATTGCGCTCGCGGCACCGCTTGGGCGAAGCGTTCGAGGCGGCGGCGGTCGCGGCAGGTTGGCCCGCCAATGCCGACTATAACGGGCGGGTGCAGGAAGGTGTCGGCGCGCCGCAAATCACCCAGCGGCGCGGGTCGCGGTTCAGCGCGGCGCGGGCCTATCTCAAGCCCGCGCGCGGACGGCGCAATCTCACTGTCCTGACCGGGTCCGTTGTCGAACGACTGACCTTCGACGGCAAACGCTGCACGGGGGTTTCCCTGCGCGACGGACGGACGATCAAGGCGCGCGAAACTATCGTCAGTGCAGGCACGATGGGCTCGCCGAAGCTGCTGATGCTGTCGGGTATCGGCCCTGCTGCCGAGCTGCGCGCGCTCGGCATCGACGTTGTGCACGACAGCTGCGAGGTCGGTCGCAATGTGCAGGAGCACCCGCATACCGCGATCAGCCATGACGTGACGGTCCGCACCTACAACATGGAAATCAACGGCCCGCGTGTCCCGCTGCACCTGCTCAATTGGTTGTTGTTCCGGCGCGGGCCGGTAACGAGTCCCTATCCCCATGCCGTCGGCTTCTTCCGTTCGTCGCCCGCGCTCGACGCGCCCGATCTACAGCTGATGTTCGGCCCGTTCGCATTCAGCATGTCGCCCGAGGGGGTAGTGCGCTACCACAAGCCCGCCGTGACCAGCGTGATCGCGCTGTCCTATCCCAAAAGCACCGGGCGCATTTCGCTGCGCGCCAACGACCCCGACGCACCCTTGCGGATCGAACACCGCCTGCTCGATCACCCCGACGACGTTGCTGCGCTGGTGCGTGGCATCCGCGTCGTGCGCGAGGTCTACAAACAGCCCGCAATCGCTCGCTATGTGATCGGCGAGCGGCTGCCCGGCTCCGATACGGACAGCGATGCCGACCTCGAAGCCTATGTCCGTGCCACGAGCAATCCGACCAACCACCCGATGGGCAGTTGCCGGATGGGGTCGGTCGTCGATGAACGGCTGCGGGTGATCGGGGTCGAGGGTCTGCGCGTCGCCGACGCCAGCATCATGCCGCGCCATGTCAGCGGCAACATCAATGCGGCGGTCATCATGATCGGTGAACGGGCGTCAGACCTTATCCGCGCCGCCTGAGCCCTAATGCAATGATCGCGGCGCCCGCTACGAATAGCACCGTCGGCACCACGGCAAGCGACTGGCCAAGCTTCGCCGGATCGCCGAGCACGCTGTCGGTCCACATCGCGACGACCCACGGTCCGCCACCGGTTCCGATCAGCGTCGCGATCAGCATGTAGATTGCGACCATCTGGCCGCGCATCCGGTTGGGCGCGAAATTGACGATCCCCGCTGTCCCGGCCCCGAACGGCATCGCGCCGAAGAACAGCGCCGGCACGATCAGCGCCAGCGAGAGTTGTGCGCTTTCAACGCTCGGAAACGCGGCAACGAACGGCGCGGCGCAAAGCGCGGTCACGGCGGGAACGAGCAAACCGGGCTTGGCGACGCCGCGCTTCACAAGCCAGTCGTTGAGTACCCCACCGGCGACCGTCCCGCCGGTCCCGCACGCGATGACGATCAGGCCATAGACCGGCCCGATCGCACTCGCGTCCCAACCGTGGGCGCGAATGTAGAACTCAGGTGCCCAGTTGTTGATACCGAAATTCGCCGCCGCTAGCAGCGGGATGCCGAGGAAAATCGGCAGTACCGTAGACAGGTGCGCGCCGAGATAGCGAAATGTCTCGGCGACCGGCACCGGATCGCCCACCGCCTCGCCGGTGTTGGTCGAGCGTGGCGGCTCGCGGACCAGCCACATCAAGGCAATAAACAGAACTCCGGGCAGCGCTGCGAGCATGAAGGCGAGCTGCCAGTCCTTCGCAACGCCGATCAGCGGCAAGTGGATATCGGGATGCTTGCCAAGCCAGCCAAGCACCGCGCCGATCAGGATGAGCGCGATCCCGGTTCCTGCATAGGTCGCCCCGATAAACAGCCCGACCGCACGACCAAGCTTCTCGGGCGGGAAGTAATCGCCAAGCAGTGACATACCCGACGGCACCAAAGTCGCCTCGCCGAAACCGACGAGCATCCGGAACAGGACCAGCATCAGAAAACTTGTCGCGAGTCCGCAAAAGAAGGTCGCGGCGGAAAAGATCAGCGTGCCCCAGACGATCACGCCGATACGACTCTTCGCGTCGATCACCCGCCCGATCGGCAGCGCGACTAGACCGTATAGAATCGCAAAGGCGAAACCCTGCAACAGGCTGATCTGGGTGTCGGAGATGCCGAGATCGGCCTTCAACGGACCGATGAGCAGGTTGATAACCTGTCGTTCGAGCATCGAGACGACCGAGCCGAAGCACAGGATCGCAACGACGCCCCATGCATAGCCCTCGGTGCGGAAGGCAAAGCGCGGGGGTGCGAGAGTGGCCATCAAATGCTCCCTTTGTCCGAGCGAAGTCGAGGACCGCCGCCGAGCGAAGTCGAGGCTCTTGCCGCCAGCACAGCCTTCTCGACTGCGCTCGAAAGTGCCCCTCGTCTGCGCTCGGGGAAGCGGGTCACAACAGCGCCAAGGTGGTTTTAGAC
>JANNVL010000039.1:0-2855 GCA_031408195.1 Sphingomonadales bacterium | reverse complement strand
GTCGCGGTCAAGCGCATCGCCGACATTCGTGCACGACCCTTGGTGCCAAAGGGCGAGATGGTCGGGCGGATCAAGGCGGCGCAGGATGCGCGAACGCATGACGGCTTCCTCATTTCGGCGCGCACCGATGCGCTGACGACGACCGACCTGAGCGACGCGCTCGACCGCGCCGAGGCCTATGTCGAAGCGTGTTGCGACCTGCTGTTCTTCGAATCGGTGAAAAGCGCTGCTGATGCCGACACGATTGTCACGCGCTTCGGCGGGCGGGTGCCGCTGGTTATCAATTTGCTCGAGAGTGGCGGAGCGCCGTTTGCCGATGCAGCTGCGGCAGAGCGTGGCGGCTTTGCGCTCGCGTTGTTTCCCGTAACCGGCATGGGGGCCGCCGTGCACGGCCTGCGCGCCGCCTATGCAGCGCTTGTCCGCGACGGCAGCAGCACATCGGTTCACGAGCGACTGGTCGGCATAGCGGAAATGAACGAAATCGTCGGGACTGCCGAATTTGCGACCCGCATTGCGACCTATGGAGACACTGCATGATCGATCCGCGCGCGACCGATGCTCTCGACTGGCTGGGCGAAGGGGCTGGCAGGCTGATGATCGGTAATGCGTGGGTGCCGAGCAGCGCCACGTTGGCGAGCCTGAGCCCGTCGAACGGCGAACATTTCGCCGGCATCGCGCTTGCAGGGGATAGCGAAGTCGATGCAGCGGTGTCGGCGGCACGCGGCGCGCTGAGCGGTGTCTGGGGGACAGCGCTCCCGGCCGAGCGCGCCCGCGCGATGTTGCGCCTGGCCGACCTGATCGACGCCAATGCCGCGCATCTCGCCGCCATCGAAGCTGCCGACGGCGTGCGCCCCTATGTCGAGGCGCTTTACGGCGATGTCCCGACCGGTGCGGTGATCTTTCGCTACATGGCGGGGTTGGTCGGCGGGATCGAGGGCAGCATCAAGTATCCGTCGATCGGCTATGCGCCGCCGGGCATGTCGGTGCGCGCGTTCGTGGATCGTGCACCGGTCGGGGTCGTCGCCGCGATCATCCCGTGGAATTTCCCCTTCATCATGGCGTGCGCGCGGATCGCACCCGCGCTGGCAGCAGGATGTTCGGTGGTGCTCAAACCTGCCGAGGACGCCTCGCTGTCGTCGCTCGCGCTGGGAAAGCTCGCCATCGAGGCAGGGTTTCCGGCGGGGGTTGTCAACATCGTGACCGGACTCGGCAGTGAGGCTGGCGCGGCGCTGGTCCGGCATCCCGGCACCGACATGGTCAGCTTCACGGGATCCACCCGCGTCGGGCGCGAAATCGGGGGCGTGTGCGGGCAGATGCTCAAGAAGCAATCGCTCGAACTCGGCGGCAAATGTGCGGCGATTGTTATGGACGATGCCGATCTCGATTGGGCAGCAGCGGGGTTGGCGGGGTCGTCGTTCGGTAATGCGGGGCAAATCTGCGTCGCCAGTGCGCGCATATTAGCGCACCGGTCGGTACACGATGCGCTGGTCGAAAAACTGACTGCGGCTGCAACGGCGAAATCGGTCGGCGGGACGTTCGATGCCGATGCGACGTTGGGTCCGATCATTACCGCCAGGCAGCGCGACCGGATTGCGGGGCTGCTCGACGATGCGGCGGCAGGCGGGGCAACGCTCAGCGGCCCACACGCGGTGGACAAACCCGGATACTTCACCCAGCCTGTGATCGTGTCGGGGCTGAACGAAGGGGCGCGGATGACGAGCGAAGAGACATTTGGTCCTGTCGTTGTGGTCGAGGCGTTCGACGATCTGGACGACGCCATCGTGCGTGCCAATGCGACACCCTATGGCCTGGCGGGCAGCATCTGGACGCAGCGCTGGCGCGATGCCGACCGCGCGATGCGGACGCTTCAAGCCGCAACCGTGTACGTCAACTGCCACGCCTGGGCCGACCCGGCAGTACCGATGGGCGGGCTTAAAGCGTCGGGCATCGGCATCCAGAGCGGGCGCGAGGGGATGGAGAGTTATCTGACGTCTAAAACCACCTTGGCGCTGTTGTGACCTTCTTCCCCGAGCGCAGACGAGGGGCGCTTTCGAGCGCAGTCGAGAAGGCTGTGCTGGCGGCAAGAGCCTCGACTTCGCTCGGCAGCGGTCCTCGACTTCGCTCGGACAAAGGGAGCATTTGATGGCCACTCTCGCACCCCCCCGCTTTGCCTTCCGCACCGAGGGCTATGCATGGGGCGTCGTTGCGATCCTGTGCTTCGGCTCGGTCGTCTCGATGCTCGAACGGCAAGTCATCAACCTGCTGGTCGAACCGCTGAAGGTCGATCTCGCCATTTCGGACACGCAGATCAGCCTGCTACAGGGGTTTGCCTTCGCTATTTTCTATGCCGCGATGGCGCTGCCGATCGGGCGGATCATCGATGCAAAGAGCCGGATCGGGGTGATCGTCTGGGGAACGCTGATCTTTTCCGCCGCGACTTTCTTTTGTGGCCTTGCAACCAGCTTCTTCATGCTTGCGCTGTTCCGCACGCTGGTCGGCGTGGGCGAGGCGACATTGGTGCCTTCGGGCATGTCGCTGCTCGGCGATTACTTCCCGCCCGAAAAGCTCGGGCGCGCGGTCGGGCTGTTCATCGGGTCGACCTATGCGGGGTCGGGGCTGTCGCTGATCATTATCGGCGGGGTGCTCGGCTGGCTCGCCGAGCATCCAGATTTCGCGTTGCCCGTCATCGGCGTGGCGCGCGACTGGCAGGTCGCGTTCATGCTCGCCGCACTGCCGGGTTTCCTGTTCGTGGCGCTGATGTGGCTGGTGAAGGAACCGCCGCGCTCGGCCCCCAGCGGCGAAACGGTCGGCGAGGAAGTGATCCGCTGGGCCGAGGAGGCGCTGGGCGCGCCGCC
>JANNVL010000038.1:0-29565 GCA_031408195.1 Sphingomonadales bacterium | reverse complement strand
GCCAAAATGATCGTCGATTCCTCGGTGATCGTGGCAGTGCTCAAAAAGGAAGACGATTACGCGCTGTGGACCGAGCGGCTGCACGACGCCTTACCTCATTTAAAAATGTCGGCGGCGACGTATCTCGAAACCAGTATCGTGATCGACGCAGCGGGCGATGCCGACGCCAGTGCCAACCTCGACCGGTTCCTCGACAGGCTGCTGGTCGAAATTGTGCCCGTGACACCCCGCCAAGCACGCCTCGGACGCTCCGCCTATGCCCGTTTCGGCAAGGGCAGCGGCCATGCGGCTAGGCTGAACTACGGCGACTGTTTCAGCTATGCGCTGGCGATGGATATGGACGAGGCGTTGGCGTTCAAGGGTGACGATTTTCGGCACACGGATGTGAAAAAGGGCTTTTGGAAGTCGTGAAAGAAGCGCGGTGAAGGTTGGCAGTGGCATGACAATCCAAAACAAATACCGTCTGCGTTGGGCAAGCAGTCGGGATTATGCGGTGCTCGCCGACGTGATGTTCGAAGCTGTCAGGACGGGGCCAAGTCGATACACCGAGGCTCAACGGAAACAATGGGTTCCCGAACGACGGGTCGGTGCCGACTGGACAGCACGGCTGGATCGGCAAGCCGTCATTGTTGCTGAAGGTTCGAACGGCATTGTCGGATTCATGAGCTTGGCGGACGCAGGCTATATCGACTTCGCCTACATTCTTCCTGACTCTCAAGGGCAAGGTCTCTTCCGGCAACTTTACGCCGAAATCGAAAAGCTCAGCCATACGCGCCGCGATACACGGCTTTGGGTCCACGCCAGCCTCGTCGCCATGCCCGCATTCGCCGCGCTCGGGTTCTCGATCACCGAAAAGCAGATTGTCACGATCGGTACGGAAAAGCTCGAACGCTTTGAGATGCAACTTTCCCGCTGACGTCGGAAGCCCTTAGTCCCCTGCAAACACGAACGGGCTCACCCCCCGCTCCCGCTCATTAAACACCAACACTCTCGATGCGGGCGGGGCGGCGCGTTGCGGGCAGTCGGTGCGGGTGCAGGCGCGGCAGCCGAGACCGATGGGCGTGGCCTGTCCAAGTTTCAGGTCGAAGCCGCGCGACGCCGCCAGCGGAGCGGCGAGACTGGCGTCGAGGCCGAGGCCGACGGCGAATTGCGCGCGGACTTGCCCGACCCGGCCCCCTTGCGGACTGACCGTGCGAGCTAGGGTGAACCAGCGGGTGCCGTCCTCCAGCTCGACGATCTGGCGCACCAGCGTGCCCGGCCGGTCGAACGCGGTATGGACATCCCACAGCGGACACCGCCCGTCGGCCTCGACCAGCGGCGACGCGCTGGCCCCGGCATAGCGTTTCGACACCTGTCCTGCGCGGTCGATGCGCAGCATGAAGAACGGCAGGCCGCGCGCGCCGGTGCGGCTGAGCGTGGTCAGGCGGTGCGCGACCTGTTCAAACCCCGCGCCGAAGCGGCGCTGGAGCAGTTCGACATCATAGCCCGTCGCCTCGCACGCGCGCTGGAAGCGGTCATTGGGCATCATCAGTGACGCCGCAAAACCGCTGGTGAGGTGGCGGCGGTAGAGACGTTCGGACACGCGGTCGGTGAAGTTCGCGCCCTTGATCAGCGCCTCGATCTCATCCTTCGCCTCAATTTGCCCGAGCTGGAACGCGGCGGCAAAGGTGCGGCTCGCTGGGTCGAGCAATTCGCTTAGCTGCAATTGACGCGCGTGGAGATCGAGGCGGCGGAGTGTCCCGGGCATGACATCGACCGGCAGAATGCGGATGCTGAGCTGATGCGTGACCCGCAACCGGTCGGCAATCGCGCCGTACAGATCGCCGGACCCCATCCGCAGCTCGTCCGACAGGGTTTCGGCAAACGCCTCCAGATCGGGGAAGTGGTTGCGCCACCGCTCGATCTCGCGACGGACCGGGCCGATGGGATCGTTGGCGACCGGGGCACCGCCGCCGCTGCCCGCGCCGCTATCGAACAGCCGCGCGAACGCCTCGACCCCGCCGGGAGCCGCCGACAGCCATTCCTCGACTTCGGCGCGTTCGATCTCCAGATCGGCGAACATCGGATCGGCCAGCCGCCGCCGCACTGCCTCCACCCCGCCGCCCGGCGTCGCGCCGCCCAGCCGTCGCGGGTCGAAATCATACCGCTCGGCCATCCGCAGCAGAATCGGCGCGGTCAACGGGCGCTGGTTGCGCTCGATCAGGTTGAGGTAGGACGGCGACACCGCCAAGGCTTCAGCCATCGCGGCCTGCGTCAGCCCCGCCGCACGCCGCAGCCGCTTCACGGCATGTCCGGCAAATAGTTTCGTTTCAGCCATCGGTAAGAGTTGTCATATTATTTACAATAAGACAACTTATAACACTCCAGTAACGACCCTATAACAACAAACTTCACAGATTAAACTCGCAATATGCTGATTCATGTTGTCTTGAGGCGCTCAACACCTGTGAATTAAGTGAGAGACTTCCCCATGACGTACAGCACCGAAACCGCCCAGCTCCGCCAGCTGATCGACACGCAAGCGACATGGAACGGCATCGACGCCGAGTCTGCCGCCCGCATGCGCCTCCAGAACCGCTTCCGTTCGGGCCTCGACATCGCACGCTACACCGCCAAGATCATGCGCGCCGATATGGCCGCCTATGACGCGGACTCCTCGCAATACACCCAGTCGCTCGGCTGCTGGCATGGGTTCATTGCCCAGCAGAAAATGATCGCGATCAAGAAGCATTTCGGCACCACCAAGCGCAAATACCTCTACCTCTCGGGCTGGATGGTCGCGGCGCTGCGTTCGGACTTCGGCCCGCTGCCTGACCAGTCGATGCACGAAAAGACCAGCGTTCCTGCGCTGATTGAGGAACTCTACACCTTCCTGCGCCAGGCCGACTCACGCGAGCTCAACATCCTCTTCCGCGACCTTGACGCGGCCCGCGATGCCGGTGACGCGGCAAAGGAAGCCGAGTGTCTAGTCAAGATCGACGGGTTCGAAACGCATGTCGTGCCCGTTATTGCTGACATCGACGCAGGCTTCGGCAATGCCGAGGCGACGTATTTGCTCGCCAAGAAGATGATCGAAGCCGGTGCCTGCGCGCTCCAGATCGAGAATCAGGTCTCTGACGAAAAACAGTGCGGCCATCAGGACGGCAAGGTCACCGTGCCGCACGAGGACTTCCTCGCGAAGGTCCGCGCCTGCCGCTATGCCTTCCTCGAACTCGGCATCGACGACGGCATCATCGTCACGCGTTCCGATTCGTTGGGCGCTGGCCTGACCAAGCAGATCGCGGTCAGCAAGGAACCGGGCGACCTCGGCGACCAGTATAACAGCTTTCTCGATTGCGAAGAGATCGACCCCGCAACCGCGCAGAACGGCGATGTTATCCTCAACCGCAATGGCAAGATGATGCGGCCCAAGCGCCTACCGTCGAACCTGTTTCAGTTCCGTGCGGGCACTGGCGAGGACCGCTGCGTACTCGACAGCATTACCAGCCTCCAGAATGGCGCAGACCTGCTGTGGATCGAGACCGAAAAGCCCCATGTCGAGCAGATCGCGGGCATGATGGACCGCATCCGCGCCGTCATTCCGAACGCAAAGCTCGTCTATAACAACTCGCCGTCGTTCAACTGGACACTGAACTTTCGCCAGCAGGTCTATGACGCGATGGTCGCGCAGGGTCTCGACGTCGCGGCCTATGACCGTGCGGACCTGATGGATGCCAAATACGACGATACCGAACTTGGCATCGCTGCCGACAAGCGCATCCGCACTTTTCAGGCGGACGGCGCGAAGCGGGCGGGGATTTTCCACCACCTGATTACCTTGCCGACCTACCACACGGCTGCGCTGTCGACCGACAATCTGGCGAAAGAGTATTTCGGTGAAGCGGGCATGCTCGGCTATGTCGCGGGCGTCCAGCGCAAGGAAATCCGCGAGGGGATCGCCTGTGTGCGGCATCAGAATATGTCGGGGTCCGACATTGGGGATGACCACAAGGAGTATTTTGCCGGGGAGGCGGCGCTGAAGGCGGGCGGCGTGCATAATACGATGAACCAATTTGGGTGAGGCGTAGCGCGGGCACGGCTTTAGCGAACGCTAAACCGCCCTCGCGCCAGCCCGGCCGGCGGCGCTCGCGCCGACCGACGACATGGGCTTTGCCCGTGTCTTGCCGACAGAGTTTGGACCGGACAGCGGCAAAGCCGCTGTCTCGTCAGTCGGCCCGGAGGGCCGCTGGCCGGTCGTTCGGCGAGGTTGGCTTAGCTCCGCTAAGCCATGCCCGCGCTCCGACTTCCTGGGGAGGAAGGCGCCCGCCGGGGGAAACTCCGGCGGGCGTTACTATGTTGCCAACGCCGGGTTTCGCCAGCACAAGGGCGATCATGTCCGACGTCGCCGCTCCTTATGAAGTCATTGAATCTTTTCCGTTTCTGGGTCCGGACACCGCGCTGACCCAGGCGATTGCTTCGTTCGACTGGGCGAAAACCGCGCTCGGGCCGATCAATGCCTGGACCGGCGAGCTCCGCACCGCCGTCGGGCTGATGATGGGCAGCGGCTCTGCGAGTGCCCTGTGGTGGGGGCCGGAGCTGTGGCTTGTCCACAACGAGGACTATGAACGCGAGCTGCTCCGCGAGCGCGGCCCGGCGCTCGGACGGCGTTTCGACGATATCTGGACCGATGTCGCGCCGGTCATCCGGCCGCAATTCGACGCTATTTTGCAGAGCGGGCACGGCGCGAGCTGGGACGAACAGCGCGTCGATATGATCCGTGACGGCCGGATGGAAGAGACGTACTGGAACTACAGCTTTACGCCGGTCTTCGGTGAAGACGGGCGCGTGCAGGGCATTTTCAACGCTGCCCGAGAAGTCACCGGCACCGTCCTCACCACGCGGATCAACGCCCTGCTCGTAGACCTCGATGAGACGTTGGCACGGGGCGACAGCATCGATGCGGTGACACAGGTTGCCCTGTGCCTAATCGGCGACCAGCTCGGGGTGCGGCGTGTCGGCTTCGGCGAGGTCGATCTCGACACGAACACTGTCGACATTTGCCATATCTGGGCCAAGCCTGATATGCCCGACATAACCGGGCGTTATCCGCTCGGCAATTTCGGCGCGATTTCCGACGAACTGGCGATGGGGCATAGCGTCGTCATCGACGATGCCCGGACCGATGCGCGGACCAGCGATGCCGAGGTGCAGCAACGCTATGCCCGGTTGGGGATGATGTCCGGGCTGGTCATCCCGATTATCGAGCACGGGCGCTATGTCGGCGGTGTCTTTGTTCAGGATGCCGAGCCACGCATCTGGTCGCGCGCCGAAATATTGATGGCCGAGGCCGCAACCCGGCGGTTATGGGCTGCACTCAAGCGGTTGCGGATCGACGCGGCGCTCCGCAACAGCGAGCAACGCTATCGCCTGATCTTCGAACAGGCAGAGGACATCATCTTCACTGCCAATATCGACCAGCGCATCACCGATGCCAACGAAGCAGGCGCGCGCGCGATCGGCCTGCCGCGTGACAGCCTGATCGGCCGCTCGATTGCCGATTTCGTCGATCCAGACGGATTCGCTCAAACGACATCGATGCTCAAGCAAAAGCTCGATCATGGCGGGAATACCCGACACGAGGTTGCGGTGATGTCGCCCGACGGCCGCCAGATGCGCTGGGAGAATAACTCTACCCTCATCGTCGATCCCGACAAGCGCCCCATCGGCCTGTTGTCGATCTCGCGCGATGTGACCGAGCGCCGCGCGTTCGAGGAGCGGCGCGAGTTGCTGATCCACGAACTCAACCACCGGGTAAAGAACACGCTGGCGCTGGTCCAGGCGATTGCCCATCAGAGTTTTCGCGGGCGCGCCGACAGCGCCACCGCACAAGCCAATTTCATGGCACGCATCGGCACGCTTGCGGGCGCGCACGATCTGCTGACCCGCGAGCAATGGGAAGGCGTGACACTCGCAGAACTGGTTCGCGCCGCAACCGCGCCACTCGATACAGCGCGCATCGACGCAACCGGCGATGCGCTGGCTGTAACGCCGAAGGCAGCAGTCGCGCTGGCGATGGCGCTGCACGAACTGGGCACCAATGCAGTCAAATACGGTGCGTTGAGCACGTCCGAGGGTCGGATCGGAATCGCGTGGGAAACCCGGGGCGACAATCTCCATCTCGACTGGTGCGAGACCGGTGGGCCGCCCGTGGCCGTTCCCGAACAGCGCGGATTCGGCGTAAAAATGATCGAACGGGCACTGGCCAGCGATCTCGGCGGTCGGGTAAAGGTCGAGTTCGCTGCGGATGGCGTGCGCTGTGCCATTGTTGCGCCGCGAAAGGGGAATGTGACGTGACCGGGGTTCGCCTGCGCCTGTTGCTTGTCGAGGACGAGGCGTTGATCGCGATGATGGCCGAGGATTTGATCGAGGCATTGGGCCACCGGGTCGTGCTGACGGCGGCGACGCTCGGAGAGGGTCAGGCCGCCTGTGCCGGTCATGATTTCGATGCCGCGCTGCTCGACGTCAACCTCAACGGCGAAAGCAGCATGGCGCTTGCAACATCGCTGAAATCACGCGGCTGCCCCTTTGCGTTCACCACGGGCTATGGCGCAGGCGGGATCGAGCCCGCGCACGCCGATAGGCCGGTCCTGACCAAGCCCTATGCGCTGGCCGAACTCGAGATCGTGCTTTCCGCGTTTGCCGCTCAGCTGGCGGGAACGAGCTCGATCACGTCGAGCGTCGATTCGAAGCGCGGATAAGGCAGGACCAGCCGCCACCGCTGCGGCCCGATGCGCTCGACTGCGCCTGCCATGTCGCGGGACGCATCCCGGCCATAGCCGAGCGCACGCGTTTCGTCGCCGAGCACCAACGTGCCGAGGAACACCTGCCGCCGCAAACCGCCGGGATAGAGCCGACCGCTCGGGCGCTGCGATCCGCCCAGCTTTTCGAGAATCTTGGTCTCGCCCTGTATCCCGATCCGGCAATCGAACGCCGGATAGGCAACAAAACCCAGCCCGCCCGTGCCTGCCGACCCCAGCTTGATCGTCCGGCAGCGATAACGCCCCGCCGGGATCGCCGCGCCGTCGAGCGCCGCATCGGGATCGAGCAATTGCCCTTCGGCGGCGACCTTCGCGCCGTCGCCGCTCGCCTGCGCCTTGGCCAGCGCCTCGACAAAGGCATCGCGCCATGTCCGCAGCCGCCGCAGATCGTCGCGGCTCGCTACGCCCCGCCAGTCGGTTGCCGTAACAACGGCGGCCTTTGGTGCTTTCGCCATCCCCGCCGCTGGGAACAGCGCTGCGAGCGCGACAACCAAAGCTACCCGCTTCACGCCGCCGTCCATCCGCCATCGACCGACAGGTTCGCGCCGGTAATCGACGCCGCCGCATCGCCGCACAGGAACATCGCCAGCGCCACGACTTGCTCCACCGTCACGAATTCCTTGGTCGGTTGCGCGGCGAGCAGAACGTCGTTCATCACTTGCTCCTTGGTCATCCCCCGCGCCTTCATCGTGTCGGGAATCTGCTTTTCGACCAGCGGCGTCCAGACATAGCCCGGCGAAATGCAATTTGCCGTGACCCCGAACGTCGCGGCTTCGAGCGCGACCGTCTTGGTCAAGCCGACCAGCCCGTGCTTGGCCGTCACATAAGCGGACTTGTCGGGGCTCGCGACCAGCGAATGCGCCGAGGCCGTGTTGATGATCCGGCCCCAGCGTTTTGCCTTCATCCCCGGCAGTGCGGCCTTGATGACATGGAACGCCGAAGACAGGTTGATCGCGATGATCGCGTCCCATTTTTCGTCGGGGAAATCCTCGATCGGCGAGACGAACTGGATGCCGGCATTGTTGATGACGATATCAGGACCGCCGAGCTGCTCGGCACAGGTCGCGACCATCGCCGCAATGCTCGCGGGCTTGGTCATATCGGCGTCGGAATAAAGTGCCTTGCCCCCCGACAGTGCCTCCAACCCGGCGCGCTCCTTCTCGATTTCGGCAGCATCGCCGAAACCGTTGATCATGACGTTCGCGCCTTCGCCCGCCAGCGCCTTGGCATAGCCGAGACCGATGCCCGACGTAGAACCGGTGACCAGCGCGGTCTTGCCTTTAAGAAACATGGAGAACTCCTGACTAACGCGGCATGAGATCGAACGCGGCGGTTTTGCCATCGATGATGTTCTGGGCGACAAGGCCTGCGTGGCTGATCGTTTCCGCCACCGCCGCCTCGCCCGCCGCCCAATGCTCGGCCATCGTCCGCGCCGAAAATTCGTAATCGCGCGAACCGCCCTCCCACGCATTGGCGCGGTAGATGAGCTGGACGATGTTGACCGGGAATTCGCGCGCCATGTCGGTCAAACGCACGACATCGGGATCGTTGTGCAGCGCCGACGGCAATTTATCGAGTACGCGGCGGATGGCTTCGCGCTCGGTCCGCAACTTGACCAGCTGGTCGCTAATCTGGCGCGTGCGGCTGGAGAAGCGGATTTCCTTTTCGCGCGCGATCACATCCATGATCGTCTTGGGGCGCGCGGCGCTCGCCGAGAACAAATCGACCTGAAACACCAGCAGCTCGGCGTCCTGCGTATCGAGGACATGGCTGAGCGGTGTGTTCGACACCAGCCCGCCGTCCCACCACAGTTTCCCGTCGATCTCGACCGGGGGCAGACCCGGCGGCAGCGCGCCCGAGGCCATGATATGCCGCGCGTCGAGCCGTTCCTTGCGGTTGTCGAAATAATGGAAATTGCCGCTCTCGATCTCGACCGCACCGACCGCACAGCATACCGGCCCGTCGTTGAGCAAATCCCAATCGACCAGATCGTCCAGCGTTTTCGCCAGCTGCGACGAATCGTACATGCTCAGCGCCTGCATGGAGCCGGGCCATGCCATCGCGGGCGGCAGCAGATTGGGTTTGAAGAACCCCGGCACCCCGAACGCGGCGACGAACATCGCCGATGCTTCGTGCAGCCATTCGCGGCCGAGGTCGCCGCCCCAGATCGGAAAGGTGGGTAATGCCGCCGACATGCGGTCCCAGAATGCCTTGAGCGCCTTGACCCGCAATTCGGGCGGGTTGCCCGCGATTAGCGCCGCATTGACCGCGCCGATCGAAATGCCCGCGACCTGGTCGATCCCGATGTTGGCGGCGTCGAGCGCCGCGTACACCCCCGCCTGATACGAACCGAGCGCGCCGCCGCCCTGCAAGACCAGCGCGACCTTGTCGGGCAGGGGGAGCGGTGCCTTTCGACGGCGCGGCGGGGATTCGATGTCGGCCATGGGCAAATCCTCTGCGGCGGTGTGGTCGGCTTTGCAACGCGCGACATTGCAACAAGTCGCCGTCCGGTGCATTTCAGGTGACGCACAGGGAGACGGCAATGCGCCTCGACGACTCGGACAATCTCAATGTCGAAGACCAGCGGGGGGGAAATTTCAGCAGTGCCGGATTTGGCGGCGGGGGCGGTCTCGGATTGCTCGGCATGCTGGTGCCATTCGTTTTCAGCCGATTTGGCTGTGGCGGCGTCGTCGTGCTGGGGATCGTGTTGTTTCTGTTCGGGGGTCTCGGTAGTATCGGCTCGCTGATCAGTCCGGCGACGACATCGACCTCGCCAAGCCAGCAGGCGGGCGGCTCTTCCGTTGCGGACAGCTGTGCCGTCGATGCGGCAAGCCGGTTTTCCTGTAATGCCGTGGTCAGCGTGAACCAGACCTGGGAAAAGCTGATATCGGGCTACACGCCGCCCAAGCTGGTCTTTTATGCCGGCAACGGTCAGTCAGGATGCGGGGCTGCCCAAGCGGCCATGGGTCCGTTTTACTGCCCCGCCGACCAGGGCGTGTATATCGACACCAGCTTTTATGATGAGTTGAAACAGCGCTTCGGTGCGCCGGGTGATTTCGCGCAAGCCTATGTCATCGCACATGAAGTCGGGCACCATGTGCAGACGCTGACCGGCACGGCGGACAAGGTTCGGTCGGCGCAGCAGCGCGCTTCCCGCGCAGAGGGCAATGCCTTGCAGGTCGCCATGGAATTGCAGGCCGATTGCTACGCCGGGGTTTGGGCATCGAAGAACAGCGACAAGCTCGACCCCGGCGATGTCGAAGAGGGACTGCGCGCCGCGCAAGCTATCGGCGATGACACGCTGCAAAGGGCGGCGGGCCAGCGTCCCGTTCCCGACAGCTTTACCCATGGCTCGTCGGCGCAGCGCCAGCAGTGGTTGCAGCGCGGGCTGCAGAGCGGCGATCCAAACCAGTGCGATACGTTCGGGGGGCGTTGAGTTCGCCTAAATTCCTCCCCTGCGCGCAGACGCAGGCGAGGGGGACCGCGCCGCGCAGACGGCGTGGTGGAGGGGCGGACGCATTTGCCAAACGGAGCTGATCTACTGTTGTGAATGCGCCCGCCCCTCCACCATGCTTCGCATGGTCCCCCTCCCCTAAGTCTTCGCTTAGGGGAGGATTTTATCGCGCAAACAGCCTCGCATCATCCGCAAACCCCTTGAACTCCAGCGCGTTGCCACTGGGGTCGCGGAAGAACATCGTGGCTTGTTCGCCGACTTGCCCCTCGAAACGCACGTAGGGGGCGATCCCGAATTTCGTGCCTGCGGCTTCAAGCCGTGCGGCCAGCATTTTCCAGTCGGCCATCGCCAGCACCACGCCGAAATGCGGGATGGGCACCGGCTTCCCGTCGACATCGCTGGTCACCACATCGACCGCGGGCTTGCCCGAGAGATGCACCGTGATTTGGTGGCCGTAGAGGTCGAAATCGATCCACGTTTCGCTGCTGCGCCCTTCCCCGCACCCGAGCACATCGACATAGAAGGCGCGCGCCGCGTCCAGATCATGGACGGCAAACGCAAGGTGGAACGGGCGCATCAATCGGCAGCGGCGCGTTGCGCGCAGTCCTGGATTTCGGGTTCGGACGCGCCGCCCGCCTTGGCCGCGGCATCGCGTTCGGCATTGATCATTGCCATGACCTCAGCCTCGCTGCCGCCGCCCTCGACCCGCGCGCGGTAGGCGAGCACCGAAGCGAGCGTGGCAAGATCCTTCGCCCCCTTCGACAGGCCGTCGCGCTTCTTCACCGCTTCGGCAGCCAAAGACAGGATTGCAGCACAACGCGGCAAACCGGGTTCGGGCGTGGGCGGCGCGGCAACCTTCATCCGCACGACACACGCGTCGACATCCGGACGGGTAATCGCGCCGCTTTTCTGGAACCCCGCGACGCCGCGCAGGATCAGGTCGCGCACGGCCTCGCGGCTGCGCCCGGTCTCCTTCATCACCGCTTCGCCGATAACGCCCGCATAGCGCGCGCCACTGTCTTTCAGCGGCTCGACATCGTCCCATCCGGTTTCGCGCACCTGCGCGTCGGCAACGATGGCGAGCATCGACACGCAACGCAGATCGGCGGCGTGTTGCGGGGTCAGCGACGTAGCGGCGGCGGCGAGGAGGAGCGTGACCATCGTGACAGGCTATAGCCCTAAAATGCTCTTGTCGCCCCCGCGTTCAGCGGCGCATCGCTTTGAGCTGTGCCTCATAAGCGGCTTGTGCAGCATCCGCTGCTGCCTTTTGTCGCGCATAATCCGCTGCACGTGCGGCGTTGCGCGCGGCGATGGCGGCGACCTCGGCTTGGTGTCGGGCTAGCGCATTGCGATAATCCACCTGCGCCTTGTTAAAGACTGCGTTACGTGTATGGGCGTCGCGGGCAAGCCCTGCGTTGAGATCGCGAACTGCAGTTCCGTCTTCGGGCGCGGCAGGTGCTGCCGGACGTTGCGCTGCAGGTTCAACTCGAGTGCCAGTTTCGAACGCCGTGTTACGCAAAAAACGCCACGGATCGACGCGTGCGTCCGACACGACCAATTCTTCGAGATATGCTCTTACCACCTCTGGCTTTGCATCCCTGCCGACTAGGGCAGCAACAGAGCCAATTTTTTGCGTCTGGCCAGTAAAGCAGCCGAATCCTAGTGCAGGCCCGGTATTCACATCCTTCAGGTAATGAATGATTTCGGGGTACATCTTCCTGCGCACCTGAGCGGCGAGCTCGATTGACGAGATTTGCGGAAGCGGCTGGCCCGCGGTCGGAAAGGATTTACGATTGTAAACATAAGGACCGACCTCTATCCGCTTTACATCTAGGCTGTAGGCAACATGAATTTCACCGCCACAATTTAGAAAGACATATCGAAGCGGTACACGTGCCGTGCTGTATCCATTGTTCGCCAAGGATTTTCCGACACTAAGGTAGTTTACCCATGTCATTTTCGTTTTGATTTCAGATTTCTCGTTAGGACGCCAACTGATACGACGAGAAGTATAGCCGCGTGAATAATGATATTCGGTGATACCCGTTGATTCAACCGGATATCGAAAAGGCTCCTGATCGGTCTCACGATAACAATTCAAATCACCGGTTATATTTTCTTGTTTAGCGTAACCAATGAAAAGCTTTCTTAGTTCTAATTCGCTCAGCGTCGTCTCGAAATATGGCGTTCCTACTTGAAGACGGCGTCCATGATCGATGGCGAGGCACACAGCTTTATATGTTTTAAGCTGCGCTTGAACCGCAGATGGAAAAGCGAGAACCGCAACGATAATGATCAGGCGCTGGCCCAAATTTTCGACCATCTTGCAACACCTCGCTAAACATAGACATCAGCCAATTATGCCGGCCGTTAACCCAGCACAAGGCATTTGCCGCGAGCCTTGTTCGACACGACCGAATCGCCATATCGATCAGCATGAACCTCGACCTCTTCACCGACCGCGCCAAGGGCTTTCTGCAATCGGCGCAAACCGTCGCCATCCGGATGTCGCACCAGCGCATCGCCCCCGAACATCTGCTGAAGGCGTTGCTCGAGGACAGCGAGGGCATGGCATCGGGCCTGATCCGCAAAGCTGGCGGCGATCCCGCTGTCGCGCTACGCGAGACCGATGCGTTGCTTGCCAAGCACCCTGCGGTGTCGGGCGGCGGCGCGCAGCAGACTCCAGGACTCGACAACGACCTCGTGCGCTTGCTCGATTCCGCCGAGCAGATTGCGAAGAAGGCCGACGACAGTTTCGTCACCGTCGAGCGACTGCTGCTGGCCATGACGGTGTCGACATCGACGGCCGGCAAAGCACTGGCGGTGGCAGGTTTAAAACCCGACGCGCTCAACGCCGCGATCAACGAGCTTCGCAAGGGCAAGACCGCCGACACGGCGGGCGCTGAAAACGGCTATGACGCGATGAAGAAATATGCCCGCGACCTGACGCAGGCGGCGCGCGACGGCAAGCTCGACCCGGTTATCGGCCGCGACGAGGAAATCCGCCGGACGATCCAGATTCTGGCGCGGCGGACCAAGAACAACCCCGTGCTGATCGGCGAACCCGGAGTCGGCAAGACCGCGATTGCAGAAGGGCTGGCGCTGCGGATTGCGAACGGCGACGTGCCTGATGGCATCAAGGATCGCGACCTGATGTCGCTCGACATGGGCGCGCTGATCGCGGGTGCCAAATATCGCGGCGAGTTCGAGGAGCGGTTGAAAGCCGTGCTCGACGAGGTGCGTGCTGCCGAGGGGCAGATCATCCTGTTCATCGACGAGATGCACACGCTCATTGGGGCAGGCAAGGGCGATGGCGCGATGGACGCGTCGAACATGATCAAACCTGCGCTCGCGCGCGGCGAGCTCCACTGCATCGGTGCCACGACGCTCGATGAATATCGCAAGTATGTCGAGAAGGACGCCGCGTTACAGCGGCGGTTTCAGCCCGTGTTCGTCGGCGAGCCGACGGTCGAGGATACGGTATCGATCCTGCGCGGGTTGAAGGAGAAATACGAACTCCACCACGGCGTGCGGATTACCGATGCCGCCATCGTTGCCGCCGCGACCCTATCGCACCGTTACATCACCGACCGCTTCCTGCCCGACAAGGCCATCGACCTGATGGACGAAGCGGCGTCGCGGCTGCGGATGGAAGTCGAGAGCAAGCCCGAGGAGATCGAGGCGCTCGACCGGCGGATCGTCCAGATCAAGATCGAAACGATGGCGCTGGCCAAGGAAAGCGATGCCGCGTCGAAGGACCGGCTCGCGTCGCTGCACACCGACCTCGCCAATCTGGAGGAGCAATCCGCCTCGCTGACCACGCGCTGGCAGGGCGAGAAGGAAAAAATCCAGGCCGAGGCAAAGCTGAAGGAACAGCTCGATGCTGCACGCATCGCGCTCGATCAGGCTCAGCGCACCGGTGATCTGGGTCGCGCGGGGGAGTTGCAATACGGCACCATCCCCGCCATCGAAAAGCAGCTCGCCGAAGCGCAGAGTGCAGCAGCAGGTGCTATGCTGCGCGAGGAAGTCACCGCCAACGACATCGCGGGCATCGTCTCGCGCTGGACCGGTATCCCCGTCGACAAGATGCTCGAAGGCGAGCGCGAGAAACTGCTCCAGATGGACTCGATGCTCAACAAGACGGTGATCGGGCAGGAGGCCGCCGTTGCCGCCGTCTCGTCAGCCGTGCGCCGCTCGCGCGCGGGGCTGCAAGACCCCAACCGCCCACTCGGCAGCTTCCTGTTCCTGGGGCCAACCGGCGTCGGCAAGACCGAGCTGACCAAATCGCTCGCCAATTTCCTGTTCGACGACCCCGCCGCGATGGTCCGCATCGACATGAGCGAGTTTATGGAAAAACACTCGGTATCGCGGCTGATCGGCGCGCCGCCGGGCTATGTCGGCTATGAGGAAGGCGGTGTCCTGACCGAAGCGGTCCGCCGCCGCCCCTATCAGGTCATCCTGTTCGACGAGGTCGAAAAGGCGCACAGCGACGTGTTCAACGTGCTGCTGCAAGTGCTCGACGACGGTCGGCTGACCGACGGGCAGGGCCGCACGGTCGATTTCACCAACACGCTGATCATCCTGACGTCGAACCTGGGCAGCCAGTTCATCGCCAACCTCCCCGACGAGCAATCGGTCGAGAGCGTCGAACCACAGGTCATGGAAATCGTGCGCGGCCATTTCCGCCCCGAATTCCTCAACCGCCTCGACGAGATTGTGCTGTTCAACCGCCTAAGCGCGGCGAATATGGCTCCGATCGTCGATATCCAAGTGTCGCGTGTCCAAAAACTGCTTGCCGACCGAAAGGTGACACTCGACCTGACCGATGCGGCGCGCGCGTGGCTCGGACGGGTCGGCTATGACCCGGTCTATGGCGCACGCCCCCTGAAACGCGCGGTGCAGAAATACCTGCAAGACCCACTCGCCGATGCCATTTTGCGCGGTGAAGTGCCCGACGGCAGCACAATTAAGGTCGACGAGGGCGACAGGAAACTAGTGATCGGTTAGCCGGTCAGCATTTCGTGCGGTCCTGCAGACTGCAAGAATTGATGAGGGCGCGGTTCTGAAGCCGGTCGATCTCGTCCTGACGCAGTCCAGCTTCTTTCGCCCAGGCTGCTGCCGTTTTGCAGGTTTTGCGGTTGAGGACGATGGATCCGGTGACACCCACACGGCGGCAGATGATTTTTTCGGCACCGGCGCGCGGTGAGTCTGTTGCGATCGCTGGGTTGGGGATCAACACATGTAACGGCGCTTCGGCCGATACGACCGATCCGATCATGAGGAGCGACGGAACAAACAGTTGCATGTCAGCCGGGAATTCCGCTGCATTGCTGGCCGACGCAGGTGCGTGTCTCGTTCATATTCTGGATGTCATCGGCTTCCTGCCGCAACTCGGCCTTGGTCCGACAGACCTTCTTGCGCGCGATCAGCGAGCCGGTCTCTGCATAGGTCTTGCAGATCAATTTCTGTTTGGGCGGGGGTGCCGGCGTAGCGGGCGGCGGCGGCGTTTCCGCCATGACGGGCATTGCAAGCGCGAGCGACAGGGCAGCAAGCAGTGCACGAGACATCGGATCATTCCTCCTGTCGATAGCCGATGCTCGCATTGAAGGGGGAAGTCCGTCAACCGGCAAGTTTTGGACGCATGGACTGGCAAAGCGTGTGCGGGTGGGCCAGACGGTGGAACGATGGACGAACCCGGCCTTTCCGTGCTTCAGGCGCGCGCCGATGCGCTGCTGCGGTCGGGCGACGTTGCCGCAGCTATCGCGGCCTATAAGGCATTGCTAGAGCACGCACCCGGGCGCACCGATGCTTGGTATAATCTGGGCTATCTCCAGCGCACCGCGCGCGACTTTGAGGGCGCGTTGGCAAGCTATGCGGCGGCGCTGACGCACGGTGCGGCGGACGCGGAGGCCATCCATGTCAACCGCGCGGTCATTCTGGCCGAGCATCTCGACCGCCCTTACGAAGGCGAAGCCGAACTGCGCCATGCGCTGGCGGTGAACCCGTTGTTCCTGCCCGCATGGCTCAATCTCGGCCTGCTCGCCGAGGATAGTGGCGATGCCGACGCGGCGCGCGCGGCCTATGCGGAGGTCGCCCGGCACGACCCCGCCAATGGCCGTGCAGCTGCACGACTGGCGGCGCTCGACGTGGTGCAGGGCGATGCTGCGGGGGCAGCTGCGCGCCTTTCGAGGCTGCTCGCTGCACCCGGTTTGCCGCCACCCGAAGCTGCCGAGATAGGGTTCGCGCTCGGCAATGCTCTGGATGCCACGGGCGACTATCGGCTGGCATTTACGGCGTTCGCCGAGGCCAACCGCACCGCCCGGTCGCTGGTTCCGCCGTCGTTGCGCTACGACGGCGCTGCACAGGACCGGCTGATCGACGCGCTAATCGGCAACTTCCCGCGCACCGACCGGCACGCTGAAGTGTCCGGCGGCGATCCGCCGGTGTTCATCTGCGGCATGTTCAGGTCGGGATCGACCTTGTGCGAGCGCCTGATCGCGCGACACGGCCGGGTCACGGCGGGCGGCGAGCTGGAGACGATTCCGGCGATGGCGGCGCACCGGTTGCACCCCTATCCCACCGCGGTCGCCGGTCTTCCCGATACGGCGCTTGACGATTTGCGTGCGGACTATCTGCGCGAGGCGCGCGCGCGGTTCCCGCATGCCGATGTGCTAACCGACAAGCGCTGCGACAATGTCCTGCATATCGGACTTATCAAGACGCTGTTCCCCGAGGCGAAGATCGTCCACACCCGCCGCCACGCGCTCGACAACATATTGTCGGTATTCTTCCTCTATTTCGACGACAGCATTTCCTACGGCTTCTCGCTCGGCGACGCAGTGCATTATTACAAGGGCTACCGTCGGCTTATGGATCATTGGCGGTCGCTCTATGGCGACGACATCATCGACTTCGACTATGACGCCGTCGTCCGCGATCCCGAACCAGTGATGCGGCGCCTGCTCGAATTTTGCGGGCTGGAGCCGGAACCTGCGTGTCTTGCGGGACAAGCTGCCGACGGGGTCGTCCGCACCGCCAGCGCGTGGCAGGTGCGCGCGCCGCTCAACACGCGCTCGTCCGAACGCTGGCGCAACTACGCCGCATACATCCCCGAGGTGATCGCTGCGCTCGACGGCTATTGAGGGTCGGTGATCGCGTAAAATTCGGCAAGCAGCGCCTGTTCTTCAGGCGTCAGATGCGGGTTCCAGACGTCGAAGATCAGGACGATGCGAGGTTTCGCGCTGTCGTTCCACGCTTCATGCTCGATGGTGTCGTCGAAAGCGAATGCCTCGCCCTCGCGCCAGCTGCGCGTCTCCCCCCCGACGCGGAAACGGCAACCGCCGGGCACGACCAGCGGTAGATGGATGATCGCGCGCGTATTGGTGACGCCGGTATGCGCCGGGATATGCGCGCCGGGCTTCAGGATCGAAAAGAATGCCGAGGGCGCTTTGCCCGGCACCCGGTTCTGGGGCGCAAGATCGAGCGCGGCGGCGGTTTCAGGACACAGGTCGCAGACCGCGTCATTGCGGACGCCATATTCCCACAGGAAACATGCGCTCCAGTCGAGCGAACCGTCGAGCGCGGACCATTTATTGTCCGGCGTCCCCTTGTCCATCTGCACATAGGGCCGGATCGCCGCGCCACCATCCGACATGATCGCCAGTGCCTCGGCGCGGATCGCATCGGTGCGCGCCTCGACTGCCGACAGCCAGGGGAAGAGATCGCGGTCGAAGAACTCGTCGGCGGGCAGGAAGGGGAAATGCACGCCCGCGCATTCGTTGCGATAGATCGCGCGGCGGCCGAGGCTGTGGTCGACACAGGCGGAAAAGCGCCGTGCCGCCGGTCCCATCGCGGCGACTTTCGCGCCGAGCCGGCCGGTCAGCGCCGCATCGAGCGCGGCATTATGGGCGGCGAGGAACGCCCTGCCCCGGTTCAGTGCGTCGGTAATCCCGGGCGGTGGCTGGTCGATCATGACCGCGAGTTGGACCACCGCACTCCACGCCTGCGCTGCCTCTCGCTCCTCGCCGCGCCGCTCGTGCAGCTCGGCGAGGCGGAGCTGGCCGACGAAATGGCGTCGTTCGAGATCGAGTGCTGCCCCCAGTGCCGCTCGCTCGCCCGCATCGTCGCTCAGCATCCGGCAGGCGTTGGCGAGATTAATCCAAAGCGTCGGTTCGCCCGGATCGGCGGCTGCCGCCGCCGTGAAGCTCACCCGCGCGCCCTGCGGATCGCCGTTGGCAAGGCCGTGGGTGCCGAGCGCATTCAAAATGCGCGGATCGCCGGGTGCCGCAGCAAGCGCATCGTCGAGCAAGCGCCGCTCTTCATGCGCGTCGCCGCGCTGGCGGGCAGCCGATGCCGCGTTGAACAGCGCAATGGCTTGTTGGGATAGCTGGGTCACCGGCTGTGCAAAACACAATGACCGGACGCGCGCAACCCGGCGATGTTGGCGCTCACGATGCTTGCTGGTAGCACCCCTGCATGTCCGCGCCGCCCGCCAGTCCGCATCTTGCCCCCGAATGGCTGGCCCACCGCTATGACGAGACGCACGACGCCATTCATATGGTCGAAGCCCCGCGCGCGTTGCGGAAGTCGGTGCCGTTCCTGATCGACGAGCATCTGCCCGGTGCTGCGACGCCGATGGTGCTGACACGCAACGATGTCCTTTCGGCAGCCCCCGCGCCCGCGCCGGTCCATTTCATCTTTCACTCGGCCTATTGCTGTTCGACTCTGCTTGCCAATGCGGTCGACCATATGGGGTTGGCCTCCTCGCTGAAGGAACCGCAGTTGTTGGCCGATATGGTCGGGTGGCGGCAACGTGGCGGCGACCCGCAACGTATCGGCGCGGTGCTCGACCAGTCGCTGACCCTGCTTGCGCGACCGTTCGAGGCGGGCGAGGCGGTCGTCATCAAGCCATCGAACGTCGTCAACGGATTGGCACAGGCGATGATGAACATCCGACCCGAAGCAGGCGCGGTACTGCTCTATGCGCCGCTGCCGGTGTTCCTGGCCTCGATCGCGCGCAAGGGCATGTGGGGGCGACTATGGGCGCGCGAGCTGCTGTCGAAGCAGCTCATGGACGGCATCGTCGATCTGGGCTTCGGCCCGCGCGATTATCTGCTCCACACCGACCTTCAGGCGGCGGCGGTGGGCTGGCTCGCGCAAAAGCAGTTGTTCGCGGCGATGGCGGCGCGCTGGCCCGATCGGGTGCGGACGCTCGACAGCGAAGTGCTGGTCGAACGACCGGTCGAGGCGCTTCTGGCAACAGCGCGGCTGTTTTCGCTCGATCTCGACGAGCGGACCGCGGCAAGTATCGTTGACGACGTGTTCGCGCGCAATGCCAAGGACGGCAGCAGCTTTGCCAGCGGCCAGCGCGCCAGCGAACGCGCGGCGGGCGAAGCTGTCCATGCCGAAGAGGTGACTAAAGTCACGGTCTGGGCCGATGCGGTGGCGAGCGCGGCAGGGATTGCGGCGGAACTACCCGCGCCGCTGATTTAGAATTGTGCGCCGAAAGCGGAAGGCGATCAGCCAATTCCTCCCCAGAACGGGGAGGAATTCGTCCAAAAAAAAGGGCGGCCCCGAAGGACCGCCCCAATTTTTCCAAGGACGTTCGCTTAGAAGCGGACGTTGACCGTCGCGGCGAACCGGCGACCGATGGGGTCGTAGGTCGACGGGAAGGTGTTGCCCGAGTTCTGCGCGGTCGAACCGGCACCCGAACCGACCAGCGGCGGCGCCTTGTTGGTGATGTTGAACGCCGTCAGGGTGAGCTGAAGTTCCTTGGTGATCTGGAACCGCGTCGACAGGTCGAAATAGTCATACGCCGGGATGTTGTTCAGGTTGACCGTGCGGCCTGCCAGTGGCGACGGACCGGTGATGACGCCGTTGAACAGGTTGCGGCTGGTCGCCGTGAACCCGCGTGCAGCGAAATCGGTAGCCTGACCTTCGTAGACCACGCCGCTGAGGTGACGCCAGAGCAGCGACACATCGACATCGCCGAAGCTGAGCGTCGTGCGCTGGGTCCAGGTCCAGCGCGGCTGGATGGCACCGTTTTGCGACGAGCAGTTCGGGCTGAAGTAGCCGACGCACTCACGGTTGATACCCGTGGGCGACGCCTGGAACTTCGAGTGGTTCACCCAGTTACCGTTAAGGTCGTAGGTAAAGCCGACATTGCCGAATTCGCGACGGTAGTTGACCTTAAAGTCGATACCGTCGGTTGCCAGACGCCCGTTGTTGGTCAGCGGCTGCGGCAGACCCAGGATCGGGTTTGCCGCTGTCGAGGTGCCGCTGAGACGACCGTTACCCGCGTTACGACGGATACCGGTGCACGCGGCACTGGTCGCCGACGCTGCCGTGATCGTCCCGAAGCACGCCTGGATGATGTCCGACGACGTCGCGCTGGTGATCGCGTTGTTTACCTTCACGTCGTAATAATCGACCGTGACGCTGAGGCCAGGGATGATTTCCGACGGACGAAGAACGACACCGAAAGTCAGGGTGTCGGCCTTTTCCGGACGAATCAGCGGGTTGCCGCCACCCGTTGCGTTGGCCTGCGCCGCGCTCGGGTTTGCGATCAAGCCGATCTGTGCCGCCGATGCACCCTGAGCGAGACAGATGGCGGTCAAATTGGCATTGCCGACCGGTGCCGCGCCCGCGCACGGATCGATGGCAAGGCTGGTCAGACCCGTCACGACCGGCGCGAACAGTTCGCCGATGTTCGGGGCACGAACCGCGCGCTGGTAGTTGGCGCGAAGTTTGATCGCGCTTACCGGAGCCCAGTTGATGCCTGCCTTGTACGTCGTCGCGCTGAAGTTCGGGTTGCCCGCTGCATCGACCTTGTACTTCGAATAACGCGCGCCCAGTTCGAGCGAGAGTTCGTTGAAGAACGGCTGGTCCTTGGCGAGCGGCGCAATCAGTTCGCCGAACACTTCGAACACGTTATAGCCACCGTTGAGCGGCAGCACGGCACCGCCGGCACCGCCGAGTTCGCCCGGAACCTGCGCGAGGTTATCGGGGGTACGAGTCGCGCCATAGTTGCGGTACTCGGTGCCGATCGCGAACGAGACCGGGTCCGATGCCGAAGGCACCGTGAAACCAAAGTCGCCGCCGAGCACAGCATGCGCTTGGGCCAGCGTCGCCTTGTTGGTCACGCTGCTGGTCAGACCGCCGACAAAGCCGTTCATCGCCGAAGAGATGCTGCCCGCCGGGCCGAAGATGTTGAGCGGGACGCAGCCGTTCGAGGTGTTGGTGCACGACGTGGTGTTGGTCGCAAGCAACGCCTGCTGCACGCGCGAGTTGGCATAATAGCCACCGCGCGTTTCGACGTTCTCGCTCTCGCCATAGGCTCCGTACACGTCGAGCTTGAGCGTGTCGGTGATGTTGAAGCGGGCACCGGCCTGATAATCGAACACCGTCGTGACATAGGTGCTGATACGCGGCCCGAGTTCGACCGCACGGCGATAGACGCCAGCCAGATTGAGGCTGGGTGCCGCGTTACACGCGGCAACCGTGGCGAAGCCGTTGGCTGCACAGACCTGATCCTTGATCGTACCGGTCAGATATGGGTTGGTCGGATTGATCGTCAGCTGGTTGCCGAAGATGCCCGACGGCGCGATGATCGACTGCACGGTGTTCTTCGAGAACAGCGCGCGGCTGTACACTTCGACCGAGTCCGAAATCTCGTACCGCGCCTGGGCGAAGGCATTGTAACGACGGAACGGTGTCTGGAAAATGTTGTACGGGTTGAAGTTGAAGCCGCTGTAGAACGGCACCAGCGCAGTGCCGGCGGCGTTGATCTGCACATCGCCGCCGCTGCCCGCAACGACGGGGGCATAGTTGGTTCCCGAAAAAACGGTCGGCGTCGAAGTGAACGACGAACCCGACGCAACACCGGTCACCGACGAAATGCCGAACACCGCGATGTCGCGGTCGCCCTGATAGATCGGGTCGCTTTCGATGTAGCCGATGCTCAGCACGGCATTACCGCGGCCATCATCGAAGTTCGCACCGATGGTCACGTCGGCGCGCAGCGTGTTACCGTCGCCCTTGCCCGTGATCGCTTCGGTGACGCGGGCGTCGAAGCCGGCGAAGCTCTTCTTGGTGATGAAGTTGACGACACCGGCAACCGCATCGGCACCATAGGTGGTCGAGGCACCGCCGGTCAGAACATCGACACGGTCGACGAGCGCGAGCGGGATGTTGTTGAGATCGACTGTGCCGTTGAAGTTGGCAGGCGTGGTGCGCGTACCGTCGAGCAAAATGATGTTACGGTTCGAGCCAAGGCCGCGCAGGTTGAGCGTGGCACCCGACGACGACTGGCCGTTGTTGACCTGTGCGCCGTTGCCCGGAATGACGCCGGGGACTTCGCGGAGGATCTGCTCGGCGTTGGTCGACTGGCGCAGCTCGACTTCGTCGCTGCTGACCGCAGTAACCGGCGACGACGACGTCAAATTCGGGTTGGTGATCAGCGAGCCGGTCACGATGATCGTGTCTTCCTCGGCTGGCGCGGCAGGTGCGGGCGTCTGCGCGAAGGCAGGAGCAGCCGCGAGCGAACCCGCGATGATGGTCGTCGCCAGCAGAGTGCGGCGGAGAGCCTTGGTAACCATGTGGTTTATTCCCCTAGTTTCGACGGCCTGAGCCGCCGCTTGAAATCCTGTGCATCGATCGTTGCCGCGAATAGCAACGGGCGGAATCGTCCCGCCGAATGTCGGCTCCCTAGGGGAAGCGCGGCGCGATTGGCAATCAAATGGCGGTGTTCGCCGCCATTTGACGCCCGATTGTTGTATTTGTGACACAGGTTTGTCATCGGCGTGTCGAGGCTGCATGATGCCCCGAACCTTGTAGAAAGCGTGTCACGATGAAGCCTGCTCTGCTGTTTGCTTGCGCTGTCATGGCCGCCACACCTGTAGTTGCCGCTGATTCGCCTGCGGTGCCCGCCGCAAAGCCGGTCACCGCATTGCAGGGCTGCCGCACCCTGACCGACGCCGCTGCACGCCTCGCGTGCTACGACCGCGCTGTCGATGCGCTGGCGGCGGCCACCGCGAGCGGCGACGTCGTGGTGGTCGAGCGCACCGAAGTCCGCAAAGCACGCAAGGGACTGTTCGGCTTCACCCTGCCGCGCATCGGGTTCCTGACCGGCAAGCCCGACAATGCCGAAGACGTTGCCGACGCGAAGGAACTGTCGACCGTCATCACGGCGTCGCGCTCGATCGGTAACGGCAAATGGCGCTTTACCGTCGAGGGCGGCGCGCTGTGGGAAACCGTCGAGGCCAATATGGCTTTCCGCGACCCGCTGCCCGGGCGCAAAATCGTGATCGAGCGCGGGTCGCTCGGCGCATATTTCGTCGCCGTCGAAAAAGGGCGGCGCGTGCAGGCCAAGCGGATCGGCTGAACCCCGACGCGCCTCGCTTCAGACGAACAGATCGACCGTGATCGCAGGCGGCGGCGTCGGGAGTTCGAAAACGAAATCGGCGTCGGCCTGATAACCTGCAATCCCGTTGGCATCGGCGACGAGGAACACCCTGCCACCCAATGTCCCGCTTGTGGGCGCAAAGAGCACGGCTTGCCCCGCGCCCATCTGGCCCGCGCCGATGGCCGCCGACAGATCGGCGTTGAAGCTGGACGTATTGAGCGCGCCCGCCGCCACAGTCGCGGCGACGCCCGAAATCGTACCGGGCAGGTCGATCTTGTCGACACTGTTAGTCAGACCAACCAGCCGGTCCCACGCCGCGCCGGTCGATTCATTTGCGCCATTGTAGATGAACGTGTCCGCCCCGCCGCCGCCGGTCAGCGTGTCGGCACCCAGATTGCCGAAGAAGCGATCATTGCCCGCACCGCCGGTCAGCGTGTCGTTGCCAGTCCCGCTAAAGAACCGCAGCGTCCCGTCGGTCTCTGCGGCACCGTTCGCAATGATGTTGGTCGTCACCGCCGTGCCAAAAATCGTCCGCTGCTGACCCGCAGGAGTCCAGCTGTCGGCGACCGTCACGTTAAACGTGTTCGGCGTCCCAGCGGGGCCGCGCAGCATCACGAACACCTCGACATCCTCGCGGTTGGTGAGTGTGAGCGTATAGTCGCCGTCGAGCGCAAGCTGGTCATTGGTCCCGCCTCCGCCGCGCACACTGTCGAGTGCGCCATATTTGCCGGGGCCGAAGTAGAAACCGTCCGCGCCCGCGCCGCCAGTGATCGTGTCGGTGCCAAGCCCGCTGTAGACGATGACATTGCCGTCGAGTTCGGCGGAGGCATCGACCGTAAAGCTCTCACCTACGCCCAGGTTGCCGCCGAACACGGTGAAGGTCGTGCCCGCCGCAACCGTGCCGTTGTTGAGCGTGATGTCGTAACTGCCACCGGGCAGCACCGCGAGCACATCGACATCGACCAACGTCGTTGCGTTAAGCACCAGCCGGTTGGCACCGGTATAATTGCCGGTAATGCCGACCTGATCATTGGCTCCGCCGCCGCCGTTGACGCTGTCGTTGGCGTTCAGCGTCGCGCCGAAGATGAAACCGTCATTGCCCAGCCCGCCGCTGACCGTGTCGTTGCCGCCACGGCTGAGGTCGATCTGGTTGTCGGCAGCATTACCGATAATCGTGTCGTCGCCGGTGCCGCCAACCGCGTTCTCGATGATCGCGCCGCGCGCGATCGACACATTGCCGACATTCGCCCGCGGCACCCCACCGACGATCGTAAAACCGACACTGGAAAATGTTTCGGGATTCAGGTTGATCGTCTGGTTCTGGCTGAACCCCGAATAATCGAGCGTGTCGGTGCCGCCATTATCGTAAACGGTATAGCTGACATTGGGATTTGCCGTCGCGTCGTAAATCGCCCGACCCGAGTTATTATTGAATCCATAGGTCGTATTGCCAATGCGGGTCAGCGTGTTCGCACCATAAAGGTTGGTGACGGCGATCCCGTCGCCGACCATCGGCGAAACCGAGTATTGCCGCGTGTAGCCGAGTCCCGATGTGTAGCTATTCTCGTTTTGGTCGAAATACGACATGATCGTCGTGACCCAGCTGTCATTTGCGTAGAGCGCATCCGTCCCGTAATTCGCACTGCCGTTGTAGTTTCCGCCATGCCCCAGTCCCAGCGCATGACCGATTTCGTGGATATAGGTCTGGAACGAATAGCTGTTGAGCGTCGTGCCATAGCTGGTGATCCACGCTGTCCCGATATTGACCGTGGCGCTGGTGGTGATCCCACCCGAATAGCTGGCATTGGCGAATGCGCCGGTCTGGGTATCGGCAAAGGTGATCTGCGCGCCCGACGCGACGCTCGTAAAGGTGATCCCGGTAACGTCGGTCCACAGGTTGAGCGCCTCGCGCGCCAGCGTCTGTGCGGCAGTACCGACCGCTGAAAAATTGACGGTGATTGTGCCACCCGGCGCGACATTGAACCGGTGGCTGGCCCCGCCCCAATAGCCGTTCGTCAGCTGCAACGCGATCTGGTCATATGTGTACACGGTCAGCGCAGGCGTGGTGAACGCGGTCAGGTTGAATGCGCCGGTCGACGCACCGTTGCTGCCGCTTCCCGTAAATGCGCCGACATCGAGATAATAGGTGGCGGTCGTCGATGCGGTAAAACGGATGGCCGAATACCCATATTCACCGGCATCGTCGTTGCTTGCCAGCTGGACACCCGATGCATCGCGCACAGCGAGCAAGGTATCGACACGGCCGGCCGGGGCCGTCCCGCTGAGGGGGCCGACGCTTGCCGTCCGGAACAGATAGGTCTGTCCCGCTGTCAGTGAGATCGAATACCAGTCGCGGTCGCCGCTGGTGTCGATATTGCCGTCGATGCTGCCGCCGACCGCAAGCGCCCCGGTCGTCGCCGTAGTCGCCGCGACGGAATCGGCCCCTGCCGGCAAGACTGCGGCAATCGACAGATAGTAACTACCCGAACTCGATTGGCCCGACCCCGCAAACGTGCCTGCATCGACGAAATAGGTGCCGGTCGTCGTCGGGGTATAGTTGATCGTCGAATAGGTGCCGTCGCCGCCGTCATCGTCCTCGACGAGGAACACGCCTGCGGCATCGCGCAGGGTGAGGAGACTGTCGGGATTGCCGCCACCGCTCAGCGCTGTGGTATGAATGGTGTAAGTCGTGCCCGCTGTCAGCGTAACTCGGTACCAGTCATGATCGCTGGGCGTTTCAATGATGACTTCGACGCTCGACCCCAGCACCAGTGTCGCCGTCGACGAAGGGCCGCCCGGGACCGAATCGGCGAAATCAGGTCCGCGTGCCGAATCGGGCGTCGCGATGTCGCTCGCCGCCGGGCCATCGATCAGCGTGCGTCCGACATAGACATTCGCCTCATCGACCAGCAACAGGTCGGCTTTCTGGCATATTGGTGTCGAACAGCAGGCGCATCCCGAAGCGGCCATGTCATCTCGCTCCCATTTTGATTTTCAAACCGCGTTCAACATCGGCAGCAAGAGTGTCGATATCCTTAAGACTAAACGACCGGTCCGATACAGCCAGCTCGTAAAGCGGCAGCGGGTACGACTCCCCCGCGCTAAGCCGCGTCGCCCTGGCGCTCGCCATGCCGCCTGGCAGGAAACGCAACTCGACGACCAGCCCGTCGCGCGGAGCCGTGATACCGGGCGATACCGGTCGTTTGGCGGCGACGCCCAGTGCGCGGATGAAACGCGCGCAAACCTCGGGCGCGGTCATCGCTGGCGCAAAAGATTTGGTGCCCGTGGCGCTGCACTGGATGGGCATGGGTATCGGCATGGCCGCCATCACCGATCCCGTCGCCCCCAGGCTTAGGAGGGCCAATCCCGTATTGCCGACACGCCCGAACATTTCGCAACCCTACGGCAAAGCACACGTTCGGTCGAGGCCTGATACTGGCTGGCAGGCCCGAACGGCCACAGGTCGATACCGCTTACGGCCGGATTGTCGGACCGTTCCACACATCGGCAGGCTGGATTTCGGTGCGCCCGGTCGAACGATTATAGGCGCACAACAGCCGTTGCATCCGCCC
The DNA here is from genome assembly GCA_031408195.1 of Sphingomonadales bacterium. GTDB lineage: Bacteria > Pseudomonadota > Alphaproteobacteria > Sphingomonadales > Sphingomonadaceae > Sphingomonas_O. The sequence goes on along the minus strand of JANNVL010000038.1, from coordinate 2,340 downwards.
GCGTTTGTCAGTGCCTCGGATCATGCGAACCTCGGTGCCGATCACGTCGGAAAAGCTGATCTTTTTGGCAAGTAGTTCGGGGCGCGCGAGCTCCGACATCGCGACGCAGGCGCGGTTGACGCGCTGGTTCATCGCGTCCCAGGCGGCGGGGGTCGAGGCCTGGGCACTGCCGGCAAGTACGACCAGCACTGCGGTCATCATCATTTTACGCATTTTCACTCTCCACTCGTTAAATTCGTCCGCAGTCGTTCGGCGCGGGCCGTCCGGCAAAGCGCGCGTCGATCCAGTCGAGCGTGACGCCTGCCGTATCCCTTGCGCTCGTCTCATGCCCTTTTCCGTTGATCGTGATGAACCGCAGCCGCGCGCCGCCCCGGCACAGTTTGCGCGCATAGGCCTGCGTCACGGCACGGCCGACGATCACGTCCTTGGGGTTTTGCGCGATCAGCATCGGGACACCTGGGTCGCGCGCCGACGGGCTGTTGTCGCGCGAAATGCGCGCCCATGGCTGGATGCGGCCGAGATCGACGTTCTTCAGATCGCGGCGCAGCACCAGCACGCCCAGCATCGTCCCGAGCTTCGGCTTCACACCGAGCACGATACAGTTGTTCTGAGCGAGCCGCGTAATCACGCCCTGCGTCGAGCGTTTGCCGAGCGTCGACAGCGGCGCCCCATAATGCTGCGACCAGCTATAGGCAGTGAACGCGGTCAGGAACGCGCGGATCGACGGGTCGCTGCCGGCGCGGAGGTTTTCGACCAGATCGGTCGGCGGGGCCGCCGCCGCGATGCCGGTCAAGGTCAGGTCGGGCGCATAGGCCCGTGCGCGCTGCCCGGTCCACAACGCAGCGTGCCCCCCTTGCGATTCCCCCCAGACCGCAAAGCTGCTGCCCGCTGCCGCACCCGCAATACCGCGTGCCGCGCGTACGGCGTCGAGGACCGAATTCGCGGTGCTAATCCCGCCAAGATAGGGATGCGGCATCGCGCTGCCGAGGCCGGGATAGTCGGGTGCGACCACGGTGTAGCCGCGCCGGATGGCGTCGGCGAGGCCCGGCGTCGCGCCGAAGAAATCCATTTGCGACGGCGCGCATTTCTGGGCCACGCCGGAGGTGCCGTGCGTCCATGCCAGCACCTTGCGCGGTGTCGGCGGGATCTCCTCGCGCGGCGCGACGACCATGCCAGTGACTTCGATCTGCGCGCCACGGTCGCTCGTCGTCCAGTACCGGATTTTCCACGCCTGCATCCCTGCCGGGGTTTCGACGACAGGATCGGCGGAAATAAGGGTGCCCGATGGTGCGGCTATCGCGCTTGTTGCGGACAATGCCGAAATAGCGGCTGCCATCGTAAGATATCGCATTGGATTTTCCTCCCCGTTTGGGAACGAAATGACGCAAAACGCAAAGGGTTCCGCGTTCGCAACAACAATCGCGCTACATTTTGGCAGCTGGGCACCCTATGTTACGAAAGCAACGCGGCCACGCTTGCCCCGTGCGAACAAATCTGGAACAAGTCACCTCTATGCTAACCCACATAAGCGTTCGCGGCGCGCGCGAGCATAACCTCAAGGACGTGTCGGTCGATCTGCCGCGCGACAAGCTGATCGTCATCACCGGGCTTTCCGGTTCGGGCAAATCATCGCTCGCCTTCGACACCATTTATGCCGAGGGGCAGCGGCGCTATGTCGAGAGCTTGTCGGCCTATGCGCGCCAGTTTCTGGAACTGATGCAAAAGCCCGATGTCGACCATATCGAAGGCTTAAGCCCCGCGATCAGCATTGAGCAGAAGACCACCAGCCGTAATCCGCGCTCGACGGTGGCGACGGTGACCGAAATCTACGACTACATGCGGCTGTTGTGGGCGCGGGTCGGCATTCCTTATTCGCCGACGACCGGTCTGCCGATCAGCGCCCAACAAGTAAGCCAGATGGTTGATCGCGTCATGGCGCTGCCCGAGGGCACGCGGGCGTATCTGCTCGCGCCGGTCGTGCGCGGGCGCAAGGGTGAGTACCGCAAGGAGCTGCTCGAATGGCAGAAGGCTGGGTACGCACGGGTTCGGATCGACGGTGAGTTCTACGATATCGATGCGGCGCCGGTGCTCGACAAGAAGTTCAAGCATGATCTGGAGGTCGTCGTGGACCGGATCGTGGTGCGCGAGGGGATTGAGTCGCGGTTGGCCGATAGCTTCGAGCAGGCGCTGAAGCTGGCGGACGGGTTGGCTTATGTCGATCCGGCGGACGCGCAAGTTATTGAAACTAAAGCGAAAGCTGGCGAATACGCACCCGAGGGCCGGATTACGTTCTCGCAGAAATTTGCGTGTCCGGTGTCGGGATTTACAATCTCGGAAATC
>JANNVL010000037.1:0-46278 GCA_031408195.1 Sphingomonadales bacterium | reverse complement strand
GCGATGGCCCGCAAGCACCGTGTCCAGCCCGATGATCTCGCGGCACTCGCTACGGAATTGCGTGGGAAATTGTCAGCTATCGAAGCGGGCGGAGAAGGGATAGCGGCACTGGAAGCGGCGGCGAAGGCGGCGCGTGCGGCGTATCGCGCGGCGGCTGACGCGCTGACCGAGGCAAGGCGCGCAGCGGCGGCGCGGCTCGACACGGCGGTGGCGGGCGAACTCGTGCCGCTCAAACTCGACGCCGCACGATTTAAGACCGTGGTCGCTAGCGGCCCCGAAAGCGAAAACGGGGCCGACCGCGTCGAATTCGAAGTCTCGACCAACCCCGGCGCGCCGTTCGGACCGCTGCTCAAGATCGCGTCGGGCGGCGAGCTCTCGCGCTTCATCCTCGCGCTGAAGGTCGCGCTGGCCGAGGAAGGCGCGGCGGCCACGATGATCTTCGACGAAATCGACCGCGGCGTCGGCGGCGCAGTGGCTTCGGCGATAGGCGAGCGACTGTCGCGGCTGGCGGCTAAGACGCAGCTGCTGGTGGTGACGCACAGCCCGCAAGTGGCGGCGCGCGGTGACCATCATCTGCTGATCGCGAAGAACAGTGATGGCTTCGTCACCCGCACGAACCTCCGCACCCTCGGCGCCGCCGAACGCCGCGAGGAAATCGCGCGGATGCTGTCGGGGACGGAAGTGACCGATGAGGCGAGAGCACAGGCGGCGCGGCTGGTAGCGGCTTGAAAAGACCTGTTTGTAGTGATACCATCAGGTCATGAACGCGCCTTTCAAGCTCCACGTTGATCGCGAGTCGATGATCGAAGAAGTGCTGGCAACGGCAACGGTCAGCATCAGTGACCTCAAGAAAAATCCAGCTGCAGTGGTCGCCGAAGCACGGCTGCGACAGGTTGCGATCCTTAACCGAAACAAGCCCGTCGCGTATGTCGTCGCGCCGCACGTCTGGGAGCACATTTGTGACGTTTTCGCCGACCGTCGGCTGATGGAAGAGGCACAGGAAGAACTCGACGCTATTGAACGAGGTGATGTCGAGACCGTCGAGATCGATCTTGCCCAATACCTATAGGGTCGTTTTCCGCCCGAGGGCGCAGAAGCGATTTGAGAAGCTCGATTACGCAATCCGGCAGCAACTCGCGCGAAAGCTCGTCGAGCGCGCGCAAATGCCACGCATTCAGGCCGATGCGCTACGCCGGATGAAGGATTGCTACAAAATCAAACTGCGATCTAGCGGGGTTCGACTGATTTATCGCGTGTCCGATGAGGAAGTAATATTGCTCGTTATTGCAGTAGCCGGACGCGAGGGCGAAGAAGCCTATATGCTTGCCGAGGCTGAGCTTCGCGCGCTCGATGACTGAAGCCGACGCCGCCAATCGCCTTATGCGTCTCGCCAAGGAGATCGCGCGGCATAACAAGCTGTATCACGATAATGACGCGCCCGAGGTTTCGGATGCGGAATATGACGCGCTGACCCGCGAGAATGCGGCGCTTGAGGCCGAGTTTCCGCATCTGGTGCGGGCCGATTCGCCGTCGAAACTGGTTGGGGCACCGACGACTTCGGCGCTCGCCAAGGTTACCCATGCCAAAGCGATGCTCAGTCTCGACAATGCTTTTGCGGACGAGGAAGTGGCGGAATTCGTGGCGCGGGTGCGGCGGTTTCTCAATCTGGCGGAGGATGCACCGGTCGCGCTGACCGCCGAGCCGAAGATCGACGGGCTAAGTTGTTCTTTGCGTTACGAAAACAGCTTTCTGGTTCAGGCCGCGACGCGCGGCGACGGGGCGGTCGGGGAGGACGTCACGCCCAATGTGAGGACGATTGCCGATATTCCCGAGCGGCTAACCGGGGCCGACGTCCCGCAAGTGTTTGAAATCCGTGGCGAAGTCTACATGTCCAAGGCCGATTTCGCGGCACTCAACGCGCGGGGGGAGGGTGAACGTGTGCTTGCCAACCCCCGCAACGCCGCCGCCGGGTCGCTGCGGCAAAAAGACCCCGAAATCACGCGACTTAGGCCGCTAAAGTTCCTCGCGCACGGCTGGGGGGAGGTGTCGGCACTTCCGGCGGAATCGCAGTATGATGTGATGCGTGCCATTGAAGGCTGGGGTGTGCCGGTCAGCGGCCGCCTGATCCGTGCCGAAAACACCGCAGCAATTTTGCAGCATTACCGCAGCATAGAATCGGCGCGGGCCGATTTGCCGTTCGACATCGACGGTGTCGTTTACAAGATCGACCGGCTCGACTGGCAGGCGCGACTGGGGTTCGTCGCCAAGGCACCACGCTGGGCCATCGCACATAAGTTTCCGGCGGAGCGCGCGCAGACGACATTGCTGGCCATCGACGTTCAGGTTGGCCGCACCGGCAAGTTGACGCCGGTCGCGCGGCTCGAACCTGTCACTGTCGGCGGCGTCGTCGTGACTAATGCGACCCTCCACAACAAGGACGAGATCGCCCGGCTCGGGGTCCGCCCCGGCGATCGCGTGAGCATCCAGCGTGCTGGGGACGTGATTCCGCAGGTGCTCGAAAACCTGACGCCCGAAGTCGAACGGCCCGCATTCGTCTTCCCTAGCGTCTGCCCCGAATGCCTGTCCGACGCGGTGCGCGAAGAAGGCGAAGTCGATATCCGCTGTACCGGCGGCCTGATCTGTCCGGCGCAACGCATCGAGCGGTTGAAGCATTTCGTCAGTCGCGGCGCGCTCGACATCGAGGGACTGGGCGACAAGACGATTGTCGAGTTCTTCCAGCTCGGCTGGCTGCACGGCCCCGCCGATATCTTCCGTCTGAAATCGCACCGTGACGAATTGCTGACGCGCGAGGGGTGGAAGGAGAAGTCGGTCGAGAACCTGCTCGCCAGCATCGAGGCGAAACGCGCACCCGACCCGATCAAGTTCCTGTTCGGCATCGGCATTCGCCATGTCGGCGCAGGCACGTCGAAGGATTTGATCCGCGCATTCGGCAGCGTCGAGCGTGTCGCCGATGTCGCGCAGTATGAGGAAGCTGTTGCCGAACTGTCGTCGGTCGAGGGCATCGGCCCCGTCGTCGCCAAGGCGCTGGTCGATTTCTTCCATGAGGAACATAACCGCGCCGCTTGGGACGACCTGCTGAGCGAAGTCGCGCCGCCCGCCTATGTCTCGAACGTCAAAGCCTCCGCCGTCACCGGCAAGACCATCGTCTTCACCGGCAGCCTCGAAACGATGAGCCGCGACGAGGCCAAGGCGCAGGCCGAAGCGCTGGGTGCGAAAACCGCCGGGTCGGTGAGCGCAAAGACCGACCTCGTCGTCGCTGGCCCCGGCGCAGGGTCGAAGCTCAAAAAGGCCGCCGAACTCGGCATCGAGGTCATCGACGAGGCGGGGTGGGCCGCGATTGTGGCGGGGTAAAAGGTTACTCGGTCGAGCCGAGCCCTGTGCTCCTGCGAAAGCAGGAGCCCTGTCGGTCGGGCACGGCGCACGTTGCCAAGGCTCCTGCTTTCGCAGGAGCACACTATAACTGTGGCAGCTACAAATCGAACGCCAGATTGCCCTTGCCCGTCTCCGCCCGCGCTGCTTTCCGGTATGCCGCCTGCCGGTCGAGCAGCGGTACTTTGGGGCGCAGTCCGGCGAAATATTCGGCGACGGTGTAAATCTGCAAACGCGGATAGGTGCGCCCGTCGGCCCCTTCGTACACGCCCATCGACGCCGCTTCGCGTTCCATCTCGCGCGTCGGATTGATGACGCAGACGAAAATGCCGATGGGCGCTTTCTCGCGCTCGACGACGCCTTTCAGGTCGCGGACCATGGCGACGCCGACGTTGCGTCCGGCCTTCACGCTGATGATCGCGGCTTCGGTCTTTCTGTCATGCCCTGTGAAATAGACATAGCCGTCGATGCCGCGATCCGCGCCCTTGCGGCCCCCTTGATAGGGTTGGCCGTCGATTTTGCCGACGATCCAGTACTGGAATTGATAGGGCTGTTCGGCGGCAAGTTTTTCGGCACTGGCGATGTCGTTCGGGGTGCCCACGACTTCGTAAACGAGCGAGGCGTCCACACCCGCGCCGTCACCCCGGACTTGATCCGGGGTCCACCCTTCCACTTGCGAAGGCTTCGCGGATTGCGGGGTGGATGCTGAAACAAGTTCAGCATGACGGCCTTTCAGGGGCAGCTCGCGCACATTGATGAGGCCGTAGCGGTCCTTCATCCGCTTTTCGATCAACTCGGTCGAAAGCGTCGTCACGTCGATGCCGATCCATTGCCGCCCCAGTTTCTGCGCGGCGTCGACGGCAGTGCCGCAGCCGCAGAACGGGTCGAGCACCACGTCGCCGGGGTTCGACGAGGCGGCAATGATGCGTTCGAGCAGCGCGAGCGGTTTCTGGGTGGGGTAGCCTAGGTGTTTGTCCTCCTTGGATTGCGACTGAACTGGGCGAATATCCGCCCAGATGTCGCTGACAGGATTGCCTTCTTGCTCGTCTAAGTATCGTTTCAGTTGTGGAACGGTTCCGGGATTTGTTTGAATGACCAAGCCAGCATCATATGCGGCCTGCATCCGCTCGCGGGTCCAACGCCATACCCGCGTTATTCCAAGGAACTCGTAAGTCAGGTTCGGTCGATTTTTGTTTGGATTGGTGAGGTCTGCCAACCGGTATCGCCGTTCTGTTCCTTCCTCGTTAAAGCGATAAAATCCGTCGACATAAGTTTCGTTGTGAGCGGTGTACTGTGCATTCCACGTCCAGCTGTCAGCCTTGGTATAGCGCAGGATTACATCGTGATTGCGAGCGAAACGGGTAGAGGCATTGCCTTTCGCATTCTGCCGCTGCCAGATGATTTCATTCCCGTAATTTACAGCCCCAAATACCCCGTCCAGCAACAGCTTCAGATAATGCGACGCGGTCGGGTCGCAGTGGAGGTAGAGGCTGCCGGTCGGTTTCAGCACGCGGTGAAGCTCGATCAGGCGCACCGCCATCATGGCGAGATACGCCATCATGTCGTTTTCCTTCAGGAACCCGCGCATCGCGCGCAACAGCTCGGCCACGTCGGTGTTGCCGCTGGTCATCACGTCGTGGAATGCGGCCTCCGCCTTGTCGTTCCAGTGCCAGCTGTCCTCGAACGCCTCGATCTGGCTGTCTGCTGCTTTCCCCGTCGGCGATTTGAACAGGATGTTATAGTTCGCGTTACTGTTGAACGGCGGGTCGAGGTAGACGAGGTCGATACTGTCGCTGGCGATATGGTCGCGCAGCACATCCAGATTGTCGCCATAGTAAAGTCTGTTCATGCCGCGCCCCGTGTGATCCTCCGACTCTAGGCACCGATGCCGCGCGATGCCAGCGATTGTGACGCGCGCGAACCGCTGGTAGCCTCTGGCTATTGCCGCCTGTCGGTCCTGACTCGTTCAAGGGGAATTCCATGTCGTTTCGTCTGACGACCGCGTTCGCGCTGGTCCTGTCGCTGCCGATTGCTGCCTATGCCCAAACGCCGCCGGTCGCGGCCAAAAAGCCGTTCCTCATCAAAGGGCCGGACGGCGTGCCCCCGCGCAACGACGAATATTACTGGCTGCGCGACGACACGCGCAAAAATCCCGAGATGCTGGCGAATCTCAACGCCGAGAACGCCTATGCCGATGCGGTGCTCAGCCCGACCAAGGCGATGCAGGAGGCGATTTACACCGAGATCGTCGGCCGCATCAAACAGGACGACGCCAGCGTCCCGTACCGCGAGCGCGGCTATTATTACTACACCCGCTTCGAAACCGGCAAGGATTACGCGATCAACGCGCGGCGTAAGGGCAGTATGACCGCGCCCGAGGAAATCCTGTTCGACCAGAACGCGATGGCGGCGGGGAAGGGGTATTTCTCGCTCGGTGGCACCGACTTCAGCCAGGACAATGCGTTCGCCGCCTTTGCCACCGACGATGTCGGACGTCGCCAATATGTGATCCGGGTCAAGAATCTGAAGACCGGCGAGATACTGCCCGACACCGTGACCAATGCCGAGGCTGGCGCCGTGTGGGCAAACGACGGCAAGAGCTTTTTCTACATCGACAAGGATCCCACCACGCTGCTCGGCAACAAGGTCAAGCGGCATGTCCTCGGCACCCCCGCGAGCGCCGATACGGTCGTTTATGAGGAGAAGGACAACACCTTCTACATGGGGATCGATCGCACCAAGGACGACAGGTTCATCTGTATCGGCGTGCAAAGCACGGTCAGCGCGGAATCGCGCTGCACTTCCGCTGCAGCCCCGGGCAGCTTCACTGTCATCGCCCCACGCCAGCGCGACTTCCTCTATCAGGCCGATCACCTCGGCGGCCGCTGGGTGATCCGGACCAATTGGGACGCGCCCAATTACCGGTTAATGACGCTCGCCGATGGCACCGCCTGGGGCGACCGGACGAAGTGGCGCGACATGGTGGCGCACGACCCGAAGGTGTTCATCGACGGCTATGAATTGTTCGACAGCTTTACCGCGATCAACGAGCGGTCGGGCGGGCTGAAACGGCTGCGGACCTTGAATGCGACAGGCAAGAGCAATTTCATCGCCAGCGACGAGCCCGCCTACGCAATGTCGCTCGGCACCAATGCCGAAAGTGCGACCGACTGGCTGCGTTACGCCTACACGTCACAGACCACGCCGACGCGGACTTATGAGGTTAACGCGAAGACCGGCGCGCGCAAGTTGCTAAAGGAAAACCCCGCGCCGGGCTATGTCGCGGCGAATTACGTCACCGAGCGCGTCTGGGTGCCCGCGCGCGACGGCAAGGCGCGCATTCCCGTATCGCTGGTCTATAAGAAAGGCTTCAAGCGCGACGGCAGCGCGGCGATGCTGCAATATGCCTATGGCAGCTATGGCGCGTCGATGGACCCGGCTTGGTCGCCGTCGGTGACCAGCCTGCTCGACCGCGGCATGGTCTATGCGCTGGCCCACATCCGTGGCGGGCAGGACATGGGCCGCAGCTGGTACGACGATGGCAAGATGTTCAACAAGGTGAACAGCTTTACCGATTTCATCGACGTGACCCGCGCTCTTGTCGCGCAGAAATATGCCGCGAAGGACCGCGTCGCGGCACAGGGCGGCAGCGCGGGCGGGCTGTTGATGGGCGCCGTCGCCAACATGGCCCCTGCCGATTACAAGGCAATCATCGCGCAGGTGCCCTTCGTCGATGTGGTGACGACGATGCTCGACGAAACGATCCCGCTGACCACCGGCGAATGGGACGAATGGGGCAACCCCAAGAACCGCAAGTCTTACGACTATATGCTCAGCTATAGCCCGTATGACCAGGTCGCCGCGAAAGCCTATCCGGCACTGTTCGTCGGCACCGGCCTGTGGGACAGCCAGGTGCAATATTACGAACCGGCGAAATGGGTCGCCAGACTCCGCGCGACCAAGACCGATACCAACCCGCTGCTGTTCCGCGTCAACATGGAGGCCGGACACGGCGGCAAATCGGGCCGTTTCCGCCGGTACCGCGAGACCGCGGAATATTACGCGTTCATGCTGGGTCAGCTGGGCGTGAAATAATTTTCAGCGCCGCTGTCTGAATCGACATGGCTCACCGCTCATCAGTCCGGGCGCAGATTAGCCCGCGAGCCGGAGAAGACCGATGAAATATGCTTTGCTGTACAACGAAACGCCGGAGGAGGTCGCCAAGGGTCATGATCCCGCAGCCGCCCCCGGCTATTGGGGCGCATGGGGTGCCTATATGGACGCGATGGGATCGCTCATCCAGGGTGGTGCGCCGCTCGCGGGGATCGACCAGGCGACGACGTTGCGCGTCGTCGACGGGCAACGCCATGTCCAGGACGGGCCGTTCGCAACGACAAAGGAGCTGCTTGGCGGCTTTGTGATCATCGACGTGCCCTATCTCGACACCGCGCTCGTATGGGCCGCGCGCGCACCCTGTGTGTCGGCAGGTTCCGTCGAAATCCGCCCCGTCGTTGCAGGTCCGGACGGCGAGCACTGACCCTTGGAACCGGCGCGCCGCGCGGCGGAGGCAGCGGCGCGCCACGCCTATGGCAAGCTTCTGGCCATACTGGCAGCGCGCAATGGCTATATTGCCGCTGCCGAGGACGCACTGGCCGATGCCTTTGCTGCCGCGCTCGCCACATGGCCCCAACGCGGTGTGCCCCACAACCCCGACGCCTGGCTGCTGACCGCCGCGCGGCGAAATTTGGGCCATGCGCGCGGACGTGCGGCCACCGCTGGGGCAAACAAGGCAACGATCATGCTCCTTGATGAAGAGCGCGCCGAACAGGACGCGCTGCCGTTCGGTGACGACCGGCTCAAACTAATGTTCGTGTGCGCGCACCCGGCGATTGCGGCGGATGTGCAGGCACCCCTGATGTTGCAGGCCGTGCTGGGCCTCGACGCGGCACGGATTGCGGCGAGTTTTCTCGTCTCGCCCGCCGCGATGGGCCAAAAGCTCGTGCGTGCCAAGGCCAAGATCAGGGATGCACGGATCGCGTTTGCGGTGCCTGAACCGGGGAAGCTGGCGGCGCGGATCGAACCGGTGCTGTCGGCAATTTACGTCGCCTATGGCACGGGATGGGAAGATGTGCTCGGCGCCGATGCCAAGCGTAAGGGGCTGTCCGAAGAAGCGATCTGGCTGGGGCGGATGGTCACCGAGCTGCTGCCTGACGATCCGGAAGCGATGGGATTGCTGGCGCTGATGCTTCACTGCGAAGCGCGGCGCGGGGCGCGGCGCGATGCCGACGGGGCATTTGTAACGCTTGCGGATCAGAACCCGCAGTTGTGGTCCCGTACACTGCTACCCGAGGCCGAAGCGCTGCTTCGCGCAGCCGCGCGCTATGCGACGCCGGGGCGGTTCCAGACCGAGGCTGCGATCCAGTCGCTGCACGCGCAGGCAGTTATGACCGGCGAGGATCTGCTCGAGCCGCTGATGCGACTTTACGACGTGCTGGTGGCGATTGGACCTTCGACCGGTGCTTTGGTCGCGCGCGCGGTAGCCTATGCCGAGGCGGGGCACGGGCGGTCGGCGCTCGCGCAGCTCGATGCCATCGCGGGCTGTGAAACCTATCAACCCTGGTGGGCGGCGCGGGCGCGGGTGCTGTGGTCGATTGGCGACGGTGAAGCGGCGCGCGCCGCAGCTGTAACGGCGGCAGGGCTGAGCGACGATCCCGCCGTGCGCGCCTTTCTGCTCAGCGGCGGGGCGTTCCGGGCATCGGCACCCAGCGCATGACATCGCCCGCGAACGGGGTCCAGATGCCGGTGCGGACCCCTGCGGCCCTCAGTGCGCGACCGGTCCACACGTTGCAGGTGACGAGCGCGCTGTAGCGACCGCGTGCGGGGTAGAAACGGTCGTACGGTGTGTAGCCGGGCTCCGACGGGCCGGGGCGCAGGGTTGCGGCGATATAGGCGCGGAGCCGCATGAGTTCGTCGGGGCGCAGGCGCAGCGGTCGCCAATTCTCGTCTGCGATGAAGTCGCCGAGTTCGTCGACATGGACGACGGTCGATCCGCTGCCGACGAGCGCGCTGAGCACAGTCGCGGGTCGCATGTCCTGCCAGCGCGGCGTGCCCCGGTAGAAGTCGCGGTCGCCCCAGCCGAACGCGCGCCATTTGCCGGGTCCGGCGGGCAGGACGATGCCGGTGTGGATTTCATTCGACTGGACAAAGATGGTGATCCCCGTCTTCGGCTCGCGCCAGTCGGGGTTGGCGGGAATGCGGGCTAGGATCGCCGCCGCGCCTAGGTAAAGCCCAAACGGGATCAGCACGAGGGCGAGGGCAGCGCGGATCAGCTTTTGCGGCTTCATGCCGGGCAGTGTAGGCTAGTCATATGGAAGCTGCCACGCTCGAACGTCCGCCCGAAGCCGCCGATGACTGGACTGTCCCCCAGAACTGGGACCGCTTCACGCCCGACGAGCATGCGGTGTGGGATACGCTGTTCGCCCGCCAGACCGCGATGCTGCCCGGCCGCGCGTCCGAGGCGTTCCTACGCGGAGTCGATGTTTTGCGCTTGTCGAAGCCGGGCATTCCCGATTTCGTCGAGCTGTCCGAACGGTTGATGGCCGCGACCGGCTGGCGCGTGGTCGCCGTGCCGGGGCTGGTTCCCGACGACGTGTTCTTCGATCATCTCGCCAATCGCACGTTTGTGGCAGGCAATTTCATCCGGCGCGCGGACCAACTCGACTATCTTGAGGAACCCGATGTCTTCCACGACGTGTTCGGCCATGTCCCGATGCTCGCCGACCCGGTTTTCGCCGATTATATGGCCGCCTACGGACGCGGCGGGCAACGCGCGGGGTCGCTGGGGGCGCTCAAGCGGCTCGCGCGGCTCTATTGGTACACGGTCGAATTCGGGCTGGTCGAGGAAGCGGGCGGGCTGCGGATATATGGCGCGGGCATCGTGTCGAGCCGGGGCGAGAGCATCTTCGCGCTCGACGATCCGTCGCCGAACCGGATCGGGTTCGACTTGGGCCGCGTGATGCGGACGGAGTACCGGATCGACGATTACCAGCAGAGCTATTTCGTAATTCCGTCGTTCGACGAGTTGCTGCGTGTGACGGTCGAGACCGACTTCGGGCCGCTCTATGCGGCGCTTGACGGGCAGGGCGATTTCGGGGTTGCCGATGTTGTCGAAGGCGAGCGCGTGCTAACACGCGGGACACAGGCCTATGCACTCGCCAAAAATGGATGATGTCGAAGAAGACTCCGCGAAGGAAGTTTTCGCGCGCTTCGGACTGGCAGTCTATCAATGCCAGTGTCTCGAACATGGCCTCGCAAACCTGATCATGACCACTCAGTTGGTTCGCGTAAGGCCAAAAACGAGAGAGTCATGGGAGGGGCTGATTGATTGTGTTCTGGACGATGCCTTTACGAAGACCTTCGGCAACCTTCTGAAGGCTTTGCATGGGGTCGTCACGGTAGATGATCGGACGAAGCAGACACTCTTAAGAGCAAAGGATATACGAGACGAACTCGCACATCGATTCTTCCGGGAACGGGCGGAAGACTTTATGACCTCTGTTGGAAAGCAGCGTATGCTCGACCATCTGTCGACATTGTCGGCTACTCTCGAGGAAGCGATTCTTGTCGTTGATATGATCGAAGGAGCGGTCGCAAAGCATCTCGGCATCCAACCCCAAGATCGGGAGGAGGCATACGTTCGGTATGAAAGTGAGATTAGAGCGAGAGACGGCGGGGACTTGAAAGACTAGCACTGCGTTTCCACCTGCTGTTGCACATGAGCAACACATCCAACGGCCTGCCGAGCTGGCATGGCACCACCATCGTTTCCGCCCGCAAGAATGGCAAAGTCGTAATCGCCGGCGACGGTCAGGTCTCGATGGGCCAGACCGTGATGAAGCCCAATGCGCGCAAGGTCCGCTCGATTGGCGACGGCAGTGTGATTGCGGGGTTCGCGGGTGCGACCGCCGATGCGTTCACCTTGCTCGAACGGCTGGAGCGCAAGCTGGAATCGCACAACGGGCAACTGATGCGGGCGGCGGTCGAACTTGCGAAGGATTGGCGGACCGACAAATACCTCCGCAATCTGGAGGCGCTGATGATCGTCGCAGACAAGGATGTAACGTTGGTGCTGACCGGCAACGGCGATGTGCTGGAGCCCGAAGGCGGGATTGCGGCGATCGGATCGGGCGGGAATTACGCGCTGGCAGCGGCGCGGGCGCTCGACGAATATGAGCCCGATTGCGAGACACTGTGCCGCCGCGCGATGAAGATCGCGGGTGAGATCTGTGTCTACACCAACGACCGGCTGACCGTCGAAACCCTCGACGCCGCCGCCTGAAAGTTTCCCCAATGAACGACGCCCTGACCCCCAAAGCCATTTGCCGTGCGCTCGACGAACATATCGTCGGGCAGGCGGACGCCAAGCGTGCGGTTGCGGTCGCGATGCGGAACCGGTGGCGGCGACAGCAATTGCCGCTCGACCTGCGCGACGAGGTCAGCCCGAAGAACATTCTGATGATCGGGCCGACGGGCTGCGGCAAGACCGAGATTTCGCGGCGGCTGGCCAAGCTTGCCGATGCGCCGTTCGTGAAGGTGGAGGCGACCAAATTCACCGAGGTCGGCTATGTCGGGCGTGACGTCGAACAGATCGCGCGCGACCTGGTCGAGGAAGCGATCCGGCTGGAAAAAGAGCGGCGGCGTAGCGCGGTCAAAGAAAAGTCGGATGAGGCCGCCATGGCGCGCCTGCTCGACGCGCTGACGGGGAAGGGTGCGAGCGAAGCGACGCGTTCGGCGTTCAAGCAGCGTTTCGACGATGGATCACTCAGCGAAACGGAGATCGAGATCGAGGTCGACGCGACCCCGCAAATGCCGTTCGACATCCCCGGCGGCGGCAATGTCGGCATGATCAATCTCAGCGAGATGATGTCGAAGGCGATGGGGGGTGGCCAGTTGAAGCGCCGCAAGATGACCGTGCCGGCGGCGTGGACCAAACTGACCGAGGAAGAGGCTGACAAGCGCCTCGACCAGGACGATGTCGCGCGCGTGGCGCTGGCCGATGCCGAGGCGAACGGGATCGTGTTTCTCGACGAGATCGACAAGATCGCGGTCAGCGACGTGCGCGGTGGGTCGGTGAGCCGCGAAGGCGTGCAGCGCGATTTGCTGCCGCTGATCGAGGGCACGACGGTCGCGACCAAATACGGGCCGATGAAGACCGACCACATATTGTTCATCGCATCGGGCGCGTTCCATGTAGCGAAACCCAGCGATCTTCTGCCCGAACTTCAGGGGCGCTTGCCGATCCGCGTCGAGTTGAAGGCGCTGACCGAGGCCGACTTCGTCCGCATTCTCAACGACACGCGGGCAAGCCTTACGATGCAATATAGCGCGCTGCTTAAGACCGAGGGCGTTACCGTGAGCTTTACCGACGACGGCATCGCCGCCATCGCCCATATCGCCGCCGAAGTGAACGCAAGCCTTGAAAACATCGGCGCGCGGCGGCTGTCCACCGTCATGGAAAAGCTGCTCGAAGACATTAGTTTCGATGCCGAAGACCAACAGGGTACGGCGCTGACGGTGAACGCAGCCTATGTCGATGCCCAGCTCGCGAGCGTGGCGCGGAATACGGACCTGTCGAAGTACGTGTTGTAACCATTGCTCCCATTTCTTGTGCTGATCTGATAGGATACATCAGGAAATCACGCAGTGGCAGTTATGGAACAAGATCATTCTTGCACAGAGCAACCCTTTCGCGGCATTTTCGCGGATCGCGCAGAATCGGTAGTGGCAGCTCTCGATGTCCTCGCTGGGAATGTTGAGACGCGACCCGATGACGAGCTGTTGGTGGCGGACTTGAAATCGTTACGCGACTATGTTGCTACGGCAGATGCGCGGGAGTTGCGGATTTTTTTGACGTGATAGCCAAGACCACGTCTCCCCGGACTTGATCCGGGGCTAGGCTTCTTTTGTCCCCAATTACACCGGAGAAAAGCCTAAGCCCGGATCAAGTCCGGGCCGACTATGTGGGTAGTAGGCACTCAAGCTCTACGGCTTCCCCGCCGGCACCACGACCATTGCAAAGCTTTTCTCCGCCGCCAGCCAGCGCTTCGCCGTCGCCTGCAGTTCCTCGGGCGTGATCCGCGCATAGTCGCTCGACAATGTGGTCAGCGATTGCAGGCGGCGGGGTTCGCTTGATGCGCCCTGCAGTTGTGACAGCCAGAAGCTGTTGCCGCTTGACGCCCGCGCGATCGACTGGCGCATCGGGCCGACGGTGCGGAGCAGTTCGTCGGCAGTGACGGGCTTCGACGCGAGGTCCGCCGCGATCTGGCGCGAAAGCGCGTAAAAGCGGTCGACGCCCGCAGGTTTCAGCTGCGAGGTTACGACGAAGCTGCCACCACCGGGCATAAACGCAGGCCAGTTGCTGCCGACGTTCGGGCTGTAGCTCGCGCCTTCGCCTTCGCGGAGCGTGTCGAACAAGCGGTCGTTGAAGATCGCCGACAATATGTCGAGCTTGCGGCTTTCGTAGATCTCTCCCTGTCCGCCCGCAGTGGGCCAGGCGAGCACGGCGATGGCCTGATCGGCGGGGCCGGTGTGAGTGAGTACGACGGGCGTCGCAGACGGCGCAACCCCCTTCGATGTGGCGCTCGCGGGTGTCACGATGGCGGGCTGGCGCGGGGGAAGCGCGCCGAACGTCGCAGCGACGGCGGCGATGGCTTTTTCCGCATCGACGTCGCCGAACACCGACACTTCGATGGGGCCGGTCTTGAGCAACGGCTCCCACAATGCGCGGAACGACGCGGGGGTCATGGCTTGCACCTGCGCGAGACTTGGGAAGCTCCAGCGCGGGTCGCCGCCGTGGAGGCGACCGGTCAGCTCGCGGTTGAGGACGCCGCCGGGCGACGCATTGGCCGAGGCAAAGCCCATCGTCATCGCTGCCTTGGCGCGCAGCACCGGTGCCGGATCCCAGCCGGGGACCGCGAGTTTTGCCGCCATCAGCCGCAATTGGTCGTCGAGGTCGGCGGCGCGGGTCGTGCCGGTCAGGGCGAACGCATCGTCGCCGATGCCGAAACCCAGGTTGATCCGCCGCCCGCTGGTCAGCCGGTCGAGCTCGTCCTGTTTCAGGTCGCCGATGCCGCTGGCGACGAGGGCACCGCTCGCCGCCCAGGCGTCGGTCGGTCGGTCGGTGGGCAGTGCCTGCATCCCCTTACCGAAGCGTGCGGTGACGTAGACGCGGCCGGCTTCGGCGGGGTTGGCGAAAATCTGGACGCGGACCCCGTTCGACAATTCGACGAATTGCAGGCCGAGTTCGTTGATCGGCGTTTTCTTGACCACCGTCGCGGGGGTGCCGAGTTTGGGCACGCGGTCGAAGCTGACGGGTGCGCGCGAGGCCGAGGCCAATGGCTTTGGTTCCGCAGTCAAGATCGCCACGAGCTGCGCCTCGCCTTCGGGCACGGCCTTTGGCAGGGTCAGTACCGCGCGCATCGGCGTGCCGTTGAACATGCGCTTGGTCGCGGCGAGCATTCCCGCCGGGGTCAGGCGGCTCTTCATGTTGGAGAACACATCGCGTGCGACTTCGGGGCTGGCGACGGTCTCGCGGATGTTGACCGCTTCGATCAGATCGTCGGCAAGCCCGCCGCCGTTCTGCGTGCGCGCCTGTTCGACCTGCTGCTGGAGTGCGGCGGCGAATTCACCCGCCTCGCGGTCGATATCGGCCAGCAGCGGCGGATTGGCGAGCGCGTCGGCGATGACGGCGCGGACGTCGCGGATCGCCGCCTGCCAGTCGTCGCCCAGCGGCACGATCTGCACAAACGTCCCGCTAGTCGAGCGCGCGACATCGTCCTGATCGACACCAGCCGACAAAAAGCTGCCGCCCGCACGCGCGCGTTCCTCGAGCCGTCGGCTGATGAGGCGCAGCGCAAGGCTTTCGGCGAGCTTGCCGCGATTATACTCGACGGTATCGGCCTTGGGCAGCCACGGGCGGAGGACCGCGAGCGTGGCCAAGGTCGGCAGCCCCGGCTCGACGATGACCTTCGTGCGCGGCGCGGCGGCGTCCGGCTTGCCGAAATCGGGATCGGGCGGGGTCGGTCCCTTGCCCTTCCACTCGGCGAAGTATCTGCGGATCAGTGCCTCAAAGGTTGCGGTTTCACCGTCGCCGACGATGACGAGCGTCGTACGCTCGGGGCGGTACCAGCGGTCGTGGAAGGCTCGCAGCGTGGCCGGAGTCGCAGCACCGAGCGACGTCGTATCGCCGATCGGCGAATGGTCGCCCAAGGCCTGTCCGGCAAAGAACAAGGCACGCGACGCGTCGCCGGCGCGCTGCTCCGCGCCCGATCCTTCGCGCAGCTCGGCCAGCACGGTGCGGCGTTCGGCGTCGACCTCGCCCTGCGTGATCGACGGAGCAGCCATCATGCCCGACAGCACTTTGACGCTTTCTTCCAGCCCCGCAGGTGTCGCCGCGGGCAGGTCGAGCTTATAGATCGTCTGCGTCGGCGTGGTCGAGGCATTGGTGTCCGACCCGAACGTCGCGCCCAGCCGCTGCCACAGGCGTTTTGCTTCACCGTCGGGGACGTATTTCGACCCGCGAAAGCTTAGGTGCTCGTTGAAATGGGCAAAGCCCGCCTCTCCCTTGCGCTCGTGCAGCGACCCGGCGTCGATGGCGAGGCGGATCGAGACCTGTCCTGGCGGCACCCCGTTCTTGCGGACGGCATAGCGCAGCCCATTAGATAGCTCGCCGAAGACCCAGGCAGTGTCGACCGGAATGTCGCTGCCGCGATAAAGCCAGGGGGTTGTCGCTGCTTTCGTTGCGGGTGCCTTGGCAACAGTGCGCGCTGTAGCCGGAACGGCAAGCGATAACGCGAGGAGAAGGGCAAGCGGACGCGCGACGCGCTGGGCAATTGATGTCATCGGTCCTGCCTATCGGGGACATGACCTGTGCGCCAGATGAATGGCGACCGCGACCGAATTTGGGTATCAGGCGAGGCTAGGTCGAGGCGCAACAATGAGAAGTAACAGCAACATCGTTATCCTGACCGGCGCGGGCATTTCTGCCGAGAGCGGGCTGGCGACATTTCGCGGCCCCAGCGGACTGTGGGAGGGCCACCGCGTCGAGGACGTCTGCACACCCGAGGCGCTCGCCGCCAATCCGGAGTTGGTGCACCGCTTTTATGACGACCGCCGCGCTGCATTGGCGACGGTCGAGCCGAATGCGGCGCACCGCGCGCTGGCGCGGCTCGATGCCGAATGGAGTGGCGGACTGCTGATTGTCACGCAGAATGTCGACGATCTGCATGAGCGGGCTGGGGCGAAGCGGCTGATCCATATCCACGGCGAACTGCTGAGCGCATTGTGCGCGGGGTGCGGCGACCGGGGCGCATGGGCGGGGCGATTGCCGCCGGGAACGGCGTGCGGGGTGTGCGATAGTCTGAGCCTGCGCCCCGACATCGTGTTCTTCGGCGAGATGCCCTACGCAATGGACGAAATCGATGCGGCGATCCGCGCCTGTGATTTGTTCGTGTCCGTGGGGACATCGGGCGGGGTTTATCCGGCGGCGGGGTTTGTGCAGACCGCGCGCTATGTGGGGGCAGCGACCTTGGAGATGAATCTTGAGCCGTCGCTGGGGAGCGTTTATTTCGGCGAGACGCGGATCGGGCGCGCAAGCACCCTTGTGCCCGAATGGGTAGTAACCGTGCTCGCCGACGGACAGGCCGATTTTCGTTAAGCACATGCTCTAACCTGCATTTAAGCCGCCCGATGTAGCGCCGTCGCCGGGGCATAGGGGCACGATAATGCGGAAGACGATTAACTCCTTGATGATGATGGCGCTGTGCGCGCCGCACCTGGCGACGGCGCAAATGGTGTCGACCACGCCGTTGCCGCCGATACCCGTATCGACGCCGCTCGGGGCCGATCCGCAGATGGATGTCGCGTCGCCACGCGCCGATGCCGCACCGCCCATTCGCGCGACGATCTGGGTGCCACCGACGCGGACTGCCGCTGTTCAGGCGCAACTCCCTGCCGGATTTGTTTCGCGGCGGGTTGCACGACCATTAGCTGTCGTTGCCATGCGCGAACCGGCACTGACATTTGCGCCTTCGCCTGCGGTCTTGGTGCCGGTGACCCCAAGCGCACTGCCGGTCGCTACGCGCCAACCCTTGGTCGCGGCACCCGTTTCTGCGGTTGCTCTGGCGGCTGTCGGCGGGGGTATCGTCTTGCCATCCAACACCGATGTTCTGCTGCGCCTTGATGAGGAGGTCAGTTCGAAGCGCAAGCGCGTTGGCGATAAATTCAGGCTGACCGTTGTACAGGACGTGATGCTCGGCGGCTATGTTATCATTCCGCGCGGCACCCCGGCGTTTGGCACAATGACCTACCGGACTGGCAAGGGAGTGTTCGGCAAATCGGCTAAGATCGAAATTGACATGGAGAACATTTCACTGGCCGGTCGTTCGATCCCGGTTGCCGGACATTTTCGTCAAGAAGGGCGGGGTAATACCGGCGCGACCATCGGCGTCGCGGTTGCAGCAGGCTTGATCGCAGCAGCGTTTGTGACGGGACGCAGCGCCGTCTTCGAGCAAGGGCGCGAGTTCCGTGTTTCAACGCGCGAAGCCGTGCCGGTGACCCTGCCTGACGAAAACTAATCCACCCAGTCCAGCCCGATGTCTCGGTAAACGCCGCGGTCCTCCGACCAGTCGGGCGACACTTTGACGTGGAGGTAGAGGTGCACTTTAACGCCCAATAATCCGGCCAGTTCGGCGCGGGCTTTGCTGCCGATTTCCTTGAGCCGCGCGCCGCCCTTGCCAAGCACGATGGCGCGCTGGCTGGCGCGGGCGACGAGGATTTGCTGGTGGATCTCGACCGATCCGTCCTGGCGCTCGCTGTATTTCTCGGTCTCGACCGCGCAGGCCTGTGGCAGTTCCTGATAGAGTTGCAGGAAAATCTGCTCGCGGGTGATTTCGGCCGCCATCACGCGGTCGGTGGCGTCGCTGACCTGGTCGGCGGGGAACATCCACGGCCCCTCGGGCATGGCAGACGCGAGTTTTGTCTTGAGGTCGGCCACGCCGTCGCCGGTCGAGGCGCTGATAATCATCGTATCAGTAAAGGTCAGGCGTTCGTTCAGAACCTGAAGGTGTTTGAGCATCTTGCCGTGGTCGGCGACGTCGACCTTGTTCAGCACCAGCAATTTGGGCTCGGGGCGGCTGGCAAGGCCGCTCAGGATTGTTTCGACCTTTGCGCCAAGTCCGCCCTTGGCATCGATGACCAGCGCGATCAGGTCGGCGTCCGCCGCGCCGCCCCATGCCGCCTGCACCATCGCGCGGTCAAAGCGGCGGTTTGCGTCGAAAATACCGGGCGTATCGACCAGCACGATCTGGGTGTCGCCGGTGAGTGCTACGCCCATCAGGCGCGTCCGCGTCGTCTGCGCCTTGGGGCTGACAATGGCGACCTTTTGCCCGACGAGCGCGTTGACGAGCGTGGACTTGCCCGCGTTCGGCGCGCCGACAATGGCGACGGTGCCGCAGCGTTGGGTCATGCAAGCTTCTCCAGCAGTGCAGCCGCAGCGGCCGTCTCTGCTTCTTGTTTAGATGCCCCCGTCGCGGTTGCTTCGCCAGCCGGACCGACGCTGACCGACACGGTGAATTGTGGCGCATGATGCGGGCCAGAGCGGTCGCGCAGTGTGTATTCGGGTGGACGACGGTTGTGCGCGGCCGCCCATTCCTGCAGCGCGGATTTGGGATGGCTGGGGGCTTTGGTTTGACCCTCGACACGGGCTTGCAAATGGTTGCGGATGAACGCTTCGGCGGCGGGCATTCCGTGATCGAGATAAAGCGCGCCGATCAGCGCCTCGGTCACGTCGCCCAGGATATTGTCGCTTTCCGCGCCGCCGTCGTCGCGCGCCTGTTTGCCGAGACGCAGATGGGGGCCGACGCCGATGACGCGTGCGACTCCGGCACAAGCTTGCCCTGTGACGATACTATTGAACCGCGCCGACATCTTGCCCTCGGGTTCGTCGGGAAACACCGTGTAGAGCCAATGCGCGACGGTCAGCCCGAGCACCCGGTCGCCAAGGAATTCAAGCCGCTGATAGCTGGGCGCGCTGTGGCTGCCGTGCGTCAACGCGCGTTCGTAAAGCGACAGGTCGCGGGGAGCGATACCGAGCGCGCCGGTCAGCCAGTCGGCAAGGCTGGTCAAAACCCCTCCCCGATCCGCCCGCCGCGCGCCGCCGATACCCACGTCCACGGCATGATCCACTGCGCCGATCCATCGGTCGAGAACACCGTCACCCACGCCCGCCCGACAAGGTTTTCGACGGGCACAAAACCGATGCCGCTGCCGTCCATCGCAGGAAAGCGGCTGTCCGCGCTCTTGTCGCGGTTGTCGCCCATCAGGAAGAGGTGTCCGTCGGGAACAGTGAACACGCCGGTGTCGTCGGCGCTCGTTCCGGCGACGTCGAGCACATCATAGCTGCGCCCCCCCGGCAAGGTTTCGCGGTAGCGCGAATAGCGGCAGCGGGTGGTGCCGTCCGATCCCGCCTCGCTGAATTCGGGGGCGAAGCACGGGCTGTTCGCGGTGACCGGCGCAACGAAATCGTCGATGCGGGTCTTGGGTATGACGCGCCCGTTGAGCAGAACCTGCCCGCCGCGCATCTGCACGGTGTCGCCGGGCAGGCCGATGACGCGCTTGATATAATCGACCTTTGCCGAGGGCGGTGCCTTGAACACCACGACATCGCCGCGCGTGGGGAGGACGCCGAGCACGCGCCCCTCGGGCAAGGGCGGCGAGAACGGCAAGCTATGGCGCGAATAGCCATAGCTCCATTTCTGGACGAACAGGTAATCGCCGACCATCAAGCGCGGCAGCATGGATTCGCTAGGGATCGAAAAGGTCGCGACGAACAGGCTGCGTACGAGCGCGACGATCAGGACGAGCTTGATGAGAAACTCGATAAAATCGCGTGTTTCCGATTTCTTCGGTCGCGCGATTGGCATGGGGAGGGTATCGCTAGGCGGCATCGGCGCGGCATGTGACGCGCGGGCGATGACGTCAAGCAAGGGAGTGAAGTCGTGGGCGCAGATTGGTCGGCTGTCGAGGCGCTGGCGAAGACAACGCTGGTCGATCTGTTTGCTGCCAGCGACGGGGACGGCAGCGACCGGCTGAAACTGCTCGCGCATGACTGCTGCGGTATGCGGTTCGACTTTGCCAAGACACATATAACAGCGGATGCGATTGCCGCATTCGAGGGGCTGGCGCGCGCGCAGGGGTTCGCAGCGAAGCGCGAGGCATTGTTCGGGAGCGGGATCGTCAACCCGAGCGAGGGCCGCGCCGCCGAGCACACCGCCCAGCGCGGCGAGGGCAGTATCGAGGGCGTTGCGCTTGCCAAAGTGCTGCACGACCGGATGCGTGCGCTGATCGATGCGATCGAGGCGGATGCATTGGGGCCGGTGCGCCACATCGTCCATATCGGCATCGGCGGATCGGCGTTGGGGCCGGACCTGATCGTCGATGCGCTGTCGGGCGAGCGGCTGAGCTATGACGTGGCAATCGTGTCGAACATCGATGGCTATGCGCTTGAAAACGCGGTCGCGGACTTCGATCCAGCGGCGACACTGATCGTGATCGCGTCTAAGACGTTCACGACGACCGAGACGATGCTGAACGCAGGCAGCGCGCTCGAATGGCTGGAGGAAGGCGGCGTCACCGACCCGTTCAGCCGGGTGATTGCGTTGACCGCTGCGCCCGACAAAGCGGTCGAATGGGGCGTGGACGAGACGCGCGTGCTGCCCTTTCCCGAAAGCGTCGGCGGGCGATACTCGCTCTGGTCGTCGATCGGCTTTCCGGCGGCACTGGCGCTGGGCTGGGAATGTTTTGCCGAATTGCTCGAGGGCGCGGGCGAGATGGACCGGCATTTCCGCCTGACCGCGCCGTCGCAAAACGTGCCGATGCTCGCGGCTTTTGCGGATTTGCTTTACACGCAGACGCGGGGGGTCGCGACGCGCGCAGTGTTCGCCTATGACGAACGGCTGCGATTGCTGCCGAGCTATCTCCAGCAGCTCGAAATGGAATCGAACGGAAAATCGGTGAAGTCGGACGGCGCGCCGCTGGGGCGTCCGAGCGCGGCGATCACTTGGGGCGGGGTCGGCAGTGACGCGCAGCACGCCGTTTTCCAGCTGCTGCATCAGGGCAGCCATGTCGTGCCAGTCGAGTTTGTGGCGAGTATCGAGGCGGGCGATGCACTCGATCCGGAGCACCACCGGCTGTTGCTGGTCAACGCCTTTGCCCAAGGGGCGGCGCTAATGACGGGGCGGGCAAGTGAAGACGGCAATCGCAACTATCCCGGAGACCGGCCCTCGACGACGATCCTGCTCGACCGTCTCGACGCGCGGACCTTGGGGGCGCTGATCGCGTTCTATGAACAACGGACATTTGTGAATGCCGTTCTGCTCGGCATCAACCCGTTCGACCAGTTCGGGGTAGAGCTGGGCAAGGAAATGGCGAAGAGTGTTGATGATCCCAGAGCGCGCGCGGGGTTCGACGTCTCGACGCGGGCGTTGATCGAGCGGGCAGGGGTGTAACCTTTTGCGCTCGCCGCCCTATATAGCATCATCACCGCTTGCCTGAGCTTGTCGAAGGCCTGTCCTTCTCAATAACGAAACAGGGCAACCCTTCGACAAGCTCAGGGAAGCGGTTCTCACTGGGACAGACTTGATGACCGACACTTTCGACTACGACCTTTTCGTCATTGGCGCAGGTTCCGGCGGCGTCCGCGCCGCGCGCATTGCGGCGGGGCACGGTGCGAAAGTCGCAATTGCCGAGGAGCACCGGGTCGGCGGCACCTGCGTCATCCGGGGCTGCGTGCCCAAGAAGCTGCTCGTTTACGGAGCCCATTTTGCCGAGGATCTGAGCGACGCGCGCCAGTTCGGTTGGGACGTCAAGGAGACCAAGTTCGACTGGGCGGTCCTGCGCGACAATGTGCTCGCCGAAGTCGCTCGGCTCGAAGAGATTTACGGCGAGACGCTCGCCAACCACAAGGTCGAGGTCATCAAGGAACGCGCGGTTTTGACCGGGCCACAGTCCGTGAAGCTGGCTAGCGGGCGCGAGATTACTGCCAAGACGATCCTGATTGCCACTGGTGGCTGGCCGATCCGCCCGGAATTCCCCGGTAGCGAACATGGCATCACGTCGAACGAAGTGTTCCATCTCGACACCCTGCCAAAACGCGTCGTCATCGCGGGCGGCGGTTATATCGCCAATGAATTTGCCGGCATTTTTCACGGCTTCGGCGCGCATGTGACCATCGTCAATCGTGGCGACGCGATCCTGCGCGGTTACGACGAGCAGATCCGCGACCGGCTGCTCCAGATATCGATGACCAAGGGGATCGAGTTCCGCTTCAACGCGCCGTTCGAAAAGATCTCGAAGAACGACGACGGCACGCTGCATGTCGAGATGAAGAGCTGCGACCCCATCGACGCCGATATCGTGCTGTTTGCCACCGGGCGCGCGCCCAAAGTCGAGGGGCTTGGGCTGGATATTGCGGGTGTCGAACTGACCGAAAAGGGCGCGATCAGGGTCGATGAGGACAACCAGTCTTCGGTGCCGAGCATCTATGCCGTCGGCGATGTCACCGACCGGGTGCAATTGACCCCGGTTGCAATCCGCGAGGGGCAGGCCTTCGCCGATACGGTGTTCGGCAACAAGCCGACGCGCGTCGATTATGGCTGCATCCCGAGCGCGGTGTTCAGCCATCCCCCGCTTGCTGGCGTCGGGATGACCGAGGCGCAGGCCAAAAACAAGTTGGGCACGATCCGCACTTACACCAGCGATTTCAGGGCGATGAAGAATGTACTTGCCGGACGGAACGAGCGCGCATTGTATAAAATGATCGTCGATGCCTCGACCGATGTCGTCGTCGGCCTTCACATGATCGGCCCCGACGCGCCCGAAATCCTGCAAGCGGCGGCAGTGGCTGTGAAGGCTAAGCTGACGAAAGCAGACTTTGACGCGACAGTGGCGCTTCACCCGTCGATGGCTGAGGAACTAGTGCTACTCAAATAGAGTCCCTTGCGCGACGCATCGGGCTCCGGCACTTCTCCTGTCAAAGGGAGATCATCCATGTATCACCGCCACTTGGTCGCGCTGTTGCTTGCCGCCACCAGCACTGCTGCACTCGCCGAAACCGAACGCTTTGCCGTTTTTCGCAAGGACGTGAACATCGGGCGCGTCGTTGTCGAGACGTCAAAAAGTTCTGGCGGCGACGCGGCGAAGATCGAATATGATGTCAAGGACAACGGTCGCGGGCCGACGGTGGCCGAGGCGCTGACGCTCGATGCGGGCGGGTTGCCGACCAGCTGGAAGATCACGGGCACGCAAACATTTGGCGGCAAGATCGACGAGGTGTTCGGGCGGGCAGGGACTAGTTCGACTTGGCGGGACTCGGGCGGCCCCGGCACTGCGAACGGACCGGCCAAGCTCTATGTGGCGCAAAGCGCCAGCCCCTTTGCGCTGCAACTTTATGCGCGCGCGGTACTCAAAGCGGGCGGGAAGCTCGACGTGCTCCCCGCTGGCACGCTGACGATGACGAAGCGCGACACAATGACCCTCAAGGGGCCGTCGGGCGATGTGCCGGTTACGCGCTATGAACTTGCCGGGATCGACCTGACGCCAACCACGATGCTGCTCGATGCCGACAACCGGCTGATCGCGATCCCCTCGTCCGGAGGTGGCGTCACCCTCGCAGGTTTCGAAAACGAGAACCCGCGTCTGCGCGAACTGGCGGCGAAATGGCAGGGCGAGCGACTGGCATCGATCCAGCGCGAGACGGCGAAGCGCTATCCGGGGCCGGTGCGGCTCACCAATGTCCGGCTGTTCGACCCGGCAACAGCCAAGCTTACCGGCATAGTGTCGGTCGTCGTCAACGGGCGCGAGATCACTGGTGTCCAGCCCGGCGACGCGCCGTTCACGCCGGGCGAAACGGTCATCGACGGCGCGGGCGGGACGCTGGTTCCCGGCATGACGGAGATGCACGCGCATTTGTCAGGCGACGGGGCGCTGCTGAACATCCTCGCCGGTGTCACCAGCGTGCGCGATATGGGCAATAGCAATATGGTGCTCGACGCGCTCGACCGCCGGATCGAAGGCGGCGAAGTCGCGGGGCCGCGTATCGTGCGGACCGGGTTTATCGAGGGCAAATCACCGTTCAACTCATCGAACGGCTTTGTTGTTGATAGCGAGGCCCGTGCGGTCGAGGCGGTGCGCTGGTATGCGGCGCGCGGCTATGTCGCGATCAAGATTTACAACAGCATTACGCCCGCCTGGGTGCCCGCGATGGTCAAGGTGGCGCATGGGCTGGGCCTGAAAGTAATGGGCCATGTCCCCGCCTTCACCAGCGCCGATGCGATGATCGCGGCGGGCTATGACGAACTGACGCACATCAACCAGCTGTCGCTCGGCTGGATCATCAAGCCGGGCGAGGACACGCGCACCCTGTTCCGCCTGACCGCGCTGGGGCGGTTGCCGACGCTCGATCTCGACTCGCCTGCCGTGCAGGCGACGCTCGACGCGATGAAGGCGAAGGGCGTCGCGCTCGACCCGACGCTGGGCATCCACGAGAATCTGCTGCTCAACCGCGACGGGACGGCGGCGCCGGGATCGCTCGACTATATCGTGCACATGCCGGTGGGCGTGCAGCGCGACCTGAAACAGGCGTGGAGCAACCCCGACACCTATGGCGGCGATGCCAATGCCCGCGCCGCCTATGCCAAGTTGATCGAGATCGCGCGGCGTGCTCATGCCAAGGGGATATTCATCGTTCCCGGCACCGACACCGGCGGATCGTTTACCTATCACCGCGAGCTTGAACTGCTGACGCAGATCGGCATGACGCCGGGTCAGGCACTGGCGCGCGCGACCGGCGACATGGCAAAATACATGGGAATGGATCAGCAGCTGGGCAGCGTCGCGCGCGGCAAGCTCGCCGATTTCTTCCTCGTGCCGGGCGACCCGACCAAGGATTTGAAAGCGATCAAATCGATCGCCCTCGTTGCCAAGAACGGCGTCTTCTACTTCCCCGCCGACATCTATCCGCGTTTCGGGATCAAGCCGTTTACCGTGTCGCCGAAAGTGACGCCGCCCGATCCGAAAAACACCGGCACGCTGAACACGGCGGGACGTGCGGACGACAGTGGCGTCAGGCAAGGGTATTCGTCGATGCTGGATGGGGAGGCGCACCCCCATTGAGCAGTGTCAGGCAGCCAGCCCGACCAACTCTGCACTGTCAGCCCATAGTTTGGCACAGGCATTGTCGTCGCGGGCCAGCGGCGACGGGTCAGGCCATGTCGGTTTCCCGCCGCGCAGCGACATGTAGACGCGGTCACTGGCAATGCTCCCGTCGGCAAGCCCTGCGAGCCCTGTGCCGCCGTCCTCGACCACGTTCATGCCCGGCATCAATCGTGCGAACAGTGACAGGGCGGGCATGATTGCCGCACGGACGAAAAGCGGCGCACGGCGCGCGAGTCCTGTCGTCGGGATAAAGCCCGGATCATAGGCGTGCACGGATATGCCGCGTGCGACGACATCGGGTTGCATCGCAAGCGAGCGCGCCGTCATCAGATTGCAGAGCTTCGATGTCGAATACGCCCGCAGGCCAGCAATTTGGCGGCGCGCATCGCGGTGCGGATCGGTGGCAGGGTCCGCCAATTTGCGCGCGTCGGCATGACGCGGTGCCGGAATACCCGTTTTTTCCGCCGGATTGTGCGTCCCGCTTGACGTCAGGACGATGCGCCCGCCCTCGGCAATCTGGGGCAGCAACAGCCGCGCGAGCAGGTAATGTGCGAGATGGTTCGTCGCAAATGTCTGCTCGAAGCCGTCTACCGTTCGCGCCTCGACATCGAGGCGCTGCATCCCGGCGTTGAGGACAAGCGCATCGATGGGATCGCTTATCTTCGCGGCAAAGGCGCGGACAGTAGCGAGGCTGCCAAGATCGATCGGCTGGACTTCCGACCGCAACGGCGAGCCATCACTACGCGCACCGACAATGAGGCGATTGCCGCCGGAAATCAGACGTGCCGCAGCTATCCGGCCGATTCCGGACGTCGCCCCGGTCATAACGATTGTCGCCATAGCTGCTGCCTCGCTTGATAGAGTTGCAGAATGCTACTAGCTTCATTGCAAAGTGCAACGAAAAGGCGATCATGACAGGCACGGTGCTCGTATCGGGCGGTAGCGGCTATATCGCAGGCTATCTGATCCGCCAGCTCGTTGCCGAGGGCTGGACGGTCCGCACGACCGTGCGAAATTTGGCGCGTGAGGCCGAAGTGCGGCGCGTGCTCGCGGTCGATAACGATAAGCTGAGCTGCTTCGCCGCCGACCTCGAAAACGATGCAGGCTGGACCGAGGCGATGGCCGGATGCAGCCATGTCGCCCATGTCGCTTCGCCGTTTCCCGCCACGGCACCCAAACATGACGATGAGCTGATCGTCCCCGCTCGCGAGGGCGCACTGCGGGCCTTGCGCGCGGCCAAGGGCGCGGGCGTGCAGCGCTTTGTCATGACCTCATCCACGGCGGCCGTCGGCTATGGTCATGAGGGGATCGACCGGCCGTTTACCGAAGCCGATTGGACCAATGTCGATGGCCCGAACGTCTACGCCTATGTGAAATCCAAAACGATTGCCGAACGCGCTGCGCGTGACTGGGTGGCCCGCGAGGGCAACGGCATCGAGTTTTGTACAGTGAACCCCAGCCTCGTGCTCGGCCCGGTGCTCAGTGCCGATATGTCGACATCGGTCGAGGCCGTGAAGAAGTTGCTCGACGGCAGTGTGCCGGGGCTGCCGAACCTGTCGTTTCCTGCCGTCGATGTCCGCGACATCGCCGACCTGCATGTGCGGGCGCTGACTGCGCCGGACATGGCAGGTGAACGCTTCATCGGATCGGGACCGACGGTGACGATGGCCGATATGGCGGCGATTTTGCGGGCGCGGCTCGGCAATGAGGCGCGCAAAGTGCCAACCATGCGCCTGCCCGATTTTCTGGTTCGCATTGCGGCGCTGTTCGATCCCGTAATGCGGCAGGTGACCGGCGAGCTGAGCAAGCCCAAGACGATGGACGCCAGCCATGCCCTCGCCAAGCTCGGCTGGAAGACCCGGCCTATCGAGGACAGCGTAGTCGATACCGCCCGCAGCCTGTTCGACCTTGGCATCTTGAAAGCCTGATATGCCCGAAGCCGTCATCGTTTCCACTGCGCGCACGCCGATCGGTAAGGCGTACAAAGGCAGCCTGATCGACACCAACGGGTCGACACTCGCCGCACACGTTATTCGCGCGGCAGCGGCGCGGGCGGGGGTTGAACTCGACGAGATCGACGACGTGATGCTGGGGTCGGCGCATCCCGAAGGTGCGACCGGCAACAATGTCGCGCGGGTTGCGGCTATCGAAGCTGGGTGTCCGGTAACCGTGCCGGGCATGACGCTCGACCGGAAATGCTCGTCGGGGCTGCAGACGATTGCGCTGGCGGCGCAGCGGATACGCGGTGGCGAAGAAGGCATTTATGTCGCGGGCGGGCTCGATTGCGTCTCGCTGGTGCTGCCCAACAAGAATTTGAAATCCTATTATTCGCCCTGGGTCGAAGCGAACCGGCGCGATCTGATGCTGCCGATGATTCCGACGGCGGAGAATGTGGCGAGCCGCTATGGTGTGTCCCGCGTGGCGCAGGACGAATATGGCGCGCAGTCGCAGCAACGCGTGGTCGCGGCGTGGGACGCCGGGCGGCTGGCCGACGAAATCGTGCCAATCACGGTGACGCGCAAGCAGCGCGACAAAGACGGCAATGTCACCGGCGAAGAGCAAGTGACGCTCGACCACGATGAGGGGATGCGTGCCGGGACCACTGCCGAGGGGCTGGCAGGCCTCAAGACCGTCGTCGACGGCGGCACTATGACAGCGGGAAACGCCAGCCAGTTGTCTGACGGCGCGAGCGTGTGCGTCGTCATGTCCGATACCGAGGCCGCACGGCGCGGGCTGACGCCGCTGGGGGTGTTCCGGGGCTTTGCGGTGGCCGGATGCGAGCCCGACGAAATGGGCATCGGGCCAGTGTTTGCGGTGCCTAAGCTGCTCGCGCGGCACGGGCTGACTGTGGGCGACATCGACCTGTGGGAGCTCAACGAGGCCTTCGCCGTGCAAGTGCTCTATTGCCGCGACAGGCTTGGCATCGACAATGACAGGCTCAACGTCGACGGCGGCGCGATTGCCATCGGCCATCCGTTCGGGATGAGCGGGTCGCGGCTCACCGGTCACGCCCTGATCGAGGGCAAACGACGCGGGGCAAAGCGCGTCGTCGTGACCATGTGTGTCGGCGGCGGTATGGGCGCAGCGGGGCTGTTCGAGATCGCGTGAGGCGACATAGCCCTGTTGTGAACGAAACGTAGTTTCCGGTTCATGCAACTTGCGTGGCTGCATGACGGTTTGGTTCCTTGTTCAAAGGAGACCGATCATGAAGAAGTTCATTCTGGCGATTGCGATGGGTGCTTCG
The DNA here is from genome assembly GCA_031408195.1 of Sphingomonadales bacterium. Taxonomy (GTDB): domain Bacteria; phylum Pseudomonadota; class Alphaproteobacteria; order Sphingomonadales; family Sphingomonadaceae; genus Sphingomonas_O. Next base: position 17,375 of record JANNVL010000037.1, on the reverse strand, counting down.
GCGCTGACCGCCATGCCTGCCACGGCGCAGAGCCGTGGCGAGCACAATCGCGACTACAACCGGGAGGTCCGCGAAGATCGCCGCGACGACCGCCGCGATTATCGCGAGGCCAAGCGTGAGTATAAGCAGGATCGGCGGGAATACCGCGAGGCGCTGCGCGATTGGCGTCAGGCGCGCCGCTATGACTATAACCGCGTCGAACCCGGCACCGGACGTTATTATGCAGAGCGTTACTACCGCGACGGTCGCTATTACCGCCCGGTCCGACTGTCGCGGAACGATCGTGTCTATCGCGGCAACGACAATCGCTATTATTGCCGTCGTTCGGACGGGACTACGGGCCTCATCATCGGTGGGATTGCAGGCGGTCTGATCGGTAACCAGATCGACCGTGGCGGTTCGGGCATTCTCGGTACGATACTGGGCGCAGGCGCGGGTGCCGCGATCGGCAATTCGATCGACCGCGGGCAGGTCGTCTGCCGCTAAACCGACAGGGTTGGGCACCGGCGGCCGGGTCGCATACGCCGCCGGTGCTTCCCCTTTTGGTGCCGATTTCGCAACACCCATTGCCCGAATAGGGGGTGTCCGCAGACGCGGGCATCCCCATTTGGGGGTATATGCCGAAATTAATTGCTCGCGCGGTGTTCTTATCGGTCGACCTATAGGCGGCACGGTAATTCGGTTTATAGCGTGGCTTTGGACCATTTGAGGAAGGTGCCCTTATGCAAATGTCGAGCCTTACAAAGATTCTGGTCGGTGGCGCTGTGGTCGTCGCGACATGCGCGATTGCGGCCAAGCCCGCTGACACGATTGCGGCGCGCCAGGCCAATTACAAACAAATCGGCAAAGCGATGAAGGGTATCGGCGACGAGCTGAAAAAACCCGAGCCGTCGGTTCCGGTCATTCAGGCGAGCGCCAAGACCATCGTCGGTCTCGCCCCGCATGTCCTAAAATGGTTCCCCAAGGGGTCCGGTCCCGAGTCCGGCGTCAAAACTGGCGCGCTGCCCGTGGTTTGGGAAAAATGGCCCGAGTTCAAGGTTTCTGCTGTGAACATGCTCACCGCCAGCAAAGCATTGAATGCTGCTGCGGCGACTGGCGACCTTGCCAAGATCAAGCCTGCTGTCGGTGCCCTGGGCGGCACCTGCAAGGGCTGTCACGACACGTTCAAGTCCAAGGATAGCTGATGCCGGACACGGCGGGGGGCGTTGCCACCGCGACGGATAAAGCGGGCTTGCGCGTCAAGCTGTGGGATGTGCCGGTTCGGACCATTCACTGGGCCATCGTGCTGCTGATGCCAGCACTGTGGTGGACGGGCGAGAACAACGACCTGACGCTGCACAAGCAGCTGGGTCATGTCATGCTCGGGCTGGTCGTGTTCCGGCTGTTTTGGGGCTTTGCGGGCAGTTCGACCGCGCGCTTCGCGTCATTCCTGAAAGGCCCGCGTGCTATTGCGTCCTATGCGTCGGGCCTGATCGGCAAGGAGCGGGAGGTTGTTGTCGGGCACAACCCGCTCGGCGGGTGGAGCGCGGCGCTGCTGCTGGTGTTGCTCGCCGCTCAGGTCTCCGTCGGGCTGTTCGCGCAGGATGTCGACGGGATTGAATCGGGACCGCTTTCCTATTTAGTATCCTATGACACCGCCGACGCAGCGCGTGGCTGGCACCAACTGCTCTTCAACATCCTGCTCGGCTTCATCGCCCTGCATGTCGCCGCGATCCTGTTCTACCTGATCGTCAAACGCGACAATCTAGTCGGGCCGATGATTACCGGTTCGAAGGCTGTTGCCGTTGCGGTCGAGCAGCCGCGCTTTGCGCCGCTCTGGCGGGTGGCGGTCGGGGTCGTACTCGGCACCACGTTGGGCTGGTGGATATCGGTAGGCGCGCCGTTCGGCGGGTAGACGGAAATGGTGCCGGCTGCAGGAATCGAACCCGCGACATCCAGTTTACAAAACTGGCGCTCTACCAACTGAGCTAAGCCGGCCGTCGTTAGACGGTTCCCCCTAGCCTTACCGGATACCGAACGTCCAGCCTTCGGTATTTCGAACCGCGTCAATGCCGTGCGGATTCCAGAGCGCGTCATCGTCGGCAACCGTTCTGAGCCATGCCGACGCCAGCAGCGCGTCGGTTGCGTGGTCGGTGTAACGGGGCAACGGAATATGGGGCTTGCTGTCGAGCACGGCGAGCGCGGTATTCAGTGCGGCCCCGTCGCGTATCTTGCTGCGCCCCTTGGCGACACCCGCCGCGCGCGCGGCCAATGTAGTATAGATTTCGACGACAACTGAACCACTGTCGGGCAGCGGATCGACGGGCCAGAGCGACAGTTTGCCGTCGAGCCGGTGCAGCATCCGCATCCCCGTCAAGCTCGATTTGCCGACCTGCGCCGCGCCGACCAGATTGAAGTTGCTGTAAGGACTTAATCCCTGCTCGCGCTGCATGCCTTCGGTGACGCGCAACCGCCCTCGTCCGGCAGGAAACAGGTCGCCGGTGCGGTTGCCATGGCGGCGAAAGTGGCGGCTGGCTTGCGGATGATCAACGAACCTCGATGCCGAGAGATGCGGGTCGTCGGTGCAGATGCGCTCAACCAGCGCCCAGAGTGCTCGGGCATCGGCGGGGCTTTCGTCCCAGCCGGGAAAGAATGCGTTCCGATCCGCAAAGGCGAACGAGGTGCTCAGATCGAGTCCGACCAGCGTGTCGGCAGGCAGGTCGGTCAATATCCAGTCGAGCACATCGGCACGCGACCAGATATGCCCGGGCCGCACCAGCACCGGCGCATCGTTGCCCGCCATGCACAGCGCGACCGCAATCCCCGGCTGACGCGGCCCGACAGCGCCCGACCAGTCGACGGCGGCGAAGTGCTGGAAGCGTGGTGGGGGTGTTGGGTTCACCCAAAGCACCAAAGCGATTGGTCCTTCATTCGGGCAGTGCGCGCGTTTCGAGCTTTGGTGCCCGGTAGCTGCTGCGGCTGTCGATTACGCGGTGAGTGCCATCGCCGAAGAGGTGCTCGCCGAAATTCATCAGCAAACCGAGCGGAAGTTGCATCATGCGGAGGTAAGTAAGTACCTGTTTGTGATGCACTTTTAACACTTTTTCGACTGATTTCACTTCAACGACCAGCTTCCTTTCGATGAGCAGATCGATGCGAAAGGCGTTTTCGATCACATGGCCCCGATAGCGGGCGGGCAACGTCAGTTGTTGTTCGACATGGAATCCAGCGTCGCGCAGCGAAGCAGCCAGAAACGCCTCGTACGCTGACTCGAGCAAGCCGGGTCCAACGGTTTCATGCAGTTTGAAACCATGATGCACCGCTTGCTTGGCCAAACGCTCGATTTCAGGATCTTCGATCTTCACAAGAGACGCTCTCTTTGGTGCTTTGGGTGAACCTAATCTTCCAAACGCTGGGCACGCAATTTATTCCAATGCGCGATCCGCTCCGCGATCTTCGCCTCGAAGCCGCGCTCCACCGGTGAGTAATAGGTCGCGGGGGTCATTTCGTCGGGCCAGTAATTCGCGCCCGAAAACCCCTCGTCGGTGTCGTGGTCGTAGGCATAGTCTTTGCCGTAGCCGAGCGTCTTCATGAGTTTGGTGGGGGCATTGACGATGTTCATCGGGGGCATCAGCGATCCGGTGTCGCGGGCCGATTTCCATGCCGATTTCTGTGCCTTGTACGCCGCATTCGATTTGGGCGCAGTGGCGAGATAGAGGCAAGCCTGCACTATGGCGAGTTCGCCTTCGGGGCTGCCGAGGAAGTCGTACGCGTCCTTGGCGGCGAGGCACTGGACCAGTGCCTGCGGGTCAGCCAGCCCCACGTCCTCGCTGGCGAACCGGACGAGGCGGCGGAGGACGTAGAGCGGTTCCTCGCCCGCGACCAGCATCCGCGCCAACCAGTAGAGCGCGGCTTGCGGGTCCGACCCGCGCAGGCTTTTGTGGAGCGCGCTGATGAGGTTGTAATGCCCCTCGCGGTCCTTGTCATAGACCGGCATCCGGCGATGGAGCAGCGCCGCGAGCGCCTGCGGGTCGAGCGGTTCGATGATGTCGACGGAAAACAATGTTTCCGCCTGATTGAGCAGGAACCGTCCGTCGCCATCGGCACTGGCGATCAGCGCGTCGCGGGCGTCGGCGGTCAGCGGCAGCGCGCGGTCCTCGGTGGCCTCGGCGCGGATCAGCAGCTCACCCAATGCCGCTGCGTCGAGCCGATGGAGCACCAGCACCTGCGCGCGGCTGAGCAGCGCGGCGTTGAGTTCAAAGCTCGGGTTCTCGGTCGTCGCCCCGACCAGCGTGATCGTGCCGTCCTCTACATAGGGCAAAAACCCGTCCTGCTGCGCGCGGTTAAACCGGTGGATTTCGTCCACGAACAACAGGGTGCGCTGGCCGAGCATCGCCGCATCGCGCGCGGCGGCGAACACGCGCTTCAGGTCGGCGACGCCGGAGAACACGGCAGAGATGCTCTCGAAGCGCAAGCCGACGGCATCCGCCAGCAGCCGCGCAATCGTCGTCTTGCCGGTCCCGGGCGGCCCCCACAGGATCATCGACGCGAGCTTGCCGCCCGCCACTTGCCGCCCGATCGCGCCGTCGGGGCCGGTCAGGTGATCTTGCCCGACGACTTCGGCGAGCGTGGCAGGGCGCAGCCGGTCGGCAAGGGGTGGAGGCGGGGCAGGGGCAGCGAAGAGATCGGGCATTATGGCGATATACCGTCATTTGTGCGCTCCGGCAGAGCGCAATTTTCCGGGCCGTCATTGCGAGCGCAGCGAAGCAATCTACCTCGCCGCAAGAACGTATGGATTGCTTCGCTGCGCTCGCAATGACGAACCAGCAAATTACTCTCTTGACACTTTCAAGATATATCTTAGATAAACTTCGTGATAACGAAAGGTACAACGATGTTTCACATATATGGAAAGCGCGCCGGCTGCGGCTCGCGCGGATATCTGGCGATCTGGGGACCGTCGGGACGCGGGGGTGGCTTCATGATGGGCCATGGTCGCGGGCTTCGCGGTGGCGGACGTGACGGCAGTGGCGGCGGTCGGCGCGGACGGATGTTCGACGGCGGCGAGTTGAAGCTGGTGCTGCTCGGCCTGATCGGCGAAGCGCCGCGTCACGGCTATGATCTGATCCGCGAGATCGAGGAACGCACCGGGGGTGCTTATGCACCGAGTCCCGGCGTCATCTACCCGACTTTGACGCTGCTCGACGACATGGGCCTGATCGAAGGGGTAGCCGACGGCACCAAGAAGCAGTTCGCGATTACCGATGCGGGCCGCGCCGAACTCTACGCCAAGGCGGCGGAGCTGAAGACCCTCATGGACCGTCTCGCCGAACTTGGCGTGCAGCGGGCCAAGACCGATACGGGGCCAGTGAGCCGCGCGATGGGGAACCTGCGTGCCGTACTCGCCAACCGGGTCACGACCGAAGGCGTGACGCCCGAAATGCTGCACGATATCGCGGCGCTACTCGACGAGGTCGCCCAAAAGGTCGAGCGGCTCTAGGTTCGCGCGCTGCGCCCGATCACCTCGAGATACTTTGCCGCCAGCGCGCCGTTGACCGCGTCCCAGGTGTAGCCATCCGCGACCCGTTCTCCCGCAACACCCGCCGCGCGCGCCGCTTCGTGGTTGCGGCAGTAGTGTTCGATAGCGTCGGCATAGGCGGCGATGTTGCGTGGTGGCACCAGCGCGCCGGTGACGCCGTTCGTCACCAAACTCCGTGTTCCCGTCGCGTCCGCGCCGACAACCGGCAACGCGCACGCCATCGCCTCCGATGTCACGTTGCCGAATGTCTCGGTTACACTCGGCTGCAACAGCAAGTCTGCAGACGCTATGGCGCGGCCGAGGTCGGTCCCGGCCTGATGCCCGGCAAAGATCGCATCGGGGACTTGTGCGGCAAAGGTGTCGCGTGCCGGGCCATCGCCGATCACCAGCACTTTATGGGCAACGCCGCGTCGTTTCAGCTCGACGACGACATCGCCGAACACGTCGATCCCCTTTTCCAGTACAATCCGCCCGAAAAACGCGATGGCGAAATCATCATCCGTGATCCCCAGCGAGCGCCGCCAGTCGAGGCTGCGCCGGTCGCGGTTGAACACATCGCGGTCGATCCCGCGCGACCAGATGCTGACGTCGTCGTTCATCCGTTCGGCACGCAGCACGTCAGCCATCGATTCAGAGGGCGCGACAATCGCGTCGCACTGGCGGTAAAACCGCCGCTGGAGCGTCACCCCAAGCGGTTCGAGGAACCCGATCCCGTAATAGCGGAAATAGGTCTCGAAACGGGTGTGCACCGATCCCAGTACCGGAAGCTTGCGCGATTTGGCGTAGCGCAAAGTGCTGTGGCCGAGCAGTTCGGGCGAGGATAGGTGCATGATGTTCGGCTTGAACGCATCGATGTCACGCTTCGCCGCGCCGAGGCCGAGCGGCACCTGATATTCGGGCCGGAACGGCAACGGGACCGACCGTACCGCGACGAGGTCGCCGGTCGGCTCGAACGCCGGATGCTCGACGACGGGCGCGTAGACCCGCACCGCAGCCCCGCGTTCGAGCAGCCAGCCGACGAGGTTGTTGAGCGCCCGGTTCGCCCCGTCGCGGACATAATTATAATTGCCGCTGGTCAGCGCGATGCGAAGGTCGGAAATTTGCATTGCAGGTGGCGTTAGCCGGAGTCGCGCGGCAGTTCCACATCCGCCCACACCGGTAAATGGTCGCTTGCCTTCACTGCGAGAGCACTGTGGTGGACGCCGCATTCGACGATCCGCGTGTCGGGATCGACCATGATGCGGTCGAGGCGGCCGACAGGGCGGCGGCTGTGGAAACTTGGACCCGTCGGCGCGATGCGGAATTTGTGCGCGAAATCGATCAGGCAGCCGCCGTGCGGACGCCATTCATTGGTGTCGCCCATGAGGATCGTCGGACACGCCGCGCGGTGTGCCAGTGCAGCAGTGATCGCGTGCGCTTGTCGCCGCCGGTGTAGCCCCGACAGATCGAGGTGCATCCCGACAACGCACAGCCGCAAGCCGTCGATCTCGATTTCGGCGCGCACTGCGCCGCGCGGCTCCAGCGTCGGCAACGTCAGCCGGTCGGCATGTGTTACTTTGGAACCCCGCCTGACGAGCAAAGTGTTGCCATGCCAACCGATGCTTCCGTGTCGCGCGGCCAGATTGACGACGGCATAGGGCGAATGATCCTCGATCAGGCCAGGTGGGAGCGCGGCGAGCCGCGCCCCGAAACGCCGGTCGGCCTCCTGCAACGCCACGACATCGGCGTCGATCTCGTTCAGTACATCGAGGATGCGTAGGGGAGACCGCCGCCGGTCAGTACCGATGGCCTTGCGGATGTTATAGCTGGCAACCCGGATTTGCACGCGCCCGCAGTGGACAAGGTGGCATCGCTCTGCAACAGGACATTGCCTATCTTCCGTTCCCCGCGCCACCTTTAATAGGCAGGGCCGGGGACAGGGGCGGACGATTTTCGGCTGAACACCCCTTCGCGGGGTATTACGGAGGAAATCTTGGGGCCTGTCGATACGCTGCTCTCGCCAGTCATTCTGTTTTTCGCGCTCGGCGCGTTTGCTGCTGCGGTGCGGTCCGACCTCGCAATCCCGGAGGCGATGGCGAAAGCGATGTCGCTGTTCCTGATGGCTGCCATCGGCCTCAAGGGTGGCGTGCAAGTGTCGCAGGCGGGGTTGAGCAGCGAGATGCTGCTGACTGGCGCGGTCGGCATCGCGCTCAGTTTCGGCTTGCCGTTCATCGCCTTTGCCGCGCTGCGTAGCTTCGGAAGGCTCGATGGGTTGAACGCCGGCGCGGTGGCGGCGCATTACGGGTCGGTCAGCGTTGTGACCTTTGCGACCGCAAGCGAGGTGCTGACACGGGGCGGCATGGCACCGGCTGGTTATATGGTCGCGGTGCTGGCGCTGATGGAAACCCCTGCCATCGTCAGCGGATTGTTGCTTGCCCAACGCGGCGGACAGGCACAGCAGCGCGCGGGCGGGCATTTGTGGCGCGAAGTTTTTCTGAACGGATCGGTCGTGCTGCTGCTCGGCGCATTCGCCATCGGGGCAGTGATCGGCAAAGCGAAATACGAACCGATCTCGCCGATGTTTACCGGCCTCTGGTCGGGTGTCCTGTGCCTTTTCCTGCTCGACATGGGACTGGTCGCGGTTCGGCGGCTGCGCGAGAGCAAGGCGGTTACGGCGCGGCTGGCGATGCTCGGCATCGTGCTGCCGCTGGTGAACGGTAGCATCGGCGCGTTGGCGGGGGCCGCAATCGGGCTGGATGCCGGCAGCGCGGCAGCGCTGTCGATTCTGGCGGCCAGCGCGTCCTATATCGCGGTTCCTGCTGCCATGCGGCTGGCAATGCCGAAAGCGGACGCAGGGCTGTATCTGTCGATGTCGCTGGCGATCACATTTCCGTTCAACATCATCATTGGTATCCCGCTGTTCACGGCGCTGGCAACCTGGCTCACGAGGGTATCATGACCGAACTTGTGCACCGCAAACGGCTGGAGATCATTGCCGACCTGGAACTCGCCGAATGGCTGGCGGACGAGGCGGAAGCCGTGGGGATTACGCACTTCACGATTGTGCCGACCTTGGGCGGCAAGGGCGCGCACGGGCGCTGGCGCAACGACGGTGTCGGTGGGCAGGGCAAATGCCTGTTCATCAGCGTGACCAGCGCCGACAGGGCGACCGCGCTGATCGATCGTATCGGGCCGATGTTTTCGGATTACCGCATCGTGATGGACATCGCGGATGTGCAGGTGCTGCGCGGCGAGCGGTTCTAAAAAAGTTTCGGGAGCCTCTTGAAAGCCTGAATCGCCCTTCCCATCCTAATGCGGCGGGCCGGGCCCCTCTGGCGGATGTGCTTTCAGTGCAATCGTGATGTCGGACCGCAGCGGGCGAATGCCCGGTGACAGGTGGTCCGGCGACTTCGCTTCGTACAGCGGCCCCCTTCATCGATCATTTTCTCGTGTCGAACATCGTTTTGTTCTCGAGAGGAGTGCTGACATGAAACAAGTTATCGATCGCATGAAGCTGATCCACGCCCGCCTCGACGCCGAAGTGCGGCGCGAGCTGTCCGCGCGTTTTCCCGATTCCGGCCGCGTCGCGCGGCTGAAGAAGTTGAAGCTGGCGATCAAGGACCAGCTCGCAAGGACCGCACCGCGCGCCCTCCGCGCGGGCTGACGGGGGTGGCCGGCGGCGGCTTCCCTGGGTTCGCCGCCGGTCATCTGTCCGATAAAATCAACAGGGCATAATAGGGGATTATCGTGGATTTTTTGATGGTGGACTGGCTGGGGACGCCGGTCTGGTTCTGGTTGTCGTTTATCGGCATCGTGATTGCGCTGACCGCATTTGATCTGGGCATCCTCCACAAGGAGGACCGCGAGATGGGCATTGCGGAGAGCCTGAAGCTCTCCGCCTTCTACATCGGCATCGCGCTCGCGTTCGGCCTTTGGGTCTGGATCGCCAAGGGTGCCGACAGCGGCATGAAATACTACACTGGCTTTTTCATCGAAAAGGCACTGTCGATCGACAATGTCTTCGTGATTTCGCTGATTTTCACCTATTTCGCGATTCCCCGCATGTACCAGTATCGCGCGCTGCTCTGGGGTATCATCGCGGTCATCGTGCTGCGCGGCGTGATGATCGGCGTGGGTGCGGCGCTCGTCGAGCAAGCCCATTGGGTGTTGTGGATTTTCGCGGCGTTCCTCGTCGCAACGGGTGTCAAGATGCTGTTCGCGGGCGACAAACCGGCCGACATTGCGTCGAACCCGGTGGTGCGCTGGATTTCGGCGCGCATGCGGGTCACGCCCGATTTGCACGGCGAGAAGTTCATCGTCCGCGTGCCCGATCCGAAGACCGGGGCGATGGTGCGAGCGGCGACACCCTTGCTCCTCGCGCTCATCGTCATCAACCTCGCCGATCTGGTGTTCGCGGTGGACTCGGTGCCTGCGATCTTCGCGATCACGACCGACACGTTCATCGTCTACACGTCGAACATCATGGCGATCCTCGGCCTGCGCGCGCTGTATTTCGCGCTGTCGGCAATGGTCCACCGGTTCCACTATCTGAAATACGCGCTGGCACTGGTGCTGGTGTTCATCGGGTCGAAGATTTTCGTCTCCGATTTCCTGATGGATGGCGATAAGTTTCCACCCGTGCTCAGCCTTGGCGTGACGTTCGCGCTTATTCTCGGCGGCATTGGCTGGTCATTGTGGAAGACGCGCGGCACCAATGCCCCGGCATGAGTTCAAAAGTTTACCCACCCGAAGACTGAGCAAGAAAGGAAATACCTCAATGTCGAAGATCGTTCCCATGCAGCTGGCGCTGATTGCTGCACTGGCTGTTCCCGCCATCGGCCACGCCAAGGCACCGGCCAAGGCACAGGGCATGACCTGTGCACCCGTCACCACAGCGGCGGTGGAAAGCCAGTTCAAGCTGTTCAACGACGCATTTGCGACGAAGAACCCCGACACAGTGACGTCGCTGTTCGCCAAGGACGGCGTCTTGCTCGCGACCGTGTCAAACACCCCGCGCACGACGCCCGAGGCGATCAAGGACTATTTCGTGTCATTCCTGAAGGGCGCACCCGTCGGCACTATTAACACCAGCACGGTCAAGCTCGGCTGCAACATGGCCGCACGCATGGGCACTTGGACCGTCGCGCTGACCAACCAGAACAGCGGGATGCGGAACGATGTGAAGGCCCGCTATACCTTCATCTACACCTATGAGAACGGCGCGTGGAAGATCGCGCACCTGCACTCGTCGATGATGCCGATCCCGGCGGCCTGACCGGAACGCCGCCGCCACAATCCCGACAACAGGGGTTGCGGCGGCGGCACCCCCCGTTAGGGGCGTCACACAGCTGTCATAATCAGGGGATGACGGACGTGAAGCCGATACTCGGAGCCGTTATTGCCGTGCTAGCAAGCGCGGCTGTGCCAGCGCAGGCGGCAACCGCCGATGATTTCCAGATCTGGACAGCGCTGAACCTGTCGACCGATTTCTCGCCAAAAATCGTCGCCAATATGGAGTTCGTCGCGCGGTTTCCCGACGATGCCAGCCGCCTCGGCGTCACCGTCGTCCGTCCGACCATCGGCTATAAAGTCAGCAAAAACCTGGTGCTGCACTTCGGTTACGCACACCAGACAACGATCAATCGCGGCACGCCAAATGTCGACGAGAACCGGTTCTTTCAACAGACCAACTGGCGCGTGGGGAAGATCGGCAGCGCGACCGTCAATTCGCGAACCCGCATCGAGCTGCGGACGGTGCAGGGCGCGCGCGACACCGGCTGGCGATTGCGGCAGCGGGTGCAGTTCCAGATTCCGCTGAAAGCCAAGGGCACCAACCTCATCCTGTCGAGCGAAGGCTTGTTCGCGCTCAATTCGACCGACTGGGGTGCGCGCGCCGGGTTCGACCAGATGCGGAACTTCATCGGCGTGTCGATGCCGGTGGGGAAGGGGCTGACCCTCGAAACCGGGTTCCAGCACCTCTACCAGCGCCGCGTCGGCAATCCCGACCGCAGCAACTTCATCGTGCCGGTGACGATTACCGTGAAGCTCTGACGGAACGCAAACGGCCCGCCGGATTGCTCCGGCGGGCCGCTCGTTTCGTGTCGTCGTCCGTGGCTTTACGCGTCGGACGCCTCGGTGTTCAGATATTCGCCCGCATCGGCATCGGTGCCATGGCCCGATGTGATGACGGCGGCGAGGGCGTCGTCACCGGTGTCGCCTTCGACCGGCTGGCGCAGCTCGGCAGCATGTTCCTCGGCCGCCGACTGCGGCGCAATCAGCGAAGCCTGCCACGCGCGCTGTTGGGCACGCAGTGCCGCGTCCTTGCTGTTCGCGGTGACGCGCAGGCGGTTGATACCCGCACCCGTGCCCGCCGGGATCAGACGCCCGACGATCACGTTTTCCTTCAGGCCGGTCAGCGTGTCCTTCTTGCCCTCGACCGCCGCCTGCGTCAGCACGCGGGTGGTTTCCTGGAACGATGCCGCCGAAATGAAGCTGCGGGTTTGCAGCGACGCCTTGGTGATGCCGAGCAGGATGGGCTTGCCTTCCGCGAACGCCTGACCCTTGGGCAGCTTGGCGTTGATCTCGTCCATTTCGACGCGATCGACCTGTTCCCCGGCAAGCAACGTGGTGTCGCCGCCGTTGGTGATTTCGACCTTTTGCAGCATCTGGCGAACGATCGTTTCGATGTGCTTATCGTTGATCTTCACACCCTGAAGCCGGTAAACTTCCTGGATTTCGGCGACCAGATATTCGGCGAGCGGCTCGATCCCCATGACTTCGAGAATGTCATGCGGGTTGGGCGAACCGCCGATGAGGTTGTCGCCGCGCTTGACGTAATCGCCCTCCTGAACGTCGATAACCTTCGACTTCGGGATGAGGTATTCCGCCAGCTCGCCGCCGTCTTCGGGCTGGATGCCGATCTTGCGCTTTGCCTTATAGTCCTTGCCGAACACGACGCGGCCCGAGGCCCGCGCGATGATGGCATTTTCCTTGGGGATGCGCGCTTCGAACAGCTCGGCAACACGCGGCAGACCGCCGGTGATGTCGCGCGTCTTGGCGGCTTCGCGGCTGACACGGGCAAGCACGTCGCCCGCCACAACCGTGGCCCCGTCCTCGACCGAAAGCGTAGCACCAATCGCGAGCATGTAGCGCGCGGCATCGGCCTCGTTCTCACCCAGCAGGGTCAGACGCGGGCGCAGATCCTCCTTGGTGCGGCCCTGACGATATTCGGTCACGACCTTGTTGGCGATGCCGGTGGCCTCATCCACCTGCTCGGTCAGCGTCTGGCCCTCGATCAGATCCTGATACTTCACGATACCGCCAGTCTCGGTGATGACAGGCGCGGTGAACGGGTCCCATTCGACCAGCCTGTTGCCCTGCTTCACCTGTGCGCCATCGTCGAACAACAGGTACGCACCGTACGGGATACGGTGGACCGCACGCTCGCGGCCATCGGCATCGATGATCGCGATTTCGCCCTGACGCGACAGCGACACGCGCCGACCCGCCTTGTCCTTGATGATGCGGACGCCGCGATATTCGAAGCTGCCGTCGGCCATCGCGTCGATGTTCGACTGTTCGTTGACCTGCGCCGCGCCGCCGATGTGGAAGGTCCGCATCGTCAGCTGGGTGCCGGGTTCACCGATCGATTGCGCCGCGATGACGCCGACGGCTTCGCCGATGTTTACCGGCGTGCCGCGGGCAAGATCACGACCATAGCACGCGCCACAGACGCCGCCGACGCTTTCGCAGATCAGCGGGCTGCGGATTTTCACGGCCTGCGTGCCGATGGCTTCGATCTGCGTGATCATCGCCTCGTCGAGCAAGGTGCCCGACGGGATAACGACTTCGTTCGTCTTGCTGTCGGTGATGTCCTCTGCCGTGGTGCGGCCGAGAATACGCTCGCCGAGCGACGCGATGACCGAGCCGCCCTGGACGATTGCCTTCATTTCGAGCGCGCGCGTGGTGCCGCAATCGAGTTCGACGATGACGCAATCCTGCGACACATCGACTAGACGACGGGTGAGGTAGCCCGAGTTCGCGGTCTTCAACGCCGTATCCGCGAGACCCTTGCGAGCGCCGTGGGTCGAGTTGAAGTATTCGAGGACGGTCAGGCCTTCCTTGAAGTTCGAGATGATCGGCGTTTCGATGATCTCGCCCGACGGCTTGGCCATCAGGCCGCGCATCCCGGCGAGCTGCTTGATCTGCGCCTGCGAACCACGGGCACCCGAGTGCGCCATCATGTAGATCGAGTTGATCGGCGCTTCGCGACCATCGGGCAGTTTCTTCACTGCCTTGATCTCGTCCATCATGGCGTTCGCCACCTGGTCACCGCAACGGCTCCAGGCGTCGATCACCTTGTTGTACTTTTCCTGCTGCGTGATCAGACCGTCCTGATACTGCTGCTCGAAGTCCTTCACCAAGGCGCGGGTTTCGTTGACCGTCGTGATCTTCGAGTCCGGGATGATCATGTCGTCCTTGCCGAAGCTGATGCCGGCCTGGAATGCGTGCTTGAAGCCCAGCGACATGATCGCATCAGCGAACAGAACAGTCTCCTTCTGGCCCGCGTGGCGATAGACGATGTCGATGACGTCGCCGATTTCCTTCTTGGTCAGCAGGCGGTTGATCGTTTCGAACGGCACCTTGTGGTTCTGCGGCAGGGTTTCGCCCAGCAACATACGCCCCGGCGTCGTCTCCACGCGTTTCAGATAGGTCTTGCCGGCCTCGTCGACCTGCGGGACGCGGGTCGTGATCTTGGTGTGCAAGGTCACGGCCTTGGCATTGAGCGCCTGATGCACTTCGGACATTTCGCCGATCAGCATCCCCTCGCCGGGTTCGCCTTCCTTCAGCATCGACAGGTAATAGAGTCCCAGCACCATGTCCTGCGACGGCACGATGATCGGCTTGCCGTTGGCGGGCGACAGGATGTTGTTCGTCGACATCATCAGGACGCGCGCTTCCAACTGCGCTTCGAGCGACAGCGGAACGTGGACGGCCATCTGGTCGCCGTCGAAGTCGGCGTTGAACGCCGAGCAGACCAGCGGGTGAAGCTGGATCGCCTTGCCCTCGATCAGGACAGGCTCGAACGCCTGGATGCCGAGGCGGTGAAGCGTCGGCGCGCGGTTGAGCATGACGGGATGTTCGCGGATGACCTCATCGAGGATGTCCCAAACTTCCTTGCGCTCCTTTTCGACCCACTTCTTGGCCTGCTTGAGCGTCATCGACAGCCCCTTGGCGTCGAGGCGCGCGTAGATGAACGGCTTGAACAGTTCGAGCGCCATCTTCTTGGGCAGGCCGCACTGGTGCAGCTTCAATTCCGGTCCGGTCACAATGACCGAACGACCCGAATAATCGACGCGCTTGCCGAGTAGATTCTGGCGGAAGCGGCCCTGCTTGCCCTTGAGCATGTCGGACAGCGATTTCAGGGGGCGCTTGTTGGCACCCGTGATCGTGCGACCGCGACGACCATTGTCGAACAACGCGTCAACAGCCTCCTGCAGCATGCGCTTTTCGTTGCGGACGATGATGTCCGGCGCGCGCAACTCCAT
The DNA here is from genome assembly GCA_031408195.1 of Sphingomonadales bacterium. GTDB lineage: Bacteria > Pseudomonadota > Alphaproteobacteria > Sphingomonadales > Sphingomonadaceae > Sphingomonas_O. The sequence goes on along the minus strand of JANNVL010000037.1, from coordinate 2,330 downwards.
CAGCCGCTTCAGGCGATTGTTGCGGTTGATGACGCGGCGATAGAGGTCGTTCAAATCCGACGTCGCGAAGCGGCCGCCGTCAAGCGGCACCAGCGGGCGCAGCTCGGGCGGAATGACGGGGACGACTTCGAGGATCATCCACTCGGGGCGGTTGCCCGAATCGATGAAGCTCTCGACGACCTTCAGCCGCTTGATGATCTTCTTGGGCTTCAGTTCCGACTTGGTGACGGCCAGTTCGTCGAGCAGATCCTTGCGCTCGCCTTCAAGGTCGAGCTCTTCCAACATGCGGCGCACCGCTTCGGCACCGATGCCGGCCGAGAACGCGTCTTCGCCATATTCGTCCTGCGCTTCGAGGAGTTCGTCCTCGGTCAGCAGCTGGAATTTTTCAAGCGGGGTCAGGCCCGGCTCGATGACGATATAGGCTTCGAAATACAGCACGCGCTCGAGCTGCTTCAGCTGCATGTCGAGCAACAGGCCGATGCGCGACGGCAGCGACTTCAGGAACCAGATGTGCGCGACCGGGGCGGCCAGTTCGATATGGCCCATGCGCTCACGGCGGACCTTCGAGACGGTGACCTCGACGCCGCACTTTTCGCAGACAATGCCCTTGTACTTCATGCGCTTGTACTTGCCGCACAGGCATTCGTAATCCTTGATCGGACCGAAGATGCGCGCGCAAAACAGGCCGTCACGCTCGGGCTTGAACGTGCGATAGTTGATGGTTTCCGGCTTCTTGATCTCGCCGAACGACCACGAGCGGATCCGCTCAGGCGACGCGATGCCGATCTGGATCTGGTCGAACGTCTCGGCCTTGGCGACCGGGTTCATGAAGTTGGTCAGTTCGTTCATCTGTCTTCTTCCTACCTACCCTCTCCCTAAAGGGGAGAGGGACAGCCGCCGCAGGCGGCAGGGTGAGGGGTTGAAGCGTTCGGGAAAGTACCCTCTCCCTGGCGCTTCGCGCCTGTCCCTCTCCCCTTCAGGGAGAGGGGGGGTGTTAGCTACTCCGCCGCAATCGCCGGAACATCGTCCTCGTCGGGCACCACGTCGTTCATATTCAGTTCGACGTTGAGACCAAGCGAGCGCATTTCTTTGACGAGCACGTTGAAGCTTTCGGGGATGCCGGCCTCGAACGTGTCGTCGCCCTTGACGATCGCCTCATAGACCTTGGTGCGGCCGACGACATCGTCGGATTTCACCGTCAGCATTTCCTGCAGCGTGTAGGCGGCGCCGTAAGCCTGGAGCGCCCAGACCTCCATTTCGCCGAAACGCTGTCCGCCGAACTGCGCCTTGCCACCCAGCGGCTGCTGCGTGACAAGCGAATACGGCCCGATCGAACGTGCGTGGATCTTGTCGTCGACCAGATGGTGCAGCTTGAGCATATAGATATACCCAACCGTCACCTTGCGGTCGAACGCATCGCCAGTGCGACCGTCGTACAGCTCGACCTGACCCGAGGTATCGAGGCCCGCAAGCGTCAGCATCTCGGACACATCGGCTTCGCGCGCGCCGTCGAACACCGGCGTTGCCATCGGCACGCCGTTCTTCAGCAGGCCCGCCATATCGACGATTTCCTCGTCGGTACGCGCCGAGATTTCCGCGTGATACTTTTCGCCATAGACCGTCTTCAGCCGCTCGCGGACCGCCTCGGGCGGTTTGGCCGCCTTGGCATCCGGATTGGCTTCGCGCCATGTTTCGAGCGCTTCGGTGATCTGCTTGCCCAGACCGCGCGCGGCCCAGCCCAGATGTGTTTCGAAGATCTGCCCGACGTTCATGCGGCTCGGCACACCCAGCGGGTTGAGCACGATGTCGACATGGGTGCCGTCCTCAAGGAATGGCATGTCTTCGCACGGCAGGATGCGCGAAATCACACCCTTGTTGCCGTGACGTCCGGCCATTTTGTCGCCCGGTTGCAGCTTGCGCTTCACCGCGACGAAGACCTTGACCATCTTGAGCACGCCGGGGGGCAGCTCGTCGCCACGCTCCAGCTTCTCGACGCGGTCTTCGTACTTGGCGTTGATGATGCCGACGGCCTCGTCATACTGCACCTTGACCGCTTCGAGGTCGGTCTGACGTGCATCGTCTGCGACCGCAATCTTCCACCATTCGAACTTTTCGACGGTGTCGAGCGCGGCATCGTCGATGACGGTGCCTTTCTTGAGTGCCTTGGGCGCGGCGCTGACCGTCTGGCCGAGCAGCATGTCGCGCAGACGCGACCAGCTTGCGCGGTTGAGGATGGAGCGTTCGTCGTCACGATCCTTGGCGAGGCGTTCTTTTTCCTCGGCCTGGATCGCACGGGTACGGTCATCGATGTCGATGCCGTGACGGTTGAA
>JANNVL010000036.1:0-2297 GCA_031408195.1 Sphingomonadales bacterium | reverse complement strand
GTTTGACGGTGCACGCGCCGAAATGATGCGCGCGGCGCTGGAGCGAATCGTCGGGCGGGCAGGAGTGTCGAAGGATGTGTACGAGCAAGCGTCGAAGAGTCTAGTTTAGCGCGGGCTGGTATCGCCTCGTATCGCCTCGGGACACCCTATTGGGTGTCCCTTGACGCTGACGGTGTAACAGAATGGGACACCAAATAGGGTTTCCCCGGCAGTACTCCGATTACTTCACCCAGTCGGCGACCTGCCCTGCCAAGTCATTCGCGGCGCGATTGAGCGCCGCGCCCGATTGCGGCGCATCAATAGCACCGACCGGCGATTTCGCTTCGAACCGGCGCGTCTCGACGCGGCCCGCTTCGCGCGAGAGTTGCGCGTCGAACGTAACGACGGCCTGCATCGCGACCGGATCGATCCCGAACCGCTGCAGTTGGCCCGACAGCCGCATCGCCGGACTCGCGCCGAACTGACGCGGGTCGAGCACGATCTTTGCCGTGCGTGCCGTTACCGTTTCGGACAGCAGCCGCTGGATCGCGCGCACCGGCGGCTCATTCCATGCGCCATCGGCGACATAGGCCAAAGTCGTCCCGTCATAGACCGGGATCCGCACGGTTTGGACGGCAGCGTTTGCCGTCGGGGTCAGGATCAGCAAGGTATTGTCCGCCGATGCCTGTCGAACCGTTTCGAGCGGCACGTTTGCCGAGGTCGTCAGTGTCATCAGCGTCTTGGGCGGCTTGCCGCCGAAGCTGAGGCAGCCGCCAAGCAGGAGGAACGCCCCCAGAGCGAGTGGACGGATCATTTGCGGTCTCCCTGCGGCTTATAGTCGGGCAGGCGCGGGCTGCCGATGATGCTGCCTGCCCCGCCCTGGTCGATCTTGCCGGCAACAGCGGTCAGGCTTTCGGCCATGACGCGGAGGTCGCGGACGAGCTGGCCGATTTCGGGCAGGGTCTGTTTCGAAAAGGCCTGCACGCCCGGTTGCGCGTCTTTCAACGTCGCATCGAGCGTGTTCATGCTGCGGTTTGCGGCTGCAATCGCGCCGCGCATATCGGTGATCAGCGGTCCGGCCTGCCCATCGACCGTCTGCGCCAGATTGCCGATTTTTTCGGCGGCAATCCCCGCCTGTTTTAGCGTCACGCGCGTCTCAGCGATGGTAGCGGCAATTTCCGGCCCGCGATTGGCAAGGTCGCCAGATAGACGGTCGACATTGGCGAGGATGCCAGAGAACGACTTCTGGTTCTTGTCGTTGAGCACTTCGGTCAGCCGCTCGGTCAGCGTTGAAATGCGCTCGAGCAATTGCGGTGCCGAGTTGAGCAGCGCGCCAAGGCCGCCGCGCTTGGTCGGAATGACCGGCGCGCCCGCCGGCCCCGGGTCGGTAATCGGTGGCGCGCCCTTGATCGCGCCGTCAAGTACGACAGTCGAAGGGCCGGTAAAGCTGCCGAGGATGGTCGCGGTCGTACCCTGCAGGATGGGCGTTTCCTTGTTCAGTTCGACGCGAACCCGTTTGAACTCGGGGTTGTCCTTCCACAGTTCGATGCCGGTGATCTGCCCCGACGGCACGCCCGAGAATGTGACCGTCGAGCCGGTCGCCAGTCCTTCGACCGATTGCTTGAAAAAGATATCGTACGTCTTGGTGCCGCCGCCCGACACGCCCGACAGCCAGACCAGAAAGAGCGCAATGGCGACCAGCAGGGCCAGCACGACGCTCCCGACGAGCACCTGGTTCGATCTCGTTTCCATCAGGCGGCACTTTCTTTTTGGCTAGCTTGGGCTGTTTGGGTTTTCGGCACCGCCACGGCGGGGGCATCCTGCCGCCCGACGGCATCAGTTGCCGCACGCCCGCGCGGTCCGCGGAAATAGTCGTGAATCCACGGATGGTCGAGCGCAAGCAGTTCCGGAATGGTGCCGACCGCGATGACTTTTTTGTCGGCGAGCACTGCGACACGGTCGCAGATCGCATACAATGTATCGAGATCATGGGTGATGAGGAAAACGGTCAGCCCCATCGTGCGTTGCAGGTCGAGCGTCAGCTTGTCGAAAGCAGCGGCTCCGATCGGGTCGAGACCCGCCGTCGGCTCATCGAGAAACAGCAATTCGGGGTCGAGCGCGAGCGCACGGGCAAGGCCCGCACGCTTTTTCATGCCGCCCGACAATTCAGACGGGTATTTCGGCCCGGCATCGGGCGGCAACCCCGCCATATCGACCTTATAGGCGGCGATTTCGTCGAGCAGCGCGTGCGACAGTTTCGGATAGAATTCGCGCAACGGAAATTCGACGTTTTCGGCAACAGTCAGCGTCGAAAACAG
>JANNVL010000035.1:0-114363 GCA_031408195.1 Sphingomonadales bacterium | reverse complement strand
CCCCCCGGCCGGGGGGGGGGGGGGGGGGGGGCCCCCACGTCCCTCTCCTCAACTATGCCGAACATGGGGAACGACTCCCCCACCTCCACCCCTCCCCTGAAGGGGAGGGGCTTGAAGAAATTCATCCCCCGCGCTTCAAGGTCTCGCGGGCGATAATCAACTGCTGGATCTGGCTGGTGCCTTCGTAAATCCGGAAAATCCGGACATCGCGATAAAAGCGTTCGATCCCGTAATCGGCGACATAGCCCGCGCCGCCGAAAATCTGCACGGCCTTATCCGCAACCCTGCCGACCATTTCGGATGCGAAATACTTGGCAGCAGCGGCTTCCATGACGACGCCTTCGCCTGCATCCTTCGCAGCAGCAGTCTGGAGCACCAAAGCCTTCGCCGCGAGGCATTCGGTTTTCATGTCGGCGATCATGCCCTGGATCAGCTGGTGCTGCGCGATGGGCTTGCCGCCCTGAATGCGCTCATTGGCATAGCCCACCGAGTCCGTGATCAACCGCTCCGCCGCGCCGACGCAAACCGCCGCAATATGCAACCGCCCGCGATCAAGCACGCGCATCGCAACCTTGAACCCCTCGCCCTCGGCCCCCAGCATATTCTCCGGCGGCACCGGCACATTGTCGAAATTGACGTCGCACACATGCGCGCCCTGCTGGCCCATTTTCTTTTCGGGCGCGCCGATGGTCAGGCCGGGCGAATCGGCCGGCACAAGGAAGGCAGAAACGCCCCGCGCGCCGTCTTCTCCGGTCCGCGCCATCACCGTGAACAGCGAAGCCCGGTCGGCATTCGTAATGTAGCGCTTGGTGCCGGTCAGCTTCCACTGGTTGCCGTCGCGCACCGCACGGGTTTTGACGTTGGCGCTGTCGCTGCCGATATCGGGCTCAGTCAGCGCGAAGCTCGTGATGACTTCGCCACTGGCGATGCGCGGCAACCACGCCGATTTTTGCTCGGGCGTTCCCGCCATCACCAGCCCCTGCGAGCCGATGCCGACATTGGTCCCGAAGGTCGAACGCATCGCCGGTGACGTCTTGCCCAGCTCGATGGCGACCTTGATCTCCTCGAGCATCGACAGGCCGAGGCCACCATATTCGGGATCGATCGACAGGCCGAACAGGCCCATGTCCTTCATCTCGGCGACCAAGTCGGCGGGAATGTCGTCGCTGTCGGCGACCAGCGCCTCGTTCGGGCGCAACCGTTCGGCGACGAAGCGGCGGATGCCGTCGATCAACGCATCGAATGTCTCGGGGTCGAGCGCCATTGCGGTTCAGCCTCATCCGGTCCTGATTGACGCGAACGTAAAGGCGCGGACGGCACGACCGTCAAGCAAATTGATGCGCCCAGTTGATGCGCTTAATTGATTTTGGCGCGCAGCTTGATCTGGAAGCTTGTCGCCGTCGTCGAGCCGGGTGCCATCGCGCCCGTCGGCGTGAGGCGGACACGCTTGACCAGCGGATCGTAACCGGCAGCGGGTACATAGGTAAAATCGCTGCCGGTCGTTTGCGCCGAATAGGCGATGTTGGGTGCCGTGCAGCACGTCAGCGCGCTGGTGGTGCCGCCATCGACGAATTCGAACGGCCCGGTCTGCGGACCGGCCCCGTCGATATCACCGTTAAAGAAGGTGATTTCAGGCGGCAGCAGATCGGTGACGACCAGTGTGCCGCTATCGATCTGCGTCCCCGGATTGGTCACCGTGATCGTATAAATCACATCGGCCTCGGGAATGTTAAAGCGGTTGATGCCGACGGTTTCATAAGTGGCAACCGATTTGGACGTCGTCGGGGGTGGCGCATAGCAGAGCGGCACCTCGGACCGGCTCGGGCCGGTTGCTATAGGTTGACCGGTTGCACCCTGGGTCGCACCATTTGGCGTAAATTCGGTCAGCGCCGAAGAGTTGGTGATCCCGTTCGCGCCGCCACTGGCCGTGCGCGCGCCAAATCCCGATGTCACCGCAATCACACCACCGCCGCCGCCGCCGCCCGGTCCCTCGTTTTCCGTGCCGGTGATGAGTTGGTTGCCGCCTGCGGCCCCGTTTGCAACGAAATTGATCGACGCTGCATTCGTCAACTGGGCGAGTATCGTACCGCCGCCGCCACCGCCGCCGGGGGCGTCATTATGCCCGCCGGTCGTATTGCCGCCCGCCGTTCCGTTGGCACTGACCGTACCGGACCCGGTTACCGTGCTGCCCGGGGCAGTCTGGACAAAAACGAGTCCGCCGCCGCGCCCGCCGCCGCCGACCGCCGAGTTGTTGCCGTCGCCCGCGCCACCGCCGCCGCCGAAGAAAACGGTGTTGGTGCGGTTGAACGCCAGCGGTCGTCCGCCAAGGCCGCCGACCTGCCGCCGGTTGTCACCGCCCCACGCTGTATTGCCGGGCGCTACCGTCAGGGCATTCTGGTTGGTCGCGCCATAGGAATAGCCGCCGCGCCCGCCGCCCGAATTGTTTGTCGTCGAGGTCAGCGTCCCGTCTATGTTCCAAGCGCTCGCCCAGCCCGCCGTTGCGAGGCTGGGAACACCCTGCCCCGCCCAAACATTGCCATTGTTGCCATTGGCGCCGCCGCCGCCGCCGCCATTGTGCTGGTTGCCGCCCCCTCCACCGTTCGCCGGTGCACCGCGCGCCCGAACATCGCACCGAGTGGCAAGCTAGCCTGATATCCGGCAATGCTCTCGCCCTTTTCGCCGCCCTCGATCAGGTTGGTGGTCCGGTATCCGGCATAGCCATAGACCGACGCGCCGTTGTCGATAGCGCCGCCGCGAAATCCGGCGGCATTGGCACTGACTGTCCCGTTCATGGTCAGGGTGCGCGACACCGTGAAGGCGACGATGCCGCCGGTCGTGCCGTTCCACGCGGTCGCGTTGACCGAACCACCGGCGTTCACGGCCAGGTCGCGGTATTGCGGCACCCGTACAACCTGAGCCCCGCTCGCGCCCGAATAGGCAAAGCGCAGCCCCGAACAATTACCGGCATAGGTGGCAAAGGTGATCGTGCTGCCGCTGACGCTTGCCACGGTCTGGAATTCATAGCGTCCGGCGCTGTTATACGCGGTCACATTGCCATAGGCGGCGGTGTCACTGGAATCGATCGTGGCCCCTTGGGCCTGATAGATCATCACCAAATCGCCGACGCCAAGGCCGGTGAGCGTGGTGATCACGCTTGGGCTGCCCACCCCGGCACTTCCGCTCACTTGCCCATAGGCATTGACGGTAACCGCACCGGCAATATTGAGATCGCCGTCCTTGCCCGGCGTTTCGGCATGTGCAGGGGGCGGACAAGCAAGCGCCACTATCACAGCAACCGCCGTCGCGCGCCGTAACGCCGTTGTGCCTTCGACCCCGAACATGCGCTTTCGTTAGCGAAGCGTCCTAAACTCCGGGTAAACGCGATTGTGAACGATCAATACCCGCTCATCCGCGCGACACGCTCGGCGTGGTAGCGCGCATCTCCGAAGAATTCCTCGAGCGCGCGGTCGCGCTTCATGTAAAGGCCGATGTCGTATTCATCGGTCATCCCGATGCCGCCGTGCATCTGGACGCCCTCCTGCACCGACAGGCGCACGGCTTTGCCGGTCTTGGCCTTGGCAACCGCAACCGCGAGCGCCGCGCGGGGATCGTCAGCATCGAGCAATTGCTGGGCCTTGAGCACGGTTGCCCGCGCGACTTCCATCTCGCCATAGAGATGCGCGGCGCGGTGCTGGAGCGCCTGAAACTCGCCGATCAACTTCCCGAACTGCTTGCGCTGCTTGAGGTAGTCGACGGTCATGTCCATCGCCGCCGACCCGACGCCGATCATCTCTGCCGCTGCGCCGACGCGGCCCGCGTCGAGCAGCTTGGTTAGCACCGACCAGCCGCCATCGACATCGCCGATGACCGCGTCCGCATCGACGTCAACGCCGTCGAACTTCACATGGCTCGCCAGCGACGAGTCCACCAGCCGACGCGGATCGGCGGTTTGCCCTGCATCCTTGGGCACGGCGAACAGGGTCAGCCCATCGCTCTCCCCCTCGGCCCCCGCCGTGCGGGCCACGACGATCATCATGTCGGCGACATGGCCGTTGAGCACGAACGTCTTGGTGCCGGTGAGTTTGAACCCGTTGCCCGACCGCTCGGCCTTCATCGTGCCGTGACGCGGGTGGTGCTTTGCCCCCTCATCGACCGCGAGCGCGACAATCGCCGCGCCGGATGCAATCTTGGGCAGCCATTCCTCACTCAGCCGCCCGCTCGCCTTCAGCGCCTCGACCGCCGCGACCGCCGTCGTCAGAAACGGCGACGGCGTCAGGTTCCGCCCGATTTCCTCGAGCACGATCCCGGCCTCGACATGGCCCATGCCCATGCCGCCATGCGCCTCGGGCACCATGATGCCGGTGAAGCCCATTTCGGCGAATTGGCTCCACAAGTCGCGGCTGAACCCGGTTTCGTCGTTAGTGTCGCGGAGTTGCCGCAAGTGTTTCACGGGGGCGGAGTCGGCGATGAACGGTTTCGCCGTATCGCGGAGCATCGACTGGTCTTCTGTCAGGTAGAGCGGCATTTTTGATCCTCGTGCCTGCGGCCCTTTGGGCCGTCATGCTGAACTTGTTTCAGCATCCACCCTTCCGCGAGAGCTGCGGCAAGGGTGGATGGGTGGACCCTGAAACAAGTTCAGGGTGACGGCATTTCTTCAAGGCGGCGTTCAAGCCCCCGGCAAATCCAAAATCCGCTTGGCCACTACACCCAACATCACTTCGCTCGTCCCGCCCTCGATGCTGTTCGCCTTGGTCCGCAGCCAGCCGCGCGGCATTGCACCGCCGCGCGTCTCCGCACTGTCCCATTCGAGCGCTTCGGAGCCACCCGCCGCCATGATCAACTCATGGCGGCGCTTGTTCAGCTCGGTGCCGACATATTTCATCATATTAGGCTGTGCGGGGTGCGATTTGCCCGCCTTCATCTCGTCGACGAACTTCTCGCTCATCGCGCGGAACGCCATGACCTCGACATCGAAATCGGCCATGTCCGCGCGGAGCACCGGCTCGCTATCGGCCACGTCCTTATACTGCGCGCCGATCGACATCATATCGGTGCCGAGACCGCCGCCCGAAATCATCTCGCGCTCGTGACCCAGCAGGTATTTCGCGACGTCCCAGCCGCGATTCAATTCGCCGACGATCTGCTCTTTGGGCACGACGACATTGTCGAAGAACGTCTCGCAGAACGGCGAATTGCCCGAAATCAGCAGGATCGGCTTGGTCGTGACGCCGGGTGTCTTCATGTCGAACAACAGGAAGCTGATGCCCTGATATTTGTTCGTCTTGTCGGTGCGGACGAGGCAGAAAATCCAGTCGGCCTTGTCGGCGTAGCTCGTCCAGATCTTCTGGCCGTTGACGTTCCAGTGATCCCCTTTGTCTTCGCCGAAAGTCTGCATCGAGACGAGATCGCTGCCCGAACCCGGTTCCGAATAGCCCTGACACCAGCGGATTTCGCCGCGCGCGATCTGGCCGAGATAATGAACCTTTTGCTCTTCGGTCCCGAAGTGCAGCAGCGCCGGCCCGAGCATCCAGATGCCGAAGCTCGACAGTGGCGAGCGGCATTTCAGCGACTGCATTTCCTGCCGCAGAATCTTCGACTGCTCGGGCGTGAGGCCCGCGCCGCCATAGGCGACCGGCCAATCGGGCACGGTCCAGCCCTTGGCCGCCATCACGTCCATCCACTGCTTCTGGGCGGGCGATTTGAACTTCGCGTCACGCCCGCCCCAGCAGGCGTCGTCTTCACTGCGAACGGGCTCGCGCATTTCGGGCGGGCAATTTGCCTCGAGCCACGCGCGGGTTTCTACGCGGAAGGTTTCAAGATCGGACACGCGACTCTCCTGAGAAAAAGCGGCTTAGCTGGGCTGACGCTATGCCTGCTTTACGTTTACGGCAAGCAGCTTTCAAAGGGTCATGCGTTCCGTAGCGGCAATGCAAAGCCATTGACCGCCCGCACACAGCCACCCAATCTATCGAACGGGGAGCGCCAATAATGAACCGCGATTCGGGACCGACACACGCATGACGCCCGCCGACCAGCGCGTCCCGTTCCGCACCAAGCTCGCCTATGGCATCGGTGCCATCGCCTATGGCATCAAGGAAAACGGCTACACCACCTTCCTGCTGCTGTTTTATAATCAGGTCGTCGGTGTGCCCGCGGGCGCGGTCGGGATGGTGATCGCGATCGCCCTGATTTTCGACGCGATGATCGACCCGGTGATCGGCGTTCTCAGCGACCGGACCTACACGCGTTGGGGACGGCGGCATCCTTGGCTCTATGGCTCGGCAATTCCCATCGCGCTCAGCTGGCTGTTGCTGTGGTATCCGCCGCAGGGCAGCACGGCGACGGTACTTGGATGGCTGTTAGTCACTGCCATCTTCACCCGCGCCGCTATTGCGACCAACGAAGTGCCAAGTCTGGCGATGGCACCCGAAATGACGCTCGATTATCACGAGCGCACATCGGTGTTGCGCTATCGCTATCTGTTCGGATGGGCGGGCGGTCTCGTCATGCTGACCTTGGCGTACAGCGTCTTCCTTGCGCCGCCGCTGGGGGCAACTTCGGGACCGAATGCCAAGGGCGGGTTTCAGCTTTACGGGCTGTTCGGCGCGGTTGCGATGGCGCTCACCGTCCTGATTTCGGCATGGGGCACGCACGCCCGGATGGCCAAGCTGCCGCCCAAGCGGATCGAGGCGAAACCGTTGCGTGCGACGGTCGCCGATATGCGCCAGACCTTGTCGAACCGGGCGTTCATCATCCTGATGATCGCGGGCATTTTCGGCTACACCAATCAGGGCGTTGGCTTCGCGATTTCGCAGTATAATCTCAACTATGTCTGGCAGTACGACTCGGGCGAGCTGGTGATCTACGCGCTCGCGCTCTTCTTCGGCATGGTCGGCATGTTTTTCTGTGTGACGCCGATCACGCGCGCGCTTGGCAAGATTCGCGGTGGTGCGCTACTTGCGGTTCTGTCTGCGCTGTTCGTCGTCACCTCATACACGCTGCGCCTGCTTGGGCTGTTCCCCGAACCCGGCTCGCCGTGGTTGCTGCCATGCTTTCTGTTCTTCAACACGCTCGGCACGTCGTGCGGCATCGGTGCGCTCATCATCACCTCGTCGATGATGTCCGACGTTGTTGAGGACAGCGAAGAAGTCACTGGCCGCCGCGAGGAAGGCCTGTTTTTTGCCGGGTCGCTGTTCATGCAAAAGACCGCGACAGGCCTTGGTATCTTCATCTGCGGCCTGTTGCTACAGGCCGCGCAATTTCCCGAAAAAGCGGCGGTCGGACAGGTGCCCGCAGCGGCAATCGATGCAATGAACCTGTATTTCATCCTGACCACGCTGGCGCTCGGCATATTGTCCGGTGTCGCCCTGCTCCGGTTCCCGTTCGGCGAAGCCGAGCATAAGGCGCGCATCGCCAAGCTTGCCGTAGCGTCGGACAATTAGGGCTGGACCCTTGCCGAGTCCCCGCGCCATAGGCTTGACGATAACGTAAAGCACTGGCGTCAAGCATTGGCGTAAAGGAGAGAGCCCATGGACTTCGACCTGACCGAGCGGCAACGCTATTGGCGCGACCGGGTGCGCGAGTTCATGGCCCAGCACGTCCTCCCCCGCCAACAGGACTATTACGACCAGCAGAAGGAAGGCTCGCGCTGGAAAGTGCTGCAAGTCGTCGAGGACGAAAAGGCGCGCGCCAAGGCGGCGGGCATCTGGAACCTCTTCATGCCGCCGACGTCGGGCCGCGTGCATGTCGACGACAGTTTCGAATTCGACGGGCCGGGCCTGACCAACCTCGAATATGCGCTGTGCGCCGAGGAAATGGGTCGCGTCGGCTGGGGCAGCGAAGTGTTCAACTGCTCGGCCCCCGACACCGGCAATATGGAGGTCTTCCACCGCTACGGCACCCGCGAGCAAAAGGACCGTTGGCTGAAGCCGCTTATGGAAGGCGAAATCCGTTCCGCCTTCCTGATGACCGAACCAGCCGTCGCCTCGTCGGACGCGACCAACATCGAAACGAGCATCCGCCGCGAAGGCGACGAGTACGTTATCAATGGCGTCAAATGGTGGTCGTCGGGCGCGGGCGATCCGCGCTGCAAAGTCGCCATCGTCATGGGCAAGACCGATTTCGAGGCGCAGCGCCATTCGCAGCAATCGATGGTCCTCATGGAACTCGACGCGCCGGGCGTGAACATCCTCCGCCATCTGCCGGTTTTCGGTTATGACGACGCGCCGCACGGCCATATGGAAATCGAACTGAAAGACGTCCGTATCCCCGCGAGCAACATGCTGCTCGGCGAAGGACGCGGGTTCGAAATCGCGCAGGGACGGCTCGGACCGGGCCGCATCCATCACTGTATGCGGACGATCGGGGTCGCCGAAGTCGCGCTCGAGAAGATGACCAAGCGCCTGCTGTCGCGTGTCGCCTTCGGCAAAACCATCGCCAGCCACTCGATCTGGGAACAGCGGGTTGCCGCCGCACGAACCGACATCGAAATGTGCCGCCTGCTCTGCCTCAAAGCCGCCGACATGATGGACAAGGCCGGCAACAAGGCCGCGCAGACGGAGATTGCGATGATCAAGGTTGCAGCACCCAATATGGCGCTGCGGATCATTGACGACGCGATCCAGGCGTACGGCGGGGCAGGCGTTTCGGAGGATGCAGGGCTGGCGATGGCGTACGCCCACCAGCGTACGCTGCGGTTGGCCGACGGCCCCGACGAAGTCCACAACCGCGCCATCGCGCGGCTGGAATTCGGGAAGTATCGTGCTGATTGAGCAGATGAAATCCTCCCCTGCGCGCAGACGCAGGGGAGGGGGACCGCGCCCGCAGGGCGTGGTGGAGGAGCGAGCGCTCTCCACGAGAACGAGCGCCGGCTGCGGAAGCGCCCGCCCCTCCACCATGCTTCGCATGGCCCCCCTCCCCCAAGTCTTCGCTTGGGGGAGGATTTAGTGCGCGCCGCCGTCCTCTCCGCCGCGAACACCCCCCTCGTTATCGAGGATATCCGCGTCGATGCCCCGCGCGCGCACGAAGTTCTGATCCGCACTGTTGCTTGCGGGGTCTGCCGCAGCGACCTGCACTTCGTCGACGGTGCCTACCCGCACGCGATGCCGTGCATTCCCGGCCATGAAGCAGCGGGCATCGTCGAGGCCGTCGGCAGCGAAGTCCGCACCGTCAAAGTCGGCGACGCGGTCGTCACCTGCCTGTCCGCCTTCTGCGGCCAGTGCGAATTCTGCGTGACCGGTCGCATGTCGCTTTGCCTCGGCGCGGACACGCGGCGCGGTAAGGACGAGCCGCCGCGCCTGACCCGCGAGGCCGATGGCAGTGCCGTCGCGCAAATGCTCAACCTGTCGGCCTATGCCGAAATGATGCTCATACACGAGCACGCCTGCGTCCGCATCGACCCCGACATGCCGCTCGACCGCGCTGCGATCCTCGGCTGTGCCGTGGTGACGGGTGCAGGCGCGGTGTTTCACGCCGCCGACGTCACCCCCGGCGACACAGTGTGCATCGTCGGGTGCGGCGGCGTCGGCCTCGCAGCGGTTAATGCCGCGAAGATCGCCGGGGCGGGCCGCATCATTGCGTGCGACCCTGTCGCCGAAAAACGCGAACTCGCCATGAAGCTCGGCGCGACCGACACCGTCGATGCCAGCGCCGATGACGCGGGCAAACAAGTCGTCGAACTGACCAAAGGCGGCGTCGATCACGCCATCGAAGCGGTCGGACGTCCCGCCTCGGGCGACCTAGCTGTTGCCACCCTCAAACGCGGTGGCACGGCGACGATCCTCGGCATGATGCCGCTCGGCCACAAGGTCGGCCTCGGCGCGATGGACCTGCTCGGCGGTAAGAAACTGCAAGGCGCACTGATGGGCGCGAACCGCTTCCCCGTCGACATTCCCCGCCTCGTCGATTTCTATCTGCGAGGGCATCTCGATCTCGACACGATCATCGCCAAGCGCGTGCCGCTAACCGCGATCAACGAAGCATTCGACGACCTGCGCGCCGGGGACAGCGTGCGGACCGTGGTGGTGTTTTGATGGGCGGACCGATCAATAGATCCTCCACTGCGCGCAGACGCAGGGGAGGGGGACCGCGCCCGCAGGGCGTGGTGGAGGGGCGAGCGCTGCCCACGATGCAGGGCAAGTGTCGGGATACTAGCCGCCCCTCCACCATGCTTCGCATGGTCCCCCTCCCCCAAGTCTTCGCTTGGGGGAGGATTAAATGAACGCCGAGCAGGACTTTGTCGGCACGGTCGAACCGACCGGACAGGACATCCTCGACGCGGAAAAACTCGCCGACTGGATGAGCACGAACGTCTCCGGCTTCACCGGCCCCGTCACTGTCCGCAAGTTCGCAGGGGGTCAGTCGAACCCGACCTACCGCCTCGACAGCCCCTCGGGCAGCTATGTCCTGCGCCGCAAGCCGTTCGGCCCGCTGCTCCCCAGCGCACACGCCGTCGATCGCGAATTTGCGGTGATCGCGGGCCTTCATCCGACCGGCTTCCCCGTCGCGAAACCCTATGGCCTGTGCACCGACGACAGCGTCCTCGGCACCTGGTTCTACGTCATGGCCATGATCGAGGGGCGCACGATCTGGGACGGCGCATTGCCCGACCTGACCCCTGCCCAACGCACCGACACCTATAACGCGATGATCGACACGCTGGCCGCACTCCACAATGTCGATCATGTTGCCGCGGGGCTGGGCGACTTCGGCAAACCCGGCAATTATTTCGAGCGCCAGGTCGGCCGCTGGACCAAGCAATACCGCGCCGCCGAGCCCGAGACGATGCCCGATATGGAAGCGCTGATCGAGTATCTGGCGCGCACCATCCCTGAACAGACCCGCACGACCATCGTTCACGGCGATTACCGCATCGACAACATGATTTTCGATGCGACCGCACCCAAAGTGATCGCGGTGCTCGACTGGGAACTCTCGACCACCGGCGATCCGCTCGCCGATTTTAGCTATCTGATGATGAACTGGCTGACCCCGGCCGATAACCGCGCGGGCCTCGCCGGGCTCGACCTGCCCGCGCTCGGCATCCCGACGCTCGAACAGGCCGTCGCGCGCTATTGCGCCGCGACGGGACGCGACGGCGTGCCGCAGCTTGAATGGTATTTCGCCTTCGGCCTCTTTCGCCTCGCCAGCATCGTGCAGGGCATCAAGAAGCGCGTCATCGACGGCACCGCGTCTTCCGCACACGCCGCCGAAATGGCGACGCGCATCCCCTATCTCGCCGAACGGGCGTGGAATTTTGCAAAGGAAGCAGGCGCATGAGCCAGTTCGATATGACCGGCAAGGTCGCGATCGTCACCGGATCGTCACGCGGCATCGGTGAGGCCATCGCGCACGAACTGGCCGACCACGGTGCAAAAGTGGTGATCACCAGCCGCAACATCGGCCCCTGCGAAGAGGTCGCCGCTGCGATCAATGCAAAGCATCTAGGGGCAGCCATCGCGGTCGCCTCGTCATTGTCGTCGAAAGAATCGTTGCAAGCGATGGTCGATGCGGGGCGGACCGCGTTCGGCAAAATCGACGTCCTCGTCTGCAACGCAGCATCGAACCCGCACTACGGGCCGATGGCGACGATCACCGACGAGCAGTTCCGCAAGACGCTCGACCATAATATCGTGTCGCAGCACTGGCTGATCCAGATGGTCGCGCCCGACATGATCGAGCGCAAATCAGGGTCGATCATCCTGATTTCGTCGATCGGCGGCCTGCGCGGCACCCCGATCATCGGTGCGTACGGTATCACCAAAGCCGCCGATATCGCGATGTGTCGGAACCTCGCCCGCGAGTTCGGCCCGCACAACGTCCGCATCAACTGCATCGCGCCGGGTCTCGTGAAAACCGACTTCGCGCGCGGCCTGTGGGAAAATCCCGAGAATCTGAAGCACTCGACGTCGAGCGCGTGTCTAGGCCGCATCGGCGAGCCGCATGAGATTTCAGGCGCGGCGGTCTACCTCGCCTCCGAGGCGTCGAGCTTCATGACCGGCCAGACATTGGTGATCGACGGAGGTGTTGTCGTATGACGCTGGCTGGCAAAGTCGCGATTATCACGGGCGCGGGCTCAGGCATCGGCCGTGCGTCGGCGCTCCTATTCGCACAAGAAGGCGCAAAGCTCGTCATCGGCGACAAGGCCGACAGCGTTCATGAGACCGCCAAACTTGTCACCGAAGCAGGCGGCACCGTCACTGCGATGCAGATGGATGCAGGCATCGAAGGTGATGTTGCCAAGATGGTCGCTACCGCCATCTCGTCCTACGGCGGCATCGACATCGCCTTTGCCAATGCGGGCATTTCGGGCGGCATGGAAGGCGTCTTCGAAACGACACCCGAACACATGGCCGAAGTGCTGCGCGTCAACCTGATCGGCCCGATGCTCATGGTGAAACATGCGGGGAAACGCATGTGGGATCAGGGGCGCGGCGGATCGATCATCCTGACCGCCAGTGTCGCGGGGATTCGTTCGGGCGCAGGCGGCCCCAGCTATTCGGCGTCGAAGGCGGGCGTCATCAATCTGGCCCAGACCTCTGCCCAACAACTCAGCGACACCGGCGTGCGCGTGAACGCGATCTGCCCCGGACTCACCGAAACCGGCATGACCAAGCCTACGTTCGACTATGCCCGCGACAAAGGCGTCGAGGAAAAGATCGGCCGCCTCAATCCGCTGCGCCGCGCCGCGCAACCGGTCGAGCTCGCCAACGTTGCCTTGTTCCTTGCGTCCGACCAGTCGAGCTACGTCAACGGACAGGCCATCGCCGTCGATGGTGGCCTGTCGAGCTCGCACCCCGTGACGCGCCAGATGACAGGAAGGACTGCGGTATGAAGTTTCGTGAGCTCGGCGACAGCGGCTTTTCCGTTTCCGAAATCTGCCTAGGCAGCTGGCTGACCTATGGCGTCGGCGTGGAGGCAGATTCGGCGCGCGCCTGTCTCGACCGCGCGTTCGACGAAGGGATCAACTTCATCGACACCGCCAACATTTACGGGCGCGGTGCGGCAGAGACATTTCTCGGCGACGCGCTGAAGGGACGTCCACGCGACAGCTATGTCATGGCAACCAAGCTGTTCTTTCCGATGACGGACACCGACAAGGGGTTGAGCCGCGCGCAGATATTCAAGCAGATCGACGCCAGCCTCGCGCGGCTGCAGACCGACTATATCGACCTCTACCAGTGCCACCGCTACGACAATGACACCCCGATCGCCGAGACAATGGACGCGCTGAGCGAGGTCGTCCGCCAAGGCAAGGCGCGCGCCATCGGCTTTTCGGAATGGTCGCCGCAGAACATCACGGACGCGCTGGCAGTGCCGAACACCGTGAAGTTCGTCTCCTCTCAGCCGCAATATTCGATGCTGTGGCGGCGGCCCGAGGCGAAGGTCATTCCGCTGTGCGCCGCGAATGGCATTTCGCAAATCGTCTGGTCGCCGCTCGCGCAGGGTGTGCTGACCGGCAAGTACAGGCCCGGCGCGCCGGTCCCCGAGGGCAGCCGCGCGACGAGCGATGCCATGGGCGGGTTCATCGGCAGGTTTCTCGAACCGCCGGTGCTGGAAGCAGTCGCAAAACTCGCCCCGCTCGCGGAAGAGGCAGGCTGCACCCTCGCGCAATTCGCGCTCGCCTGGGTGCTACGCGAACCCAATGTTGCGGCGGCCATTGTTGGCGCATCGCGGCCTGATCAGGTCAGCGACAATGCCAAAGCAAGCGGACTGGCGATCGACCGGGCGCTATTCGCCAAGGCCGAGGCGATTGTGGGGGAGTTAGGGTGAGGGATTTGAGCGTCTTAAAGCCCCTCCCCTTCAGGGGAGGGGTTGGGGTGGGGCAGTCTTTGTCCACTAGCACCGATCTGTCGTTCAAGGGCGTTCCCCACCCCAACCCCTCCCCCGAGGGGGAGGGGCTATGAGCACTCTTCCCACCCTTTCCGACCCCCACGACCTCGGCTTCGATACCGAACGCCTCGCCCGCATCGACGCGCATCTGAAGGCAAAATATATCGACGGCGGCCGCTTCCCGCACGCAGCACTGCTGATCGGACGCGGCGATGAGGTCGCGCATCTCTCAGTCATGGGCGACGCCCGTCCCGGCGAACCGCTGAAGACCGACGCGATTTTCCGGATCGCCTCGATGACCAAGCCGGTCACCTCGATCGCGTTCATGCAGTTGGTCGAGCAGGGCCGCATCGCGCTCAGCGATCCGGTGTCCAAAGTCCTGCCCGACTTCGCCAAGACCGGCGTGTTCGTCAGCGGGGGCGGCAATACGCCGTTCATCACCCGCCCGCCCGCGTCGCCCATCCGCATGATCGACCTGCTGCGCCACACCTCGGGGCTGACCTACAGCTTTCAGGAACGCAGCAATATCGACGCCGCCTACCGCAAATTGGGCTTCGAGCGCATGGACAGCGGCCCCATCGACTCGTTCGTCTGGGAAGTTGCCAGCCTCCCGCTCGAATTCGATCCCGGCACGGCGTGGAATTATTCGGTGTCGACTGACATCCTCGGCGCGGTTGTCGAAAAATTGTCGGGTCAAAACCTGTCCGACTATTTTGCCGACCACATTTTCGCGCCGCTCGGTATGGTCGACACGCAGTTCGTCGTGCCCGGCGATAAGCTCGACCGGCTGCCCGACTGCTACGTCTGGGATCCGGTCAAGCGGATGAAGATGTTCGACCCCGGCGCAAATTCGGCTTGGGCAAAGGCACCCGGCTATTTCTCCGGCGGCGGCGGCCTCACCTCGACGCTCACCGACTACCACCGCTTTGCTCGGATGCTGCTTAATGGCGGCGAACTCGACGGCGCGCGCATCGTCTCGCCGCACACAATGAAGCTGATGACCGCGAACCACCTGCCCGGCGGCGGCGACCTGACGCAAATGTCGAAGTCGCTGTTCAGCGAGGCCGAAAACGCCGGCATGGGCTTCGGCCTAGGCTTCGGCACGGTCATCGATGCGCCCGCGACGATGACGCATTGCAACACTGGCGAACTCTACTGGGGCGGCATGTTCTCGACCGCGTTCTTCGTAGATCCGGTCGACGACGTGATCATGATTTTCATGACCCAATTGATGCCGTCGAGCGCCTACCCCGTGCGCCGCGAAATCAAGACAATGCTTTATTCGGCCCTTATCGGCTGACCTTTCGGAGAGAGAGAAAAATGACCGACAGCCCGATCACCACCGAAATTCACGGCGACATCCTCGTCATCACCAGCAACAACCCGCCGGTCAACGCGCTGGGGGCCGCCGTCCGGATCGGTCTCGACGCAGGGATCAAGGAAGCGCTCGCCAATGACGCGGTGAAGGCCGTCGTCATCCGCTGCGACGGTCGCACGTTCTTTGCCGGGGCCGACATTACCGAATTCACCAAGCCGCCGGTCATGCCGATGCTGCCCGAAGTCGTCGACACGATCGAGGCGTGTTCCAAGCCCGTGATCGCCGCGATCCACGGCACCGCGCTCGGCGGTGGCTGCGAAGTCACGCTCGGCTGCCATTACCGGATCGCCGTCCCCTCGGCAAAAATCGGCACGCCCGAAGTCAAACTCGGCCTGCTCCCCGGCGCTGGCGGCACGCAGCGCCTGCCACGCACCGCTGGCATCGAAACCGCCGTCGAAATGTGCGCGGGCGGCGCGCCGATCAGCGCCGCGAAAGCACTCGAAGTCGGTCTGATCGACAAGCTAGCGGGCGAGGACACGCTGGTCGCCGACGCGCTCGCCTTTGCCAAGGAATGTATCGCCAAGGGGCCGCGCCCGACCCGCAATCTGCCGGTCAAGGGCGACCCTGCCAGCATCGAAACTTATGCCAAGGCCAACGCCCGCAAGAACCGTGGCTTTGACGCGCCCGCCGCCAACATCGCGTGTGTCGAGGCGGCAACGCGCCTGTCGTTCGACGAGGGAATCGCCTTCGAGCGACAGGAATTCTTCAAGCTGATGATGGGCGCGCAGTCCGCCGCGCAGCGGCACATCTTCTTTGCCGAACGTCAGGCACAGAAAATCGACGGCATCGGCCCGGACGTCCAGCCGCGCGAGATCAAGCGCGTCGGCGTCATCGGCGCAGGCACGATGGGCGGCGGCATCAGCATGAACTTCCTGAGCGCCGGCATCCCCGTCACCATTGTCGAAATGAAGCAGGAAGCGCTCGACAAGGGCACCGGCATCATCCGCAAGAATTACGAGGCGACGGCAGCCAAGGGCCGCATGAAGCCCGAACAGGTCGAAGCCGCCATGGCCGCGTTGAAGCCGACGCTCAGCCTCGAAGACCTCGCCGATTGCGACCTCATCATCGAGGCGGTGTTCGAGCAGATGGAGATCAAGAAGGAAATCTTCGGCAGGCTCGACAAGATCTGCAAGCCCGGCGCGATCCTCGCGTCGAACACGTCCTACCTCGACATTGACGAGATCGCCGCGAGCACGTCGCGTCCGCACGACGTACTCGGCATGCACTTCTTCTCGCCCGCCAATGTCATGAAGCTCTTGGAAGTTGTGCGCGGTGAAAAGACTGCGCCCGACGCGCTGATGACCGCGATGGGTCTCGCCAAGAAAATCGGCAAGGTCGCGGTCGTCGCCGGCGTCTGCCACGGCTTCATCGGCAACCGCATGCTGATGCCGCGCCAGGTCGAGGCGAACAAACTGCTGATGGAAGGCGCGACGCCGCAGCAGATCGATAAGGTCCATGTCGATTTCGGCATGCCGATGGGCCCGTTCCAGATGGCCGACCTCGCCGGGGTCGACATCGGCTGGCACCGCGATCCGACGCGCATCGAAAACGTCCGCGACGCGCTCGCCGCCGTCGGTCGCTGGGGGCAAAAGACCGGCAAGGGCTATTATGATTACGACGAAAAGCGCAACCCGACGCCGAGCGCCGAAACGCAGAAAATCATCGACGAATTCGCCGCCAAGTCGAACCTGCCGAAACGCGAAATCAGCGACGAGGAAATCGTCGAACGCACCCTCTACCCGATGGTCAACGAGGGCTATCTGATCCTCGAGGAAGGCAAGGCCCAGCGCGCCAGCGACATCGATGTCGTCTGGATCTATGGCTATGGCTGGCCGATCTATCGCGGCGGGCCGATGTTCTGGGGCGACCTCGAAGGCGCGAAGAAGATCGTCGCGGGGCTGGAGAAGCACGGGTTCGCAGTGTCGAAGACGCTGAAGGCGAAGGGATAGCCGTGGCCGCATCGCCTGGCACAGATCAAGACTAAGGCCGCCAGTCTCGACACAATGCTCGCCTAGAGACTGGCGCGCCGATAACGTAAAGCCACGCGGTTCAAGAAGCTAAATTCAACGAAGCTGCATCGCTTGGACGCCGTCGAAGCTTTTGCGCCTCGTTAGAAGCGGATCGCGGTCCCGACATAGACCGCCTGGCTGTCGCGGCGGGTATCGGTCTGCGGCAGCAACCGGTCGCGGTCGGCGCGATAGCGCACGCCTGCCGTCACATCGAGGTTACGCGTCAGCGCGTAGGAACTGCCGAAATCGACCGAGACGCCCGACCCGCCAAGGATCGACCGTGCCGCCGGTCCCGTCGCGCGGTCGGCAGCAACTTGTACCCGCGTCGTCAGGCGCTTGTTGGTGTAGCTGACCCCGACGTCGACGCTTTCGCGCCGCCCAAGGCCGGCCAGATCGAGTTTCTGCATGTCGCCCGATACCGCGAATTTCCGCCAGCCGACCGCCGCACCCAGATTATAGGCAATCGGCGCAATCGACGCGGTGGCAGGCCGGACAAGACTGGCTTGGTCGCCCATGCTGTCCGGACGGTTCGAGCGGGCGCGCACAGCGACCGTCACCGAACGATTCAGCCGGATCGACGACGCGGGCGTGAAGCGGAACCCGCTGCTCGACAGGCCCGAACGCGACAGAGCGACGGCAAGCCGCGCATCGGTGGCAGCAGGCGTGAACGCCCCGATCCCTTCGCGTAAGGAAGCCGCCAGCGGTGCCCGGGGCGATGCGACACCAGCCGAGGCACCAAAGGCAGGCGACAGCATTGCGAGCGACGCAATCACTACGCCCCCTGCCAAAACTGTCAAAATCCGCCCCTGCGCCATTATACGACTCGAAACCCCTGTTTTTTTACGACACCTAACATAGGCCGCGTATGATTCGGTTCTACCCCTGATCGTCGTTTATTGCGCCGCTGTTGCACCATGCACACACAATATATTGTTTACAGCGATTGATTTACCGGATTTGTCGAGAATTCGCGGCGACGATGCCCCGCTTGCGGGCGGGGCGATAGCGCACTATCGCTCATAGGCAGCTTCATGCCCCCGCCCGCCCAAGGACATATCGACCCATGATCCGCCGTTCCCTCTTCGCTGCGATGATCCTGATCGCCCCGCTCGCTGCCTGTGGCAAAAAAGATAAGCCAGGCCGCGTCGCCGATCTCGCCGCATCGCGCACGACGACAATCGGTATCAACAGCTATTTGTGGCGCGCTGCGCTCGACACCGTCAGCTTCATGCCGCTGGTCCAGACCGACTCGAACGGCGGCGTCATCGTCACCGACTGGTATGCGAACCCCAATTCGCCCGGCGAACGGATGAAGCTGACCGTGACGATCCTCGATCAGGATTTGCGCGCCGATGCCGTCCGTGTCGCCGCCTCGCGCCAAGTGTCACAGGGCGGCGGCTGGATCGACGTGCCGGTACAGGCCGCGACCGTGCAAAAACTTGAAGATATCATCCTGACCAAGGCCCGCGACCTGCGCCGGAATGCTATGGCTGGCTGATCCAGCCATGACTAATACGCGCTTCAACCCGCTCAAGGCGGACGCGCACTGGCAGGCCGAGTGGGACAAGCGGCAATCCTTCGCTGCCGATTCGGCCAGCCCCAAACCCCGCGCCTATATCCTCGAGATGTTTCCCTATCCGTCGGGGCGCATTCACATGGGCCATGTCCGCAATTACGCGATGGGCGACGTGCTCGCGCGCTACAAGCGGATGACCGGGCATGAGGTACTCCACCCGATGGGGTGGGATGCGTTCGGGATGCCCGCCGAAAACGCCGCGATGGAGCGCAAGGTCCATCCGGGCGACTGGACGCGCGCCAATATCGCAGCGATGCGCGCGCAGCTGAAACGGCTGGGTCTCGCCATTGACTGGAGCCGCGAACTGGCGACGTGCGAGCCGGATTATTACGGCCACGAACAGGCGCTGTTCCTTGATCTGTACCAGGCAGGACTCGTCTATCGTAAGGAATCGGCGGTCAACTGGGATCCGGTCGACATGACCGTGCTCGCCAATGAGCAGGTCATCGACGGGCGCGGCTGGCGCTCGGGCGCGCTGGTCGAGAAGCGCAAATTGAGCCAGTGGTTCCTCAAGATCACCGACTTCGCCGAGGAACTGCTGGACGGCTTGGACAGCCTCGACCAATGGCCCGACAAGGTCCGGCTGATGCAGGAAAACTGGATCGGCAAGTCGAAGGGCGTGCGGCTCCGCTTCGATCTGACCGACGGCAGCGACAGCATCGACGTTTACTCCACCCGCCCCGACACGATTTTCGGCGCGAGCTTTCTCGCCATCGCCTGCGACCATGCCATTGCACAGGAAATGGCAGCGCGGCGGCATGCGCTTGAGGTGTTCATCGAGGAATGCCGCAAGGGCGGCACCACCGCCGCCGAGATCGAAACGGCGGAAAAGCTGGGTTTCGACACCGGGCTGACCGTCAATCATCCGCTGATCCCGGGCGAGAAGCTGCCCGTCTTCGTCGCCAATTTCGTGCTGATGGACTATGGCACGGGCGCGGTGATGGGCGTCCCCGCGCACGACCAGCGCGATCTGGATTTTGCGCGGAAGTACGAACTGCCGGTGAAGCGCGTTGTGGCGGATGGTGAGATCGTCGATCCCTATTTTCGGGGCAAGGTCGCGTTCGGCGGCGATGGCCCCATCGTCAATTCGGGCTTCATCGACGGGATGAGCATTGCCGACGCCAAGGCCGCCGTCATCGCGCGCGCCGAACGCGCGGGCTGGGGCGAGGGGCAGACACAATACCGGCTGCGCGACTGGGGCGTGTCGCGGCAACGCTATTGGGGGACACCAATCCCGATCATTCATTGCGACTTCTGCGGCGTGATGCCGGTGCCGCGCGCGCAATTGCCGGTCGTCCTGCCCGAGGATGTGACCTTCGACATCCCCGGCAACCCGCTCGACCGCCACCCGACATGGAAGAACGTCTCCTGCCCCAATTGCAACGAACCGGCACGACGCGAGACCGACACGCTCGACACCTTTGCCGATTCGTCGTGGTATTTTATCCGCTTCGCCAGCCAGCCCAAGGACAAGCCGTTCGACCGAGCAGAGGCCGAAAGCTGGTTGCCGGTCGGGCAATATATCGGCGGCGTCGAACATGCGATCCTCCACCTGCTCTATGCGCGCTTCTGGACGCGGGCGCTGCACCGGATCGGCAAGATCGGGATCACCGAGCCGTTCACCGGGCTGTTCACGCAGGGGATGGTGACAAAAGAAGCTTACTATGGGCGACTAAAGTTCATCGCAGGCCCAAGGCAGTCCGAGATCATCAACCTCATTTTCCAAGGGAAACTGACTAGAACCGAGGCGTTTGAAAAGTTTCCTGACCATATTTCGTGGGGAACGCGATGGTTGTCGGAGTCCGACATTGTTACTGCGGCCGATGGAAGCTTGAGCTGCCCGCTCCTTGAACAGGAGTTTGCAACTTCGGAAGACGTCGGCGTCGATAGCGTCCACCGCGGACGCGTCGAGAAGATGTCGAAATCGAAGAAGAACACGGTCGATCCCGAACCGATGTTCGATCATTACGGCGCCGACGCGGTACGCTGGTTCATGCTGTCCGACTCGCCGCCCGAGCGCGATTTGCCGTGGAGCGAGAGCGGGATTGAGGGGACGTGGCGCTTTGTGCAGCGGCTGTGGCGACTGTTTGAACAAATTCCTCCCCGGAACGGGGAGGTGGCGGCGCAGCCGACGGAGGGGGCTCAGAGCACGAGCGAATCGACCGTCGAAGCCCCCCTCCGTCAGCCCAAGGGGGCTGCCACCTCCCCGTCCCGGGGAGGAATAGATTTAGGCATCGACCGCGCGCTGCACCGCGCCATCGCGGGCATCGGCGCGGATATCGATGGCCTCGGTTTCAACAAGGCGGTCGCCAAGGTCCACGAACTCGCCAATGCCATCGAAAAGGCGCAGCCTTCGGCCTCGCGTGACATCGCCATTGAGACCTTGATCCGCCTGATCGCACCGATGTTGCCGCATCTGGCCGAGGAGGCTTGGGCCGCGCGCGGGCTGTCGGGCTTGGTCGCCGATGCGCCTTGGCCCGAGGCCGACCCGGCACTGCTGATCGAGGATTCGGTGACAGTCGCGCTGCAGGTCAACGGCAAGTTGCGCGACACGATCACGGTCGCCAAGGGCACCGACAAGGTCGAAATGGAGCGCCTCGCGGTCACCAATACCAAGGTATTGGCGATCCTCGCGGGCGCGGCGCCAAAGAAAGTGATTGTCGTGCCCGACCGCTTGGTCAATCTGGTGGCATGACCCAGCCGTCGCGCCCTGCCGCCCCATTTTGGGGACAGTCTTCGAGAGTGAATTCTCAGTCTGAGCTGCATTCTCAAAGACTGTCCCCAAAATGGGGACTCGCTCTTGCCGCCTTCACCTTGCTCGCCGGATGCGGCCTCCAGCCGCTCTATTCGGGCGGCAATGCTGGCCCCGTCGCGAGGACGCTGGTGGGCGTTTCGGTCGCGCCCATCGAGGGCAAGGCGGGCTGGCTGATGCAAGCCGCGCTTGCCGACCGTATCCAGGCGGCGGGCAGCCCGCGTTACAGCCTGAAGGTCGAACTCGACGACAAGATCACCGGATTCGGCGTGCGCCGCGACGATGCGGTGACGCGCGAGCGGCGGACGTTGCGCGCGCGCTATCAGCTCGTCGAGACCGCGACCGGGCAGACGGTACTCGACGCGACCGCGGGGTCCGACGCGGGCATCGACGTCGTCAGTTCCGACTATGCGACGATTGCCGCCGAAAATACCGCTTTGGAGCGTCTGACCGGCGTGGTCGCCGACCAGATCGTGTCGCGTGTCGCGCTCTACGCCAAGCGGACGGCTGAAACGCCCGTCCAGACGGACAAGTGAAGGCCGACGCGGCCAAGATCGAGCGGGCGCTCGATAAGCCCGGACCCGACTGCAAGCTCGCCCTGCTCTACGGCCCCGACGAAGCAGGATCGCGCGCGCTGGCCGACCGACTCGCCGCCGCGATGGGTGCCGATGCCGAACGGGTGGACCTCGACGGCGCGACGCTCAAGGAAGACCCGGCGCGACTGCCCGACGAGGCGACCGCGATCACGATGTTCGGCGGCGCGCGCTGGATTCGCGTGACGGGCGGCGATGAGTGCCTGCGCGCGGTCGAGGCGTTGCTCGACGCGCCCGAGGGGTGCCCCGCCGTGCTGGTCGCAGGCAATCTGCCCAAGACATCGGCACTGCTGAAACTGGCGCTCGACGATCGGCGGGTGCTCGCCTTCCAGAGTTGGAAGCCCGAGGGACAAAAAGCCGATGCGATTGCGACGCAGACCGGTCGCGTCATGGGCGTCCGACTCAGCCCCGACGCCGCGCGCTTGCTTGCGGAGGCAACGAAAGGCGATCGTGCGCTGATGATGCGCGAGCTCGAAAAACTGGCGCTTTACGTCGATGCGTCGCCCGACCGCCCCCGCGCCGTCGAACGCGCTGATATCGAAGCGGTTGGCGCAGCCGTCGATGTGCGCGAGGCGTGGGACACCGTCGATGCGCTGTTCGACGGCAAGGTTGCCGAACTGGCACAGGAGGTTTCGGGCGATGCGGCGGTCGACGTCATCCCCGGCCTGCGCGCGGTCAACCGGCGCGCCCTGATGATTGCGCGTTCATTGTCGGCACGGCGCGGCGGGCAAATGCCGCGCGGGGCCAAGCGCGAGATGGACACCGTCGAACGCGAATCGAAGCATTGGTCGCCCGAAGCAGCAGCGACGGCACACCGGCTGGCGATGGAAGCCGAAGCAGCGGTGAAGATGCCGGGAACAGCGGGAGAGGTACTCGCCCATGCCGCGATGCTCGGCATGGCGCGGGCGGCCGCGCGGCGGCGCTAGGCGTTAAACCGGTCCGCCGCTGAGGCGCTGGCAGACCATATCGAGCTGGTCGAGCGTGGCGTATGACACGTTCACCGTCCCGGCTCCGCCCTTATGGCTGATCGCCACTTTCAGGCCGAGCAGATCGCCCAATTGCCGTTCGAGCAGCGCGATATCGGCGTTCGATCCCCGCTCCGGCATCGATTTACATTCGATAGACGCGGGTTTTTTCGATTTCTTTACAATGGCTTCGACCGCGCGGACCGACAGTCCTTCGGCGACAACCCGCTCGGCAAGTTCTTCCGCACCGTCATAACCAATCAGCGCGCGGGCATGGCCCATTTGCAGGCGACCGCCAGCGATCAGCGCCCGCACCGGTCCGGGCAGATCGACCAGCCGCATGAGATTGGCGATGTGGCTGCGCGACTTGTGGAGGAGCTTACCCAGTGCATCGGCGCTGTGGCCGTGCTGGTCGATCAAACGACGGTATGCTTCGCCTTCCTCGATAGCATTGAGCTGCTCGCGCTGGATATTTTCGATCAGCGCGATTTCGAGCGTCGTCCCTTCGTCGAACACGCGGACGATGGCGGGAATGCTGTGCAGCCGCGCTGCCTGTGCCGCGCGCCAGCGGCGTTCGCCCGCAACGATCTGGTATCGGTCACCGACAGGGCGCACGACAATGGGCTGGAGCACCCCGCGCGTGCCGATAGACGCGGCGAGCTCGGCCAGCGCCTCGTCGTCGAAGTGGCGGCGCGGCTGGCCGGGATGCGGGGCGATATCGGCAATCGCGATTTCGCGTACGCCATCGGAGCGGTTCGTCTCGACTGGCGTTGCATCGCCGAGCAGCGCCGAGAGTCCGCGCCCGAGGCCGGGCGAACGACGCTTGGGGACAATCGATTCGATGTTGTCACTCATGCCGCCTCCGCCTGAGCAAGCGGCGGCAGCCGCCCGAGCAGTTCGCGTGAAAGCGCCATATAGGCCTCCGAGCCAGAACAACGCATGTCGTAGATCAGCGCGGGCAAGCCATGGCTTGGGGCTTCGGACAAGCGAACATTTCGCGGAATGACAGTCGTGAAGACCGCACTGCCCAGACACGCACGGACATCCTGCGCGACCTGTTCGGTCAGGCGGTTGCGCCGGTCGTACATTGTCAGCGCGACTCCGAGGATACCGAGCGTCGGATTGAACTTGGCGCGGATGCGCTCGATGGTCTGGAGCAATTGCGACAGCCCCTCCAGCGCGAAGAATTCGCACTGCAATGGCACCAGCAGCGACTGCGCGGCGACCATCGCGTTGATCGTCAGCAGCCCCAGCGACGGCGGACAATCGATGAGGCAAATATCCCAGCGCGCATCCGCTGCCTCACCGAGCGCAAGACGCAACCGGTCGGTGCGGTTCTCGTAATCGACCAGCTCGATCTCCGCCCCCGACAAATCTACTGTCGCCGCGATCAGGTCGAGACCGGGCACCTTTGTAGCGATCACCGCCTCGGCCATTGTGCAATCGCCGGTCAGCAATTCGTAGCTTGACCGGATTCGTTCCGAATGATGCACACCGAGTCCGGTCGAAGCATTCCCCTGCGGATCGAGGTCGATCAGCAAGGTGCGCCAGCCCATTGCGGCGAGAGCGGTGCCGACATTGATGGCTGTTGTCGTCTTGCCGACGCCACCCTTTTGGTTCGCGACACAAATCGTAATCACCGCTGCACCCCGCCAGTCTTCGACCGGGGTTTGACGCCGCGCGCAATGATGATCGCGCTGTCGGGATCTGTGACGCTGGGTTCCATATGAAACCGACCGTGCCACGTCGTCGCTACCGACGCCAGTTCTTCCGCCGCGGAACGCCCCTTTGGCAGGATCCACAGCGTTTCTTCTGTGGAAAACCTGTGGGCAAGGGTGAAAAGCTTGGGGAGCGGCGCAAACGCCCGGGCGGTGATGACAGCAGCGGGGAACGCTTTCACCAGCTCCAACTGTGTCGACTCGACCCCGACATGGCCGAGTCGCAGGGTATCGGCGGCGCGTTGCAGCCAATCCGCACGGAGGCGGCGCGACTCGACAAGTATGACCGGCGCATCCGATAATATGGCGAGGATCAGTCCCGGCAGCCCTGCCCCGCTGCCTAGATCGAGCCACGATTTTGCGTCGGGTGCGAGCCGCCAGAGCTGAACCGAATCGACGATGTGCCGAACGTAAACTCGGTCTAGGCTGGCGGCGCTAACTAAATTCTGCCGCGCATTTTCTTCTCGAAGTAACCCAACAAAATGGTCGAGCCGTTCGCGTGTTTCACGTGAAACACCCAGATCAGCCAGCCAGGCCTTCGCTTCATCCTCATCCATGAGCGCGCTTGGCCGTCACCATAATCGCCGCGAGTGCCGCCGGGGTGACACCACGCACCCGCCTTGCTTCGCCTAGCGTGCGCGGAGATGCGCGGGTCAAGCGCTCAACCATTTCGTTCGATAGACCGGGGATATTTGCCCAAGCGAGATCGTCGGCGAGTTGTAACCCGTCGCTCGCCGCGAGGCTTCGGCGCTCCGATTCTTGCCGGATCAGGTACGGCGCATATTGAGCATCGACAGCAACTTCAGCCGCGACGTCAGCGGGAACATCCAAGGCACCGGCATGGGCGCGGTTGAGATCGGCGCTACGCTTCGTCCACCAGCTTTGCCGATCTTCCCCGACGCAACCGGTCGTGACACCAACCTCGGTCAACCGTGTTGGCGCATTGTCCGCGCGCAGCGCAAGCCGGTATTCAGCGCGCGAGGTCAGCATCCGGTAAGGCTCGGTTGCGCCCTGCAAAACAAGGTCGTCGATCATCACGCCAATATAACTTTGCTCGCGACCGAGCCTCAATGGGACGGTCCCGCGCGCATGGGCGGCGGCATTAACCCCCGCGACCAGCCCCTGTGCGGCTGCTTCTTCATAGCCGGTCGTACCGTTGATCTGCCCTGCACAGAACAACCCCGGCAGGGCGGGCAGCCCTAACCCGTGATCGAGCGCGCGCGGGTCGAGGTAATCATATTCAACGGCATAGCCGGGCACGACGACATCGACCGCTTCGAGCCCCGCAATCGTCCGCAACATCGTGACCTGTGTCTCGACGGGCAGTGACGTCGACAAGCCGTTGGGATAAATCAGATGTGAATCGAGTCCCTCAGGCTCGAGAAAGACCTGATGCCCGTCGCGGTCGCCGAACCGCAGCACCTTATCCTCGACCGATGGACAGTAACGCGGTCCCTGCCCCTCGATGGCCCCGGAGAACAGCGGCGACGCGTCCAACCCCGCTCGGATGGCGTCGTGCGTGGCCAAATTCGTCCGGGTGATCGCACAGAACAATTGCGGCAGCGCACGCTGACCGAGCGGCGACATTGTCCAGCCATCGGCGTCGGACGGCTGTCGGTCGAGTCGCGACCAGTCGATTGTGCGACCATCGAGTCGCGGCGGCGTACCGGTCTTGAGACGTCCCAGCGGCAAGTTCAGCTCGCACAACTGATCGCCGAGCGTTGTTGCTGCGCGCTCGCCTACACGACCGCCCGCCTCGGTCTCGCGACCGCGAAACATCTTTGCATTCAGAAAAGTGCCCGTGGCCAAAACAACCGACGGCGCGGTAATCCTAGTCCCGTCATCGAAGACGACACCTGCAACGGCCCCCGACTCGATGGCTAACGAGTCGACACCCGCTGCAATCACCGTCAGATTCGGCGCCGTCGCTAGCATCGCATGGATCGCCGTCGCATAGCGGGTGCGGTCGGCCTGAATGCGTGGCCCCTGCACCGCCGGTCCCTTTGACCGGTTGAGCATCCGGTAATGAATCGCGGCGGCGTCCGACGCCCGCCCGATCAACCCGTCGAGCGCATCAACCTCGCGGACCAGATGTCCCTTGCCCAGCCCGCCGATTGCCGGGTTACACGACATTGCCCCGATCATCCCCGCATCGAAGCTGACCAGCGCCGTCCGCGCGCCACAGCGTGCGGCCGCAGCCGCAGCCTCGGTCCCGGCATGTCCGCCGCCGACGATGATGACATCGTAGTTCATGGACGCGCCCTTACAGCGCCGTTGTTTCACGTGAAACTTATTTCCCGATACAGAACCTCCCGAACAGCGTGTCGAGCATCGCTTCGGTGTCGGCCGCTCCCGTAATCCGGTCCAGCGCGCGCATCGCAGAGCGGAGGTCTTCGGCGCGAAGGACATCGTCGGGTTGAGTGCTGGCGCGTGTCAGCGCCACGGTGGCGGCGCGGATATGCGCTTGCTGGGCGATGGAGAGGGCGAGGCTACCTATGGCGGGAAGCAGCAGGGCGGCGCGTTCAGTGATTGTTGCCAACAACACATTCATGTTGTCGCCGGTGATGGCGGAGACATTGAGGTCGGTTCGGGACGTCACGCGCCCAAGATCGCTCTTCGTACCGATACAGATGACATTATCGCCTGCTGGCGCGCCAGCAGGATCGCCTAGCCACAACAACAGATCACTGCGCGCGATGGCGGCTTCGGCGCGTTCGATGCCGATGGCTTCGACAGGATCGCTCGCCGCATCCCGCAATCCGGCCATGTCGATGAACACGACCGGGATGCCACCTAGATTGACCATTGTCTCGATAACGTCGCGCGTTGTCCCTGCAATCGGTGACGCTATGGCGGCATCGCGGCCTACCAAGGCATTGAGAAGTGTCGATTTTCCTGCGTTTGGCGGTCCGGCGATGCCGATGCGGACACCGTCGCGCAGCCGCTCGGCAGGCGGGTTGGCTAGTGCGGCGGTGAGGATCGCCGCGAGCGCGGTGCAATCATGCTGCAGCTGGATATCGCCCGTTCCCACATCGCCTTCATCGGCAAAGTCGATCTGTGCCTCGGCACGCGCGGCGAGTTGAAGCATGCTAGATTGCCAACGCTCGACTTCGCGACGCAGGCCGCCTTCGGCAAGAACAAGGGCGGCGGTACGCTGGCGTTCGGTTTCGGCAGCAAGCAAATCGGCGAGACCCTCGACTTGGGTTAGATCAAGCCGCCCGTTCTCGAAGGCGCGGCGGGTGAAGGCACCGGCTTCGGCAGGCTCGAAGCCAGGTAAGCCCGCAAGTGCCCTTTCGACCGCAGCCACGACGGCGCGGCCACCGTGCAAATGGAGTTCGACCAGATCCCCGCCCGTCGCGGTATCGGGGCCAGGCAACCAGAGGACCAATGCCGTGTCGAGTAATGTCGAGGTTTCGGGATGTCGGAGCTTGCGGACGACCGCTGTGCGTGGGGCCGGTAGCGGCTTTTCCGACAGCAATGCCAATGCCTTCCCGGCACCGTGTCCGCTGATCCGGATAATGGCAATTGCCGACGGCAGCGCGCCGGTGGAGCGGGCGAAGATTGTGGGGCGTTCGTAGGAGTCCGACATTCAAGGTACCGCTTGCCTGAGCTTGTCGGGACCGAAGGTGACCGTAGGTCAACGCCTGCCCTTCGTTGGAACCGTTTCAACGGGGCAACCCTTCGACAAGCTCAGGGAAGCGGCTTTTGACTTGCAGACTACTTCTTGCCCGCGCCGGTTACATTGTCGAACAACTGGGTCCACATTTTCATGCCGGTCTCACCCATCGGCATCCAGTTCTTCATCATGCCCTCCAGCGTTTCGCGCGACACGCCGCCGGTTTTCACGACGTCGAGCATCTGGCCGATATAGGCATCATGCACCGGCGTCAGATCGGGCAGCCCCATGAATCGGCGCGCTTCCTCGGGTGTGCAGTCGACATCGACGGTAATCTTCACGGGCGGTCCCCTTTGCGCCACGTTATGCGGGCAAGGGGGACGACCCGCAAGTCGGCCAGATTCAGCCGATAAACCGCATGGCCACCGGCGCGACCTCGCCCCAGCCTTCGTAGATCATCTTGCCTGCGACATAGATGATGACGGCAAGGCCGAACCACGCGATCCAGCGATAGCGTTCGATATATTTGGCGATGATGTTGGCTGCGATTCCCATCAGTGCGACCGCGAAGATCAGGCCGACAATAAGGATGCCCGGGTGCTCACGCGCCGCACCGGCGACCGCAAGGACATTATCGAGGCTCATCGACACGTCGGCAACCGCGACGCCCCAGGCGGCCGCAGCAAAGCTTTTGGCCGGGGCAATGCCCGAATGTTCGTCGCCCTCGACCTCGGGCGATCCGCCCGCGACACTGCCCGCCGCATGACCACGGATGTCGCGGTACATGCGCCACGCCACCCACAGCAACAATATGCCGCCCGCGAGCACCAGTCCGACGATGCCGAGCAGCCAAGTGACCATCAGCGCAAAGATGATCCGCAGCACGAGCGCCGCGATGACGCCGATCAGGATGACTTTGCGGCGTTGTTCGGGTGGCAAACCCGCCGCGAGCGCGCCGACAACGATGGCGTTATCGCCCGCAAGCACGAGATCGATCAACAGCACCTGGATGAATGCCGAAAACTCGGCAGGCTCGGTGATATTCGAAAAATCCTTGACGATCGCCGCCCAGATTTCGGCCGGGCCACTGAGCGCTGGAGCAGCGGCAGACGCGACAGCGGCGCTCGCGGAGAGGAGAAAATCGATCATCTGGCGCTAACGTCCCTGTCGTCGTTCGGATGCGTTACGAATTCATCGAATCGAAGAAATCTTCGTTGGTCTTCGAATCCTTCATCTTGTCGAGCAGGAACTCCATCGCGTCGGTCGTGCCCATCTGCATAAGAATGCGGCGCAGCACCCACATTTTTGAGAGCTTGGCCTTGTCGAGCAGCAGCTCTTCCTTGCGGGTGCCCGATTTGCCGACATCGAGCGCAGGGAAGATGCGCTTGTCGGCAACCTTGCGGTCGAGCACGATTTCGGAATTACCCGTGCCTTTGAACTCTTCGAAAATCACTTCGTCCATGCGGCTGCCGGTATCGATCAGTGCGGTCGCGATGATCGACAGCGAACCGCCCTCCTCGATGTTGCGCGCGGCGCCGAAGAAGCGCTTCGGTCGCTGCAACGCATTGGCGTCGACGCCGCCAGTCAGCACCTTGCCCGACGAGGGAACGACGGTGTTGTAGGCACGGCCGAGGCGCGTGATCGAGTCGAGCAGGATGACGACATCCTTTTTGTGCTCAACAAGGCGCTTCGCCTTTTCGATCACCATTTCGGCGACCTGAACGTGGCGCGTCGCAGGTTCGTCGAAGGTCGAGGAGACGACCTCGCCGTTCACGCTGCGCTGCATGTCGGTGACTTCCTCGGGCCGCTCATCGACGAGCAGCACGATCAAAAACACCTCGGGGTGGTTGTCGGTAATCGCCTTGGCAATGTTCTGCAGCATCACCGTCTTGCCGACGCGCGGCGGGGCGACGATCAGCGTGCGCTGGCCTTTGCCCTGCGGGCTGACGAGGTCGATGACGCGCGCGGATTTGTCCTTGACCGTGGGGTCGAGCGTGTCGAGGCTAAGCTTCGATTCGGGATACAGCGGCGTCAAATTGTCGAAATTGACACGATGGCGCACCGCTTCGGGATCGTCGAAATTCACCGCAGTCAGCTTGGTCAAAGCGAAATATCGTTCGCCATCTTTCGGCCCGCGGATTTCGCCCTCGACCGTGTCACCGGTGCGAAGGCCGTGCTTGCGGACCTGATTGGGCGAGACGTAGATATCGTCGGGCCCGGCCAGATAGTTCGCCTCGGGCGAGCGCAGGAAGCCGAAGCCGTCCTGCAGCACTTCGATGGTACCAATGCCCATCACTTGCTCGCCGTTTTCGGCCTGTTCCTTCAGGATCGCGAACAGCAAATCCTGTTTACGCAAGGTCGACGCGCTTTCGACGCCCAGCCCTTCGGCCATCTCGACCAGTTCGGCGGGCGATGTTTTCTTCAATTCTTTCAGGTGAACCATGTGTATTTCCGGGAGCTGGCGAAGGCATAAGCACATCGCGCGAGGACGCCGAGGACCGGCACTCGAAACGGCGAACAGGACGTTGCCGTAACGCCGATTTCGGCGCGGGCGGCGGCAAAGTCAAGCATCAGAAGGGACGAACGATTACCAAGATGACGATGGCGATGGTCGCCAAACTCGGAATTTCGTTGAGCAGCCGTAGCGTCCGGCCTGACGCTGTGCGCTGACCGGCACCCAGTTTACGTGCGTAATTGACCATCCACATATGGAAGACAGTCAACCCGATCACGACCAGAAACTTGCCGCGAAACCAGCCCTCGCCCGACGCGTCGATGTTGATGACGAGCGCAAGACCCAGCGCCCAAACCGCAACCATCGCCGGGTTCATAATGATCGCGATCAACCGCTCTTCGCGGTGCGCCCAGAGTTTTTCATCGACTGACCCTGGAGCAGCTTCCTGGTGATAGACCAGAAAACGAGGAAGCATGAACAGGCCGGCCATCCAGAAGATCACGAACACGACATGCGCGGCCTTGATCCACAGATAAGCGGACCCGAGCATCCCCACGCCGAACCAGTCGAACATTCAATTCAGTCCCGCACCTGCGCCAATACCGCTTCAACATGGTCAATCGGGGTGTCGGGGACAATGCCGTGGCCGAGATTGAAGATATGCGGGCGACCGGCGAATGCCTTCAGGATGCGATCGACGGCGTCATGGAGCTGCGGCCCACCAGTGACGAGCGACAGCGGGTCGAGATTGCCCTGCACCGGCATCCCATCGGGCAACGAAGCGTGCGCCCATTCCGGATCGACCGTTTCATCGACGCCAACAGCATCGACCCCGGTTTCGCGGGCGTAGGCAGGCAGTTTACCCCCTGCGCCCTTGGGAAAGCCAATGATCGGCGTGCCGGGGTGCGATTGCTTGAGTGCGGCGACGATCTTTGCGTTCGGCGCAATCACCATCGTCTCGAACTGACGCGGCGACAGGCTCCCCGACCAGCTGTCGAACAACTGGACGGCATCAGCCCCGGCATCGATCTGCGCGCGAAGGTAACCGATGGTCGTCTCGGCAATCGCATCGAGCAACGCCGCCACCCTTTCGGGTTCACGATAGCTCAGCCGACGCGCTTCGGCCTGTTCCTTGCTGCCCTGTCCGGCAATCATGTACGTCGCAACCGTCCACGGACTACCCGCAAAGCCCAGCAGCGCCTTGTCAAGCGTCAGTGCCGCCTTGACCCCTGCAACCGTCCGGAACACCGGCTCCAACCGCTCTGGCATCGCTGTAAGGCTCTCCAGCATGGTATCGAGCAGCTTGGGTGCCAGGCGCGGGCCTTCGCCTTCCTCGAACCACAAATCCTGTCCCATCGCATAGGGCACGACGAGAATGTCGGAAAACAGGATCGCCGCGTCGAAATCAAAGCGTTTCAGCGGCTGCAACGTGACCTCAATGGCCGCCTCGACATCATAGACAAGATCGAGAAATCCGCCTTTTTCAGCGCGCAAAGCACGGTATTCGGGGAGATAGCGTCCTGCCTGACGCATGAACCACACCGGAGGCCGTTCGGTTGTCGCGCCGTTGAGGACCGTCATGATCGGCGCATTGTTCTGGTCGGCCAAGCAGTCTTCCTATCCTGGAATCTTAGAGAAGGTTGATGAGAGTAGATGGAGGTCGATTGGCGGGGTTTATGCGGAGTTCGGGATTCTGCCAACAGTTTGACCCGTTGCGATCCGCAGCTCCCTAACGAGTCGCGCTGATTCGCACCCGTTATCCACAGTAGGGCAGCTAAGTGATGCGGCTGTGCATGAGTCAGGGGACGGGTAATCGGACATCGGGGGCCGTTAGCCCCGGCGATTCCGCCCGCTGCGCTGTCTTTGCGCTTTTCCCGCTACTTGTGCACAGGGGCGGGCGTGACACGGCTCCATCTTCATCTGCTGTCGGACTCGACCGGCGAAACGCTTGAAACCGTAGCCAAGGCCGCGCTCGCCCAGTTCGATGACGTCGAATCGATGAAGCATTTCTGGCCGATGGTTCGCAGCGAAGGCCATTTGCAGCGGATCATGGGCGACATCGGCAAGAACCCCGGTCTGGTGCTGTTCACGCTGGCGAACAACAATCTGCGCCGCAAGCTGGAGGATATGTGCGCGGCGGCGGGTTTGCCTGCGCTCGCGCCGCTTGACGCTGTAACCGACACATTGTCGTCGATGCTCGGCCAGCAAATGACCGCGCGGGTCGGCGGGCAGCACACCCTTGATGCGGCTTATTTCGCGCGGGTCGATGCGATCCAGTTCACTATTGCCCATGACGACGGCATTGCGTCCGAGAATTGGGAACAGGCCGATATTGTGCTCGCCGGGGTCAGCCGGACGTCGAAAACGCCGACTTCGATTTATCTCGCCAATCGCGGCTACAAGACGGCCAATATCCCGATTGTCGTCGAATCACCGCCGCCCGACTCGCTTTTCCGTCTGAAAAACCCGCTGGTCGTCGGTCTCGTGACCAGTGCCGACCGGCTCATTCAGATTCGCCGTAACCGGTTGCTGTCGCTCAATCAGGCACCTGAAACCGACTATGTCGACAATGAAAAGGTCGCTGCCGAGCTGGCTTATGCACGGCGGATGTTTGCCGACAATGCCTGGCCGGTGATCGATATGACCCGACGCTCGATCGAGGAAGCAGCAGCCGCCATCATCAACCTGTGCAACGAACGGTGCGGGACAGTTTGATGCTGGTGTTGGGCTGATGCTGGTGCTGGCGTCCACCAGTGCCGCAAGACAGGCAATGCTCGATGCTGCGGGCGTGCCGCATGAAGCCGTTTCGGCTGGCGTCGATGAAGAAGCTGCCAAAGCGGCGCTGAGCCATCTCGACGGACGCGGGCTGGCTGACGCTCTGGCCGAACTCAAAGCGATCAAGGTCTCGTCGCGGCGATCGGGAGACCTTGTGCTGGGTTGCGACCAGACTTTGGAACTCGAAGACGGCACGCTGCTCGACAAGCCGGGCGAAAATCTCGCCGATCAGCTTCGTTTGTTGTCGGGTAAAACGCACCAGCTGCATTCGGCTGTGGTGGCCGCCGAGAACGGCCAACCGATATGGCGGCATGTCGAGCGCGCGGAATTGACGATGCGAGTGCTGAGCGACGCGTTCATTGCCGATTATGTCGCGCACGAAGCGGCAGCAGTTGCGGGCTGTGTCGGCGGATACCGGATCGAAGGACGCGGGGTGCAGCTTTTCTCCCGGATCGAAGGCAGCCACTTCACGATCCTCGGTCTGCCTCTGCTGCCGCTTATCGATTGGTTACGCGTGCGCGGCGACCTGGCGTCATGACCAAGCCTTATGCCGAAGTCATCGGCAACCCCATCGCGCATTCGAAATCGCCCGCGATCCATAAATTCTGGCTGAGCAAGCTCGGCCTCGACGGCGATTTCCGCGCCACGCGCGTTGCCGAAGCGGACCTTGCGACTTTTATCGCCCAACGACGCAGCGACCCCGACTGGCGCGGCTGCAATGTCACGATCCCGCACAAGATCGCGGTTATGGACCATGTCGGCGACCCCGGCGGCGTTCGCGACTCGATAGGGGCAATGAACACGGTGCTGCGCGACCGCGCCGGGGTGCTGACCGGGACAAACACCGACGCAGGCGGGTTCTATTCGCCGATTGTCGGATTGCCGCTAAAAGGGAAGCCCGTCGCCGTCGTCGGCACTGGCGGCGCGGCGCACGCGGTGCTGTTCGCCCTATCGCGGGTCGGGATCGGCTCCGTGACGTTGCTGGCACGCAATCCCCTGAAAGGCGCGGCACTGCTCGCCCGTTTCGGGCTGAAGGGAAAGGTACAGGCGTTGAACGTGCCGCTGCCCCTGGTCGCGCTGCTGGTCCAGACGACCCAGCTTGGCATGACCGGGCAGCCACCGCTCGATCTCGATCTGTCGCCGCTGCCCGACGATGCGGTTGTCTATGACATAGTCTATGCGCCACTGGTCACGCCCCTCCTCGCGGCAGCCGAAGCGCGCGGTCTCGACACCGTCGATGGCCTTGAAATGCTAATCGGGCAGGCAGCGCTCGCGTTCGAGCTGTTTTTTGGGGCCGCACCCCCGCGCGATGCTGACGACGAGCTGCGCGCGATGTTGATCGCATGAAGTTGGTCGGCCTCACCGGCTCCATCGGTATGGGCAAATCGACCGTTGCGGCCATGCTGCGCGATTTGGGCGTGCCACTGTTCGATGCAGATGCGGCGGTCCACGAGTTGCAAGGGCCGGGCGGTCGACTCCTCACTGCCATCGAATCGGCTTTCCCGGGGGCCACTGGTGCGATGGGTGTGGATCGCCAGAAACTCGGCGGACAGGTGCTCGGCGACGACAGGGCGATGGCGCGGCTCGAAGCCATCGTCCACCCCGCAGTCGCCGAAGAACGGGTCGCGTTTCTTGCCGCTCATCGCGATTCGCCACTTGTCGTATTCGACATTCCGCTGCTGTTCGAAAGGGCCGGCGCACAGGCGCTGGATGCTGTTATCGTCGTCTCTGCCCCGTCCGAAATCCAGCGCGGCCGTGTCCTTGCTCGCCCCGGCATGACGCCCGAGAAGTTCGAGTCAATCCTCGCGCGTCAGATGCCCGATGCCGAAAAGCGGGCGCGCGCAGATCATGTCATCGACACCGGCGTGCCGCTCGACGAAACCCGCGCCCGGGTTGCCGAGGTCGTCGCTTGTATCTTGGGGAATGAAGGCCGATAGTTGGGGTTCAATGCGCGAAATCGTCTTCGATACCGAGACAACTGGCCTCGACCCCAATCAAGGGGACCGCATCGTCGAAATCGGCTGCATCGAGCTGGTCAACCGGTGCGAGACCGGCAACACCTTTCACGCCTATTTCAACCCGCAAATGGCGATGCCCAGCATCGCCGAGCAAATCCATGGGCTGGGCGACGCGTTTCTCGCCGACAAGCCGCTGTTCGAGGAAGTCGTCGAGGATCTGCTCGATTTCCTCGGCGATGTACCGCTCGTCGCGCATAATGCGATGTTCGACTATGGTTTTTTGAACGCCGAACTGTCGGGCTGCGGGCGCTTGCATCTCCAGCGGTCGCGTATCGTCGATACCTTGGCGATTTCGAAGACACGGCATCCGGGGGCCAAGCACAGCCTCGATGCGCTGTGCACCCGTTATGGCATCGACCGCAGCCACCGCGTCCAGCACGGCGCATTGCTCGACGCGCAATTGCTCGCGCAGGTCTATGTCGAGCTCACCGGCGGGCGGCAGATCGGCCTTGACATGGCCGGGCCGGAGCCGCTGCGCCCCGCCGTCGCGCAGCTGGCATCGTCACCGGTTTCGGGTCGCCGTCCGCGCCCGCATCAGCCGTCGGAGGGAGACATTGTCCAGCACCGCGCGTTTGTCGCCACGCTGACCGATCCGGTCTGGGCGTCGGGCGACGACTGGGTGTCGGCATAAGTAGTTCAATAGCAAGGAGAAGTCGTCATGGACATTCGCGTTTCGGGCCATCAAGTCGCCACCGGCGAGGCGCTCCGCACCCATGTCGATACGCGGATGCAGGGCATAGCGAACAAGTATTTCGCGCGCGCCATCGGAGCCAATGTGACGCTCGGCAAAGGCCCGCATGACAATGGATTTTCGTGTGACATCGTCGCGCATGTGATGCACGGCGTCATCCTGAAGGGGAGCGCCAATGCCATGGAGGCGCATCCGGCCTTCGATGCTGCCGCCGAAAAGATCGAACGCCAGCTGCGCCGCTATGTCCGCCGGTTGCGCGACCATAAGGGTCCGGCAGTCCCGAATGGTGATGCGCTTGCGGGGCCAGTGCCTACCCCCGCGCCCGACAATGCCCGCTACACTGTGTTCGAAGCCGACGAGACCGAAGAGGTTGCGAGCGATCACCCCGTTGTCGTCGCCGAGACGCGGGTCGATGTGCCCGAGGCCAGCGTTTCTGACGCAGTGATGATGCTCGACCTGCGGAACACCAATGCGTTGATGTTCCGGAATGCCAAAACCGGCGCATTCAACATGGTCTACCGGCGCGGCGACGCGACCATCGGCTGGGTTGAGCCCTTGCTTAACTGAGCGATTTGGGAAAAGGGGCGCGGCAACACGTCTTCATCCGGAACATCCATGACCGAACTTTCCCACTTCTTCGCGCCCGGCGCGGTGGTGGCCGCTTTGCCTGTGTCGGGCAAAAAGCCATTGTTTCAATCGCTCGGGCAATTGGCCGAAGCGGTTTACGGCATCGACCAGCAAAAAGTTGTCGAGCGGCTGACCGAGCGCGAACGACTCGGTTCAACTGGATTTGGGGCGGGTGTTGCCATTCCGCACGGCAAAATCGACGGACTGGACCATGTTGTCGCGATTTTCGCGCAGCTCGCGCAACCGATCGATTTTGCCGCCGTCGATGACATGCCGGTCGATCTGGTGTTCATGCTGCTCTCACCGGTCGATGCAGGCGCCGACCATCTGAAGGCACTGGCACAAGTGAGCCGCGCGCTGCGGGACAAGGTGTTCGTCGCCAAACTACGCGGCGCGGCGTCGGACGATGCGCTGGGCGTGCTGTTTGCCGGTGGCGAAGCGCGGGATGCCGCCTGAGTTGATCCCCGAAGGCGCAGCGGCGCACCACCGCGCGCTCGAATCGCTGTATCGTGCCGCGCCGATCAACGGACTGTTCCCCTCGACGCTGACGATTACGGATGAAGGCGCGGCAACGATCCGGTTCGAGATCGGCGAGAACGTCTATCATGCCGGTGGCGCGGTGCACGGCACGGCGTATTTCAAGATGCTCGACGATGCCGCGTTTTATGCGGCGAACAGCCTTGTCACCGACCGGTTCCTCCTGACGACCGCGTTCAACCTGTTGTTCACGCGGCCGCTGAAACAGGGGCCGGTGGTTGCCGAAGGGCGCTGGATCAGCGGACGGCGGCGGGTGTTCGTGGCCGAGGCGCGGATGATCGATGCCGAGGGTGAAGAGGTCGCGCGCGGGACTGGCACCTTCATGCGCTCGCAGATCGCGCTCTCGACGCTCCCCGGGTACGCGCGGTGAATGCGCGCCTGACTAGCGCGCTGCTGGTTTCGGCGCTGGTGCGGCGGGTCGGCAACGAGGGCGGCAATTCGGTTGTGGTGGCAAAGGGCGATGCGACAGCGGGGTCTATCCTGCTGATCTGTCTCGACAAAGGTATCCGCACGGCGTTCCGCGAACGCCTGTTGGGGGTCGATGGCGACTATGACTGGGCAGAAGTCGGCCCGAAACCGCACGCGGAGTACGAGGAGATCGAAGCGTGGCTTTCCCGCCGCCGCGCACGCGACCCCGATCTGTGGATCGTCGAACTGGACATCCCGAATGCAGAACGCTTCGCCGCCGAAACGAGTGGCGATGCTTGACTTTTTGCAGTGCAGCATTCTAGTTAAATTGTATTAAACGCGCTGCCGTGTTGGTCGGGTTCACAGGGTTAACGTGAACCACCGCACGCCGTACGCAGTCGGAAGGGCCGACCGGGGCATTTGTTTTGTCGCCCGGCGTGATGGTCGCCCAGCCGCATAATGCAGATTGTAGATGTTCGATTTTCTTCGGGTTGCAGGTCTTGCAACCCTTGCGCTCGGTGCCGCTGGTGCATCGGGTGAAATGACCATGGTTTCACCGGTTGCCTTTTCGGCAACCACTGTCGTTACCCAGCCTTTGCCCGCGGTGCCGCCGTCGCTGCCGCTTCCCGAGGAAGTCCGGGTCCGCGCTGCCGCCGAACAGGCTGGTCTGATTGAGCCCGAGCCTGCCGTCGAGCACTCTGTAGAGCCGCGCGCCGAGCCGCTGGCAGCGCTCGTCCGTCGCCATGCCGCGACCGAAACCGCCGACCGCGAGCAGCATTGCCTGGCTGGTGCAATCTATTTCGAATCAAAGGGCGAGCCGCTCGACGGCCAGCTTGCCGTCGCTCAC
The DNA here is from genome assembly GCA_031408195.1 of Sphingomonadales bacterium. Lineage (GTDB taxonomy): Bacteria > Pseudomonadota > Alphaproteobacteria > Sphingomonadales > Sphingomonadaceae > Sphingomonas_O. Next base: position 75,568 of record JANNVL010000035.1, on the reverse strand, counting down.
GTCATCCTCAACCGCGCTAAATCGGGGCGGTTTGCGTCCACCATCTGCGGCGTGGTTCACCAGCGCGGCCAGTTTTCGTTTGTGCGCGGCGGCGCGATGCCCGCGATTGCACGCGACAGTGGCATGTGGCGGACAGCGGTCGCTGTCGCCAAGATCGCGCAGGGTGATTTGTGGAATGCCTCAACCGACAACGCGCTGTTCTTCCACGCGCGCCGTGTCTCGCCGGGCTGGCGGCTGGCGCGGGTCGGCGCGATTGGCAACCACGTCTTCTACCGCTGATTGGGCTTGCATCGTTCTTGGCTTGTTCTAGGCTGGGACGATGCTGGCTACTCCTCAGGAACGGCTGATCGCCGCCGATGTCGTGCGCGGTACGACGCGGTTGCTGGCGCGCGAGGAGTGTCTGGCGGTCGCCGAAGTTTCGGTCGGTAACGGACGCCGCGCCGACCTTATGGGGCTTTGTCCCAAGGGGCTTGTGACGATTGTCGAAGTCAAAGTGTCGCGCGCTGACCTCCTCGGCGATGCGAAATGGACCGACTATCTCGACTACTGCGACCGCTTCTTCTGGGCGATTCCCGCAGGGTTCGATGTAACCTTGCTCGACCGGCCCGAATTGCTGCCCGAGCGGGCCGGATTGATCGTAGCGGACCGCTATGACGCCGCTATTGTGCGCGAACCGGCAACAGTTTCGTTAGCATCGTCGCGCCGCCGCGCGGAGACACTGCGCTTTGCCAGACGCGCCGCGCGCCGCCTGGTCGGCGACCTCGACGACTCGGTGCTGTCCTCGCTTTAGCGCGGTCCCTGCACGGGCTTGGCGATGACCGCCTTGGCTTCGAGGATTTCCTTGAGAATTGCTGCCGCGCGCGGGTCGCGCCGGGCATAGTCCTTCGCCGACAGCCCCGCCGCATTGTCGGGCTTGTTAGGGTTCGCCCCTGCCGCCAGCAGGAGGCGCGCACTCGCGATGTCGCGGTTCTGGACCGCGCGGATCAGCGGTGTTTCGCCCGAACTGTTCGTCACATCGACCCCGGCTCGCTTGGCCAACAGGGTCGAGATGCCGTCGGCCCAGCCCAGCTGCGTCGCGATCATCAGCGCGGTGTTGCCTCTGCCGTCGCGCATGTCGGGACTGGCGCCGCGCTGGAGCAAGAACCCGAGATACAGCGAATCGCGCCCTGCAGTCACGATGTGCAGCGCGGTCTCCCCCGTACCGCTGTCGCGTGTATTGACGATGACACTGCCGGGTTTGTTGAGGAATTCGGTGACTTTCGCCCCGTCGCGTTCCTTGACTGCCTTGATAAAGTTGAAGCTGTCGGAAAACTGCGCCTGCACCGCGGCGGGCGCGGAAAGGGCGATCAGAGCGACTGGAAGCAGCGAGAACCTGGTCATGATACCCCGAACGGCAACGTGGCGAACCCAAGCGTCTTGCGTGGCTGCGGCTAACAACGCAAGGCTGACCGCATGATGAATTGCCGCTCCCACTTGTTTTCGGCCTTGATTTCGCTGCTGTTGGCCGGATGCCAGGTACCCGTTGCCGAGGCACCGCTGACCGGTGCGCGCATTGGCGGGCCATTCACCCTGACCGACCAGAACGGGACGCCGCGTACCGACCGCGATTTCACCGGCAAATACCGCATCATGTATTTCGGTTACACCTATTGCCCCGACGTCTGCCCGGTCGATGTCGCGCACTTGGTCGCGGGTTATCGCGCCTTTGCCAAGACCGACCCGGCCCGCGCTGCGCGCGTCGTGCCGGTGTTTGTAACCGTCGATCCCGAGCGCGATACTGTGTCGGCGGTGAAGGCATTCGTGACTGCCTTCGACCCCGTACTCGTCGGCTTGACCGGTACCGACGAACAGGTCGCAGCCATCACCAAAGCCTATGCTGTCGTCGTCCAGTTCCAGAACAAGTCACCGGGGAATCCCAATTACCTCGTCGATCACAGCCGCGCCGCTTACTTGATGGACCCGCAAGGCAAGCCACTCGCGCTCTTGTCGCAGGACGCCAAGCCCGAAGTGATTGCAGGCGAATTGTCGAAATGGGTGAAGTGACCGCACTCGCCCCGGTGCGCTTTTGGGAAGACGTGCCACTCGACAAGCTCGACCGCGGCCAGTGGGAGGCACTGTGCGACGGTTGCGGCAAATGCTGCCTGCACAAGCTGGAGGACGAGGAAACCGGCGAGATGTTCCCGACCAATGTCGCGTGCCGCCTGCTCGACCGGCGCGCGGGGCGGTGTTCGGACTATCGCCACCGTCATGCCTTCGTGCCCGATTGCGTGCGGCTGACCCCGGCCAAGCTGAAAGAACTCGACTGGCTGCCGGTGACCTGCGCCTATCGGCTGCGTGCCGAGGGCAAGCCGCTGGCGGCATGGCATTATTTGAACTCGGGCGACCCCGAAAGCGTGCACCGCGCGGGCATGTCGGTGCGTGGATGGACGATCAGCGAGACCGATGCAGGCGATCTGGAATATCATCTCGTCGACCGTATCGTCTGATCCGGTTTTACCGGTGTTCAGCGGCGGCGGGCGGACACGCGCGCTGACGGTCGTGCGCCGTGCCTCGGTCAAGGGCATGAAGCTGAGCGTCGATCCGCGCGATGCGACGGTACGGCTGACGCTTGGCAAACGTGCCGCGCTCAAGCCTGCGCTGGGTTGGGTGGCGGACAAACGGACGTGGGTCGAAGCGGAGCTGGCGCGGCTGCCGCAGGCGCAGCCGATCATGCCGGACATGGTGTTTGGACTGGGCGATAAAGTGATCCGGTTGAACTGGGATTCCAGATATCCGCGCACCCCCAATCTCGTCATTCCCGCGCAGGCGGGAACCCAACTCCTGCCGTCCGTTCAGGAGTTGGGTTCCCGCCTACGCGGGAATGGCGAGGGAGTGTTACTGGTTGGCGGACCGCTCGAACAATTACCTGCACGCGTGCTGCGCTTTCTGCGGAGCCATGCGCTTGAAGTGCTCGAAAACGACACCCGCAACCTCGCCGATGCCCATAGTATCACCGTCAGCAAAGTCGGCGTCGGCGATCCCAAGGGGCGCTGGGGCAGCTGCGCGTCGTCGGGCGATATCCGCTATAGCTGGCGGCTGATTCTCGCACCCGAAGAGGTCCGCCGCGCGACCGTCGCGCATGAAGTCGCGCACCGGGTGCACATGAATCACAGCCGTGCGTTTCATGATGTTGTGGCGAAACTAAACGGCGGGAATCCGTCGGCGGCGCGGCGCTGGTTGCGCGCGCACGGGACCGCGCTTCACTGGTTCGGGCGCGACGGCTGAACGCTGCGCGGCGGCGGCGGGTCGCGCACCGGCGGCAGCACAGCCGGACGCGGATCGCGGCCCAGCGCCTCATCGATCCATTTTTGGTCCATGCGCGGCGCGGGACTGCTGTCGGGGCTTTCGACACGCTCTTCGCCCGACTGGTCCATCGGGTCGCGGTCGGTACCTTCAAGCCCTGTTCCCGGCGGCAACCCCTCGTCGACATTGCCGAAATAGGCCTCTTCATCGGGCTCGAGCTGCCACTCGGGCAAGGTCACTTCGGTCTGGAATTTCTCGATGGGGCGCTTGGCGACGGCGACGGTCATGAACTGGGCAAAGGCGCGCGCCGGATTGCGACCGCCCTGTAGCCCTGCGACGGGCTTGTTGTCATCGCGGCCCATCCAGACGCCGGTGGTGAGGCCGCTGGAGAAGCCGAGAAACCATCCGTCCTTGTTCGATGTCGTCGTGCCGGTCTTGCCCGCGACCGGTCGTCCGATCTGTGCGGCTTTGCCGCTGCCGGTGTTTACGGCCGTCTGGAGCAGGTCGATCATCTGTGCCGCGACCTGCGGGGCGACCAGCACATGGTTGCTCTCGGCGCGGTGCTCGTACAGCACTTCGCCGGTCGCGGTCGTGACTTTGGTAATCCCGTATGGCGAAACCGCCATGCCGTTGCCGCCTACGCTCGCAAAGGCGCGGGTCATGTCGATCAGGCGAACGTCAGACGTGCCGAGCACCATAGACGGGTGCGTATTGATCGGCGTGGTGACGCCGAAACGCCGCGCCATATTGGCGATAGTCGAAGTGCCGACCTCGGCCCCTAATTGCGCCGCCACCGTATTGACCGAATAGGCAAAAGCGGTGCGGAGCGTGATCTCGCCCGAAAACTTGCGCGACGAATTGCGCGGTTTCCAGCCGTTGATGTCGACTTCCTTGTCGACGACCGTGTCGGCGGCGGTGTGCCCTGCCTCAAGTGCAGCGAGATAGACAAACAACTTGAACGCCGATCCCGGCTGGCGGACGGCCTGGGTCGCGCGGTTATAGAGCGAGCTGACATAATCCTTGCCGCCGACCATCGCGCGCACAGCGCCGTCACGGTCGAGCGAAACCAGCGCGCCCTGAGCACCGGCGGGTGTGTTCGCGCCGATCGACGCATCGGCGGCGCGCTGCATCGACAGGTCGAGCGTCGTCCACACATCGATGGGGTCGCCGGTCTCGTCGATCAGCGTATCGAGCTGTGGCAGTGCCCAGTCGGTGAAGTAGCGAACACTGTTCTGTTGTGCTTCGGGCGCGAATTTGAGCTTGCCCGGCGCAGCCGCGGCAACCTGCGCGTCAGTGACCAACCCCTGCTCGCGCATCACACCGAGCACGACGCCCGCGCGTCCGACCGCGGCTTGCTCGTCGGCGGTCGGCGAGTAGTTCGAGGGTGCTTTGACCAGTCCCGCGATCACCGCCGCCTCGCCCAAGGACAACCGGTCGGCGGGATGGCCGAAGAATTTGCGGCTCGCGGCGTCCACACCATAGGCACCGCCGCCGAAATAGACGCGGTTGAGATAGAGTTCGAGGATCTGGTCCTTCGAGAATTTGCGCTCGATTGCCAGCGCCAGCACCATTTCGCGCAGCTTGCGGGTCCAGGTCTTGTCGTTGGTCAAGAAGACATTGCGTGCAAGCTGCTGGGTGATCGTCGATCCCCCTTGCGTAAACCGCCCCTTGGTCGCACGCACATAAAACGACCGCGCAATGCCGAGCGGATCGACCCCGGGGTGCTGGCGAAAACGCCGGTCCTCGACCGCGACCATCGCGGTCTTCATCGTCTGCGGCAGTTGGCCGTAATCGAGCCACTGGCCGAAGCTCGGCCCCAGCGAGACCAGCACGGTGCCGTCGGCGGCATGGACGCGGATCATCTGGCCGTTGGGCGATGACTTGAGCTCGGAATAGCTTGGCAGGGTCGAATAGGCCGTGGCGACCGCGATCACGACGGCGACAATCCCGACAATCGTTGAAATCAGCCCGACCCGCAGGATGCGGCCCGGCCAGCCTTTCCACCAGCCAGCGCGTGAAGACGGAACGGATTTGCGCGTAGCCATCTGGGGCGGGGAGTTACGCGCTAATCCGCTCGGTCACAAGCACCGCTATTGCGCTTCGAAATCGAGCGCGACGCTGTTCATGCAGTAACGCACGCCGGTTTCGGCAGGTCCATCGGGAAAGACATGACCGAGGTGGCCGTCGCATTTGGCGCAACGCACTTCGGTGCGGACCATGCCGTGGCTGACATCGCGGTGCTCGACAACGGCGTCGGTGTCGGCGGGCTTGATGAAGCTCGGCCAGCCCGATCCCGAATCGAATTTGGCGTCGCTTTTGAACAGCAACGCGCCGCAGCCCGCGCAATGATAATCGCCGGGCGACTTGTTGTCGTTAAGGATGCCCGCGAACGCGCGCTCGGTGCCGCCCTCGCGCAGGACATTATATTGTTCGGCGGTCAGGCGCTGGCGCCATTCGGAGTCGGGAAGGTCGATTTTTTCCATCGCCTGTAAATGGCGGCACGACGGTGCGTGTTCAATCCCCGATCCGCGTCATCCGTGCGGCAAATCCGGCGAGTGCGGGGAACGCACGGAGCAGCGGCACCGCAATCCGTGCCATCGCCGGTCGTTCGCCCTGATGCCACAGCATCGACGCGACCGCGACGGGGCGGCGGGTGCGCGCGGCAAAGTCGCGCTGGAACTTCGGGGCGGCAGCAGGACCACCCTTGAGAAAGGCGGCGGCAGCAGCAGACCCGCTGGCAATCGCGATGCCCATGCCTTCGCCCGCGAGCGAAGGAATAACGGCAGCTTGATCGCCGAGGCGGAAGAGTCCGGCTTCGGTCGTCTCGGTGCGCCAGCCATAGGGAACGGCGGCAATCGCATCGGCAGCAGGCGCGCGCGTCAAAAAGGCGAGCCGCTCGCCGATTTGCGGGTGCTCGTCGCCGAGTTGGCGTAGCAAGGTCGCCGCATCGCCGCCGGCCTCGGTGAAGCGCGATTTCCGCAGTGCCATGCACAAATTCGCGCTGTCGTCCTCCTGCAGCAGCAGTCCGGCATAGCCGCCCTCGAACAAGTGTAGCTCGATGGCGTGTTCGAGGAGTTTGCGGAGCGCGGGATGCGGCGCGAGGCGAATCCGCAGACCCATTGGTGCGTCACCCGTCGGCTTGGGTCGTCCGAATCCGCGCACATCGTGCTTGCCGGTGGCGAGGAACAACGCCTTGGGCGCGAAATCTCCGCCATCGGTCTTGAGGATGCCGTCGGCGTAGCTTCGCGCGGCGATCCCGCGTTCCAGCGTCGCTCCCGCTCTTTGAGCGACCCCCTGCATCACCGTATCGAGCCGGTGCCGCGACACGCCGATGGCGAGATCGGGCAGCCGCGCAGTCGCGCGCTGCCCCCGGTGAAACACGCGAACCTCGGCAATCGGATGTGCTTCAAGTCCGCTGACGCCGAGCCGTTCGAGTTGCGCCAAAGTCTGCCAGCTCAAAAAACCGCCGCACAGTGCATTGCCGGTTTCGCGGGTGCGCTCGACGATCACCGGCTTTGCGCTGTCCCGTGCCAGCGCAATCGCCGCCGCGCACCCTGCGGGTCCGGCTCCGAGGATCAGCGGATTTTTCATCGGCGGGTCTTGGTGACGCATAAGCGGAACGGGAACACGCGGCAGACGAAAGCACCCTCGATACCCGCCTCGGCGAGGATCGGAACCCATTCATCGGGACGATAGCTGCGTGCAATCGACAATTGTCCGTCATGACGGACAATACGGTGCCAGCGCATCAGGGTCGCGAGTAGCGGAAAGCCGAGATAGGCAAACCCGTGGCGGTGGAGATCGTTGACGAACCAGCCGCCTGCCGATTCGTTCTCCATAAACCTTAGGAACGCGACCAACTGGTCGTGCGTCATATGATGCGCGACGAGGCTCGACAGTACGATGTCCCAGCTCTGTCCTGCTAAATCGGCATAATCCCCGGTGCGGTAATCGATGTTTATGGTCGCAGGGGTCGCCTCGCGGGCAGCGAGTGCGCTGCGCGGATTGAGGTCGATCCCGACCAGCTCGACCGGCTGGCCGCGCTTGGTCGCCCAGCTTGCAATCGCGCGCAGCATATCGCCGTCGCCGAAACCGACGTCGAGAATGCGGAGCGTTTTTGCTTCGCCGCGACGGCTGATTTGGTCGAGAAACTTCAGCGTCGGTCGCCGGGCCAAGGTCAGCGTGTTCACCCGCGCCAGATCATGGACGACGTCGGCATAGGTCGCCGCGTCGAGGTCGTCGGCGTCCATCAACTCTTCGGCAATGGCGCGCGAGGCGAGCATCAGTTGGTCCAGCCGAAACGAAGCCCTTCGGCGGCAAGGCCGGGTCCGAACGCGAGCGCAACGCCGCGTTCGGGTCGTCGCTCGAACAGGCGGGCGAGCACGAACATCAATGTCGCCGACGACATGTTGCCGTTTTCCGCGAGTACTGCGCGCGACTCGGCGAGTGCTGCCTTGTCGAGACCCAGACCGTTTTCGACCGCGTCGAGGATCGAGCGCCCCCCCGCATGGACCGCCCAGCCGTCGATGGCTGCCGCATCGACGCCCCCGGTCAACGCTGCGCGCGTTGCGGGCACTACCAACGCGTCGGCAATCCGCCCTGGCACTTCGCCCGACAAATGCATGGCAAAGCCGGTATCGCCGACATGCCATTCGATCAGGCCCGAACTGTCGGGAAGTGTCGCTGCGAAGGGTGCTTCGAGCGCAAACCCTGCGCCTTGGCTCTCGACAATTGCTGCCGCCGCGCCGTCGCCGAACTGGAGCATCGCCAGCAGGGGTTCGAGCGTGGTCGCGGGCTGCAGGTGAAGCGTGGACAGTTCGACGGTGACGACCAGCACGCGTGCGTCGGGTTCCGATCGCACGATATGGCGCGCCGTCTTCAGCGCGGTGACGGCGGCATAACAGCCCATAAAACCGATCATGACACGCTCGACCGAGGGATCGAGGCCGAGTCGCACGGCGATGACTTGATCGAGGCCGGGCGCGGTAAATCCGGTGCAGCTGGCTACAACGATATGGGTGATGCTGCCCAGCGGCCCGAGCTTGGCAATCGCTGCCAGTGCCAGTGCGGGCGCATGTTCGCCATAAAGCGCCATCCGAGCCGAGGTTGGGGGCATCAGCCCGTTGGCGTAAAATCCGTCCGTCCCGACCGGCGACCCGCCGTCCGCGCTTTCGGGCAGCACCGACCAGCGATGCCCGATTCCCGATCGCCCTGCCATGCGGTCGAACACGGCGGCTTCGCGCGCGTCGGCGATCCGCGTCCGTGCCCAGCCGATGAAGGCGGTGTGGATATCATGACCGGGCGTCGCACAGGCGATGGCGGTAAGGCGGGGCAGGACCGGCAGCGACTGTCTCATGGATGGCGGAACGCGCGACCTGCGTTCATGGGCCAATATGGGGTAGTTAACCGATCATTGAAAGCCATGCGGTAATGGCGCGATCATGGTTCCGCGCGCGCTTCTCGTTCTGCCATTGCTGCTGCTGGCGTCACCGCTCGGCGCGCAGTGCCGTCTGTGCGCGCCTGAATCTCCCGCTGCACCCGTCGCCGACTCCCGCGCGCTCACGATTGAGGTCGAAACCGCGCTCGATTTCAGCCGTGCGGCAGGGACGGGCGCGGGCGGCTCTATTGCTATCGACGAACGCACCGGCACGCGCCGTGTGGCCGGGCTGGCCGATCTCGGCGGCATGGCGATCAAGGGCAGCGTCCGCCTGACGGGTGCGCCCTTCGCGCGGGTCCGGGTCAGCCTGCCGTCGACCGTACGGCTCCTCGCCCCCGACGGCAGCAGCGCCGAGGCAGTCGATCTCCGCACCGATCTGCCCGCCGATCCGGTACTCGATGCGACGGGCGAACTGCGCTTTTCGTTCGGCGGGCGGCTGGTCGTGTCGGGACGTGCGGCGGGCGAGTTTCGCGGGCGCATCCCGATCGTCGCGGATTATCAATAAGTTGTTAGCCCAATATTGCCTCCGTTGCGGCGCAGTTCTTTACGCGCTGTTTACCAAGCGCTGAAAGCGTTCCTGAACGGACGGCCCCCATAAACGGTGGCGTGTGATCGGGGCGTGGGGCTCCGCGCCACTTCGATTGCAACAACCTTTACAGGGACCAGAATACTATGACCAAGACCATCAAGGCACTCGCGCTCGCCAGCGTTGTCGCGCTCGGCTTCAGTGCATCGGCTGCCAGCGCCGCGACGGCAACGGCCACCGCGCGTGCCAACATTCTCCAGCAGATCACCGTCACGCGCACGGCCGATCTCGACTATGCAACGATCGTGACCGGCGCTGCCGCGTCGACCGTCATCGTGACACCGGCCGGTGCGCGCACCTGCGGCGTCGGGCTGACCTGCACGGGAACAGCGACTGCGGCGGGCTTCGCCGTTGTCGGCACTATCGGCCAGGTTGCCACGGTTTCGGTCCCCGCGACCGTCACGTTGACCTCGGGTGCCAACACAATGACCTCGACGTTGGTGTCGTCGGCGGCAACGCTGACCTTGGCAGCGACCAACAGCTTCAACGTCGGCGGCACGCTGGCGGTGGGCGCGAACCAGGCGGACGGTGTCTATACCGGCACCTTCACCGCGACCGTCAACTACCAGTAAGCAAACCGGCCTTCGGGCACGAAGCAGGCCCGTCGCCCTTTGGGCGGCGGGCTTTTTCGTGTCCGCGCCACGGTTACCGCTATTTTAACCCGTTCCGGATTAGACCTTGGGCAGTTCTCCATAATTTGCGGACCTGTCCCGATGATTCTTGCCCGAACGCCTTTCGTTGTGCTTGCCGCTGTCGCTCTGTCGCAACCGGCACTGGCGGCGGGCGATTTGCTGGTCGCACCGACGCGCGTCCTGCTCGAGGGTGGGCGCGGGACCGAGGTTATTCTCAACAACGTCGGCAATGCCCCGGCGACCTACCGGATTTCGCTCGAACTGCGGCGGATGACGCCTGACGGGCGGCTCGAAGAAGTCGTCACTGGCACCGAATCGGAAAAAGAAAAGGCGACGCTGGCGATGGTCAGCTATGCGCCGCGCCGTGTTACCCTGCCGCCCAACCAGCCGCAGGTCATCCGCGTCGGCGCACGCATCGGGACCGAGTTGCCTGACGGCGAATATCGCGCGCACATGCTGTTCCGTGCTGTACCCGATGCCCAGCCCGTGGTGGAAGGGCCACGCGAGGGCGTGTCGATTGCGCTGACCCCGATCTACGGCGTCACGATCCCGGTGATTGTCCGCAAAGGCGCGCTCAAGGCCTCTGCGGCGATATCGAACGTGCGGCTGACCCGCGACGATGAGGGTCAGAGCTCGCTGGCGTTCGACCTGTCGCGCAGCGGCGACCGGTCGGTGTATGGCCGCGTGCGCGTGACCAAAGCGGGCGTCGCGAAACCGGTGTACGAAGTACGCGGCATTGCCGTCTATGCCGAACTCTCGGCGCGCACCGTTTCGCTGTCGCTGCCGCCCGAAATTGCGGCCACGATGACGGGGCCGGTGAAGGTCCAGTATCTCGAAGATAACGATACCGGCGGTCTGATCGCCGAAGCGCAGGGCGTGCTGCGCTAAAGCGGCAGGGCCGGAGCGGCGACCGATATGTTGCGGACCCTGCGAACCGGGCTAGCGGCGATTGCCGCCATGGCGTCGCTGGCGCACGCTCTGCCCGCGCAGGCCGCCCCTGCACCCGCTACATGGGTGCCCAATCCCGATGATGCTTTGTTGTTCGACGTCCGCACCGGTCCTTACCGGGTCGGCGATGGCGTACGCGGCTATTCAACGCCGACCGGCACCTGCGTCGATCTTGCCGATGTGCTGATCGCGCTCGATATCCCCGTTCGACTCGACAAAAAGTCGCGCCGCGCGACCGGCTGGGCGTTCGAGGAGCGGCGCACCGTCACGATCGACCGCGCGAGTAGTATAGAACAAATCATGAACAGTAAGCGTGAAGTTGCGCCGGACGACATTCGGGACACGCCGGAGGGATGGTGCGTCTCGACAGTCGCACTGTCGCGCTGGTTCGGCGCGACTTTTCTGGCTGACACCAACAATGCGCTGCTCGTGGTCAAATCCGACCGCAAATTGCCGCCCGAAGCCGCTGCCGAGCGTCGTGCGCGCGCCGCTACCGCACGACCCGATGCCAGCTTCGACCTCGCCAGCCTGCCGCAATCGCGGATCAGCTTCAAAGGGATAAAGCCGCCTTCCATCGATGTTGTGGCCAGCATCGGCGGCTTACGCGACCGGGCAAGCGGCAGCCGATTCGACGCGCAATACGAACTTTACGCGGCAGGCGAAGTCGGCCCCGTCGCCTATAACGCACGACTGTCGTCCGACCGCAGCGGCTTGCCGTCGACCCTGCGGGTGCAGGCTTATCGCACCGATCCGAAGGGCGGGCTGCTTGGCCCGCTCAGGGCCACCACGGTTGCCGCAGGCGATGTCCAGGGCTTTTCGACGCCGCTCGTGGCGGTATCGAGCGCCGGACGCGGCGTGATGGTCACCAACCGGCCCGTCGAACGGTCGGACCGTTTCGACCGCATCGATTTGCGCGGTGAATTGCCGCGTGGCTGGGACGCCGAACTTTACCGCAACGGCCAGCTCATCGCCTTCGCACAGGACCGCGCCGACGGGCGTTATGAATTCCTCGATGCCGCGCTCCAATACGGCCAGAACCGCTTCGAAGTCGTGCTCTACGGCCCGCAGGGACAGATACGACGCGAAGTGAAGAGTGTGCCGGTCGGGTTCGACTCGATTCCGCCGCGCAAGACTTTTTACTGGGCAGGAATCGTCGAAGACGGGCGCGACCTGATCGATCTGGGTCGCGCGCCCAGTTTCGGGCGCGGCGGCTGGCGCGGCACGTTCGGGCTGGAGCGCGGACTCGACGCCAGGACGTCGGTTGCCGCTTTTGCCCATAGCCTGATCGTCGATGGCCTCGGACGACAGGCTTACATCGAAGGTTCGGTGCGGCGTGCGCTGGGCTCCGCCCTGATCGAGGCCTCGGCATCGGTTGAACGTAGCGGGCGCTACGCGTTGCGCGCGCAGGCAATCGGCGAGATCAAGCAGACGCGCTACACCATCGAGACGATCTGGGCGAACGGCTTTCGCTCCGACCGGATCCAGGCGGGTGTGACCGGGCTGCATTCGATCACTTTCGACCAGATGTTCGGCAGCGGCCGTTCAACGATCCCCGTCAGCCTCACTGCGCGGCTGACAACCCGCTCGACGGGAACCGATACCTTCGACCTCACCTCGCGCATCTCGGCCAATGTCGGTCGTGTGTCGCTGACCGGCGAATTGAGGTGGCGTGACGACAAGGTGAAGATCGGTCCCGATCCGCCCGGCGTCATGGAGGCAGGACTGCTTGCCAATGCGCGCATCGGTCGGGTCAGGCTGCGCGGCGAGGCGCGCTTTCGCCTGTCGCCCGAAACCCGCTTCGACAGCGCCACCATCGTCGGCGAATGGGCGGCGGGCGGGTCGCGCGACAGCTTCGACGACCGTGCAGCGTCGTGGCGGGCGGAAATCGGCTATGACCGCGGCCTCGAACGGGGACGGGTCGGGCTGGGTTATGTCCGCCGTTTCGACCGGCTGGCACTCACCGCGACGGCGGAGGCCGCGACCGACGGCTCGGTGGCGGCAGGACTCAATATCGCGTTCAGCCTCGGCCCCGATCCGCGCGCGCGGGGCGGGGTCCGGATGACGTCTGAAAAGCTCGCGTCGCGCGGGACGGCTTTGGTACGCGTGTACCGCGATCTCAATGCCAATGCCCGTCATGACGCCGATGAACCTTGGGAAAAGGATGTGGCAGTAACAGCGGGGCGGATACCGGTCGATGTACCGACCGACATCCGCGGCGAGACGCTGATCGACGGCCTGGAGCCGTTTCAGCCTGTATTGATCGGTATCGACTCGGGGTCGCTGCCCGACCCGATGGTCCAGCCGTCGCTGCCGGGCATGGTCATCACGCCGCGTCCGGGCGTGGTCGCTGTCATCGAACTGCCCTTGGTGGGCGCAGGCGATATCGATGGCACGCTGGTGCGCGCCGGTGGGCGGTCGATCGAAGGAGTCGATCTCGAACTGCTCGACGCCGAGCGCCGGGTGGTCGCGCGCACGCGCAGCGACTTCGACGGGTTCTTCCTGTTCGAACGCGTCGCCTATGGGTGGTATACGGTCAGGATCGCGCAGCTCTCGGCAGATGCGGTCAAGCTATCGCCGGTTCTGGCGGGGGTTGCCGAGGTCGGGGCGAAGGTGCCGTCAGTGCATTTGGGAGCGGTGGCGGCGGAACCGGCAACAGTACGGGCAGCGGGGAAGTGAGCACCCGTCACCCCGGACTTGATCCGGTGTTGGACTTCTTCTTTTGAAATGAGTCCGCCGTGGCAAAGCCACATCGTTGCTGGTTGCTATCAGGCGGCTGAGTGACACCTTCGCTTCGCTCGGGAGTTTCGCGGCTGAAATCGTCCCCCGGACGATTTCATGTCTGTGAAACTGGTGCGGTCGAGAAGACTCGAACTTCCACGGCCTTTCGGCCACAACGACCTCAACGTTGCGCGTCTACCAGTTCCGCCACGACCGCACAGTCAAGCACCCCTGCCGGTAAGGGCGGGAGCAGGTAGGAGCGGCCCCCTAGCAAAGCGATGCAGCGGGAGCAATGCCCCCTGGCCGCGCCACTACCGGGCAGCCGCACCGATAAAAACGAACTTGAGTTTCACGGCATTCTTGGGCGGATTGACCGTCGCCGAATCGAACGCCACCGATTTGCGTGGCCCGACGGTTCGTGCCGGACGCGGGATCGTCCATGTATAGACTACCCGCCCCTGCACATCGCGCATTTCGACCAGGATATCATAGAGCGGCTGGTCGCTGTCGGTCGGATTGATGACGCGGCCCGAAACCGGGAGGACCACCGCGCCGCTGGCCTGAGTGCGCGGCGCATCCGCTTTTGCCATAATGAGCAGCGGGACATCGAACTCGCCGCCGCCGAATCCGAACAGCGCCATGACGCGGGCTGGGCCGTACCACGCGACCGCCCCCCCGAGCCCCGCGAGCGCGACGGCCAGGGCGATAGCATAGATTGTCCACATCTTTGCCGGGTTGCGACGCGCCCGGAAAGGCGGCTCATGGGCATAGGCGTCATATTGCGGATCGGGTTCGGCAGGAGCCGGGCCAATCCGGTCGGGGTCGGGTGTCGGTGCCATCGCTGGACGGCTGTTTTCGACTGCGGGTGCGACCGGAGGTGGTGCCACGCGAGGGGGAAACACGGACACCGGCTCGACCGGCGCGGCAACATTTGCCCGCTCGACCAGATCGAGCGGCGGCAACGCTGGCGGATCCTGAAACCAGCTGTGGCGGCACGAGGCGCAGCGAACCTGCCGCCCGGTCGGCCCGACGGCGGTGTCCGGCACGACATAGCGCATGCGGCAGGCAGGGCAGGACAGGATCACCGGGGTACGCAGCTCATAGGTATCTGATTGTAAAGCACCCTTGCCGCCACGCTGGCAAGGCCAGTGTTGGGACCAGTATACGGGCGGCCGCTTTACGGATGCCGTCCAGCTATGCGATTGGCGCGGCGGGGCAAGAGTGGTTAAGCGGGCGCACATGGCCAATATCGTCCAGTTCGACAATGTCGGCCTGCGCTACGGCACGGGCGCCGAGACGCTGTCGGACGTGTCGTTTTCGCTCGCGAGCGGCAGTTTCTATTTTCTGACCGGTCCGTCGGGTGCGGGCAAGACGTCGCTGTTGCGGTTGCTCTATCTGGCGCAGCGGCCCAGCCGGGGCGCGATCAGGTTGTTCGGCGAAGATCTGGTGACAATGCCGCGTGACCGCCTGCCAAAGCTGCGGCGGCGGATTGGCGTCGTCTTTCAGGATTTCCGGCTGGTGCCGCATTTGTCCGCCTTCGACAATGTTGCATTGCCGCTGCGGTTGGCAGGCACCGACGAGCACGAGATTGCCGCACCTGTCGAGGAAATGCTGGCCTGGGTGGGCCTGTCGGATCGTGCGTCGGCCCGCCCCGCGACCTTGTCGGGCGGGGAGCAGCAGCGCGTGGCGATTGCCCGCGCCGTGATCGCGCGCCCCGATGTCCTCGTCGCCGACGAGCCGACCGGCAATGTCGATCCCGATATGGCGCTGCGCCTGCTTCATCTGTTCGACGGGCTTAACCGGCTCGGCACGACGATTGTCGTTGCCACCCACGATCTGCACCTGATCGGGCGTATCCCTTCGGCACGGATGATGCGGCTCGACAAAGGGCGGCTGTCGGACCCGACCGGCAGTCTGCGCTACCCGCCGCAATCGGCGGAAGTGCCCGCATGAGCGTGGCTGTCGATGGTGCGCCGCGCCGCGTCCTGCCCGAGGGGCGCTTTGCCGGGCCGATGCCCTGGGTCATTGCGATCATGATGTTCCTTGCCGTGCTGTCGGCCGCAGCCGCACTCGCCATCGGCCATGCAACGGGCGCGTTGCAGGGCGCGATTGCGGGCCGTGTCACGGTGCAGCTGGTCGAAGCCAATCCCGATGTGCGCGCCCGCCAGCGTGTCGCCATTGCCGCCGAGCTACGCCGCCAGACCAACGTCACCGAAGTGACCGAGATCGGCGATGCCGAAGTGCGCGCCCTGTTGACGCCGTGGCTGGGCAAGGACGGCCTCGACAGCGAAATTCCTGTCCCGGCATTGATCGATGCCAGCCTGACCGATACGTCGCCCGCCGCTGTTGCCGAGATCGAGCGAAGCATCGGGATGCTTGCACCCGGCGCACGGGTCGACCGGCATTCGGACTGGCTGGGTCCGATTGGCGGATTGCTCGATACGTTGCGGTGGCTCGCCGTCGCTCTGGTCGTGCTGACGGCGGCAGCAACCGCCGCAGCCGTCATCCTTGGTGCGCGCGCGGCGCTCGACCAGCACAGGGCGACAATCGATGTCATGCACCTGATGGGGGCGACCGACCGCCAGATTTCGCGCCTGTTCGAACGCCGCGTGGCGCAGGACGCCGTATCGGGGGCGGCGCTGGGTTTTGTCGTCGCCGTGCTGGCCCTGATTGTTGTCGGCTGGCGGATCGATGCCGTCGAATCGGCGTTGGTCGGGGGCGGCACGCTTGGCTGGCTCGACTGGGTGCTGATTGCGTTGTTGCCGCTCGGCGGTGTCGGTCTTGCCATTGCAGCAGCACGGATTACCGTGCTGCGGTCGCTGGCGCGCATATTGTGATCCGGTTCCTTGTCCGTATCGCCGCATTGGGCTTGCTGGGCTGGATGCTCGGCTTTGTCGCGTTCGTCGTGTTCCTGCCGCAGGCCGCCGATATGAAAATCAAAACCGATGCCATTGTCGTGCCAACCGGCGGCGTCGGCCGCACGGTACGCGGTGCCGAAGTCCTCCAGCGCGGTAGTGCCAAACGCATGTTTATCAGCGGTGTCGCCGAAACGACACGCGGGCGCGAAATCGCTGCTGAAAATAAGCTCGACCCGCGCCTGTTCGCTTGCTGCGTCGATCTGGGGCGCGAGGCGAGCGACACGCGCTCTAATGCCGAGGAAACCGTCGCCTGGCTGCGCGCGCGCAAGGCCAAAAGCGTGCGCCTGGTTACCACTGACTGGCACATGCCGCGTGCGCGGTTCGAGCTCGATCAGGTGGTGGGCAGAGATATCCGCATTATTGACGATGCGGTCGACAGCGAAGCCGATTTCAGCGTCCTGATGCGCGAGTATAACAAATATCTGTTGCGGCGGGTCGCGGTGCTGGCCGGATGGTAGGGCTGCTGCGCTCCATCGTTTACACGATCGTCTTCTACCTCGGCAGCGTGGTCTACACGATTGCGTCATTCGTCAGCATCCCGTTCGGACGCCCGACGATTTACTACGCACCGCGTGGCTGGGCGCAGTTCCATTATTTCTGCATGCGCTGGCTGCTGGGTATCCGCGTCGTGGTCGAAGGCGAACTGCCGCAGACCGGTGCGATTGTGGCACTCAAGCATGAATCGATGCTGGAGACGACCGAAGTGCTGCGGCTGTTCGACAAGCCTGCCGTGGTGTTCAAGGCCGAGCTGATCAAAATTCCTTTGTGGGGACCGGCGGCGTTGGCGCACGGGGTTATTCCCGTGGCGCGCGAGACCGGTGCCACCGCGCTGCGCCGGATGCTGAAAGCGGCGCGCGAGGCCGTTGCCGAGGGGCGACCGATTATTATCTTCCCGGAAGGCACACGTATCCCGCACGGCGAAACGGCCTCGCTGCGCCCCGGCATTGCCGGGCTCTACAAGTCGCTGGGCCTGCCGGTCGTTCCGGTCGCCCTCGACAGCGGGCGGCTATGGCCGCGACGGGGTTTCGTGAAGCACGCCGGGGTCGTTACGTTCCGCGTTGGAGAAGCCATTCCGACCGGCCTGCCGCGCGACGAGATCGAAGCGCGCATCCATGCGGGGATCAACGCGCTGAACGTCTAACCCTTAGTGATCGCTGCGCCCGAAATCGGGCCGGGCATCGTCCTGTCCCTGTTCGATGATCGAGCGCCGCACCGCGCGGGTTCGGGTGAACAGCTCGAACAGCGCATCGCCGTCGCCCCAGCGGATCGCGCGCTGCAGCGCGGTCAGGTCTTCGCTGAACCGCTGGAGCATTTCGAGCACCGCGTCCTTGTTGGTCAGGAACACGTCGCGCCACATGACGGGGTCGGACGCGGCGATGCGGGTAAAATCGCGAAACCCGCCTGCCGAATATTTGATGACTTCGGACTGAGTGACGCTCTCCAAGTCGGACGCTGTGCCGACGATGGTATAGGCGATCAGATGCGGCAAATGGCTGGTAATCGCGAGCACCAGATCGTGGTGCGCCGGGTCCATGATCTCGACGTTCGAGCCGAGCCGTTCCCAAAACGTTGTAACCCGTGCCACCGCAGCCTCGGGCGTGCAGGGGGCAGGGGTCAGGATGCACCAGCGTTGATGAAACAGCGCGGCAAAGCCCGCTTCGGGTCCGCTGCGCTCGGTGCCCGCGACAGGGTGTGCGGGCACGATGACATTGTCGGGTAGCGCCTTGGCCAAGGCTTCGGCAACGCCTGCCTTCGAAGATCCGACATCGCTGATGATGGCGTCCGCAGGCATATCGGCAGCGAGCGTCGCGGCCACTTCGCCCATCGCGCCGACCGGCACGCACAGGATGACCAGATCGGCATCGGTCACGGCTGCGTCCGGCGTGTCCGCGACGTCGTCGCACAGGTTCAGTGCGCGCACCGTCTCGCGGACTTCGGCACTCGCATCATGGCCGGTCAACCGCACCGTCGGCATTGCTTCGCGCACCGCGCGCGCGATCGACGAGCCGATCAGGCCGAGGCCGATGATGGATACGCGTTCGAACGGCAGCATCCGGGCGCGCTAGCCGGATGATGCTTGCGCTGTCCAGTCAGTCCCCTTAGCCGCGCCACATGGACGACCGTTTCGGCCTCAACCGCCGCGTGACATTGCCCGGGCCGCTCGCGCTCGATGGCGGCGGCACGCTCGCGCCGGTCGAACTCGGCTATGAGACCTATGGCGCGTTGAATGCGGAGGCATCGAACGCGATCCTCGTTTGCCACGCCCTGACCGGCGACCAGCATGTCGCGAGCACCCACCCGATCACCGGCAAGCCCGGCTGGTGGGCGCGGATGGTCGGGCCGGGCAAGCCACTCGACACCGACCGCTTCTGCGTGATTGCCGCGAACGCCATCGGCGGGTGCATGGGATCGTCGGGGCCGCAGACGGTTGCGCTCGACGGCACCCCCTATGCGATGCGTTTTCCTGTGATCACCGTCAGCGACATGGCGCGCAGCCAGACTTTGCTGATGGACCATCTCGGCATCGCGCGGCTTCATGCCGTCGTCGGCGGGTCGATGGGCGGGATGCAGGCGCTGAGCTGGGCGGCGCATTTTCCCGAACGCGTCGCGGCAGCACTCATCATCGCGTCGACCGCCAAGCACAGCGCGCAGAACATCGCCTTTCACGAAGTCGGGCGGCAGGCGATCATGGCCGACCCCAATTGGCGCGGCGGCGATTATTATGCCGATGGTGTCTCGCCCTCGGCAGGCCTGGCTGTCGCGCGCATGGCGGCGCACATCACCTATCTGTCCGAAACCGGCCTGACCGAAAAGTTCGGGCGGCGGCTGCAGGAGCGGGACGCCAAGACCTTCGGCTTCGACGCCGATTTTCAGGTCGAGAGCTATTTGCGGCATCAGGGGATCAGTTTCACCGACCGCTTCGATGCCAATTCCTATCTCTTCATCACCCGTGCGATCGACTATTTCGACCTAGCCGAGGAATTCGGGGGGCGGCTCGCGAACGCGTTCAAGGATACCAAGACGCGTTTTGCTATCGTCAGTTTCGACACCGACTGGCTTTATCCGACAGCAGAATCCAAATCGATTGCCCACGCCCTCAACGCGGCGGGCGCGCCGGTCAGCTTCGTCGAACTGGCAAGTCCTTACGGCCATGACGCCTTTTTCCTCGACGTCCCCGCATTCGACCGGGTCGTGTCGGGCTTTTTGTGCGCGGACTGCTGATGGTATTGCGTCCCGACCTTGCGATCATCGCAAATAATGTGCGGGCCGGTGCGCGCGTGCTCGACATCGGCTGTGGTGACGGCGCGCTGATGGGCGAACTACGGCGCAAGGGCTGCGACGCGCGCGGTATCGAGATCGACGGGGCCGACGTCACGGCGGCGTTGGAGCGGGGGCTGTCGGTGATTCAGGGCGATGCGGACACCGACCTTGCCGATTATCCCGATGCCAGTTTCGACTATGCGATTCTTAGCCAGACGCTGCAGACGACGCGGCGGCCCGATCTGGTCATCGACCAGTTGCTCCGCATCGGCGAGCGCGCGTTCGTGTCGTTCCCCAATTTCGCGCAGTGGCGCATCCGGCTGGCGCTGATGTTCGGCGGGCGGATGCCGGTCACCAAACAACTCCCGTCGCGCTGGTACGATACGCCCAATATCCACCACGTCACCATCGACGATTTTCGCGGCTTCCTTGGCGAGCGCGGCGTGCGGATCGAAGCGCAATGGTTCCTGCGCGACGACAAGGCGATTTCGAATGCGGCGGCGAACATCTTCGCTGAACACGCGGTGTTCCTACTATCGCGATAGCCCGTCGCGTAGCAGCGCATTCGCGGCGTCGGCTACCGCATCGAGGTCGGCATCGTCATCCATGACGCCATAACGCAGCCCCAGAAACACATTCATTCCCATTATCGCCCAAGCTTCGACCTCGCCGATACCGTCGCGCAGCTCGCCCTTCGCCGCGCCTTGCATCAGGCGCGCGCCGATGCGCGAGGCGGCCCCCTCGTAATGCGCGCGATAGCTGGCGGGGTCGACAAATTCGGATTCGTCGATGATCCGGTAGAGTTCGCGGTGTTCACGGGCAAAGCCGATGAACGACGCCAGCACCGCGCGTTCGCCGTCGAGCACGCTGGTCGCGCCTTGGCTGGCCGCCGCGCCGACAATGCCGACTTGCGTGCTCATGTCGCGAACGAGCGCGCGGAACAGCTCATCCTTCGAGCTGAAATAAGTGTAGAAACTGCCGAGCGCGACACCGGCGCGGCTGGTGATCCCGACAATCGACGTTTCGTGAAACCCGCGCGTCCCGAATTCAACCGCAGCGGCATCGAGGATGGCGCGCAACGTCCGTCGGCCGCGCTCGGTGCGCGGGGTTTTGTCGCTCTCGACTGCTTCCCCGACTGTTGCAGCCCCTGTTGCAACTGCGCCACGCTCACCCATCAATCCGTCCCCCGACCCATGACTATTTTATTCCATAGTTGAAACATGGTTCAACTTTCACTATTCCCCGTTGCCAACGAGCGCAAGTCGTCCTGCGCCAGTCATAGGGGAGAGCTTAAGATGGCAAACCGGTTCCGCATCGCATTATTTTCGGGTGTCGCCCTGCTCGGCGTCGCCGCGCCGGCCTTTGCCCAGCAGAAAGCCACCGATAGCGGGGAAGGTGACATTGTTGTCACCGCGCGCCGCCGCGAGGAGAGTCTGATCGACGTGCCGATCGCGATCACCGCGATTTCGGGCGCACAGCTCGAACGGCAGGGTGCGATCGACATCACCGATATCGCCGCCAGCGCCCCCAATGTGACGCTAGAGGTGTCGCGCGGCACCAATTCAACGCTGAGCGCCTTCATTCGCGGCGTCGGTCAGCAGGATCCGGTTGCTGGGTTCGAACCGGGCGTCGGTCTCTATCTCGACGATGTCTATCTCAACCGTCCGCAGGGTGCGGTCCTCGACATCTACGACGTCGAGCGCATCGAAGTGCTGCGCGGGCCGCAGGGGACGCTCTACGGGCGCAACACCATCGGCGGCGCGGTCAAATATGTAACCAAGAAACTGCCGAACCGGGCGGCGTTCTCCCTTCGCGCGGCCTATGGAAGCTACAATCAGGCCGATGGCGTGATCAGCGCGAGCGTTCCGGTCGGCGACGGCACGCTTCGCTTTGGCGGAGCGGTCGCCAAGCTCACCCGCGACGGCTTCGGGCGCAACCTGACCACGGGCTTGTCGAACTATAACAAGAATGTGCTGGCGGGCCGGTTGACGGCGGAAGTGCACGGCAACGGCATTTTCGCACGGCTGGCGGCGGACTATACCCGCGACAAGAGCAACACGCGCGGCGGCCACCGGCTGATCACTTCGCTCGCAACCGGCGCACCCGTGCTCGCCAATGTTTACGACAGCCGGGGCGCGCTGGTCGCGCCGACACAGGACGTCGAGGCGTACGGCGTCTCGCTGTTCCTCGAGGGCAAGCCGACCGACTGGCTGACGGTCCGGAGCATCACTGCCTATCGTCAGGACGATTCGGCGACGTCCATCGATTTCGACGCGCTCCCCGCCGTCGATGTCGATGTGCCCGCGTTTTACAACAACCGGCAAACGTCGCAGGAGCTTCAGCTTCTGATTGACGCGGGTCGTTTCAACGGCCTGATCGGTGCCTATTATCTCAACGCCAAGTCGCGCACCGTGTTCGATGTGCGTCTGCCCAATACGGTCACTGCGCTGACCTTCGGCAATGTCGCAACCGATACGGCGGCGATCTTCGGCGACTTCACCTATGACGTGACCGACCAGCTCAGCATCTCGGCGGGCGGGCGCTACACTTGGGACAAGCGCACATCGCAGGTTCAACGCAACGTCTATCTGGGCAGCTCGCCGTTCTTCGGCGGGACCAGTGCCCCCATTGTTCGCCAGACCGATTTCAACGGCTCGGCCGATTTCAAGCAGTTCACGCCGCGCGCCTCGATCAGCTTCAAGCCCACGCCGAACCACAATATCTACGCCAGCTATTCGAAGGGGTTCAAAGGCGGCGGGTTCGATCCGCGCGGTGTCGGCACAGCCGCTCCCGACTTCAATGGCAATGGCATCACCGGCGCGGGCGGCGACCAGGCCGACATCTACCGCTTCCTGTCGTTCCGCCCCGAAAAGGTCGACAGCTATGAAATCGGCTGGAAGGGGGCGTTGTTCGACCGTGCCTTCACCTTTGCGGTGTCCGCCTTCCACGCCGACTATACCGATGTCCAGGTGCCCGGCTCGGTCGGCGCGACCGTCGGCGGGATCCAGACCTTCATCGGCATCACGACCAATGCCGGCAAGGCGCGCTTCCGTGGCCTCGAGTTCGAGGGCAATCTGGTCGCGCGCGACGCGTTTATCGACGGGGCGAAGCTCGGCCTGCAAGTCGCGGTCGGCTATATCGATGCCAAGTATACGCAGTTCATCGACGCGCGCGGCATCGATGTCGCCAGCCGCCGGTCGATCCAGAACACGCCCGACCTGACGATTTCGGAAACCCTGTCGTACAATGTGCCGATTGGCGGCGGGTCGCTCAACATGTCGTCGACGCTCTCCTATCGCGGCGATTCGCAACAGTTCGAGCTCCGCACCCCCGGCCTCGACCAGCCGCGTTACACGCTGATCGACGCAAGCCTTGTCTATTCGTCGGAGAACGATCGCTGGTCGATCGGCATCCACGGGCGCAACCTGACCAACAAGCGCTACATCGTGGCTGGCTACAACTTCCTGCGACAGAACCCCGATACGGGCAATTTCATCCTCGCCAATGGCACGCCTGGCATCAACTCGACTCTGGGCAGTGAAGGCGTGCTGACCGCGTACTACGGCAACCCCCGTCAGGTGTTCGCAACCGTCGGCGTCAAGTTCTGACGATATGCCTGACCGCCTTGCCGATCAGCGAGGCGGTCAGGACGTGATTGGCCGCAATGAACCATAGGTTAGGAAATTTGCCGCCGATAAAGCGAACGTCGCCAATCTCCGGATTGCGGTCGAACAACCGGTGGCCGATCAGCCCCGGCGCGGCATGGGCAACGGGGTAGAGCAGCGCGAGCCACGGCGTGGGTGAAGCGAGCGCCGCAATTGCAAATGCAGCGCTCCCGACGGTTCCCGCAACATGCAGCGCGACATTGGCCGGATGTTTATGGTCGGGCAGATAGTGATCGGCGTAGAACTCGCGGAATAAGGGTCGGGCCGCAGGCATCAGTGGGGAGCTCCGTTTAGCTGTCGCGGCAAGCAAAGCCGCTTGCTACACAATGTGGCGATGACTGATCGCAACGCTACTCGCACCGCGCCGACCAGCCTCGACGCGCGAAAATTGCCGCAGCAGCCCCGTGCACAGGCGACCGTCGAGGCCATCCTCGAAGCGGCGGCTCGCATTCTCGACCGCGATTCGGTGCAGGACTTCACGACCAATCATGTCGCGGAACTTGCCGGTGTCGGGATCGGATCGTTCTACCAGTATTTTCCGAACAAGGCGGCGCTGGTCGCGGCGTTGCTCGACCGCGAACATGCGGCGCTCGCGGACGATATCGACCGGCTGGGCGTCGCGCTCGCCGATGCAACGCTCGACGACGCACTCGACGCCATGGCGCATTTCGCCGTTGCACAGCAGTTCGACCGTGCGCGCCTGTCGGCAGTGCTCGACCAAGAAGAGGCGCGCCTGCCCGTCGCCGAACGGCTCGCGGGGTTGGATGCACGGATCGAGGCGGGAGTCGGAAAACTGCTGGTGCGCCACCGTAAGGCACTTTCACCCGAACTCGGCCCGATTGCAGCGCGCGACTGCATCGCGATTGCCCGGGCGCTGGTCGAAAGCGAAGCGGGCGCTGGCAATGCGCCGCCACCCGATCTGCAGGCCCGCGTCCGGCGGGCGCTGGCCGGTTATCTGACGGTGACGTCCATCCGGAACGAACGCGCCGCGCCGGGGGCGACGTCGAATACCCCGGGCTTGTCGCTAAAGTAGCCAGTATAGCCCTCCGGGTCGGCGTGTCCGGCCCAGGGTTCGATGCACACGAACGCTGCATCGGGCTTGGTCCAGATGCCGAGGTGCGGGGTGTCAGGGAAACCGATGTCGAGATGGGGGCCGTCCGGCGCACCATAACTCAGACGGCGGCTGTTGAGGTCGGTCCAGACCAGTGCGTCATCGGCGAACAGGTCGTCGGATAGCGTGAAACAATTGCCCTCGACGGGCGACGGCTTCGGGTCGGAGCCGATCATTCCTTCGGGCGTCACGCGGCGCAGGGGCGCGGGTTCGTCCTGCTCGAAGATAATCTCATGCGCGGCCGGGCCGCCATCGGGCAGCGGCCAGGCGAACGCCGGGTGATAGCCGAAACTTGCGGGCAGCGGCGTGTCGCCGGGATTGCGGACTGTGACCGTCATCGCGAGCGTGGCGCCCTTAAGCACGAACGCCGCATCGAGTTCGAACGCGAACGGGTACATTGCCCGCGTGGCATTGCTGTCGATCAGGCGGAACAGCACCGATGCGGCGTCATGACGGATAACGTCGAAGCGCGAACGCCGCGCAAAGCCGTGCTTTTCGAGCGGGTAGTTCCGGCCATCGACACGCAAAGTGTCCCCGTTCAGCCGCCCGACAATCGGGAACAGCAACGGCGCACGCCCACGCCAGAACGCTGGATCGCCCGACGACATATGCTCGCGACCCTGCCTGTCGGTCAGCGATTGCAGCTCGGCCCCGAACGGGTCGATGCGCGCGGTCAGCGTACCTGACGATATTGCGATCATCGCGCCTGCACTTTGGCCCAAGCATCGACGACGGCTGCAACACTGACATCGGCATCGGCCATCGTCGTGGCAATCGATGACACCGAAGCGCGCATCACCCATTGTCCGCGCCATTGCGCCGCGCCGAAGAACGCCACGGCATCGCGCTGGATCTGATCGACCGTCGCCAGGGTCAGCGCATCGTCGTCGCCGAAGCGGACCATGAACTGGTTGAGCGTGACCGGCACAACGCTGGCGATGCCGGGGACTTCTGCGAGCCGCGCGGCCATGTGTGCCGCAACCGCGCAGTTGCGCTCGACCATTTCGGCAATGCCGTCGCGTCCCAGCGCCTTGATCATCGCCCAGGTCGCAAAACCGCGCGCGCGGCGCGACAATTCGGGGACGTACGCCGAGGGATCGCGATCTGACCCTTCGGCGGGCGGCAAATAGCTCGCCGAAATCGCCATGGCCCGGCGATGCGCTTCGGCGTCGCGGACAATGGCAAATCCGCAATCATAGGGCGTTTGCAGCCATTTATCCCCGTCGGTCGCCCATGAGTCGGCCAGCTCAACCCCGGCAGTCAGGTGACGGCGGGCAGGGGCAGCCTGTGCCCACAGCCCGAACGCGCCGTCGACATGCGTCCAGATGCCCTTTGTCCGCGCCATCGGCACGATATCGGCAAAGGGATCGCAGCCGCCGGTGTTGATCTGTCCGGCTTGCAGCACCGCAATGGCGGGGCCGTCGACTTTGTCCAGCGCGTCGGCGAAGGCCGTGGGCTCGATCCGTCCGAGCTCGTCGCATTCGACCGTCACGACACGCTTGGCCCCCAACCCGAGATACTTCAGCCCCGAAAACACCGTGGCATGGGCATCTGCGCCGATCAGCACGGTAATCGGCGGCGCACCGAACAGCCCGTCGACCTCGACATCCCAGCCCACGCGGCGCAACACTTCGCTGCGCGCAGCGGCGAGGCAAACGAAATTGGCGACCGTCGCGCCGGTAACAAGGCCGACCGAAGCCTCGCGCGGCAGGTCGAGCAGATCGAGCACCCATCCCGCAGCCACTTCCTCGACCGCCGACGCCGCCGGAGCCGCCGTTAGGTTGGCGGCATTCTGTCCCCAGGCCGAGGCGAGCCAGTCGGCAGCAACCCCCGCCGGATGCGAATTGCCGATCACCCAGCCGAAAAAGCGCGGCCCTGTCTGCGCGCGGATGCCCGGTGTTGCCCCCTCGATCAGTTCGGCAATGACCGCGTCCACGTCTGCGCCGGTTTCGGGCAACGGCGCGGCAAAACGATCACGGATCGTGCGATAGTCGCTGACCGGTGTGTGCGCCGCGTCCGCCGTGTCCGCGCGATAGGCAATCGCCGTCGCCGCCGCGAGTTCGAGCGCCCTTCTTGTTGATTCATCCACGCAGGACCGCTCCCAGTTTGACCGCCGCAGCGACAATTTTCGTCGCAACCGCAGACAACTCGTCTTCAGTGAAGCTCTTTTCCACCGGTTGCATCGTCACTTCGACCGCGAGCGACTTCTGTCCTTCGGGAACACCGGCACCGGTGAACATGTCGAACAGCCGCGCGTCGGTGATGACCGCCTTATCGGCGCCCTTGACCGCGCGAACCAGCGCATCGCTCGCCAGATCGACGGGCACGAGAAAGGCAAAGTCGCGGCGCACGACTTGCAGCATCGGTGGCGTGTAGGCAGCGCGCATAAAGCCTGAACCACGTTTGGCTGGAACAGCATCGAGATAGACTTCGCAGGCGGCAACCGCGCCGCTCAGGTCGAAGGCCTTGGCTGTGGCGGGGTGCAGCATCCCGAAGCTGGCAAGCACCGTTTTCGGCCCTAGCCGCAGGGTGCCAGATTGGCCGGGGTGATAATGCGCGCCAGCTTCGCCCATGACTTGGAGATTATCGATCGGCGCGCCTGCTGCTTCGAGCAAAGCCAGCGCCTCGGCCTTCGCATCGAAGGCGTCAAACGCTTGCGCCTTGCCGGTCGCCCAGCCGCGCGCTGTACGCTCGCCAGCCAGCACCACGCCTGCCGTCAGGTGCTCGGCCTCGGCGAGATAGCGCCGTCCGATCTCGAATAGCCGCACCGAATCGGCGCTGCGGTCGAGATTGCGTCGCGCTGCCGACAGCAGGCCGGGCAACAGCGAGGGCCGCATGACCTTCAGCTCTTCTGAAATCGGATTTGCGAGCGTCCAGTCGCCGCCACCGAACGCCGCCGCTTCGGTTTCGCTGACAAAGCTCCAGGTGATCGCCTCGTTCAGCCCACGCGCCGCCGCCGTGCGCTGGACGCGGCGTTCGACCTTTTGCACGGGGGTCGCGGTCGGTCGGGCCACGCCGTCAGTGCGGGGCAGGGGCGTCGAGACGATATTGTCGAGGCCGACAATCCGCACAACTTCCTCGACCAGATCGGCAGGTCCGTCGACGTCACGCCGCCAGCTGGGAATGGTGACGCTCCAGTCAGCGGCCACCGCAAAGCCAAGGCTTTCAAGTATGGTGCGCTGGCGGTCGGGCAGGACATCGATCCCGCCGAGCCGTGCACACAGCACCGGGTCGTATGCCAGTGTTCGCGCATCGAGGGGCGGCGTTCCCGCGCGCACCATGTCCGACGCCGTCCCCCCGCAATGTTCGACGATCAGGCCGGTCAGGATTGCGACGGCATCGTCGAGGAACGCCGGATCGACGCCGCGTTCGAACCGCGTGCGCGCATCGCTGGTCAGGCTCAGCGTCTGGCCGGTCTTGGCAATCCGCTCGGGCGTGAAATAGGCGACTTCGAGCAACACGTCGGTTGTGTCGTCGGCGATCCCCGAATGCTCGCCGCCCATGATGCCCGCGATGTCGTGGACTTCATTGGCGTCCGCAATCACGGTCATTTCGGGGGTCAGGGTGAAGCTCTTGCCGTTGAGCAGTGTCACCGTTTCGCCGTCGGTGGCGCGGCGTGCGACGATAGGCCCGCTGAGCTTGGCCATATCATAGGCATGGCTCGGGCGTCCGAGGTCGAGCATGACGTAATTGGTGATATCGACCAGCGTCGAGATCGAGCGTTGCCCGACCGCTTTCAGGCGGCGCGCCATCCACTCGGGTGCGGTGCCGTTGGTGACGCCGCTGATCGTGCGGCCGTAGAATGCGGGGCAACCTTCGGGGTCGAGGGTAGCGATTTCGACGCGGCTCGGTCCACTGCCGGCAATGTCGGGCACAGCCAACGGCTTGAGCGTGCCCAGCCCAGCCGCCGCCAGATCGCGCGCGATGCCGCGCACGCCCATGCAGTCCTGCCGGTTCGGCGTGATCGCCACGTCGAACACCGGATCATCGATGCCCGCATAGCTCGCGAACGACGCCCCCACCGGCGCGTCGGCGGGCAATTCGATGATGCCGTCGTGCTCGTCGCCGAGCTCGAGCTCGCGCACCGAACACATCATGCCGTTCGATTCGACGCCGCGGATCGCCGCGACTTTCAGGACCATCCCGTTCGACGGCACGACCGCACCGGGTGCGCCGAACACACCGACAAGGCCCGCACGCGCATTGGGGGCGCCGCAAACCACCTGCAACGGACCGTCCCCCGCATCGACCGACAGCACCTGCAGCTTGTCAGCCTGCGGATGCGGCGCGGCGGTGAGTACCTTGGCAATGCGGAACGCCGACAGTTTCTCTGCCGGATTCTCGATCCCTTCGACCTCGAGGCCGATGGCGTTGAGCGTATCGGCGACCTGATCGACGGTTGCGGTTGTCTCCAGATGCTCTTTGAGCCAGCCGAGCGTGAACTTCATGCCCCCACTCCTCCGCTCAGCGTGGGCACGTCGAGCGCGCCGAAGCCGTAATGCTTGAGCCAGCGGTTATCGCCGTCGAAGAACGCACGCAGGTCGTCCATGCCGTATTTGAGCATCGCCAGCCGGTCGACGCCGACGCCGAACGCGAAGCCCGAATATACGTCGGGGTCGATCCCGCACGCACGCAACACGCGGGGATGCACCATCCCGCTGCCGAGCAGCTCCATCCAGCCGCCGGTGCCGCCGAGCACACGTTTGCCCTTTTCGATGTTGAACCCGACATCGACCTCGACCGACGGTTCGGTGAACGGGAAATAGCTGGGGCGCAAGCGCAGCACGATATCGTCGCGTTCGAAGAATGCCTTCAGAAATGTCTCCAACGTCCATTTGAGATGGCCGAGGTGGATGCCCTTATCGATCACCAGCCCTTCGATCTGGTGGAACATCGGCGTATGCGTCGCGTCGCTGTCCGACCGATAGACACGCCCCGGCGCAATGATGCGGATCGGCGGCTTTTGTGACGTCATGGTGCGGATCTGCACCGGGGAGGTGTGGGTGCGGAGCACCTTCGCCTCCTCGCCCTCTGCGGCTTCGAGGTAAAATGTATCGTGCATCGCGCGCGCCGGGTGCGTCTCCGGCATGTTGAGCGCGGTGAAATTATGCCACTGGTCCTCGATCTCCGGCCCGGTCGCGACGGCAAAACCCATATCGGCAAAGATTTCGGCGAGCTCGTCCATCACCTGGCTGACCGGGTGCACCGACCCAAGCGGCGTCGCGGGCGCGGGCAGGCTCATGTCGAGACGTTCGGTGGCAAGGCGTTCGTCGAGCGCGGCCCCCTCCAGCGCGCTTTTGCGCGCCGCAATCGCCTCGGTCGCGGCAATCCGTAACCCGTTGATGCGCGGCCCTTCGGCCTGACGCTGCTCGGGGGTCATGCTCCCCAAAGTCTTCAACAGCGCACTGATCGACCCGCTCTTCCCGAGCAGCGCAATCCGCACCGCCTCCAGCGCGTCGCGGTCGGCGGCGGCGGCAATCTGTGCAGTGATTTCGTGCTCGTTCATAACCCCAGCCCCATAAGCAAAAGGGCGCGAGCGGCAACCCGCTCACGCCCCAATGCGCTCCGTTACGAAGGATGCGTTATGCTGCCACAGCTACCGGAGCCGGCAACGCTGCCTTCGCCTGCGCGATGATCGTGCTAAACGACGCGCCTTCGTGCATCGCCAGATCGGCCAAGACTTTCCGGTCGAGTTCGACACCCGCCAGCTTCAGCCCATGCATGAACTGGCCATAGGTCAGCCCTTCCATACGGACAGCCGCGTTGATGCGCTGAATCCAGAGCGCACGGAAATTGCGCTTCTTCACCTTGCGGTCGCGATAGGCGTACTGCCCCGCCTTTTCGACCGCCTGCTTGGCGATACGGATCGTGTTCTTGCGACGACCGTAATAGCCCTTGGCGAGCTCGAGCGTTCTTTTGTGCTTTGCGTGCGTTGTTACGCCGCGTTTGACGCGTGCCATCTACCGGGCCTCCTTATGACAGGCCGTACGGTGCCCAAGCCTTGACGGTGGCCGTATCGGCCTTCGACAACAGCTTGGTCCCGCGGTTCTGGCGGATGTATTTGGCATTATGGCTGATCAGGCGGTGGCGCTTGCCAGCGACGCCGTGCTTCAGCTTGCCGGTCGCGGTGAGCGTGAAGCGTTTCTTCACACCGCTCTTGGTCTTCAGTTTGGGCATTTTCGTCCTTTCGAATGACGTCCCTGAAGTCGCCTTGGCAGCCCTTTCAGCCAGGCGATTCGTAGCGGGTCGTGCTTTGAAGCGGCGGCCTATGGGCAAAACCCCCGCGAAAAGCAAGTCGTCAGGTCGCGAGCGCCCCGATCACATCCTCCAGCCGCGCCGGATCGCCGAGCGCAATCACGCTTGCCCCGGACCCCGATCCGGGGTCGCCTGCGCTGTCGGCGTTGAGCGGATCGCCTGCCCAGTCGCACATCGTCCCGCCCGCGCCTTCGACGACGGGGACGAGCGCCGCGAAATCGTGGAGCTTGAGACTGGATTCGACGACGATGTCGAGATGCCCGCTCGCAACCAGTCCATAATTATAGCAGTCGCCCCCATAGACAACGCGTCGCGACGCCTTCGATGCGACCGCCAGAAAGCGCACGGCATCGTCGTCGGTGAAATAATGCGGGCTGCTGGTCGCGAGCATCGCGTCGGCCATCGCGGCACAGCGGCGCGTGGCTGCGGGTTTGCCGTTGAACAAGGTGGGCCTGCCGACGACCCCCACCCAGCGTTCGCGCGCCACCGGCTGGTCGATCACACCGATAACCGGCCAGCCTTCCTCGACCAGCGCAACCAAAGTCCCGAAAATCGGTCGCCCCGCCATGAAACTGACCGTGCCGTCGATCGGGTCGAGCACCCAGCTCCGTCCCGTCGAGCTGTCCTTGGTGCCGTATTCCTCGCCGATAATGCCGTCGCGCGGATACTCCGCCTCAATGATCCGCCGCATTGCGGCCTCCGCCGCGCGGTCGGCCTCGGTGACGGGCGAGGCGTCGGCCTTGGTCTCGATATCGAATTTGGCGCGGAAGAACGGACGGATCGCCGCCCCCGCCGCGTCAGCGAGGCGTTCGGCGAGGTCGATATCGGCAGGTTTCATTGCGACCACGTCTTCAGATAGGCGTCAGGGATATCGACGGCATAGAAACTGCCTGCGAGCATCATGACGAATGCGCTGCCGAGGAGTCCACCGACCGTCGCGCCGACGATGACCGGCATGGGCGTCGTGCCGCCCCGCCACCAATAGACCGCGCAGCCGACATGTGTTCCCACGGCCAGCACGGCAGCGAAATAATAGGGGACGAAAAAGGCAGCGGCCCCCGCGTGCATTCCGGCGGCGGCAAAGTTGAAATTGGTGTCGAGCCCGCCGCTCCGCCCCGCGAGCACGGCACAGACATGGACGGCGAGGAAGGCCGCAAGATACAAGCCGCTGACCGCCTGCGCCCAGGCAATAATACCCCGCCGGTTGCGCCAGTCGCGTACGACCAGAATGAGACCGGTCACGATCTGCCATGTGAAGGCGAACAGCACGACCGGCTCGACGGCGCCGTTGCGATAGACCGCCCGCAACTTCGACATCGCCGCAATATGCGTCGCTTGCCCCGACAGGCCCGCCAGATGATTGGCGAGGTGCAGGACGAGAAACGCGACCGCCACTATCGCCGACGAACGGTGCAGAACACGCAGCGGGATCGCGGCGGGGCGCATCGGTTGCCCGCTATCCATCGATGATGGCGTGAGCGCGGACGGGGAACGTGCCCATACCTTTCACGCGAGGCGGCGCGGCATGGAAGACAAAATCGGTGTCCGGTAGCTGCGATAGCCCCGTCATGTGCTCGACGATGGGAATGCCCGCGCCCAACAGGACGGTATGTACCGGGCGCGTCCGTCGCGACGTGTCGTCGATGTTATGCGAATCGATCCCGACGAGCGCGGCTCCGGCATCGCGCAGATATTCGGCGGCCGCTTCGGTCAAATAGGGATGGTTTTCGAAATAGCTGTCGGTGCGCCAGTGCCGGTCCCAGCCGGTCTGGACCAGGACCGCGCGGCCTTCGATCTCGACACCCACAAAATCACCGACATCGACGGCGTTTTGCGAGGCGGCGATCCGGACCACGCAGCCGGGGAGCGTGGAAACCCGGTCCAGTGGCACCGCCGCGAGGTCGTCACCATCGGCATAGCGGTGGAAGGGTGTGTCGAGATAGGTGCCGGTATTCGAACACATCGTGATGCTGCCGATCTGGAATTCGGTCCCGGCCTCATAATTCCGGCGCGAATCGGGGCGCGAGAGGAAGTCGCAGATAATCGGCGCGGGCAGCCCTTTGTAAGTGACCATGCCGTCTTCGATGACGTGGTTTAGCTCGATCAACCGTCGCATCGTTCAGTCGAACAGGCTCGACACCGAGCTTTCGTCGGCAATGCGCTTGATCGCCTCGGCCACCAGCGGCGCGATGGTCAGCAGGCGGATGTTCTTGGCGGCATGGGCAGCTTCGGGTGGCTGGATCGAGTCGGTGACGACCAACTCGCGCAACATCGATCCCTCCACCCGCGCGACCGCGCCGCCCGACAGCACCCCGTGAGTGACATAGGCGACCACATCGGACGCACCCGCATCGCGCAACGCCTTGGCCGCGTTGCAGAGGGTTCCCGCCGAATCGACGATATCGTCGATCAGCACGCAGAACCGCCCCGACACATCGCCGATGATGTTCATGACTTCGCTCTCGCCCGCTTTCTCGCGGCGCTTGTCGACGATGGCGAGCGGGGCGTTGTTGAGGCGCTTCGCCAGCGCGCGGGCACGAACCACGCCGCCGACGTCGGGGCTGACGACCATCAGATTATCGGTCGGGAACCGCGCCTGAATGTCGGCAGCCATCACAGGCGCGGCGAATAGATTATCGGTCGGGATGTCGAAGAACCCCTGAATCTGGCCCGCATGCAGATCGACCGACAGCACCCGGTGCGCGCCCGCCACCGTAATCATATTGGCGACCAGCTTTGCCGAAATCGGGGTGCGCGACCCGGATTTGCGATCCTGCCGGGCATAACCGAAATAGGGGATGACGGCTGTTATCCGCTTGGCCGAAGCGCGCCTAAGGGCGTCGGTGATGATCAACAATTCCATCAGATTGTCGTTCGCCGGAAAGCCGGTCGATTGGAGCACGAACACGTCCTCGCCGCGGACATTCTCGTGGATTTCGACGAACACTTCCTCATCGGCAAAGCGGCGCACGCTCGCCTCGGTCAGCGGCATCTCCAGATATTCGGCAATCGCCTTGGCCAGCGGCAGGTTGGCGTTTCCGGTCAGCAGCTTCATGGCAATCCCCTGTGCGGCTGCCCATAAACGCCACTTGCCCGGTGTCAAAGGGGAAGCCTAGAGCGCACACATGATCGACCGGTTGACGATAGCCATCGCCCAGATGACCCAACGCGTCGGCGATTTGTCCGGTAACGCCGATGCGATGCTCGCAATGCGCGCGCGCACCGACGCCGATCTGATTGTGTTTCCAGAGCTCCAGCTGATCGGCTATCCGCCCGAAGACCTGGTGCTGAAGCCCGCGCTGGCCGAGCGTGCTGCCGTCGAACTTGCACGGCTGGCGGCGGCGACGGCGGACGGCGGACCGGCAATGCTGATCGGCACCATCGAACGCGTCGATGGTAAGCTCTACAACATCCTGGCCCTGTGCGACGGCGGGCAGGTTGCCGCCTCGACGCGCAAGCATGAGCTGCCTAATTACGGCACGTTCGACGAAAAGCGTATCTTTACGGCGGGGCCGCTGCCCGAACCGGTCGACTTCAAGGGAATCAAGCTCGGCCTTCCCCTGTGCGAGGACATTTGGTTTCCCGCAGTGTGCAGGCACCTGAAGGAACGCGGTGCGGAATTGCTGATCGCGCCGCACGGCAGCCCCTACGAGATCGACAAGGACGAACTGCGCGTAAACGGCGTCGCGGCGCTGCGCGTGGCCGAGACCGGCTTGCCGCTTGCCTTCGTCAACCGCGTCGGTGGGCAGGACGAGATTGTATTCGACGGCGCATCGTTCGTGCTCAACGCCGACGGGTCGGTCGCGCACCAGTTGCCCGATTGGGAGGAAGCGCTGGTCGAGACGGTGTGGACGCGCGGGGCCAGCGGATGGACGTGCGAGCCCGGCTCGGTCGCCACCCTCGATCCGCACCCTGCCGATATCTACCACGCCATGCTCGTCGGTCTGCGCGATTATGTGAACACCAATCGTTTTCCCGGCGTGGTGCTTGGCCTATCGGGCGGGATCGATTCGGCGCTCTCGGCGGCGGTCGCGGTCGATGCGCTGGGGGCCGACCGCGTGTGGTGCGTGATGATGCCGTCGCGCTACACGGCGGACATTTCGGAAAGCGACGCGGCGGAATGTGCGCGGATGCTCGGGTGTCGGCTCGACACCATCCCGATTGCCGAAGCCATGACGGCATTCGATTCGATGCTCAGTAGCGTGTTCGAAGGTCGCGCGCCTGACTTGGCTGAGGAAAACATCCAGTCGCGCATCCGTGGTCTTACCCTGATGGCGATCAGCAACAAATTCGGGCCGATGCTGCTGACCACCGGCAACAAGTCCGAAATGTCGGTCGGCTATGCGACGATCTATGGCGACATGGCGGGCGGCTATTCGGTGCTGAAGGATGCGTACAAGACCACGGTCTTCGCGCTTTCCCGCTGGCGCAACGTCAGCAAGCCCCGCCTCGGTCTCGGTCCCGGCGGGCCGATCATGCCCGACCGCGTCATCACCCGCCCGCCCTCCGCCGAATTGCGCGACGACCAGCGCGACGATGATTCATTGCCCCCCTATGACGTCCTCGACCCGATCCTGCGCGGGCTGGTCGAGGAAGAGCTGTCGGTCGCCGATATCGTCGCGCGCGGCTTCGACCGTGACACGGTGATCCGCATCGAACGGCTGCTCTATGTCGCGGAATACAAGCGCCGCCAGTCGCCGCCGGGGGTAAAACTCGGCAGCCGCAATTTCGGCCGCGACAGGCGTTATCCGATCACCAATGCGTTCCGGACGAGCTAGACAGGGCGAATGATTTTGGCTATAAGTCTGGCCAAAGGATCGACCATGCGCCACGTCCCCCTTGCAGCCGTCAAAGACAAGCTCTCCCAATACGCCGCTGCCGCCGCGGGTGGCGACGAGATTGTCGTGACCCGCCACGGCAAGCCCTATGTCCGGCTTGTCGCGCTCGCCGATAGTGAAACTGTTCGGCGACAACAGCGCACCGATGCCGCGCTGAGGTTGAGGGCGGTAGGCGACGAAGTGCTGAAACGCCATGGCCCAATTGGTGTCGAAGAGATTGTGGGCTGGATTAACGAGGATCGCCGTTGAGGATCGTCATCGACGCATCGGCATTGCTGGCGACGGTTTTACCCGAACATGATGTGCGACTGCGCGACATCGCGTCTGCTGCGCTGGTCGATCACGACCTGCTCGCACCCGCGATCTGGCCCGTCGAAGTAGCGGGCGGACTCGCGAAAGCCGAATGGATGCAGCGGATATCGGCCGAAACGTGCGCCTTCATTTGGTCGGCGCTTCGTCCGCTGCTCGCATCGACCGAAGTCGATATGCCGGTAGATGCGTCACGCATATTCGAGGTGTGCCGACGTTATTCGTTGCGGGGAGCCGATGCGACCTATCTCGAGCTTGCTGCTCGGGAAGGCGCGGCATTGCTCACGGGTGACGGGTCGCTGGCGCGCGCGTGCAGCGCGGCGGGTATCGAACTCCTGTACGACCCCAACCTATGACGGTCACCCGCTTCGCCCCCTCGCCCACGGGCCGCCTCCATATCGGCAATATCCGCACCGCACTGCATTGCTGGTTGTGGGCGCGCAAGCATGGCGGGCGTTTTCTGTTGCGGATCGACGATACCGATGCGGCGCGCTCGACCGTGGCGTTTGTCGAGGCGATCCGGACTGATCTCGACTGGCTGGGGCTGACCCGCGACGGCGAGGCACGGCAGTCGGCACGGTTTGCCTTGTACGAAACGCAATTCGAACGGCTGCGCGCGGCGGGGCGGGTCTATGCGTGCTATGAAACGCCCGAAGAGCTCGACCTGCGGCGCAAGGTGCTGCTCGGTCGCGGTCTGCCGCCGATTTACGAGCGGCCCGCGCCGGATGCACAGGTGCCGACCGCCCGCGATCCGCACTGGCGGTTCAAGCTCGATCATGACGTCAGTATCGAGTGGGACGACCTGATCCGTGGGGCACAGCATTTCGACCCGAAACTGATTTCGGACCCCGTTGTCCGCCGCGCCGACGGGTCGTGGCTGTATCTGTTGCCCAGCGTCATCGACGACATCGACATGGGCGTGACGACGGTGGTGCGCGGCGAGGACCATGTGTCGAACACCGCGACGCAGCTCCAGATGTTTGCTGCTTTGGACAGCTCACCCCCGGCATTCGCGCACGAGGCATTGCTGGTCGGCAGCGAGGGCAAGCTCTCGAAACGTCTCGGCAGTCTCGATTGCGACGCACTGCGCGCCGATGGCATCGAACCGCTCGCGGTGGCGGCGTTGCTGGCGCGGCTGGGCACCAGCGATTCGGTCGAGCCGGTGGAGAGCTTTGCGCCGCTGATCGACGGCATCGACTTTGCACGGTTCGGGCGTGCACCGGCGCGATTCGACATCGCCGAGCTCGAATCGCTCAACGCCAAGATGTTGCACCATTTGCCCTTTGACGCCGTGGCGGCGCGTTTGCCTGACGGGATGGGTGAGGCGGCATGGACCGTCATTCGTCCGAACCTGACCCGGCTTTCCGAAGCGGCGGACTGGTGGCTGATCGTGACGGGGCCAATCGAGTCGCCGGTTGCGCCGGAAGACGGTGATTTCCTCGCTGTTGCTGCTCGGATCGCTGCCGATCTCGACTGGGCCGCCGACCCGTGGCGCGCGATGACCGCCGCGCTGAAGGTCGAAACCGGGCGCACCGGCAAGGCGCTGTTCCTGCCACTGCGCCGCGCGCTCACCGGCCTCGACCATGGCCCCGATATGGGCGCTTTGCTCCCTCTGATCGGGCGCGACGAAACGCTGCGCCGCCTGTCCGCCTAAACCGCTTGGCGAATCGATAAAACAGTATATCATCGCTCCTGTGAGCAGTGCCGGCTCGCGGCATCGCTCCGAAAGGAGGATGCTATGCATGTCCCCGCCACGCCCGCCGCACAGTCCGCGGGTTATCTTGAAAAGCAGAGCCGCCACCCCGGCTTGCTGGCGACAGCGGTCGTTCTGCACATCGGAATCGTCGGCGCCATTTTGGCGTATGATCCCGAGATCATCGGGGTGACGCCCGAACCGATCGAGTTCATCAAGATCGCCCCGCCGCTGGTGCCACCCAAACCCATGCCCGACCAGCCGAAAGAGCGCGCGAACGCACAGCCGAACGACCGTATCGAGCGCCAGCCCATAATCGCTCCCCTGAAACCGGTTGGCGAGACCTGGCCACAGTTCCCGCCGGTGCCGCCTATCGGAACCGGCGGCGGCGAGGGTGTCCTCGACAAGGCCGAGCCACCTGTTGCCCCGCCGGTGCTGACCGGCGCGGGCATCGACCCGCGCTTTGCCCGCGACCTGCAACCGCCCTATCCGCCGTCGCTCGAACGGCTGGAGATCGAGGGGATGGTCACCGTTCGCGTGCAGGTCGGCCTCGACGGGCGGGTAACGGCGGTCGAACTCGTCCGCGCTGACGATCCGGCGTTCTTCGCGTCGACCCGCGACTGGGCGCTCAAGCGGTGGCGGTTCAAACCGGCAACCCGCGACGGCGCGCCGGTGGCGACTTGGCTGACCAAAACGGTGCAGTTCCGCATCGTGCGGTAACGACACTGGCACAGGGCGGGGATCGGCCCTATCTTTGGCCGCAATGTCCCTGTTTCCCCGCCCTGTTCGCCCGTCGCACGCCTTTGCCGATCTGTGGCAGTTCATGCGCGCACGGCGGCGGCATGAATTTGTGTTCGGCGGGCTGGCGGTGGTTGCCACTGGTCTGTGGTTCTGGGCGATCTTCGACAAGCTGAGCGTGGCACCCGAATGGCAGCCGCCGACGGTGCAGTATGTCAAGCAATGGCCGAAGGGACGCACGACGGCCGATATCCTTGCCCAGCAAAAAATCGATGCGCCCAAGGAAAAGGCCGTGCGCGAGGCCCGCGCTGCCGAGGCGAAGAAACGGCAGGACGAATTTAAGGCACTCGCGAAGCGACTCGGCATTGATTGAGGAGGCGCGCTGGATGGGCGCGGCACTTGCGCTCGGATCGCGCGGGCAGGGGCTTACGCGGCCCAATCCATGCGTCGGCTGTGTGATTGTTAAGGCGGGGGTTGTCGTGGGACGGGGTTGGACCCAACCCAGCGGACGCCCCCATGCCGAAGCAATGGCAGTCGCCGAAGCGGGCAGCGCCGCGCGCGGCGCGACGGCCTATGTGACGCTCGAACCCTGTGCAGCGCCGGGGCGCGGTCCGGCCTGTGCCGATGTGCTGATCGAGGCCGGTATCGCGCACGTTGTCGCCGCCATTGGCGACCCGTTTCCGGCGGTCGATGGCAAGGGCTTCGCTCGGCTGCGGGCTGCGGGCATCGACGTGACGGTCGGCGTAGGCGTGGAGCAGGCGGCACGCAGCATGGCGGGGTTCCTCACCCGCCAGCGTCTCGGGCGTCCTCATGTCACGCTCAAACTCGCGCTGTCGCTCGACGGCGCAGCGGCGATGGCCGACGGACGCAGCCAGTGGATTACCGGCACTGCGGCGCGCGCGCATGTCCACCTCTCGCGCTCGCGCTCTGACGCGATTCTTGTGGGATTGGACACATTTCTTCGTGACGGAACAAGAGCCGACGTCCGGATAAATGGGTTAGAAGATCGTAGTCCGAGCCGCATATTGTTATCGAGCAAAAGGGCAGCCCAATATGTAGACCAAGTGCATTTGGCGGGTTGGTCAATTCTATCCAGCCTCGATGACCTTGGGCAGTTATCTGCCGATTGTTTATATGTGGAGGGCGGTGCCGGTGTTGCGGCATCAATGCTCGTAGCCGATCTCGTTGATACGCTGCATATCTATCGCGCGCCGGTCCTCATCGGCAGCGGGCGGACCCTCGGCGATATCGGCCTCGGCGACCTGTCCGACGCGCATGGGCGCTGGGCGCGCGTCGATACCCGCCGCCTTGGCAGCGATACGCTCGACGTCTACGAGCGCATCAGGGGATAAGCGCAACTATGTTCACCGGCATCGTCACCGACATCGGCACCGTCACCGCCAGCGAGGATCGCGGCGACCGGCGTGTCACGGTCCAGTGCAGCTATGACTTGAGCAGCGTCGCCATCGGCGCATCGATTGCGTGTTCGGGCGCGTGCATGACCGTCGTCGAAAAGGGCGCAGACTGGTTTGCGTGTGACGTGTCGGGCGAAAGCGTGTCGAAAACGGCGGCGGGGATGTGGGAGGCCGGAGCGCGGCTGAATCTCGAACGCGCGCTGCGCGTCGGCGACGAACTCGGCGGGCATATCGTCACCGGCCATGTCGATGGGGTCGGCACCGTGATCGGCGTCTGCGAAGAAGGCGGCTCGCACCGCGTCGACATCCGCGTGCCTGCCGCCATCGCCCCGTTCATCGCGCCCAAGGGATCGATCACCGTCGATGGCGTCTCGCTTACGGTCAACGAGGTGCGCGACGCGCCAGATGCCGGGAGCGACGGTACGCACTTCGCGGTGAATATCATCCCGCACACTTGGGGCGTGACAACGCTCGGTGAGCTGGCTCAGGGCCACGAGGTCAACCTCGAGATCGACGTGCTCGCGCGCTATCTCAAGCGGATGCGGGATTTCGACACTGTAATGTGATTTTGTATTTGCATTTCACACATTTCAGTGTGAGATGCGCGGTGTGGGTGGCTTTTCAGGTGTCACCTTTGTGACCTTTCGAGGATTGCCGCATGTCGCAGATACTCATCGCCCAGCTACGCACCCTTATCAGCGACGGCGGCATGTCGCGCTCGGGCTTGGCCCGTGCGGCCGGACTCCATGCCAACACCCTGCGCGATCTGGATGCCCCCGACTGGAACCCGACCGCCGATACGCTCGGCAAGCTCGAGCGCTATCTCGCGGCGAACAGCGACCGCCCCGCACTCGTCCCCATCGAAGAAATTATCGACGAGGCGCGCAACGGGCGCATGTTCATCCTTGTCGATGACGAAGACCGCGAGAACGAGGGCGACCTCATCATCCCCGCGCAAATGGCCACGCCCGATGCGATCAACTTCATGGCGACGCACGGCCGCGGGCTGATTTGTCTCGCCCTCGCCAAGGCGCGCGTCGACCAGCTCGGCCTCGAACTGATGAGCCGCAGCAACGGCACCCGCCACGAAACCGCCTTCACCGTGTCGATCGAGGCGCGCGAGGGCGTGACGACGGGCATCTCCGCCGCTGACCGTGCGCGGACCATCGCGGTCGCTATCGATGCGGGGAAGGGGCGGCAGGACATTGTCACCCCTGGCCATGTCTTCCCGCTGGTCGCCCGCGACGGTGGCGTGCTCGTCCGCACCGGCCATACCGAAGCGGCGGTCGACGTCGCGCGGCTCGCCGGCCTCAATCCGTCGGGCGTGATCTGCGAGATCATGAAGGACGACGGCACGATGGCGCGAATGGACGACCTCGTCCCATTCGCGCGGCTGCACGGTTTGAAGATGGGGACGATCCGCGACCTGATCGCCTATCGTCGCAAGCACGATCACCTGATCGAGCGCCGCGCCGAAATGAGCTTCACCAGTCGATGGGGCGGCGACTGGCGCGCAATCACCTTCTTCAACAAGG
Source organism: Sphingomonadales bacterium (assembly GCA_031408195.1). Lineage (GTDB taxonomy): Bacteria > Pseudomonadota > Alphaproteobacteria > Sphingomonadales > Sphingomonadaceae > Sphingomonas_O. Next base: position 34,227 of record JANNVL010000035.1, on the reverse strand, counting down.
CGACCGGCAGCGAAACCATCGCGCTGGTCAAGGGCCGTATCGATCCGGCCACGCCGACCTTGGTCCGCATGCACACCATGTCGGTGTTCGTCGACGTCTTCGGCGAGGACAACGAGCGTTCTGGCCTGCTGTCCGGGGCAATGCAGGCAATTGCCGAGGCGGGAACCGGTGTTCTCGTGCTCATCAACAAGCCGCTACAGGGTCCGGTCACGCGCTTCATGCAGCTGCGCGCGGCGGGCAAGGGCGCGGGCGCGCCCGAAGTCGAGGAACTGCGCGATTACGGGGGCGGCGCGCAGATCCTGACCGAACTCGGCGTCCACGACATGGTCCTGCTGACCAACACGCATCATACATTGGTCGGGTTGGAGGGGTATGGCCTGTCGATTGTCGGCGAACGGCCGATTCCGGGCACAGGGGGCGAGTGAGCGCGAGCACCCTCGGCCTGTGGCTCGCGGGCTTTTCGGCGCTGACGACCGCGTTGGCCCATGCGTCGATCAAGTCGGGACAGGACAAGCTGGCGGTGCAGGCATGGGTGCGGCTGTTCGGATTGGCGGTGGCGACGCCGCTGGCGATGTGGACCGGTCTGCCGCCGGACTATCTCTGGCCGTGGCTGATCGCTGCGGCGGCAACCCACGCCGTTTATCAGGCGCTGCTCAGCTATTCGTACACCATCAGCGACTTTTCGCTGGCCTATCCGGTGGCGCGGGGGTCGGCCCCGATCCTGACCGCAGTCATGGGCGTATTGTTGCTCGGCGATGCGCTCGGCGGCTGGCTTATGGTCGCCATCGCGGTCGTCAGCACCGGCATCGTCATGCTGGCAGCGGGCGGGCACCTGTCGCGCGCGGGCCTTGTTGCCGCGTTGTTGGCGGGCGCGCTCACCACCGCCTATTCGGTGATCGATGCAAAGGGGATGCGGCTGTCGCCCGACCTCTTCACCTTTATCGCGTGGTTCTTCGTCTTCGACGGCATTGCGATGCCAATGTTGTTTCTGGGGATGCGGCGCGGCGCAGCATCTGCCGCCTTCATTACCGACTGGAAACCTGGGCTATCAGCGGCAGTCATGTCGCCCGTTTCGTTCGTCCCCGCACTCTATGCTTTCATGCTCGCGCCGGTCGGTGCAGTTGCGGCGATCCGCGAGGCCAGCGTGCTGATCGGGATGCTGGTGGCAGGGCGTTTGCTGGGCGAAAAGGTTGACGCGCGCCGCCTCATCGGGGCAGCGCTGATTACGGTCGGGATAATCGGCATCATCGCGGCTTCGGCGCATTAGAGGATATGTTATGGCCAAGTTTCTGATTGTTGAGGCGCGCTTCTACGACCATCTCAACGACATGCTGGTCGCAGGCGCGAAGGCAGCGCTCGAAGACGCAGGCCATCATGCCGAGGTCGTCACGGTCCCCGGCGCGCTCGAAATTCCAGGCGCGATTGCGCTGGCTGCGGAAAGCGGGCGCTATGACGGCTATGTCGCCATCGGCGTGGTCATCCGGGGCGAAACCTATCATTTCGAAATCGTTGCGGGCGAGAGCGCGCGCGGCATCATGGCGCTGACGATGGACGGCATCGCCATCGGCAACGGCATTTTGACCGTCGAGAACGAAGCACAGGCGCTGGTCCGCGCCGACCCTAAACAAAAGGACAAGGGCGGCGAAGCGGCGAAGGCGGCGCTGGCGCTGCTAGAGTTGAAGGGGCGTTTTGGATGAGCAACTACCCCGTCCTCGAAACCGAGCGCCTGATCCTGCGCGTGCCCGAGGCGTCGGACCTCGACGGCTGGGCTGTCATGAATGCCGATGCGGAGACAATGCGTTTCATCGGTGGCAAGGTAAGCCGCAGCGAGACATGGCGGCAATTGTGCACGGTGCGCGGGTCGTGGGACATCAAGGGGTTTGCGATGTTCTCGGTGATCGAGCGCGCGACCGGCGCGTGGGTCGGACGGCTTGGCCCGTGGGAACCCGAAGGCTGGCCGGGCAAGGAAGTCGGCTGGGGCGTCGCGCCGCAGTTCGCGGGAAAGGGCTACGCCTATGAGGCGACGGTCGCGACAATGGATTATGTCTTCGATGTGCTCGGCTGGCCCGATGTCATTCACACGATCGATCCCGCCAACACGCGTTCGATTGCGCTGGCAAAGCGGCTCGGCTCGACCAACCTCGGCCCAACGGGCTTGCCCGAACCCTATCAGGACGCGCCGGTCGATGCCTGGGGGCAGAGTGCCGCGCAATGGCGGGCGCGGCGCGGCTAGGGATATACCCGGTGGTTTCCCGCCGCTTCGACTAATGCTAGGCTGTGCGCCTGATGGTGTTGCCTAAAAAATCGATCCGGATGCTTGCAGGACCAGTATCGCCTGTGTTGGCTGGCCTGTTGCTTTCTTCTTGCACAATTGTAAAAATTGAAGGAGCTTCACCCAAGACCTCGGTCGGTCTGGGTATTTTGCGTATCGTGCCCGAGTCGGGAAGTCGTGTGCTCGTTTATCGCAGTACCGGACTGGGGTTGGTTCCGTCATTAAATGGCGCGGTTTTGGGGTATTCAGATCAACAGGCGGCACTGATCTATGACCGGGACGACTGCCGGGTTTTGATCTTGTCGATGCCGAAACCAGAAGTCGAACGCGCGGAACTGCTGAAATTACTGAAAGACCGGCCGGACATTTGTGTTGCGGGGGAGAAGGGCGATGATCGGAAAACAACTGGCAATATCGTCGCAGTGACGCTGACGGCGGCGTGCGCGCCCCTTGAACAGGCACCTCTGGTCTATTCCTCGTCGCACCAGATCGGGGTGGGATTGAGTTCGGGGACGCCGAACGCGCCGGGTCTCGATGTGACTTTGGGGTATAAGGGGATCGACGCCGCTTATGTCCCGGTTGCGGTGGCAAAGCCGTGTCCAGCGCAAACTCGTTGTCCCACACCAGACGTCAGGCAGATTCAGATCGTCACTGGCCGAAATGATGTTTTGGACGATCAGTCGGTAAGTCGGGATCAGATCGATACGATTGAAAAGCGGGTCACGGAACTGACAACAGCGACCAAGGAGCGCGCCGGTAAGATCGAACAACTGAAAAGCGCACTGCGAAAACAGCAAGACCGGACGGCTGAGGCTAGTCGGACAAATGACGCTCAGGGAGCCGCGCTGTCTGCGGAAGCGATTCTGGCTCGGGATGCTCGCGTTAAGGAACTTGATGTGCAGATCGCTGGCTTGGTCCCTGTGGCGCGTATCGATCTTGCGGTAGCTCTGGCCGCAGCGGAGAAAGATCAGTCTGGTGATGAGGTCGAACTGGCAAAACAACTCCAAAACCTGAGTAACTTGCGCGCTGTACGCAGATCTCAGTCGAGAGACGCCAAGATCGATGCGCTGTCAGTGTATGGCAGCTTCGACGGGCAAGCGGGTGGCAACAAGGACGGAGCATCGTTGTCGCTGGGCAAAGTTTTTTCAACCGGCGTCGCGGCGCAGAATCTGACGCAGGGCTTGGGCAACAGCTCGGTCATCGCGCAGCGAGTGCTTTGCATCGATAAGCTGACGAAAGCTGCTGCAGCTATGAAGCAAGACGGCGACAAACTGCTCGCCCGAGTCGAGGAAATCTGCACGCGCAAACTGACCGACAAACCATAGGTTCACGCCACCTCGCGCTCCAGCACCGGGTAGTCGGTATACCCCTCCGCTCCCGGCGAATACCAAGTCGGATAGTTATCGGGAGCAATCGGCGCATCGGCGCGGAGCCGCTCGACCAGATCGGGGTTCGAGATATACGGCCGCCCGAAACTGATGCCGTCGGCCAGCCCGCTGGCGATATCCGCCTCGGCGCGTTCGAGGTTGTATTCCTGATTGAGGATCAGCGGTCCCGAAAACACCTTGCGGATGTCAGGGGAGACGCGCGGGACGTCGGTCTTGCCAAAATTGCCGAACTCTTTCTGCTCGCGCAGTTCGAGGAACGCGATGCCGATGTCGTTCAATGCGGCGGCTGCGGCAGTGAACAGCGCGACCGGGTTCGAATCGTCGGCCCCTTGCGTCTCGCCATTGGGTGACAGGCGCACGCTGGTGCGATCTGCCCCCGCGGCGTCGGCCACGGCCTGCGTCACTTCGCGCAGGAGGCGAATACGGTTCTCGATGGAGCCACCGTATTGGTCAGTGCGGAAATTGCTGTTGTCGCGCAAAAACTGGTCGATCAGATAGCCGTTCGCTGCGTGGACCTGGACCCCGTCGAAGCCTGCGCGGATCGCGTTTTTGGCGGCATGGACATAATCGGCAATCACGCGCGGGATTTCGTCGAGTTCGAGCGCGCGGGCCTCAACATAGGGCTTTTTGCCGGTCGGGGTGTGGGCGTCGCCCGGGGCAGTCGTCGCCGAAGACGACACCGGGGCCGCACCGCCCAGAAAGTCCGGATGGACAACCCGGCCCATGTGCCAGAGCTGGAGGATAATCCGCCCGCCCGCGTCGTGCACGGCTTGTGTCACCGGCTGCCACGCCGCGACCTGTTCGTCGGACCAGATGCCGGGGGCCGACGGCCAGCCGAGTCCTTCTTGCGTGATGCCGGTCGCTTCAGCGATCAACAGCCCGGCGGCGGCGCGCTGACTGTAATATTCGGCCTTAAGCGTGCTGATCGGCACATGGCCTGATTCGCTGCGTCCGCGCGTCAGCGGCGCCATCAGGATGCGGTTGGGGGCAGCGATGGCCCCAAGCTGGATTCGGTCGAACAGGGTCGGCATGGTCGCAAAACGCCTTTCACACGGGTTTCAATCTGGAACCCATGCGATATGGGCACACATGGCCGCGCGTCCACCCCAAGAAAGACTTGGCAATCCTAAAGTCGATTTCGCGGCACTCGTGCTGGCGAATGCGCTGCTCGCGGTCGGGCCACTGTTCGTGCGCGTCGCTGACGTCGGGCCGGTGTCTTCGGCGTTCTGGCGGATGGCGCTTGCGCTGCCGATCCTGTTCCTGCTGGCGGCGCGCGGCGGCGTGCCCAAAATGTCGCGCGGGATTGTCGTTGTGCTGGCCTTGTCGGGTGTACTCTTTGCCGCCGATCTGGCGAGCTGGCATGTCGGTATCCTCCAGACCAAGCTCGCCAATGCGACCCTATTCGGCAATTCGACCAGCCTGTTGTTTCCGATTTACGGTTTCCTGATCGCGCGCGTCTGGCCGTCGCCGCGGGAGGGATTTGCGCTCGGGCTGGCGGCGGTCGGCGCAGTGCTGCTGATGGGGCGCTCTTACCAGCTTTCGCCCGAACACCTCGTTGGCGACCTGTTGTGCGTCCTCGCCGGCATTTTCTACACCGCCTTTCTCGTCCTGATCGCCCGCGTCCGCGAAACATTGTCGTCATGGCCGCTGCTCGCGTTGTCGACCTTGGCCAGCACCCTGCCTTTGCTGCTTTTGGCGGTAGCGATGGGCGAGCGGGTGTGGCCAGGCGACTGGACGCCGCTGGTCGGACTTGCCGTGTGCAGTCAGGTCCTTGGGACGGGGCTGATGGTCTATGTACTGGGGCGGCTAGGCCCGCTCGTGATCGGGCTGGGGCTACTCATCCAGCCGGTCGTGGCGGCAGCTATTGGTTGGGTCTTGTTCAGCGAGCGGCTGGGCGTCGCCGATATGTTCGGCGCGGTGCTGGTCGGGCTGGCGCTCGTTCTCGTGCGCCAGCCTGAAAAGACTAGCTGACGTAGGCCGCTTGCTGGGTGACCATCGTGTAAAGCATCGGGATCGATAGGATCGTGTTGATGCGGCTGAACTGCATGGCGGTCGATGCCGCCTTTGCCTTGGTGTCGGCGTCAGCCTCGACCAGCCCCAGCGCCTTTTTCTGGTTCGGCCAGATCACGAACCACACGTTGAACGCCATGATCAGGCCGAGCCACATGCCGAGACCGATCATCCGAAGAGTCGGATCGCTGAACGTCAGTGCGGGGATCAGATAGCCACCGAGGCTCTGCGGCGGGTGGCTGGCCACGATCAGACCCATCAGCACCGTCAGCAACGCCGCCCAGCGGAACCAGAACAGCGCGGCTGGCGCGATGAACTTGGACACGCCCGGCTTCAGCTCGGCGGGGACCGAAGGCATCGTCGGGATCTGCACGAAGTTGAAATAATACAGCAGCCCGATCCACATGATCCCGAAAAGGACGTGGAGATAGCGGAATAGCCAATTGAGATAGTCAGGCACGGTAGGCGCACGGTTTGCGTGAAAGACGAAAATGACGATGACGAGCAGCGCAAAGCCGACGAGCAGCGCGTTGCCCAGATTTCCCAAGAATTTTGCCATGATGATTCCCTGCGACATTGTAAGGCGGCGCACGCCCCGCGCGCCGATTGACGCGACTGCCCTAACACCCCATTTCTCCAGTGTCACTTTCGGATAGCCACACATGAGCGAAGCTACTCTCGATGAAATGCGCGCCATACTCGCCGCAGAATTACCGCATCACGCCGGTTTCGATGGCTGGACGCCGGTTGCGTTAGAAGCAGCGGCATCGGCCACAGGTATCGATCCCGCTATTGCGCGTCTCGCCTTCCCCGGCGGTGCGGTCGACATGATCGACGCGTGGTTCGCGCATGTCGATGCAGCGATGTTGGCCGATTTGCCGCCCGAGGCGCTGGCTGCGATGAAAATCCGTGCGCGGATTACCGCGCTGGTCGAGGCACGGCTCGATCTTGTCGCGGTCGATATCGAGGCGCTGCGCCGCGCGCTGGCGGTGCTCGCGCTGCCGCAAAACCTTGCCCGCGCGGCCAAGCTCAACTGGCGCGCCGCCGACGTCATGTGGCGCGCAGCGGGCGATACCGCGACCGATTTCAACCATTATTCGAAACGCGCGATTCTAGGCGGCGTCTATGCCGCGACGGTAATCGCCATGATGGCCGATGAAAGCGACGGTCGCGCCAATACCCGCGCGTTCCTCGGCCGCCGGATCGAGGGGATCATGCGCTTCGAAAAGGTCAAAGCACGGTTTTCGCACTCGGCACCCGAACGGATCAGCCTTGCGCGCTTTGTCGGGCGCTTGCGCTATCCGGCGGTCTAGGCAAGCGTCGCGATTAACGCCGGTTGCGGATCACGACTCCGCGATTGGTCGCCAGATCGAATTGCCCGTCGACGCCGTTTACGTCGATATCCCCGTCGAGCAATCGGACGCGAAGCCGGGTACCCGCAGGCACGGCGATCTTCGCGAGAAGCGGGACATGGTAAGCCCAATAATCGCCGCGCCCGTCGGTAGGCGGCAAACACTCGTTCGGAAGGTGCGCGCGCGCCGGGTATATGTCGCGGATGACGACTACGCCCGACGTCTCGACCAACGAGATATCGACCGAAGCGTTTAGTTCGGAGTTTGCGGGGGCGATCTCGACCCGCACCGATGCGGACGACCGGAGGATCGTGACTTTCGCCCGGACAAGCCCGATGTCGATCGACGCGGGTAACGTGGTTTTCGGCGACCACGCCCAGCCGGTCCGATTGCCAGTATCTGCGACTGCCGTTTGCGAGACCGTGATCGCGGGAAATGCCAGCGCAACGGTGACCAGCATTGTCCAGCGCATCGCCCAGCCCATCGTCATGCGCGTTTGACGCGCGCGGCAAAGCAGCCGCGTCGGGCGAAATGAACATGGACATACGCCGTCGCCGGACTGTCGAGAAAGCGATGCAACAGCGGCGCTAGAACGGTACCGTCGGTCACATCGGCATCGATCATATGGTCATGGTTGTCGAATGCCCGCACCGACAACAGACGAGAGGTGAGCTGATCCGGAATCTCGTCCACGCGGTCGAAAGTCGATCCGGCATTTTCGCGTACGAAGATCGCATGGCGCGAGCGGAACGCATTGTCGGCTGGCTGATGCTCGTAATTGAGCAACAATACAGTTTCGCCAACCTCGGCATCTTCGAGCGTCACACGGCACGGCAGTCCCGATCCGTTCGTCACATCGATGCGTTCGACACCGCGCACGGCAAGTTCGCCTTCGGTCAACCCGAACAACGCGCTGAATTCGTCGACGGGCAGTCCCGTTATGCGAAATGACATGATGCTGGTCTCCGGTGGTCCGGCGGAAGATATCGGCGAGGGCGCGCGAGGGCGTCTCGATTGTTGCGGCCAAACAAAGATGCTGGCGCACTCAGGGGGTTATTGATAATCGCTCGCAGTGACCCTGGCTGATCTCCCCTTCAAGCACGAAGCGACCATCGCAAGTATCGACTGGCGGTCGCTGACCGAGCGCGACGCGCGGCGGCTGCGCGAACTCGGGTTCGACGAGGGTGTCGCAGTCGAGCCGCTGCACGGCGCGGGGCTGGTCGCGCGCGATCCGCTGGCGGTGCGGATCGGGCGGATGACGGTCGCAATCCGCCGCGCCCATGCTGCCGCGATTACAGTTGAACCCGTCCTGTGAATGCTGAGACCAGAATCGTCGCTGTTGACACGACGCCGATGGTTGCCCTTGTCGGCAATCCCAATGCGGGCAAATCGGCGTTGTTCAACGCGCTGACCGGCGCGCGGCAAAAGGTCGGGAATTATCCGGGTGTTACCGTCGAACGCCATGCGGGACGGCTCGTGCTCGCCGACGGCCGGCCGGTCGAACTCGTCGATCTCCCCGGCACCTATAGTCTGACGCCCTCGTCGCCCGACGAGCAGGTCACGCGCGACACGGTGCTCGGGCTACAGGCGGGCGAGCGCACACCCGCTGCACTTGTCGTCGTCGTCGACGCGGCGAACCTCGACAATCACCTGCGCTTTGCGATGGAGCTGATTGCGCTCGGCAAGCCGGTGGTGGTCGCGCTCAACATGTTCGATCTGGCCCAGCGCGACGGACTCGACATTGATGTGGCGGCGCTCGCGCAGACGCTCGGTGTGCCGGTCGTGCCGACCGTCGCCGTCCGCAAGCGCGGCCTCGATGCGCTGAAGACAGCGCTCGACGGCCTGCTCAGCGGTGCGCTCGAAGCCGCCCCGCACACGATTCTTGCCGAGCCCACACTCGCCGAACGCCAACGCCACGCGCGGCGGATCGCCAAGAGCGTGACAGTCGAGCGTGGTGCCGCGCGCCAATTTACCCAGCGCATCGACCACGTCGTGCTGCATCCGGTCGCGGGACCGCTGATTCTCGCCGCGCTGATGTTCGTGATGTTCCAGTCAGTATTCAGCCTTGCCACCTATCCAACCGACATCATCGATGGCGGGATTGTCGGCCTGCAATCGGCCGTGACAGCGGCGATGCCCGACACTTTGCTTCGCTCATTGCTGACCGACGGTATCCTCGCGGGCGTCGGCGCGGTCGTGGTGTTCCTGCCGCAGATACTTATCCTGTTTGCCTTCATCCTTGTGCTGGAGGCAAGTGGCTATATGACGCGCGCGGCGTTCCTGATGGACCGGCTGATGGCGCGGGTCGGCCTGTCGGGGCGGGCATTTATTCCGCTGTTGTCGAGCTTTGCCTGCGCCATTCCCGGCATTATGGCGACGCGGACGATCGACGACCCCAAGGACCGGCTGACGACGATCCTGATCGCGCCGCTGATGACGTGTTCGGCGCGGCTGCCGGTCTATGCCGTCATCATCGCGGCGTTCATTCCGGTGCGGACGGTGGGACCGGGCATCGGCCTGCAGGGGCTGGTGTTGTTCGTGCTCTATTTGTCGGGCATCCTCGGCGCGCTCGGGGCCGCGCTGCTGCTGAGGCGGACCGTGACACGGGGCAGCGCCCCCGGGTTCATGATGGAAATGCCCAAATACCAGATGCCCGCGCTGCGCGATCTCGCGCTGGGCTTGTGGCAGCGGGCATGGGCGTTCCTGCGGCGCGCAGGCACGATCATCGCGTTTACGACGGTCGTCCTGTGGGCCTTGCTCAGCTTCCCCCAGGTTCCCGCCGGGTCGGCGAAAAGCCAGATCGACCATTCGATTGCGGGCCGTATCGCCGATGGCCTTGCGGTCGTCGTCCGCCCTATTGGCTTCGACCGCGACATTGCGCTGGCGCTCATCCCGGCAATGGCGGCACGCGAAGTCGCGGTGTCGGCGCTGGCGACGGTCAACGCCATCGAAAGCGACGACGAGGCGACGCGCGACCGCAGCTTGGCCGATTCGCTCCGCAGCAAATGGTCGTTGCCGACCGCGCTCGCCTTCCTCGCGTGGTTCGTGTTCGCGCCGCAGTGCATTTCGACGATTGCGGTAGTGCGGCGCGAGACCAACGGGTGGAAATGGCCGGGGTTCATGCTAGCCTATCTGTTCACGCTGGCCTACGCGGCGGCAGGGATCACATATTGGAGCGCCGTCGCGCTCGGACTTTAGGAGAGAAGCGTGGCAGGCAGCGTCAACAAGGTCATTCTGGTCGGCAATCTGGGCAAAGACCCCGAGCCGCGCAGCTTCCAGAACGGCGGCAAAGTGGTGTCGTTCAGCGTCGCGACGTCGGAAAGCTGGAAAGACAAGAATTCGGGCGAACGCAAAGACAAGACCGAATGGCACAATGTCTCGATCTTCAGTGAAGGGCTGGCGCGCGTCGCCGAGCAATATCTGAAAAAGGGCTCGAAGGTCTATCTCGAGGGCCAACTCGAAACCCGCAAATGGCAGGATAAGGACGGCAACGACCGCTACACCACTGATATCGTGCTGCGGAACTACAGCTCGTCGATGGTTCTCCTCGACCGCGCCGAAGGCGGTGGCGGTGGCGGTGGCGCGCGCGGTGGCGGCGACTGGAACCAGGACGAAGGCGGACGCGGTTCGGGCGGCGGCAATTTCGGTGGCGGCGCGGCACGCGGCGGCGGTGCCAGCCGTCCGAGCGCGTTCGACTCGGACTTGGACGACGACGTTCCGTTTTAGTCGGAGGAAGGTGCGTAGCGGAGCAGCGCACCGGTGCCGACAAGCGTAGCGACGTCGGCATCCGAACGACCGGACGGCGTCGCCGTAGCGACGACCGACGACGCGGCTTTGCCGCGTCGGACCTTCAACTCCCCAGCAGCTCCTTCAACCCCGCGAACGGCCCGGCCTCCTCGCCGGCAACCCATTTGCGCTCGTCCTCACGCGCCCGTTCGGCTTCGCAGCGCGGGAACGAATCGAGCGCGAGGCCCAAAGTCTGCGCGATCGCTTCGCCCAGATCGACCGCGCCACCTTCGATCTCGATCAGATCGCAGTCACCGTCGCTCAGTTCGATTTCCTCGGTCCCGCTGGCTAGCAAGCCCGGTTCGACGAAGCGCAGTGTGAACAGCTCGTCGATGTGGGCAGCGACTGCGTCGCCGGTAACAACGCAACTTTGCACGACGTCTGCCGTCAACCGTCCCGATGCTTCGATGCCCCGCGCACTTGCGGTTAGCGTCGCGGTTGCGCTCAATGACTCCAGTTCCGCGAGGCCGAAACGCGCGGCAATTGCGGCGCGCTCGCCCGCCGTCGCTTCGATGTTGACGCCACGCGGCGTCGATCCAATCGTGTCGAGCGGAAAGCGGCGGCTGAACTCGGGCGTCATCCGAGCGCGCCTGCCAACAGCGCATCGAGTGGCACAGCATCGATCCGTTGCTGCAAGGCTTCGATTTCCGCCAACGCTCTCTCCGCGTTGTCCGGCGAAGCCCCGCGCCACAGCGTCCGGCCAAGGGTCTCGACATTGAATCCCGCGCGGTATGCCCCCAGCCGACCGCCGAGAACTGCCAAAATCCCCCCGACTTGCTTGCCGACGACGAGATCGCCAAATCCGATTTCACGGATCTGCCCGTCCATGTCGGCGATAAAAGCTTCGGTCAGCCGCACCGATTCGATCTCGCGGTGTTCGCGTTCGAGCCGCAGCAGCACCAGCGACAAGACCAGTGACACCATGTCGAAGCGCCCGTCGACAGTGTCGGGGACGCCGTAATCGGCGTACCAGCGCGGCAGGCGCGCCTCGGCAACGACGGCGGCGTAGAGCGACCCCAAACCGTCATCGCGTTTGCCGAACAGGCGGGCGAAGAACCCGCGTTGTTGCTCCGTACTTGCTGTTGCCCTCATCTTTGGCATATTGCGGCGCGACCGCGCGGTTGCAATGTCGCAAAGCCGCGCGCCGACGTTTTGAAGAGTATTTTTCATGGCCGCACGGCGCACATTCACGCTCCTTTCGCTTGCCGCGCTCGCGCTGACCGCCGGTTGCGCGCGGGTACCGGGGAAACAGGGCTTTGTCATCGACCAGCAGCTTGCCGCTGCGGTGCGTCCCGGCGTCGACAACAAGGCGTCGGTGCAGGGGACGCTCGGCCGCCCCAGCTTCATCGGCCAGTTCGATGCCAACGACTGGTATTATGTGTCGCGCGATACCAAGCAACTCGCGTTCAAAGTGCCGCGCGCCTCGGGCCAACAGATCTTGCATGTCCGCTTCGACCAGGGCGGCAACGTCGCAGCGGTCGAATCGACCGGCCTCGAGAAAGTTGCGATGATTCGTCCGAACAAGGACCGCACCCCGACGCTCGGTCGCGACCGCAGCTTCTTCCAGGAAATCTTTGGCAACATCGGTCAGGTCGGCTCGGTGGGCCGGGGTGGCGGAACGACGGATAATCCCGACGGGAAATAAGGCCTAACGGGCGACCCCGCCTGCTGCCAGCACGGCGAGCGTCACCAATTCGCTCGCCGTCGACGCCATCGTCGCGATCTGCACCGGTTTTTCCATCCCGATCAGCATCGGCCCGATCACTGAGTCGCCGCCCAGTTCGCGCAGCAGTTTTGCCGACAGGTTCGCCGATTGCAGCCCCGGCATGATGAGCACGTTGGCGGGGCCGGACAAGCGGCTGAACGGGTAGCTCGCCATCACCTTCGGGTTGAGCGCCACATCGGGGGCCATTTCGCCCTCGAACTCGAACCCTACATTGCGCTTTTCGAGCGCGGTCACCGCATCGCGCAAATTGGTCAGATACGAACCTTCGGGATTGCCGAAGGTCGAATAGCTGAGGAATGCGACACGCGGTTCGTGGCCCATCGCGCGCGCGACGGCGGCGGTTCCCTCGGCAATGTCTGCCAGTTGCTCGGCGGTCGGTCGCTCGTTGACCGTGGTGTCGGCCATGAACACGGTATGCGACTGGCCGACAAGGACATGGACGCCGAACGCGATGCGTCCCTCTGCATGGTCGAGGACGCGGCGGACTTCGCGCATCGACTGGGCGTATGTCCGCGTTACGCCGGTAATCATCGCATCGACTTCGCCCATTTTGAGCATCAGCGCGGCGAACACGTTGCGGTCCTGATTGACCATGCGCTCGACTTCGCGGCGGAGGTAGCCGCGCCGCTGGAGTCGTTCATAGAGCTTGTCGACCATCGCGGGCACCAGCGGCGAGTTGCGGCTGTTGACGACCTCGAACTGCTCGGGCTTGTCGACACCCAGCGCGCGCAACCGCTCATGCACATCGTCGCGGCCTACGAGTACCGGGATGCCGTAACCGCCGTCGCGGAACGCAATCGCGGCGCGCAGCACGACTTCCTCTTCCCCCTCGGCAAACACCACCCGCTTGGGGTGCGCGCGTGCGCCTTCATAAGCGAGGCCGAGCACCGAGGTCGTGGGATTGAGCCGCGCGCGCAACGAGGTGCGGTATTCGTCCATGTCGAGAATGGGCCGCGTCGCTACACCCGAGTCCATCGCCGCCTTGGCGACGGCGGCGGGCACCACTTCCATCAGGCGCGGATCGAACGGCGCCGGGATGATATAGTCGCGCCCGAAACTGTGCGCGCGACCGCCGTACGCCGCCGCTACTTCTTCGGGCACTTGCGCGCGGGCGAGTTCGGCAATCGCATTGGCCGCCGCGATCTTCATTTCCTCGTTGATCGCGGTCGCGCGGACATCGAGCGCGCCGCGGAAGATGAACGGGAATCCCAGTACATTGTTGACCTGATTGGGATAATCCGAGCGCCCGGTCGCGACGATGCAGTCGGGGCGCACCGCTTTGGCAGCAGGCGGCGTGATCTCCGGATCGGGGTTCGCCATCGCGAAGATGATCGGCGACGGGGCCATTTTCTCGAGAAACGCTGGCGTCAGCGCATCCTTCGCCGACAGCCCCAGGAATATGTCCGCACCGTCGAGGGCTTCTTCCAGCGTCCGCCGGTCGGTCTTGGCGGCGTGCGCGGACTTCCACTGGTCCATGCCCTTTTCGCGGCCCTGATAGATTACGCCCGACCGGTCGCACATGATGACATTGTCGTGTCGCACGCCCATCGCCTTGATCAGCGCCGTGCACGCAATCGCCGCCGCCCCTGCGCCGTTCACGACAACCTTGACGTCCTTCATCTCGCGGCCCGTCAGCATGACCGCGTTGATGAGGCCCGCCGCGGTGATGATCGCGGTGCCATGCTGGTCATCGTGCATGACCGGGATTTTCATCCGCTCCTTAAGCGCCTGTTCGATGATGAAGCATTCGGGAGCCTTGATGTCCTCCAGATTGATCCCGCCGAAGGTCGGTTCCATCAACGCAACCGCGTTGATGAACGCTTCGGGATCCTCGGTCGCCAGTTCGATGTCGATCGAATCGACATCGGCAAAGCGTTTGAACAACACCGCCTTGCCCTCCATCACCGGCTTCGAGGCGAGTGCGCCGAGATTGCCGAGGCCAAGGATCGCAGTGCCGTTCGAAATCACCGCAACTAGATTGCCCTTGGCTGTGTAATCATAGGCCGTGGCAGGGTCTTCGGCGATGGCACGCACGGGCACAGCGACACCGGGGGAGTAGGCGAGCGACAGGTCGCGCTGGGTCGCCATCGGCTTCGAAGCGACGATCTCGATCTTGCCGGGGCGGCCCGACGAGTGGAACAACAGCGCCTCGCGCTCCGAAAACTGGACATTGGCTTCTTCGGACATGCGAGATTCCCCTCTACCCTTCCCCTACGTCATGCGCGCCTTCGGGGGAAAGCCACTTTCGCCGTGTTGTAGCATGTGTATGCAAACCCTGTGACGACGGCACCCACCCCCCAAAGCACCCCGATGATGGCGCAATATCATGCGCTGAAGGCCGAAGCGCCCGATTGCCTGCTGTTCTACCGGATGGGCGATTTCTTCGAGCTGTTCTTCGAGGATGCGAAATCCGCCGCCGCCTGCCTCGATATCGCGCTGACCGCGCGCGGCGAGCATGACGGTGAGCGCGTGCCGATGTGCGGCGTGCCGGTCCATGCGGCGGATGCCTATCTGGCGAAGTTGATCCGCGGCGGCTTTCGGGTTGCCATTGCCGAGCAGATCGAAAGCCCGGCGGCAGCCAAGGCGCGGGGCGGGAAGACACTCGTAGCGCGCGCCATCGTGCGGGTGGTGACGGCAGGGACGCTCACCGAGGATGTGCTGCTCGATGCGAAAGCGAGCAACTGGCTGGTCGCGTTGGTCGCCGTCGGTGACACGGTGGGACTGGCAGCGGCGGATGTATCGACCGGGGCGTTCGAGCTGTGCGAGGTCGCCGCCCCTCAACTCGAAGCCGAAATTGCGCGCTACGCCCCGAGCGAAATTCTCTGTGCCCCTGCGGAAGCAGGAGCTCTGGCCGCTACGGCTCCTGCTTCCTCCGGCGCACAAATCGTCCCGTGCGAACAGCGCGAGTTCGATTCGGCCAAGGGCGACGCCAAGCTCAAGGCACTCCACGACGTCGCCACCCTCGACGGTTTCGGCGCGTTTACGCGGGCGGAACTGGCGGCGGCGGGCGGCTTGCTCGCCTATCTCGACCACGCCGGAAAAGGCACGCTTCCGTTCCTCGCTCCGCCCGTTCGCCGTACTGCAACCGAACATATGGCCATCGACGCCGCAACACGCGAGAGCCTCGAACTCACCCAAGCGGCAGGCGGCGGGCGCAAGGGCAGCCTGCTCGAAACCATCGACCGCACGGTCACCGGCGCAGGCGCACGAATGCTGGCCAGCGATCTGTCGGCACCGCTCACCGACCGCGCCCTGATCGACGCGCGGCTCGATCTTGTCGGTCATTGGGCCGATGACGGGATAGGGCGTGAGGAACTGCGCGGCACGCTGCGCGCCATTCCCGATGTGGCGCGCGCGCTGGCACGGCTGTCGGCAGGACGCGGCAGCCCGCGCGATCTCGGCGCGTTACGCGACGGCCTCGCCCGCGCGTGGGAACTCCGCGAGCGATTGGACAAGCCGCAGGTGCCGCCGCTGTTGCGCGATCTGCTGCCCGCGCTGGCGGGACATGGTGCTCTCATCGACAAGCTCACCCGCGCACTCGTTGCCGAACCGCCCGTCGATGCCGCGAACGGCGGCTATATCGCCGCAGGCTATGACGCCGCGCTCGACGATCTGCGCGATGCGGGCGGGATGGGACGGCGCGAGATTGCCGCGCTCGAAATCGCTTTCCGCGACCGTACCGGCATCACCAGCCTTAAGATCCGCCACAACGGCGTGCTGGGTTACCATGTCGAGGTGCCCGCGCGCGCCGCCGACCCGCTGATGGATGCCGCGTCGGGCTTCACCCACCGCCAGACGCTCGCCGGGGTGGTGCGCTTCAACGCGCCAGAGCTCCACGAAGTCGCGATGCGCGTGACGCAGGCGGGCAGCCACGCGCTGGCAGCAGAGGCCGCGCATTTCGAGGACTTGACGGCGCTGGCGCTGGCTTCGGCGCGCACGATTTCGGCGACTGCGGATGCACTGGCGCGATTGGACGTGGTTAGCGCGAATGCCCAAGCCGCCGTCGAATGCGACTGGTGCCGCCCGCACCTCGTCGATCACCCCTGTTTCGACGTCGCGGGCGGGCGGCATCCGGTCGTCGAAGCCGCTGTTGCCAAGTCCGGTGGGCGCTTCGTGGCGAACGACTGCGCGCTCGATGCCAGCGACCGCCTGTGGCTCGTCACCGGTCCCAACATGGGCGGCAAATCGACCTTCCTGCGCCAGAATGCGCTGATCGCGGTCATGGCACAGGCGGGGTGCTTCGTGCCTGCCAAGCGCGCCACCCTCGGCCTCGTCGACCGCCTGTTCAGTCGCGTCGGCGCGTCGGACAATCTGGCGCGCGGACGCTCGACCTTCATGGTCGAAATGGTCGAGACGGCGGCAATTCTCGCCCAAGCCACCGAGCGCAGTTTCGTCATCCTCGACGAGGTCGGGCGCGGCACATCGACCTATGACGGCCTCGCCATCGCCTGGGCAGTGGTCGAGGCGGTGCATGAGGTCAACCGCTGCCGCTGCCTGTTCGCGACGCACTACCACGAACTGACCCGCCTCGCCGATAAGCTCTCCGCGCTCTCGCTCCACCACGTCCGCGCGCGCGAGTATAAGGGCGACCTCGTCCTCCTCCACGAACTCGCCAGCGGCCCCGCAGATCGCAGCTACGGCATCGCTGTGGCGCGTCTGGCGGGCATGGCCCCCGCCGTGCTGGCGCGCGCAAAGTCGGTGCTGGCGAAACTGGAGGCAGGCCGCGCGAAGACCGGCGGGCTGGCGGCGGGGCTGGACGATTTGCCGCTGTTCTCGGCGTTGGTCGAGGAGGCGAAAGTCGATCCGCTGCGCGAAGCCCTCGCCGCGATCCACCCCGATGCGCTTAGCCCGAGGGAAGCACTGGAGGCGTTGTATCGGTTAAAGGGAATAGGGGATTAGCCGCGCCAGCGTTCATATCTGCCTTTTGCGTCATGAAAACTTGATAACGTCGGCTTGTTTTTCAAACTGCCGATCCGTTGGGCGAGTTTCGCAAGTTCGTCCGCTGTACCGGGCTTCCATCCGTTCTTGATTGCCCACGATTTTACTTTGGCGGGCTCAAGCAAATGCCCTTTCGCAAACAAAATCCGCAAAGTTTCGTTGGCGTATTCCTTGTCGCGTGGATGGAGCACGTCGTGCGCTAGGTTGGCCAGCTTTCCAAGCGACGTAAGTGCGTTCACCACGACCGAGTCCGTAATAATTGGCGTGTCAGCCTTAGCCGCCATTCCGTGCACTTTTGGATTCCACCGCTCTATCCAGCCATCGGCGTTTCCAGGAAGGTCAGGAACAGCCACGATGCCCGCCAAGCCAGTCATACCGTCAAGGCGTTCGAGCATGCGGTCTTCGGCGTAGTAGGCGATAACCACAGCATTGCGTACGACGCTGCTAAGAGTTTGTAGTGTCGCGTGTCGCAATGATCCGTGCGCTGGCATTCTCGGCTTGCGGCCTTGGTCCAGGGCTTTTTTGACCGTCTCACCCAGATGGTCCGCGAGAGAAGTGGAGCGCAGCTGGCTTTTGGTGTGAGTGAGTAAAATAAAATCTTCAACTGGCGGTTTTGTCTTCGCGCCGATGTCCTGAGCATAGGCGATGGCTAGCATCCACGCTCGGGGATCATTGCTATCAGTTGGTATTAGAATCCGGATGGGAGGAGTCATGTTAGTTCTCAATTCTTCAAGCACTGCTAAATATCACCACATGACATTAAAGCGAGCAATTCAACTAATCTGAACCGTCAAGGCCACTACCCCCGCAAAAACTCCCGCCGCAAAATCGCTTCGGCCCTTGTCTGCCAACCGCGCCCTGTTGCGCGCATGGCGTCGAGGACGTCGGGGGCGACGCGCAGCGAGATGGCTTGCTTGGCCTTTGCCGGGTCCATCTTGGGGCGGCCCGGCTGGCGGACCAGGAATGCCAGCACCTCGGGGCCATGAACCTCGCTTGCAGGGCGCGCGTTCCTGAAATCCTCTTCCGTCCATTCGGGACTATCGTCCCACTCATCCTCGACGTTCATATTGACGCAACTCCTTGCCTCTTGCGCGGCGGAAATTGATCAGCCGCGTCTGCCCGTCTCGTATCACATAGACCACGACGTAGATCTTGCCATCGAGACGTCCAATCGCCCTGAATCTGTCCTCGCCATAGTCGTGGCGACGATCACGCAGGACCACCAACTCTTTGTCAAAGCCCGCAAAATCGGACAGCGACAGCCCGTGCTTCTCGACATTCTTCACGTCCTTGTCAGGATCGAAGACGAATATCATAGTAAAGATGTATATACGTTAAATGCCACTACGGTCAATCTCCATAGCTCCCGATGGCCTCGAACAACCGCACTAACCCCGCCCGCTCCGCCGCTGCCAGCTCCGGTCGCCAGATTTCGAACAGCAGGATCACCCGCGTCTCGGCGCTGTCGTTCCATGCTTCGTGCTGGATGCTGTCGTCGAAGATCATCGCTTTGCCCGCAACAACGTCGTGGACATGGTTGCCGACCCGCAATCGGCATCCATCGGGCACGATCAGCGGCAAATGCACGATCAACCGCGTGTTGAGCATCCCCCAATGCGGCGGGATATGGGTGTGCGGCTTCAACAGCGAGAACAGTGCCATCGGTGAGCGGCCCGTAATGCGCGGCAGCGGCAGGGGGGCGAGTGCGGCCATCGTCGCGGGGCAGCGGTCGGCGTTGCCTGCCGCCGGTTCGCCGTTTTCGAGCAGGTGGAATGCGCTCCAGTCGTCACTGTCGAGCAGCGCGTGGCCCTTGTTGGGCCGTGTCGGGTCGGCCTCGACATAGGGGCGAAAGCCGGTGCCGCTGGCCAGTGCGGCTTGCGCCTCGGCCCGGATCGCAGGGGTGGCGGCTTCGAGTCCCGCGACCCAGTCGAAGTCGTCGGTGTCGTAGAACGCGCGTTGCGGCAGGCCGGGGTAATAGAAGCTCGACGGCTGTTGCAGCTGCGGCTCGGCTTGTCCCGACAGGATCGCCACGCTTTCGGCAAATCGCTCGCCCGCCGCGACATTGGCGATGGCCGCGCGCAGATGGTCCTCGAACTTGGCGCGGGTCGCGACCAGCCCCGCTTCGGCACGCGCGATCAGCGGCGCGAGCGTCGGGTCGACCGGCCCTTCGCGCGCAACCGTCGAGAGTACCATGCCATACCATCCCGCCGCCCTGCGGTCGTCGCCAGTTGCGGCGGCGCGGTCGCCCTTGATGGTGTGCGCTGCGATATTGCGGGGGTCGAGCACCAGTACCTTGTCGAGCGCGGCATCCTCGGCCCCGGCATCGCCCAACTTCGCGCAGGCATCGGCGAGCAGGAGCAACAGACGCGGGGAGGCACGTCCGGCATCCACCACCGCCTCGAACGCCGCGCGCGCTGCTGCTGCATCGCCGCGTTGCAATGCGGCCAGCCCGTCGCGGGCGGTCGTTTCGGGGTCGAAACTCATAGCCGTCGATAACTCGTTTCGGGGCCGTCGTCGAACGGCGCGTGTGGCGAGGTGACGGACGCGATCCGACACCTTATGTGCGGGCCATGGCCGACCGCATCGACACCATCCCGAACCGACGCGCGATCATCGACCGGCGGGTGCTGGCGGCGGCGCTGGGTGAATTGACCGGGGAGGGAACCGCGCTGCGCCAAGCCGGGGCAGCGCTGCTTCGCCCCGCGCTCGATGCCGGACGGGTGGAGATCGCCCGTCGCTTGGAAGAGCATCCGTCGCAGGGCGCACAGGCCGCCGCCGCGCAGGCGTTTCTGACCGACCAGCTTTTGCGGCTCCTCTATGATTTCACGACGCAGCGGCTGCACCGGCTGTCGAACCCGACCACGTCCGAACGCCTGACCCTGATGGCCGTCGGCGGCTATGGGCGCGGCGAGATGGCGCCCTATTCGGATGTCGATATCGCGTTCCTGACCCCGTGGAAAGCGACAGGGTGGAGCGAGGCGGTCATCGAATCGATGCTCTATACGCTGTGGGACCTGGGGCTGAAGGTCGGCCATTCGTCGCGGTCGCTCGACGAAATGGTACGGCTGGCGAAGGGCGATCTGACGATCCGCACAGCCTTACTCGAAGCGCGCTATGTCTGGGGAGATCAGGGCGTGTACGACGAAGCCGCCGCACGCTTCGACCGCGAAGTGGTGGCGGGTACCGCACGCATTTTCGTCGCCGAAAAGCTCGCCGAGCGCGACGCGCGGCACAAGCGGATGGGCGACAGCCGCTATGTCGTCGAGCCCAATCTGAAGGAGGGCAAGGGGGGTCTCCGCGATCTCCACACCTTGTTCTGGATCGGCAAATACCTCCACCGCGTGGGCACAGTGGCCGAACTGGTCGACAAGGGGCTGCTGACCGCCGCCGAACTTCGCCAGTTCCAGAAGGCCGAGAATTTCCTGTGGGCGGTGCGCTGCCACCTGCACAGTGTTGCGGGGCGTGGCGAGGAGCGGTTGACCTTTGACGTGCAGGCCGAGATCGCGCGGCGGATGCGCTATCGCGAGGCAACCGGGCGTTCGGCGGTCGAACGGTTCATGCAGCATTATTTCCTGACAGCCAAAGCGGTCGGCGACCTGACCGGCGTGTTCCTCGCGCACTTGGATGACAGCCTGGCGCCCAAGGGACGTCGCTTCGGCGGGCTGGCCAGCTTCATGAAGGCACCGCGCCAGCTTAACGGGTTCGTGCTTGATCGCGGACGCCTGACGGTGCCCAACGATAATTGGTTCAAGGGCGACCCCGTTCGTCTGATCGAGCTGTTCGCGGTCGCCGACACGCAAGGCCTCGAAATCCACCCGACCGCGATGCGTGCGGCGGCCCGCGATGCCCGGCTGATCGACGCACGGGTCCGTACAGATGCGCGCGCCAACGCATTCTTCATGGATGTGCTCACCAGTCCGCGCGATCCCGAAACCGTGCTGCGCTGGGTGAACGAGGCAACGGTGTTCGGGCGGTTCGTGCCCGATTTCGGCAGGGTCGTCGCCCAAATGCAGTTCGACATGTACCACCACTACACGGTCGACGAGCATTCGATCCGTGCCATCGGCCTGCTCTCGCGGATCGAGCGTGGGGTGCTGGCCGAGGACCATCCGCTGGTGACGGCAATCCTGCGCCAAACGTCGATGCGCCGCGTGCTCTATGTCTCGGTGCTGATGCACGACATCGCCAAGGGACGCGGCGGCGACCATAGTGTGCTCGGCGCCGAGGTTGCGATGAAACTGTGTCCGCGCTTCGGGATGACCCCGGCGGAAACCGAAACCGTCGCTTGGCTCGTCCGTCACCACCTGCTGATGTCGGCGACAGCATTCAAGCGCGACCTGTCGGACTTCAAGACGATTCTCGATTTCGCGGAAGTCGTGCAGTCACCCGAACGGCTGCGTCTGCTGCTCGCGCTGACTGTCGTCGATATCCGCGCGGTCGGGCCGGGGGTGTGGAACGGGTGGAAGCGCCAGCTGCTCGGCGACCTGTTCAATGCGGCCGAAGAAGTGTTGCGTCTCGGTCACAAACAGACCGGGCGTTCCGAAAAGATCGCGGCCAAGCTGGACGATTTGCAGCGCGCCCTTGGCTGGGACGGTCCGGCGTTCGGCAAATACGCCAAGCAGATGACCGACAGCTACTGGATCGCCGAGCCCGACGATGTGCTCGCGGCCAATGCGCGGACGGTGGCGGCGTGCGGCGATGGCCCGCTGACCGTGGCGGCGCAGGTCTATCCGGCGCGCGGGGCGACGCTGGTGACGGTCTATACCGCCGACCATCCGGGATTGTTCTACCGGCTGGCGGGCGCGATTCACCTTGCCGGGGCAAGCATCATCGACGCGCGTATCCACACCACGCGCGACGGCATGGCGCTCGACAATTTCCTCGTGCAGGATCCATTCGGGCGGATGTTCGACGATGCTGACCGGCTGAAACGGCTCGAAACCGCTATCGGCGACGCACTGGCGCAGCGCAGCCGCCTTGCCGACCGCCTTGCCGCACGTCCGCTCGCGCGCACACGCGCCGATGCCTTTGCGATCGAACCCAATGTGCTGGTCGATAATAAGGCGTCGAACCGCTATACCGTGATCGAGGTCAACGCCCGCGACCGGCCGGGGCTGCTCCATGCGCTGGCGTTCGCGCTGTTCGAATCGAAGGTCACGATCCGCTCGGCGCATATCGCCACCTATGGCGAGCGCGCGGTCGATACGTTTTACGTCACTGACCTGCTCGGCGGGAAGGTAGAGGGGACGCTGCGGCTCAAATCGATCGAGCGCCGCTTGCTCGACGCTGCTGAGGGGCTGACCAGCATCGCCGTCGCCGCATAAAAAAGGGGACACCGAATACGGTGTCCCCGAGTGTGCACTGCCGGGGACACCCTATTGGGTGTCCCCTTGTTACGTCAGAACTTGAAGCGCGCCGTCACGCCGTAGGTGCGTGGCTCGGCGAGGAACGCGCCATACAACTGTGTCGAGGCGACATAGGTGCCGTTCTGCACTGAATTCGCCCCTGCGCTGGTCGAGGTCGCGGGCAGACCTGCTGCCCGTGTTCCGCCACCCTGCAGCGGCGCATCGAAGCTCACCTGCTGGTAGTTCGTGTCGAACAAATTCTGCGCCCAGAACTCGAGGCCCCATTTGTTTTCAGCACCGCGGATACCGATACGGGCGTTGACGATGGCGATACCGTCCTGCTGCTTTTCGCGGTCGAGATCGGACCCGGTGTTGATGTCGCTCTGATAACGCATGTCGGTGTAGACAAGGCCCGACAAGCCGCTGTCGCCCAGCGGCGGCGTCCATGACAGCGACGCAGTGGCGACATATTGCGAGCTGTTCGACAGGCGCTGGCCGGGCAGGTTGTTCAGCGCTGCGGGCAGCGCCGTGCCGTTGATGCCGACCAGATCATTGCCATAGCTGGTGTTGACATAGGTCAGGCCCAGATTGACGCCGACGTGGCGGACAGGGCGCAGGAACGCCTCCATTTCGAGACCAGCCGACTTGACGCCGGACTTCAACCCGCTCGTGCAGACGCCCGATGCGCTGTTGTCGTCGCGGTCAGCACCACCCAGCGATGTTTTGCAGGCGTTGATGTTGACGACGATGAAGTTGACACCGTTGAACGTATTGAGCTGGAACCCGGTGAACTCCTGCTGGAACGCCGCAATGTTCAGGTCGAAACCGGTGCCGTTGTACTTGTAGCCAAGTTCGAACGAATTCACGAGTTCGGGTTCGAAGGTCAGCTGGTTGAGGTTGGGGTTGCCATAGGTCAGCCCCGAACGGTCGAGGTTGAACCCGCCCGCTTTGTAGCCGCGCGAATAGCTTGCATAGACGAGCAGCCCGTCGACCGGCTTGAAGCTGAGCACAGCCGTACCGGTGATACGGTCTTCCTTCTTCTTGGCGCCGGTCTGGCTAAAGCTGCCACCCGGCACATTCGGAATGACGCAGGGCAGTGCCGCCAGTCCCGCGAGCGTTGATGCACGCAGCGCCGCGCAAGCCGTGTTGTTATCACGGAAGGTGGCATCCAGCGTTTTTTCTTCGTTGGTGTAGCGCGCGCCGAGCGTCAGGTTCAACCGGTCAGTGAAGCGGATGACGTTGTGCGTGAACAGCGCATAGTTACGGCTGGTCTGGCTATATGTATCGTTGAGCGCGATGCCGTTCAGCGTGCCGGTCGGCTGACCGACAGCGGCAAGCAGCGAGCCAAAGCCAGGACGCGCCGGGTTGGCATTCAAAGCGCCGAGGATCGGGCTGCCCGTGAGGGTTGCCGTCGCAGCGAGAACGGGCTGATTGATGCACGAACTGCCTGCCGTGGCGGAAGGTGCCAGCGCCGAAGGCAGAACGCCTGCGATCAGCAAACAGTTGGCATAGCGTTCGTAGTCCGCACCATATTGCAGATTGTCGCTCAGCCCCAGCTTCTCATTGGCGAAATAGCCGCCGATCAACCAGTCGAGCTTGTCGTCGAATGCCGTGCCCTGCAGCCGCAATTCCTGCGTGAAGGTTTTGAACGACTGGGCCGCGCCGCCGTTGTTGAGGCGCTTCAGGATGTCGAGGTTGTTGAAATCGGCGTCCTGCCCGCGCACGAGCTTCCAGTCGCGATAAGCGGTGATCGAGGTCAGCGTGGCATTGCCGAACTTGTAGTTAATCTCGGCCGAAACACCCGCGTCGCGGACGTTGCCCTGATAGCCGACACCCGGCGTCAGCGCGGTCGTGCGCGCGAACGTATTGTCGCTGACGGTGCCGCCGAGCGCGCGGATGATACCGGCAATCGAGTTTGGCGAAGCGACCAGCGTACCGTCCGCAGCGCGCGTCGTGTTCTGCGCGGGCAGATAGGTTGCGCCGCAGCACTCTTCCTTGCGGTCCGAATAATCGCCGATCAGGCGAATCGAGAAATCGTCGCTCGGCTGGAACAGCAACTGGCCACGCAGCAAATAGCGGTCGCGGCCGTTGATGTTGCGGCCCGAAACGACGTCGCGCAGGAACCCGTTGCGCTTGAAATAGATGCCGTCGAGGCGCGCTGCCACGGTCTCGCCTAGCGGCCCGGTGACGCCACCGCCGACGCGGATCGTGTCATAATTGCCATAGGTGGCTTCGCCTTCGGCACCGAAATTGAACTCGGGCTTTTTGGTGATGACCGAAATCAGACCGGCGCTGGCGTTGCGCCCGAACAGCGTCCCCTGCGGACCGCGCAACACTTCGATGCGGTCGATGGCACCGAGTTCGGTCAGGCCGACACCCGCGCGGTTGCGGTAAACACCGTCGACGAAGGTCGCGACCGAGCTTTCGAGGCCGGGGTTGTCGCCGACCGTGCCGATGCCGCGGATACGCGCGCCGCCTGCGCCGGCTTCCGACGAAGTCGACGAAACGAGCAGCGACGGCGACAGCTGGTTGAGCGCGCGGATGTCGCTTGCGCCCGAATTCTGCAGCGAGGCGGCGGTGACTGCCGACACCGCGAGCGGCACGTCCGACAGCGCTTCGCTACGGCGGGTCGCGGTGACGATGATGTCGCCGGTGCTTTCCTCCTGCGCGGCCTGCGGTGCAGGGGCGTTTTGCGCGAACGCGGGCGATGCAAACGCAGCGGCGACCATCACAGGGGCAGCCGACACCAGCAGGCGGAATTTGGGCATTGCTCTCTCCTCGAACCGGGACTTACTATCCCGTTTGGAGAGGTGCTTAATCCAGTCGCGCTGCCGGTTCCAGCCAAAGCGCGTAAAACAGCGGTTTTCGGGTGTTCACGCGGCTTTTTTGCAACAGTGTTACAATCGTGACGCTACGGAAAGCTTGCCCGATGCGCTTACTGTTGTTTCGGCGCGATCACCATCAGCATCTGGCGACCCTCCATACGGGGGTGCTGTTCGACCTTCGCGATCTCCGTCGTGTCGGTTTGCACGCGGATCAAAAGGTTCATGCCGAGCTGGCCGTGGCTCAATTCGCGCCCGCGGAACCGCAGCGTGACCTTGACCTTGTCGCCCTCGCCGATGAACTCGTGGATCTTCTTCATTTTCGTATTGTAATCATGATCGTCGATGTTCGGACGCATCTTGATCTCTTTGATCTCCTGCGTCTTTTGCGACTTGCGCGCGACGTTGGCCTTTTTCTGGGCCTCGTATTTGAACTTGCCCACGTCGAGGAATTTGGCCACCGGCGGATCGGCGTTCGGCGACACTTCGACCAGATCGAGGCCCACTTCGCGTGCCTGTTCGATGGCTTCGCGGGTGTAAAGCACACCCAGATTTTCGCCGTTCTCGTCGATCACCCGCACCTTTGGCGACTGGATGAATTCATTGAAACGGGGGCCGTTCATCGGAACAGGCGGCGCACCCAGCGGGCGGCGCATCATCGGCGGTCGGATAGTGTCTTCTCCATGATTCACACCCGTACGAGCGGGCAGTGGGTCACTTAGGACGTCGCTGGCCACTTGCAAAGGGCGCACCCGAGTTAACCCCGCTTTAGCGGCACTACCGTTACCACGACGCAACAGTCGGCACTGCTTTGCGTCGACGCACGGAGACCCGATTGGCATCGATTGCTGCCCCGTTCGCGCCGCCGCGCCGCATCGTCCTGTCGCCCGCACTGGTCGCGGTGGCGCTGTTGCTGCTGCTCGTTCTGCCGAATCCGGCGGGCTATGTCGGCGCGGCAGGCGACGATTTTTACTATGTGCAAGCAGCGCGCTGTGCAGTGGCAAATGGCTGGTGCCTGCCCGACACGCACTGGGCAACGCGCTGGCCGCTCGTCGCGCCGATTGCGCTGGTGTTTCGTGTGCTCGGCGATGGCTGGTGGCAATCGACTTTGGTGCCGTTCGCTTACAGCCTTCTTGCCGTTGTGCTGTTCACGCGGCTGGTCGAGCGGAACTGCGGCGGACGTGCGGCGATGCTCGGCGGGATTGTGTTCGTGGCGACGGCGGCGTTCGCCAAGGGATTGCTGCAACCCAATGTCGAAACTGTCGAACTGGCGCTGGTACTCGCGGCAGCAAACGTAGGCGAAGTCGCGTGGCGGCGGCGCAGCCTGCGCTGGGCGGTGGCGGCAGGGGTGCTGCTCGGGGTAGCGACGCAGGCGCGGATGACGAGCCTGGTGTGGCTGCCGGTCTGCGGCATCGCGCTGTTTTTTGTGTCGCGCGAAGCCCGGCGCTTAGCGCCTGCGGCACTTGGCGGCTTCGCGCTGCCGCTGGCGCTCGAATCTTTGGTCTATGGCCTGTGGGCGGGGCGTCCGTTGCTCAGCCAGCAACTGTCCGCCGCGCACACCCGGATCGCGTCGAGCGAACTGCCTGCCATCGTCGATCTTTCCCGCTCGCCGCTGTTCAACCCGCAGTTCATCGGCGGCTGGCGACCGGCAATGGACGTGCACATCCACTGGACCGTCGATGGCGTCGTCAACCTGCTTGCCAATCCGCAGGTCGGGCCGGTGCTGGTCGTGGCGCTCGTGTTGCTCTGGCTGCGGCACAAGAAGCTGTCGTGGCGCGACCCTGCAGTCGTCGCCACGCTTGCCGCCGCGCTCTACACAGGCGCGCTGATCTATGGCCTCGCCATTGACCCCAAGGCGCGGATGTTCCTGCCTGTCGCGGCACTGGCGGCGCTTGTCGTCGGGCGCTGCGGCGTTCTGGCCTGGGACGCGAAAGAGCGGACGATTGTCGCCGGGCTTGTGGCGCTTGCGGTAGCGTTCGGCGCGATCGAAACCGACAAGCGGTTCGATATGGGGGTCGCCGCGCCGCTCGCCGGGGCATGGGCGCGCGACTATCCCGGCGATATTGCGGTCGAGGATGCGACGCGGCGCTTCCTGACATTCGATGCGACAGTTCGGACCTTGCCGGTTTGGCCGACATCGGCGCGCCATCTGCTCGTGCTCGTCACCGGACAGTGCAGCGAAGCTCAGATTGTCGCGCAGGCTCCTTCCAACTGGCAACTGACGCGCAGCCGCTATTTCGGGCGGACGAACGACCCGCTTAACCTGTGCCTGTTCCGGCGAACTCAGCCCAGATAATCCGCCAGCAACGTGTTCGCACGCGGGCCGTCCCAGTCCATGCCGCCTGCAATCCGCCACACTTCCTTTCCTTGCGCGTCGTACAGCACCGTCGTCGGCAGCAACCCGCCGCCGAACGCAAAGCCGAGGTTGTTTTCGGCATCGCGGTACGGCTCCAGATTGGCGAGCTTGGCCTTCGCCCACCAGCCCGCCACCGGGTCGACGGCCTGTTTCGCCGAATCCTGATTGACGACCATGACGCGCAACTTGCCCTTGGTCCGCGCCGCGAGCCGGTCGAGCGACGGCATTTCTTTGACGCACGGCGCGCACCAGGTTGCCCACAGGTTCACGAGAAGCGGCTGTCCCTTGAAGTCGGCGAGCTTGACCGGTTTCCCGTCGGGCGCGGCAAATCCGTCCTTGGGCATGGCGGCCCCGCGCTGCGTCATGTCGAGCGCACCTGCGGGTTCGCCGCCTGCGGGGGCAGCGGCGGTCGCGTTGGGTTGCGGGGCGGCGGAGTCTTGCTTATCGCAAGCGGCAAGCAGCAAGGCGGGCACAAGACAGATAATGAGCGGGCGCACTTCAGGCTCCAATTCGATGTGGGGCGGGCGCTTTGCCGAAGGGCCGGCGTCCGTGATGCGGGCGATAAATGCCTCGCTGCCATTCGACAAGCGGTTGTGGCGACAGGACATCGCCGCGTCGAAGGCGCATGTGGCGATGTTGGGCGCGCGCGGCATCCTGACCGCTGCCGATGCGGCGACGATTGCGGCAGGGCTGGACAAGGTCGCGGCGGAATATGCGGCTGGCGCACTACCCGACGATCCCGCGCTCGAAGATATCCATATGGCGACCGAGGCGCGGCTGGCTGAACTGGTCGGGCCGGTCGCAGGGCGGCTCCACACGGCGCGCAGCCGTAACGATCAGGTGGCGACCGATTTCCGCCTATGGGTGCGCGATGCGATGGATGCGGTCGATGCCGGGCTGCGCGCGTTCCAGGCGGTGTTGCTCGACCGTGCCACCGAGCACGCCGATGCGGTGATGCCCGGGTTCACCCATTTGCAAAGCGCGCAGCCGGTGACGCTCGGCCATCATTTGATGGCCTGGTATGAAATGATTGCGCGCGATCGTTCGCGCTTTGCCGATGCGCGTCGCCGCATGAACCGCTGTCCGCTGGGCAGCGCGGCGCTGGCAGGAACCGGCTTTGCGATCGACCGCGACATGACTGCGGAGGCGCTTGGCTTCGACGGACCAACCGCCAATTCGCTCGACAGTGTCAGCGACCGCGATTTCGCGCTGGATTATCTGTCGGCAGCGGCGACCTGTTCGATCCATCTCAGCCGCTTGGCCGAGGAAATCGTGATCTGGGCGTCGCAGCCGTTCGGGTTCATCACCTTACCCGACCAATGGTCGACCGGCAGCTCGATCATGCCGCAAAAGCGCAATCCGGATGCGGCCGAACTGGTGCGCGGTCATGCGGGGCGCATTCTGGGCTGCCACACCGCGCTGATGGTGACGATGAAGGGGCTGCCGCTCGCCTATTCGAAGGACATGCAGGACGACAAGGAACCGGTGTTCGAAGCACACGACCTGCTCGAACTGTCGGTCGCGGCCATGGCCGGGATGACGGCGGCGCTCACGTTCCGGACGGAACGGATGCGCGCGCTGGCCGAGGCAGGGTTTTCCACCGCAACCGACCTCGCCGATTGGCTGGTGCGCGAGGCCGATGTGCCGTTCCGCGAGGCGCACCACATCACCGGGCGTGCGGTCAAGGCGGCGGAAGAGCGCGGCTGCAGCCTCGCCGACCTGCCGCTCGATGTACTCACCGCCATTGATCCGCGCATCGATGCGCGGGTGTTCGGGGTGCTGACCGTCGATGCCTCGGTCGCCACCCGCACCAGCCATGGCGGAACCGCGCCGCTGCGGGTAAGGCAGGCCGTTGCCGCCGCGCGGGCGGTGCTGGAGAATGGCGCGTGAAAAAGCTGCTCGGACTTGCTGCGATCCTCGCCCTTGCCGCCTGTGGTCAGGTCGCGCCGTTGCGCCCTCAGGCAGGAGCCTCGCTCCCCCCCAAAGCGGCAGCAGCAGCGAAACCGCCCGAGGCCGAGGCGCTTTCGACGCCCAGTGACCAGTCACGGCCCAAACGCAACGACGAGCTGCTCCAGAATTCGGAAAAGCGCACGCCGGACAAATTCGACCTCCCTCCTTCAAGCTGAAATTCCATGAACCATTTCAACTACCGAGACGGCGAGATGTTCGCCGAGGACGTCCCGCTCGCGCGTATCGCGGCGGAGGTCGGGACGCCTGTCTATGTCTATTCGCGCGCGACGCTCGAACGCCACGCGCGCGTCTTTGGCGAAGCGGTGGCGCAGGCGGGTGACGTCGAAGTCGCCTTCGCGCTCAAAGCCAACCCGAACCTCGCTGTCGTCCGCGTCCTCGCAAAAATGGGCATGGGTGCCGACGTCGTCTCGGGCGGAGAGCTCGACCGCGCGCTCGCGGCGGGGATGACGCCCGATAAGATCGTGTTCTCGGGCGTCGGCAAGACCGATGACGAAATGGCGCACGCGCTCGACGCCCATATCGGCCAGTTCAACATCGAAAGCGAAGAAGAGGGCCGCGACCTGTCGGCGCTCGCAGCGGCCCGAGGGCTGCGCGCTGCAGCCACGTTGCGCGTCAATCCCGATGTCGATGCCGGCACCCATGCCAAGATTTCGACCGGCAAGGCCGAAAATAAATTCGGCGTCGCGATTTCGGACGCGCCGGGGATTTTCGCTCGGCTGAGCAGCCTGCCGGGCCTCGACCTGCGCGGCGTCGCCCTGCACATTGGCAGCCAGATTTTCAACCTTGGCCCGCTCGAAGCGGCCTTCGTGCGCGTCGGGCGGCTCGTGTCAGACCTGCGCGCCGCGGGACACACGATCACGCACGTCGATCTCGGTGGCGGTCTCGGCATTGCCTATCGGCCCGAAGACGTGCCGCAGCACCCGCAAGCCTATGGTGAAATGGTGAAGCGCGTGACGCAGGGCTGGGACGTGAAGCTGATGTTCGAACCCGGCCGGATGATCGCGGGCAATGCCGGCGTTCTATTGACCAAGGTTATCCGGGTGAAGCCCGGGTCGGTGCACCCGTTTGTGGTGGTCGATGCCGCGATGAACGATCTTGCCCGCCCTGCGCTCTACGATGCGTACCACCATTTCGAACCCGTCCGCGAAACCGCCGAGACGATGACCGCCAACCTCGTCGGTCCGGTCTGCGAAAGCGGTGACACCTTTGCAATGGCG
Source organism: Sphingomonadales bacterium (assembly GCA_031408195.1). Classification (GTDB taxonomy): domain Bacteria; phylum Pseudomonadota; class Alphaproteobacteria; order Sphingomonadales; family Sphingomonadaceae; genus Sphingomonas_O. The sequence goes on along the minus strand of JANNVL010000035.1, from coordinate 3,044 downwards.
CGCGAGACGGGCGTGGTCGCGCAAGGCGACCTCGCCGTGTTCCGCACGGCAGGCGCGTACGGCGCGACCATGGCCTCGACCTACAACAGCCGCGCCATGGTCCCCGAAGTGCTCGTCGATGGCGACCGCTACGCCATCGTTGCCGACCGCATCCCCGCGGCCACTATCATGGGCGCGGAACGGGTGCCGGATTGGCTATAACTGGATACCAAAGCGCGACGTGATCCAGATCATGACAAGATACAGGACCATCGTCACGATGCAGCCTACAGCGAGTGCCGTCCAAAACGCATAGCCGTTCCGCAGCAGCCACGGGATGATCAGGAACATCGGCACCGACGGCAGGAAGAACCAAAAGGTTGCTTCTGCCTGCGCCGCGATCAGCAGCGGATCGCGGGTGTCGCGCCACAGCCAGATCATTGCGAGCGTCGAGACGAGCGGCAACGACGCCAGCAAGCCACCGATGCCGGGGCTGCGCTTGGCGATTTCCGACACGGCGGCAATGATGAGGCCCGACAGCGAAGCCTTGAGGAAAAGATAGAGCATCGGCAGCGTTCCCCGGCGAAAAAATCGGCGGATGAGGCCGACGGCAGTTGCCGCAGCGTAGACTTTGCGTACATTTCGCGCCAGTCGCGCAGGATGCACAGCCTGCCACTCTTTGTCCGTCTCGCCGGTCGCCCGGTTGCGCTGATCGGCAGCGGCCCTGCCGCCGACGCTAAGCGGCGGTTGCTCGAACGGGCAGGTGCCGAGATTGTCGATGAAGAGGCGACGGTCGCGCTCGCCATTGTTGCGGACGGCGATGAAGCAGCGGCAGCGCGGCTCAAGGCGCGCGGGGTGCTGGTCAATGTTGTCGATCGGCCCGAACTCTGCGACTTTACTTTGCCCGCCATCGTCGACCGGTCGCCGGTGATCGTGGCGGTCGGAACCGGCGGGGCATCCGCTGGGCTAGCTAAGGCGCTGCGCCAGCGGCTGGAGACGCTGCTTCCTGCCGCACTTGGGCCGCTCGCGACTACTTTGGAGGGCGCGCGCACCGCTATGCGCGCGCGATGGCCCGATGGCGTCGAACGGCGTCATGCGCTCGATGCCGGATTTGCAGCGGGCGGCGCGCTCGATCCACTGGCCGAGGGGCATGATGTGACGGGCTGGCTCGACGCGACGGCGACACCGCCCGTGCGGCATGAAGTCATCCTGCTGACGTCAGCCAATCCTGACGAACTCACCCTTCGTGCAGCGCGCCTGCTGGGCGAAGCCGATACGATCTGGCATGATGCCGCCGTGCCGACCACCATTCTCGACCGCGCCCGCGCCGATGCCGAACGCTATCCGGGTGCGTTCACGGGCGGGGAACGCCCCGGGCTCACCCTTGAGGTCCGTTTCGAATGACGGCGCGCAGTTTTGCCGTCGAAAAGCGCAAGGCGCGCGCACTACCCCGCGAAGAGGCCACGGCGTTGCTCGGCAAAGCCGATTTCGTCTGGATTCATTTCGACGATTGCGACGCAACGACGCAGGACTGGCTGAAAGGACCGGGCGCGCTCCCCGATCTGGTCGTAGCCGCGCTGATCGCCACCGAAACCCGGCCGCGCATGGACCAGATCGACGGCGGTGCGCTCGTCAATCTGCGCGGCCCCGATGCGGGGGTTGAAACCACGCCCGATCTGCTCAGCTCGATCCGGTTGTGGGTCGCCAAGGGCCGAGTTTTTTCGGTGACGCGCCGCGATCTGGCCGCGCTCGACGCCATCGAAGCGGGGTTCGCCTCGGGCAAGGTTCACGACCCCGGAGATTTCGTGGCGACGCTCGCTGCCGAAATCACCGAGGAACTCGACCCCGATGTCGCGAAACTCGGCGACACGCTCGACGATTGCGAGGAGCGCGTCGGCGAGCGCGGGTCGCTGGCGCTGCGGCGGCGGATCGCGGTCGCGCGGCGGCGGGCCATCGGGTATCGCCGTTTCCTCAGCCCGCAGCGCGTGGCGCTTGAAAGGCTGGCGACGCTCGATGTCGACTGGCTCGACGACGGCGACCGGATGCACCTGAACGAGGCCGCCGACCGCGCCGCGCGGATGACCGAGGAGCTCGAGGCGATCCGCGAGCGCGCCGCTTTGCTCCACGAGCAACTGACCGATTTGCGGGCGGAGACCATCGACACGCGCAGCCTCGTGATCGCCGTTGTTGCGATGATCTTCCTGCCGCTGACTTTTCTGACCGGGCTGCTCGGCATGAATGTTGAAGGGATTCCCTACGCCCACACCCCTTGGGCGTTCTGGGGCGTTGTCGCGTTTTGCGTCGTGATCGCCATCGGGGTCGGCGCGTATTTCATGCGCGCGCACTGGTTTCGCTAAAGTCTTGTTAGGAGAGAAAAATGCTGACCGTTCACCACCTCAATGACAGCCGCTCGCAACGCATCTTGTGGCTGCTGGAGGAACTCGAAGCGCCGTACGAGATCGCGTTTTATCAGCGCGACGCGGTGACGCGGCTTGCCCCGCCCGAGCTGCAGGCGGTTCACCCGCTTGGCAAATCACCGGTCGTGACCGAGGGAGGCGCGACGATCATCGAATCGGGTGCGATTATCGATTACATCCTGCGCCACCTCGGCGACGGGCGGCTCGCCCCCGCGACGGACAGCGCCGATTACGACACTTACGTCCAGTGGCTGCACTATGCCGAAGGGTCAGCAGCACTGCCGCTGATGCTGAAGCTCTATTGCGGGCGGCTGGGCGAGGCGGCAGCACCGCTCGCCCCGCGCATCGACAGCGAAATCGCCAACCATCTCGGCTATGTCGAAGCGTCGCTTGCTGGCCGCGACTGGCTGGTCGGTGGCGACCTGTCGGGGGCCGATATCCAGATGAGCTTCATCGGCGAGATTGCGGGCGCTTACGGCCTGCGGGCGCATTACCCGAACATCGATGCGTGGGTGAAGCGGTTTCAAGCGCGGCCTGCGTACCAGCGCGCGCTGGAAAAGGGCGGGCCGTATTGTTTTGCGTGACCCGTCATTGCGAGCGCAGCGAAGCAATCCACTTTGCCGCAAGAGCGTCTGGATTGCTTCGCTG
>JANNVL010000034.1:0-2227 GCA_031408195.1 Sphingomonadales bacterium | reverse complement strand
GGGGCCGGCTTCGATCTCGTTCGGGTCGTCGAGTGCCATCGTCACTCTCCTCGCAGTTAGGCGTTCAACAGCGCCTTAAGAGTCACACCGAGTTCGCTCGGGCTTGGCGACACGCGGATGCCCGCAGCTTCCATCGCCGCGATCTTCGATCCTGCATCGCCCTTGCCGCCCGACACGATCGCCCCGGCATGGCCCATGCGGCGTCCCGGCGGTGCGGTGAGCCCCGCAATGAATCCGACCATCGGCTTCTTGCGGCCACGCTTGGCCTCATCAGCGATGAACTGTGCGGCTTCTTCTTCCGCAGAGCCGCCGATTTCGCCGATCATGATGATCGACTTGGTCGCGTCGTCGGCGAGGAACAGTTCGAGCACGTCGATGAAGTTCGTCCCGTTGACCGGATCGCCGCCGATGCCGACAGCGGTCGTCTGGCCCAGCCCCTCCGCCGTCGTCTGGAACACCGCCTCATAGGTCAGCGTGCCCGAACGCGAGACGACGCCGACGCTGCCCTTCGAAAAGATGCTGCCCGGCATGATGCCGATCTTGCATTCGCCGGGCGTCAGCACACCGGGGCAGTTCGGACCGATCAGCCGCGACTTGCTTCCCGACAGCGCGCGCTTGACCTTGACCATGTCGAGCACCGGAATGCCTTCGGTAATGCACACGATCAGCGGCACTTCGGCGTCGATCGCCTCGAGGATCGAGTCGGCGGCAAAGGGCGGCGGCACATAGACGACGCTCGCGGTCGCACCGGTCTTGGCAACGGCCTCCGCTACGGTGTCGAACACCGGCAGGTCGATATGCGTCGTCCCGCCCTTGCCCGGCGTGACGCCGCCGACCATCTGCGACCCATAGTCGAGTGCGGCCAGCGTGTGGAACTCACCGGTCTTGCCGGTCATCCCTTGGGTGATGACCTTGGTGTTTTTGTCGACGAGGATGCTCACTTCGGTCTCCGGAAAAAATCAAGCCAGCTACGCTTCGGCGGCTCTTCTTGGGGAATATATTTGCTTAGATCGCCGGATCGAAAATCAGCGGCAATTTCTCTCCACTTTCCGCCCGACGGTGGTCGCAGGGTTTCACCGGGAAAATAAATTTCGGGTTCTGGCTCGTCGCAGCTTGCATCGAAAAACCCGACGCTATGCTTGACGGCCAATTCTCGCACCAAAGGATAGGCATTCTCGGCTTCTGTCCAAGCGAACGCGCCATAAATCACTGCCGTTCCTAGCGAGTAGTCGGTGTGCGTGTTCCCAATGTCATCATCCGAAACGTCTGGCCCATTCAAATTCGGATAGCTGCGCGTGATTTCACCATACCAAGCCTGAAGCGCCGGCGAGCATACGATCGGATCATTGTAGCCGTGCTCCTCTGCCCACGCAGATTGCTCGTCCCACCAAGCCATAAATGTGGCTCGGTCTCGCGGAGCCGCGCTGGGCTCAAAAACGAGCAAGTCGTAGCTCATGGGCTAGGCCAGCGACCCATCAATCGCCTTACACGCAACCAGCAGTTCCTTGACCGCATCGACGCTCACCGCGAGGTTCGCCTTGGCTTCGTCGTTCAGCTTGATCTCGACGATTTTTTCGACGCCGCCCGCGCCGATCATCACCGGCACGCCGACATAGAGGCTATCGACGCCATATTGCCCGGTCAGGTGGACCGCCGCGGGCAGGACGCGCTTCTGGTCGTAGAGATAGGCCTCGGCCATCGCGATGCCGCTGGTCGCGGGCGCGTAGAACGCCGAGCCGGTCTTGAGCAGTGCGACAATCTCGCCGCCGCCCGCGCGGGTGCGGGCGACGATGGCGTCGATGCGGGCTTGCGTCGACATTCCCATGGCGATCAGGTCGGGCACCGGAATGCCGCTGACCGTCGAATATTCGATCACCGGGACCATCGTGTCGCCGTGGCCGCCCAGCACGAAACTGGTCACGTCCCTGACCGAAACCTTGAACTCGTCGGCGAGGAAATGGCTGAAGCGCGAGCTGTCCAGCACGCCCGCCATGCCGACAACCATGTGGTGCGGAAGCTGCGAGAACTCGCGGAGCGCCCACACCATCGCATCGAGAGGGTTGGTAATGCAGATGACGAACGCGCCCGGCGCTTTGGCCGCGATGCCCTCGCCGACCGCCTTCATCACCTTCAGGTTGATACCGAGCAGATCGTCGCGGCTCATGCCGGGCTTCCGCGCGATACCAGCGGTGACGATGATGACATCGGCGTCCGCGATATCGGCATA
>JANNVL010000033.1:0-19625 GCA_031408195.1 Sphingomonadales bacterium | reverse complement strand
GCCCAAGGTCGGGCCGTCCATCGTCGGCATGACCACGTCTGACACAATCAGATCGATCTTGGTGCCGGTGCCGAGGATCGCCATCGCTTCCTCCCCGTGCGCCGCCGTCAGCACGGTGTAGCCGTGGCGCACCAGCGCGCGTTCGGCGACGGCGCGGACCATGTCCTCGTCCTCGACCAGCAGGATCGTGCCGGTGCCCCAGAGTTCGGCGGGCTTGGCAGCGGGGGCGGCGACCGGCGCGGGTTTGGCCTCGGTCTCGTTATGGACGGGGAGGAATACCGAAAAGGTCGTGCCCTGCCCCAGTTCCGAATCGGCGAAGATGAACCCGCCCGATTGCTTGACGATGCCATAGACGGTGGAGAGGCCGAGGCCGGTGCCCTTCCCCACATCTTTGGTCGTGAAGAACGGCTCGAAGATTTTCGACAGGTTTTCGGGCGCGATGCCGGTGCCGGTGTCGGACACGCTGAGCGCGGTGTAATCGGCGACGGGCAGGAAATCGCTGTCGAGCTTGCGGACTTCATCGGCGGTGACGCGGTAGGTTTTGAGCGTGACCTTTCCGGCTTTGTCCCCTTACGCCTGGATCGCGTCGCGGGCGTTGACCACCAGATTGACGATGACCTGTTCGATCTGGCCGGGGTCGGCACGGACGGCCCCCAGCGCGCGGCCATGATTGATGACGAGGTCGACGGTTTCGCCCAGCAGGCGTTGCAACAGGTTCGAGACCTCCGAGACAACATCAGGCAGTTGAAGCACTTGCGGGCGCAATGTCTGTTGACGTGAGAAGGCGAGTAACTGCCGCGTCAGCCCCGCCGCGCGGTTCGAATTGTTCCGGATTTGCTGGATATCGTCATAGTCGCTGTCACCCGGCGTATGGCGCATCAGCATCAGGTCGCAGTGGCCGAGGATGCCGGTCAGGATATTGTTGAAATCGTGCGCGACCCCGCCCGCGAGCTGGCCGACCGCCTGCATCTTGGTCGCCTGCGCGACTTGCCGCTGAAGCTTCGATTCTTCGGTATTGTCCTTGAGGCTGAGCAGCACCGCCGCTTCGCCAAGCCCGCGCGCGCCCGCTATGGTGAGCGCAACCGGATCATCGGGCCGGTCGGTCAGCCGCACCGCAATATCGCCCGATACCGCCTGCCCGTTGGCGAAACGGCGCACGGCGTCGGCGACGGCGGCCTTGTCCTCGCGGATGACGAGGTCGCCGGGATAGACCGGGGTCGCATTGGGCGCGACGCCCGCTGCACGGACGAAGGCGTCATTGAGGTAGAGAAACCGTCCGTCGCGGTCGGCGAGCGCGAGACCGAGCGGGAGCATCGACAGCAGCATCTGCAACGGCACATCAGTACCCGTTCCGCCGGTGCCCTCGTCGTCGATCAGGACGATGATACGGTCGCCGTCCTCGCGCCCGGTATCGAGCGGAATCTGGAGCAGGCGCAGCGGCAGGCCGGTCAGCCCCTCATGCGCGAAGCGGATCGCGCCGTCGCTGGCCGAGGTCAGCAGGGTGACGAAATCGCGGCCCGCAATCGGTGCATCGGTACGGCCTGTCGCGCGCAGGATCATCACGCGGTTGGCGGCGCGCACCCGCCCCTCGCCGCCGATCAGCGCAATCATGATGCCCGCCGCGCCCAGCCGGTCGCCCCAGCCCTGTTCGAGCAGCGCGGGCAGCGCGGCGGCTGGGTTGCCCTCCACGCCTTCGCGGAACCGCCAGACGAGGCAATCGTCGCCCTGCCCGCTGCGCGCGATGTCGAGCGTGACGTTGCGGGCCGCGATGCGTCCGGTCAGCGCGACATGCCCGTCGCGCCACGCCGCGCGGCCTGCGCCGACGACGTCGGCTCCCTCGGCAGTCAGGTCGGTCGGCACGGCATTGCCGAACCAAGTGTCGTAGAGCGCGTTGGTGCATACCAGCCGCCCATTGCGGTCGATGACCGCCAGCGCGGTCTCGCCATTGTCGGCGGCGTCGCGGACCAGCGCCCAGTCGGTCATGCGTTCGGTCCGAGCGGGCGGCGGGTAGAGGTGGCGCGCGAGGAGGAGCAAGACGCCGAGCGCGATCACCGTGCCGCCGAACGCAGTGGCAATGGCGGGCTGACCGACTGCCTTGAATACGATCCAGCCCGACAGGATCGCGCCACCCGCAACGGCTGCACCCACCAGCCGGTCGGCGGTCTGCGCGGGGATGCGCGCGGCGATCCGGGCGACCGCAGCGTTCACCCGCGATCCCGCAAAATACGCGCGGATTCGCGTTTCCAGTCCTTTTCCTTCTCGTATTCGCGCTTGTCCTGATGCTTGCGGCCCTTGGCGATGGCGATCTCCACCTTGGCGCGGCCGCGACCGTTGAAATAGATCGACAGCGGGACCAGCGTCATCCCCTCGCGCGAAATCGCCTTGTGCATTTTCTCGATTTCGCGCTCGTTGAGCAGCAATTTGCGCGGGCGCTTCGGTTCGTGGTTCTCGCGATTGCCATGGCTGTATTCGGGCACGTTCGAGTTGACGAGCCAGACTTCGCCGCCCTTCACCTCGGCATAGGATTCGGCAATCGACCCCTCGCCGAAGCGCAGCGACTTCACTTCGGTGCCGGTCAGCATGATCCCGGCTTCATAGGTATCCTCGATGGCATAATCGTACCGCGCGCGCCGGTTCTCGGCGACGGTTTTGGCTTTCACTTGTTCGGGACGGGGGCGGGCCATGACGCGGCTAAACGAGCCCCGCGTGTGAAAGTGCCGCATCGATGGCGGCGCGCGAGGCAGGCGACGGCGGGGTCATCGGCAAGCGCAGTTCGGGGGTCATCCAATCGACCAGCCGCGTCATCGCGTATTTCGTCGGGCCGGGCGATGCGTCAGAAAACAGCGCGGCGTGAAGTAGATAGAGTTTGTCGTTGAGATCGCGGGCGAGAGCGTAGTCACCCGCCGCACACGTCGCCTGGAATTCAGCGCAGAGTTTCGGCGCGACATTGGCGGTGACCGAAATGCACCCCACCCCGCCCGCCGCATTGTACGCTAGCGCCATGTCGTCGTTGCCCGAAAATTGGCAGAAATCGGCGCCGCAGCTCAACCGGTGAGCAGCAATGCGCGCCATATTGCCGCTTGCGTCCTTGATGCCGATGATCGTGGGCAGTTCGGCCAGTCGCGCCAGTGTTTCGGGCTGGATATCCGTCACCGTCCGCCCCGGCACGTTATAGACGACAATCGGCAGGTCGCTGAGGCTCGCCAGATGTTCGTAATGCGCGAACACGCCGTCTTGGTTCGGGCGGTTGTAATAAGGGGCGACGACCAGCGCTGCCGCTGCACCCGCGCTCTTTGCAAATTCCATATGGCGCACGGCAGTGGCGGTATCGTTCGATCCGCAGCCTGCGATCACGGGCACCCGGCCTGCTGCTGCGTCGATGCACAATTCGATGACGCGGTAGTGCTCGTCATAGCTCAACGTCGCGCTTTCGCCCGTTGTGCCGCACGGCACGAGCGCTGACGATCCGCACTCGATCTGCCAGTCGACAAGCGCGCGAAACGCGGCCTCATCGACCTTGCCGCCCCGAAACGGCGTCACCAGTGCCGGAATCGAGCCGGAAAACATCAACTTCTCCCTTCACGCACCTGTTGCGCTGCGGCATAGCGGCACGATGAGCATCGTCATCCCAAACCGTTCAGCGCCTGATAAGGACGCATGTCCCAGCATGTCCAGCATGACCAGTCGCTTTGTCGCCTCCGCCCTTCTCCTTGCCGCGCCCAGTGTCGCCACCGCGCAGGATCTGATGGCCGCGCAGCCGACCCGCTCGGTCGCGGTCGTCAATGATTCGGCGCTGGCTGTCGCGATTTCGGAATGGAATGCGGTGCGCCAGTCCGACGCGCTGCCGTTCTCGTCCTATGCCCGCTTCCTTGTCGCTCACCCCGGCTGGCCGGGCGAGGCCGCGATCCGCAAATCGGCGGAACGTGCGCTGCGGATCGATGCAGAAGACCCGCAGCTCGTGGCCGCCTATTTCGGGCGATTCACCCCTGCATCGGCGACAAGCACCTTGCGTCAGGCCGAGGCGCTCGACGCCATCGGTCGCCGCGACGAAGCGAAATCGGTGGCCAGGCGCGCTTGGACGATGGGCGCGCTGTCCGCCGACGATGAATCGCGTCTGGTGACCCGCTGGCCGGGATTGCTCTCGACCACCGATCACGACGCGCGGATGGAGCGGCTGCTCTGGAACCGTGCCACCCCGTTTGCCGCACGGCAATTGTCGCTGACCAGCCCGTCCCGCCAGCCGCACTTCGATGCCCGCGTCGCCATGCAGGCAAAGGCACCCGATGCCGCCAGCAAGCTCGGCTATGTCGCCGCAAGCGCGACCGGCGATCCCGGCTTTCTGATCGACCGCGTTACTTGGCTGCGGCTGTCGGGGCAGGAATATGCCGCGCAAGCCCTGCTCGCCGCGCCGCGCCGCCTGAACGCGCCGCCGCTCGATCCCGAGCGCTGGCTCGACGTCATCGTCGCCGTCGCGCGGAACGCCGTCGCACAAGGGCAGGTGCAGACCGCATTCGATATCGCGCGGCAGGTCGAAGACACCTATCCGGCTGGTACAATCGTCCGCGACCGCCCCATTGGCGAGCGCGATGAATATACCAATGCGACATGGCTGGCGGGTACGACCGCGCTCAACCGGCTCGCCCGTCCCGCCGACGCGATCCGCATGTTCGACCTTTATGCCAAAGCCGCCCGTTCGCCGCAGACCCGCGCCAAGGGGCTTTATTGGGCCGGTCGCGCGGCGGAGGCTGCGGGTCGCCGCGATGTCTCGCAAAGCTATTACACCAATGCCGCCGTGCAGTTCGACCAGTTCTACGGACAGCTTGCCACCGAACGGCTCGGACGCGTCCCGGCCATCCCGCCCGTCACCTCCACCGTCGAGATTTCGCGCAACGACCGCGAGGCGTTCTTCAATCAGGAAATCGTCCGTGCCGTCCAGATATTGGGCCAGCGCGGCGACCACCAGACGCAGACCTTGTTCGTCCGCCAAATCGCGCAGGCCGCGACGAGCGATGTCGACCATGTCCTCGCGGTCGAACTCGCGCAGCGCATCGTACGGCCCGATCTAGCGGTGATGATCGGGCGCAGCGCAGGCATCAACGGCCATGACAATTATGTCCGCGCCGGCTTCCCCGTCGTGCCGCTGCCCGAGGAAGCGCAGAGCAACTGGACCATCGTTCACGCCATTTCGCGGCAGGAAAGCCAGTTCGACCGCGCCGCCGTCAGCCATGCGGGTGCGCGCGGCTATATGCAGCTCATGCCGGGCACGGCGCGCGAAACTGCGGTCAAGATCGGCGCGAGCTATAGCCTTGGCGCACTGATGACCGACCCGGCGTACAATATCCGCCTCGGCAATGATTATATCTCGCGGATGATGAGCTACTACAACGGCAGCTATCCGCTCGCCGTCGCTGCTTACAATGCTGGCCCAGGCAATGTGAACAAATGGCTGCGCGCCAACGGCGATCCGCGCAACGGCAGCGTCGATATACTGCAATGGATCGAGGCGATCCCGCTGACCGAGACGCGCGGCTATGTGCAGCGTGTGCTTGAAAACGCGGTGGTGTATGACCTGATCGATCCGAGCAAGGCGCGGATGCGGAGCAACACGCCCTTGTCGAGCTATCTGGGCAAGCGAACGCCAGGATAGCATCCAATCCGCTTGCCTGAGCTTGTCGAAGGCCTGCCTTTTCTCCTACACCGCTGCAAAGAAGGACAACCGTTGACCTTCGGTCGCCTGCGGCCCCAACAAGCTCAGGGAAGCGGTATCATTGTCCGACCCGATCACCCCCGCCGGGTTTGAGGCGATACGCGCCGAATATACGCAACTGATGTCGGTCGAGCGCCCCGCCATTGTCGACATCGTCAGCTGGGCCGCAGGCAATGGCGACCGCAGCGAGAACGGCGACTATATCTACGGGCGGCAAAAGCTCCGCGATATCGACCGGCGTGCCGGATTCCTCGCGCGCCGGATGAAGGCGGTGACGGTGGTCGATCCCGCTGCACAGACCGAACACAGCCGAGTCTGGTTCGGGGCGACAGTCACGATTGCCGACGCCGACGACAACGAGCGGACGGTTACTCTGGTCGGATCGGACGAAAGCGACGCAGGCGCGGGCCGCATCGGCTGGACCAGCCCGATGGCGCGCGCGCTGCGCGGCGCAGCGGTCGGCGATGTGCGGCGGATGACCCTGCCGGGTGGGGAGAGCGAGGTCGAAGTGGTGGGGATTAGCTACTCCTAATCCCCGAACGCCGCCTTCGCCAGCGCCACAACTTCCGGATCGGCCTCCATCGGCGACATATCGACGGCGGCCTCCAGTCGGTCGGCAACATAGGTCATCACCGCGATCCGCGCCGCCTTCTTATCGTTCGCGTCGATCACTTTCCACGGTGCCCAGCGCGTGTCGGTGCGCTCGAACATCGTCGCATAGGCCTTCAAATAATCGGCCCGCCGGGCGCGGTTGCGGTAATCGTCCTTGCCGGTTTTCCAGCGTTTCCACGGCGAGTCGAGGCGGTCCTTGAAGCGCCGGTCCTGTTCCTTTTGCGTGACGTGCATGAACAGCTTCACCAAAGTGACGCCATTGTCCTTCTGCTGCGCCTCGAACTCGTTGATCTCGTCATAGGCGCGCTTCCACTCGGTCTCGGTGCAGAACCCCTCGACGCGCTCGACGAGGACGCGGCCATACCAGGTGCGGTCGAATATGTTGATCTCGCCGCGCGCGGGCAGGCCTTTCCAGAACCGCCACAGGAAATGGCGTTCGCGTTCCTCGGTCGTCGGCGCGCCGATCGGCCAGACTTCGTACCAGCGCGGATCCCATGACGACGTCAGCCGCTGAATCGCACCGCCCTTCCCGCTCGCGTCCCAGCCCTCGAACGCGATGATCGCGCTTTTGCCCCGCGCGATGTGCGCCGACTGGATGCGCGAAAGTCGGTCGGTCAGCGCTTTGAGATCGGCGTCATAGTCGCCGTCATAATCTGCGCCAGATTCGAAGTCGGAAAGGTCGATGGCCATGCGCGCAGCCTAGCGCGGCGCGGGTTAAGGTTCCATATCGCACGTCATGACCGCTGTAACAGTCTGGTACGACGGGGCATGTCCCCTGTGCATCCGCGAAATCGCGTTGATGCGGCGGCTCGACCGCGCGCAGGCCATCGCGTTTGTCGATGTTGCACCGGAGGGGGCCGCCTGCACGATCGACCGTGATTTGTTGCTCGCGCGGTTCCATGCTCGTGAGGGTAGCGGCCCGATTCTCGACGGTGCCGCCGCCTTCGCCGCAATGTGGCGCGCGATCCCGCTGCTGCGCCCGCTTGGGTTGGTGGCGCGGAACGGGGTGGTCCTCGGCCTGCTTGAGCGGCTTTACGGGGCGTTTCTCAAGGTCCGTCCCTTGCTACAACGCTGGGCGCGACGATAGTCGTAACACCGACCTCGCTGACCCGTCAGCTGATCTTTCGAAACGCCAGCATCTCGGGGATTTGCATCGTCGAGCCGGGATGAAAGCCGTTCTCGCCTTCCCATTCACGCGGGTTTTTGAACGTGCCGAAAATCATGTCGGGCAGCGGGATATCGCCGTAATTATACGCATGGACGCCGCGCTGGTGGTGGATCAGGTGGCTTTCGGGACGCTGGATGAAATAGCCCAACCAGTGCGGCGTCCGCATATTGATGTGCTGGAAAATGCCGGGGATCGTCGTCAGCACCGCGACGACCAGCGCGGCCTGTGCGCTCAGCCCGAAAATCCAGACGAGACACAGCGAACCGAGCAGCGACCAGCCGAGCATGTCGAGCGGATGGAAATAATAGGCGCCCCAGATGTCCACCCGCTCGGCGCTATGATGCATCTGGTGCGTCGCGCGCCACAACGGATCCCAGCCGTGCATCGCGCGGTGCCAGAAATAGATGCCGAATTCGAGGATCAGAAACCCGCTGATAACCTGCGCCCAGAACGGCAGTTGCGACCCGTCGATCAATTGGTGCGCGCCGAAGAATTCGTCCCACACGAACGGCGCGAGCGTGGCGATGGTGAAATACAGGATCGCGGAGACGACCCCCATGATGCGCCAGTAGCGGATGTCGGGAAATTGCGTGCGCCGCCCGATGAAATCGGCGAGCGCAAAGGCGGAGAACAAAGCAATGACGATATAATGATAGGTGTTCATCGACGCGTTCCCCAACAGGCCGGTGGTTGGCGAAGGCTATCATTACGGAGGCGGCTTCACAACGCGGCGAAGCCTACAACTTGACGAGCCAGACTTTCGTATATACATTTTTGAAAATGGAAATAAGCTACGACCCGGCCAAGCGCGCAAAGACGCTGGCCGAGCGTGGCTTGGATTTCGCCGATGCGCCGCGCGTTTTCGCTGATCAAATCTACACCGGCGAGGACGACCGGTTCGAATATGGCGAAGTCCGATGGGTGACCTACGGTTATCTCGACGACCGCGCCGTCGTGGTTGTCTGGATGGAACGCGATGGCGTGCGGCGCATCATTTCAATGCGGCATGCCCATGACGAGGAAATGGCCAATGTCCGACTGGGTTGACCCCGATGACGCCCCACTGCTGACGAAGGAATTCTTCGACCGCGCCGAAATTCGCATCGGCGATAGGGTCGTGCGCGAAGCAACCGGCACGCTGACCAAGGACTGGAGCAAGACCGGTCGCCCGCCTGTCGGTGACGCGCCGAAGGAAGCGGTCAGCCTGCGCCTCGACCGCGACGTCCTGTCGCATTTCCGTGGGGAGGGGCCGGGCTGGCAAACGCGGATGAACGCGGCGTTGCGGAAGGCGGCGGGGTTGGGGTGAGGTTAACTCCTCCCCGGCACGGGGAGGTGGCAGCCCGCTTGGGCTGACGGAGGGGTCGCTCTCCACGCGCCGCATGCTGCTGTGGTGAGCAGCCCCACCACCACTTCGTGGTCCCCCTCCCCGTTCCGGGGAGGAATTGCAGAGGCACTCGCCCCGCGAGATCGTCACCCTGAACTCGTTTCAGGGTCCGCCTCTCCGCTGGTGGCATGTCGAGCGTGGAGGGGTGGATGCTGAAACGAGTTCAGCATGACGGCGCGGGAATTCGGTAAACTGTGGCCGTTATCCCGGAATCACACCGAAGATTCTGCTGCCTAATGCCGCTTCAATCTACGAACGCGATTAACTGCGTCAGACAAGCGGCCGGAAGCAGCAGGTGCCGTTGTGTCTGCATTTGGATTCTTCGTGCTGTAGCTAAACCAACTGAGCAGTCGAATTGGCGGCGCACACCCGTTTGACGCTAGCAATGTGACGATGCGATCTCCTTGCGCCATATACCGATCAACCGACTGTTGTTGTTTGGACCGTTGCTGATTCAGTTCCGCCCGTTCCTGCGCCTCTTCTTGGTCTAGCTTGATGCCATCGACGACAGCGGAGCGCGACCCGGAGGCAACACTTCTAGCGATTGCACGGCGCAACTCGTTTCTGGATGGTGCTTTCGCGTTTTGTGTTTTCAGCTCAATTTCATACCACGATTGATCAAAGTCATATGCGCTCGCCATTGATCGTTCGGTAGTGTCGAGCTGTTTTGCCAGATCTACGCACACAGCTGACGGTGACGTCGCTGCGGCAGCGAGGGTCAAAGCGACAACAAACAAAATTGCCTCCTAATAAGCGCCTAGCGCGTCAACTTCTTATAAGCCAACCGCGTAGGCCGGTCCGCCGCATCGCCCAGACGCCGCCTTTTGTCCTCTTCATAAGCGTCGAAGTTCCCTTCGAACCACTCGACATGGCTGTCCCCCTCGAACGCCAGGATATGCGTCGCCAGACGGTCCAAGAAAAACCGGTCATGGCTGATTACCACCGCGCAGCCCGCGAAATTCTCGATGGCTTCCTCCAGCGCGCCCAGTGTTTCCACGTCGAGGTCGTTGGTCGGTTCGTCGAGCAGCAGCACATTGCCGCCGCGCTTCAGCATTTTCGCGATGTTGACGCGGTTGCGTTCGCCGCCCGACAGCTTGCCGACGTTCTTCTGCTGGTCGCCGCCCTTAAAGTTGAACGCGCCGACATAGGCGCGTGTCGACTGGTCGTGGCCGTTGACCTTCATGTAATCGAGCCCGTCGGAGATTTCCTCCCAGACGTTCTTCTTGTCGTCGAGGTGGTCGCGGCTCTGGTCGACATAGCCGAGGCGCACCGTGCTGCCCTTTTCGACCTTGCCGGTGTCCGGCTCCTCGCTGCCGATGATCAGCTTGAACAAGGTCGATTTGCCCGCGCCGTTCGGCCCGATGACGCCGACGATGCCGCCTGCGGGCAGCGTAAACGACAGGTTTTCGAACAGCAATTTGTCGCCATAGGCCTTCGAGATGTTGTCGACCTCGATCACCTTGCCACCGAGCCGCTCGGGCACTTGGATGACGATCTGCGCCTTGCCGGGGGTGCGGTTCTTCTGCTGTTCGACGAGCTGGTCGAACTTGGCGATGCGCGCTTTCGACTTGGTCTGGCGCGCCTTGGCACCCTGCCTAATCCATTCGAGCTCGTTCTTGATCGCGGTCTGGCGGCTCGAATCCTCGCGGTCCTCCTGCTCCAGCCGCTTGGCCTTCTTCTCGAGATAGGTCGAATAATTGCCCTCGTAGGGGAAATAGCGCCCGCGATCGATTTCCAGAATCCAGCCGACGACATTGTCGAGGAAATAGCGGTCATGGGTGATCATCAGCACCGCGCCGGCATATTCCTTCAGATGGTTTTCCAGCCATTTGACGCTTTCGGCGTCGAGGTGGTTGGTCGGTTCGTCGAGCAGCAGGATCGACGGCTTCTGAATCAGCAGCCGCGTCAGCGCGACGCGGCGCTTTTCACCGCCCGACAAATTATCGACCGCCATGTCGCCCGGCGGGCAGCGCAGTGCCTCCATCGCGACGCCCAATTGGCTGTCGAGCGTCCAGCCGTCGGCCGCGTCGATCTTGCCCTGCAGGTCGCCCATTTCCTCCATCAGCGCGTCGAAATCGGTGTCGTCGGCGGGCTCGCCCATCTCGGCCGAAATCGCGTTGAAGCGATCGACGAGATCGGCGGTGTCCTTCGCGCCCATCTTGACGTTTTCGAGCACCGTTTTGGTTGTGTCTAGCTGCGGCTCCTGCTCCAGATAGCCGACGGTGATGTATTCCCCCGGCCATGCCTCGCCGGTGAAGTCGGTATCGACCCCCGCCATGATCTTCATCAAGGTCGATTTGCCCGCGCCGTTGGGCCCGACGATGCCGATCTTGGCGCCTTGATAGAATTGCAGGTTGATGTTGCTGAGCACCGGCTTGGGGGCACCGGGGAAGGTCTTCGTCATGTCCTTCATGACATAGGCGTATTGCGCGGCCATCGGTCGGGTCTTTCGTTCGGGTGTTGCAGGATTTGCGGCGCGGATAGCGCCTCGGTCGGGATATGGGAAGCGGTTGGGGAAGGAAGAGGGGTGGTTCACCCAAAGCACCAAAGAGTTCAGCTCTTGCTGCGTTGTTCCCGCGTAAGCGCGATCCCCATTAACGAACGACCGGCGGGTGCCCTGTTGCTCTTTGCAAGGAAATCAAACGGGAAGAGCAAATGTCTTTGGTGCTTTGGGTGAAACACACACCCTCGCCACGGTCAAAATGCGGCGATAAGGTTGGTCAATGAAACACATTCTCCTTCTTGCCGCCGCCTTCCCCGCCCTCGCGCTTGCCGCGCCCGACCCTGCCAAGCTGCGCGATGCAGCGCTGAACGACACGCTGGCGTATGAGATCGTCGAGGGGCTGACGACCGAAGTCGGGCAACGGCTTGCCGGGACCGAGGCCGAAGCGCGTGCGCGGACGTGGGCGGTGGCGAAGCTCAAAGGGCTCGGGTTCAAGAATGTTCGCGTCGAACCATTCGACATGCCGGTCTGGGTCCGCGGCACCGAGACGGCAGAAATCGTGTCGCCGTTTCCGCAAAAGCTTGTTCTGACCGCGCTCGGCAATTCGGGTGCCACGCCCGAAGGCGGGATTACGGCGGAGGTTGTCGCGTTCAACACGCTCGACGGTCTGCGCGCCGCCGACCCCGCAAAAGTGCGCGGCAAGATCGTGTTCGTCGACCACCGCATGACGCGCACACAAGACGGGTCGAGCTATGGTGCGTTCGGTGGCGCGCGGCGCGTCGGCCCGAGCCTTGCGTCCAAAATGGGTGCCGCCGCCATCGTCATCCGCTCGATCGGCAGCGACCGTAGCCGCGCGCCGCATACCGGTGTGCAATCATGGGAGAAGGACGTCGCGCCGATCCCCGCCGCCGCGCTGTCGGTGATCGACGCCGAGCAACTCGCGCGCATCGTGTCGCGCGGGAAACCGGTGACGATGAAGCTTGTCATTACCCCACGCCAGACCGGCACCGGCCAGTCGGGCAATGTGATCGCCGAAGTGCCAGGGACCGATCCGGGCGCAGGCATTATCGCCATCGGCGGACATCTCGACAGCTGGGATCTGGGCACCGGCGCGTTCGACGATGCTGCCGGGGTTGGGATCACAACGGCAGCGGCCAAACGCATCATGGACAGCGGAGAAAAGCCGCGCCGCACGATCCGGCTTATCTGGTTCGGGGCCGAGGAGGTCGGGCTGTTTGGCGGTATCGCCTATGCAAAAGCCTATGCCGGCGAACGTCATGCACTGGTGTCCGAATCCGATTTCGGCGGCGACCGCATCTGGCGCGTCGATTACAAACTGCCCACCAGCGTCGAGGCGGTAAAGGCACGGGTCAACGCGGTGCTCGCGCCATTGGGCATCGCGCCGAGCCGGTCGCCCGCTGGTGGCGGCCCCGACTTCGGTCCGCTGGTCGCAACCGGCGTGACTGCGCTCGACCTGCAACAGGATGGCACCCGCTATTTCGACCTGCACCACACGCCCGAAGACACGCTCGACAAGATCGACCCGGTGCAGCTGCGCCAGAATGTTGCGGCATGGACGGCAATGCTCGCCGTGGTCGCGAACGCGCCGGAAGAACTCGTCATGCCAAAATGATTGACACCCAGAATTGTTGACTGGCGAATTGTGGCCGCTATGTGGCAACAAACGATCCCGGGACGCCAATATGACAAAGACTGCCGCCATTGTTGCCGCCGCTGCGCTGTTCGCCTTGTCGGCTTGCGGTAAGCCCGCCGACACCACCAATGTCGCCGACACCGAGAATGCGGCGGGGGCAGCCCTCGAGAATTCGGCGGCCGAGCTCGAGGCGACGACCGACAATCTCGTCGATGGCGAAGTCGCCAATATCGAGGCCGAAGCCAATGGCGCGGCAGTCGACGCGAACACCGCCGGGAATTCGGCGAACTAAGCCGCATTGCGTGTTGCCGCATCGCCCGCTATGCGCGGCATCCGTCGTACGGGGAGTGGCGCAGCCTGGTAGCGCATCTGGTTTGGGACCAGAGGGTCGCAGGTTCGAATCCTGTCTCCCCGACGGCGTGTTTCGGCTAGGATTTAGCGGCGCTAAATCCAGCATCTCCGGACACGCCCGGCCAGCGCCGCCAAAGCGGCGACTGACGACGCGGCTTTGCCGCGGCGGGCACATTCAAGAAGAAAAAGAACAGCGTCGTGGCAAAGCCACGCCGTCGTCGGTCCTTGCTTCACAAGGCCGTCCGCACGCGTTTCGTGGGCAAAATAGCTCCGCTATTTTGGCCCGAAATGCGTGGTGGGCCCGGCAGGACTTGAACCCGCAACCTAGCCGTTATGAGCGGCCAGCTCTAACCAGTTGAGCTACAGGCCCACACGCCCCAACCCGCTAGCGGAAGTGCGCCGCCCCGCGCAAGCGACGCGCGCGGTTCAGGCGGGCTGTACTTCTGCACGCGCCAAAGCAGCAGGCAGCGCCAGCACGAACCGGTCGGGCAGGATCGACAACTGTCCCCGCACCTGCGTGGCCAGCCGCGCGACAAGGCGCAGGGTAAAGCCAAGCCCTAGCAACGGTGCATCGGGCCAGTCGCCGTCGGGGCCATAGCCAGGGTCGAGCAGCGCCGCTTCGTCACGTCCGGCAAGCGCGGTCGCCCGCGAAACCTCGAACACCGCATCGCCGCCATGCGTGCCGACCGAGGCCGACATCCGCTCGCCCGGCGTCGCAACGGCGCTTGCCGCCGCGAGGAGCCGTGCCATCATCCGTTCGACAGTCGAGGCAGCCGCCGCCACTGGCAAAGCAAATCCGGGAAGGTCGATCGCGAGTTCCACATCGCGCGCGGCAAGCGACGCACGATGCTGTCCGGCGACGCGGTGGGCGATTGCCGCGAGATCGGCATCGTCGGCTACTTCCACCGCCAGCCGTCCGCTGTCGAGGCGCGCGCTCGTATCGAGGTCGTCGACCATCGCCACCAGCTTTTCGGCCTCGGTCATGATCGCCCGTGCACGTTCACGGTAGCGGTAGGCCGCCGGACCCAGTACCTGCCGGTCGATCATTTCGGCAAAACCCTGGATCGCGTTCAGTGGCGTCCGCAGTTCGTGGACCAGCTGGCGTAACGAATCGGGGGCGATACCGCCGACGCGGCTGGGGCCGTCGACCCGCTCGTCGGCGCGCGGGCGGCGCGCGGTGCCGCGATAGCCGCAGAAGCGCCCGTCGTGCGGATTGAACAGCGGTGCTGCTGAAATCAGCCAGTCGCCCCCTGCCCCGCCAAGTCCCGCCACCACCAGCCGCGCATCGCGGATCGGTGCGCGCCGCCGCCACGCACCCGCCGCTTGTCCGTCGACGCCCGCCACCCCGAAGGTCGCGGCATCGGCGATGCTCATGCCGACGATGGCCTCGCGCGGCGCACCCTCGATCCAGTCGATCGTGCCGTCGGCCATCGTTTCGAACGTAAAGCCGTCAGCTTCGGTAACGGCTTCGGTTTCTTCGGGTGCCGCGACACCGGCTTGCGGCATCGGCACGCGCTGTCGATAGGCGGCGATCCGGTCGACCAGCTCGCGGATTTGCGTGACACCGGGTGCAGTACTTTCCTCTGTCTCCGCAAGTACGCCGGTCGCCGGAAGCGTGAGGTCGGCAGCGGCGAACCGGGCCAGCATCCCGACCGCCGCTTCGGGCAGATCGCGCCGGTTCCGCAGGATGTTGCGCGCGGTTGCGGGCATCACCGGGATCGCCTGTTGCCAGCCACCCGCGTCGAGTTCGGCCCGTGCCAGGAACGGTGCCGCGACACCGGGCAAGTCGCGCGCGAAGAGCGCCGCGATGAAGGGATCGCGGGTGCGGCCCGCCAGACTGGCCGCCGCCATCCGCCGGTCGGCCGCAGGGACATGGTCGCGCAGCTCCGCCAGCCGATGGAAAGCGGCTTCGCGGGTGTCCCCGTCAAGGGCGGGTCCGGCCTGCGCGACGATATCGACGATCTGACGCCATGATGCCGCCTGCGCGAACGCGTCGCCCGTGCCCAGCCGCATCGCCGTTACCAGCATGGAGTCGAATCGCCCGGACATGAAAAGTTGAGAATTCCCTATCCCGCGCCGGTTCCTTTCCGCCGCAGTGTCCCGAGCGATAGGGACTTGGCCGGGGCGTGCAAGCGGCCAAAATGGCACGTCACAAGACGGGACATATGCCGCACGCTTGCAACTTTATTATCCTGTAGCGTTGCGCGACGGAATCTTGATACAGGCAGGATATGGCAAGACCCCTAGATACCATCGACCGGCAGATATTGCGCGAACTCCAGACCGACGGGCGGATGACGAATGTCGAACTCGCCGGTCGTGTCGGCCTGACCGCGCCGCCCTGCCTGCGTCGGGTGCGGACCCTGGAGGAGGAAGGCACGATCCGCGGCTATCATGCCGAACTCGATGCTGGGCGGCTGGGCTATGGCATCACCGTGTTCGCAATGGTCAGCCTCAAGACGCAGGCCGAAGCCGATTTGCAGGCGTTCGAGGCGCATGTCGCGTCGCTCGATCCGGTACGCGAATGCCATATGCTCAACGGCGAAATCGACTTCATGCTGAAAATCGTCGCACATGATTTACAGGAGTTTCAAGCTTTTCTGACCACGCACATCACGCCCGCGCCCAATGTCGCGGGTGTGAAGACGTCGCTGACGATCCGGACGGCAAAGTCGGTATCGGGCGTGCCGGTGCGCGGTGAGGATAGTTACCGGTAGCGGGACATCTATCTTCTCCCTCTGGGGAGAGGATACGCAGACTTGGCATCGCCGCTTGGCGAGGGCTAGTCGCAGTTGGTGAGGGACTGTAGTTCGCCGATTGGGGCAGCGCACTCCCTCACCCCGCCGCGCCTGGGGTGCGCGCGTCGCCCCCTCCCCAAAGGGAGAGCGAAAACGTCACTCACGCCACTGTCGGCGGCACGTCGAGATAGACCATCCACAGCGCCGCAATCTCGGCGCGTGGTCCCTTGACCGCTGACAGGGCGGCGCGTGCGCCTTCCTTGTCGCCGCTCATCGCCAGCGCAATGCCCAGCCGCGTGTTGATCGTGTCGGCGTCGCCGCCGGTTTTGGTGAGCGCGGCGCGGTAGAGCGGCACGGCCTTCGCATATTGGCCATAGCTCATATAGGCGTCGGCTGTGCCCATCGAGGGACGCGCGGCGGGCGACGCGGCAGCAGCACGCTCGCTGGCGGGCAGGCTTGCCATATCGCCGGCGATCTTGGGTGCGGCACCCGAGCGCAATTCGGCCAAGTTCTTGCTCGTCGCCAGCTTGGCATCGCTGGCAACCGCCATATCGACCACTGCCTTGGTTTCGCCGGGCAAGCCGCGCTCGCTGGCGATGGCGGCATAGTCGAAGTAATCGCGCTCGCCCGCAATGCTCTTGCTGGCGCGCATCAGGCGGTAGAGATCGAGCGTGATCTGTCCGTCCATCTGCTTGCTGTCGCGGTAGAGCACCAGCGCGCTGCGCCAGTTGCTCGCAGTCGGATAGGCCCGCACCAGCAACCCGCCCCATTTGACCAGTTCCGGCCCGTTCCGAGCATTATAGGCGGCGCTCAGCGCACGTTCGTACCAGTCCTGCGGCACTGGCTGCGCGGCGGCTTTTTGCGCGGCGATGCCCTGTTCGGCATAGGCCAGACCCGGCGCGAACTGCTTTTGCTTGAAGCTGATATCGGCGGCCATGATGAGTAGCTCGGGCGATTTGTTGCCGGTCCGCGTCGATTCGTTGAGATAGGCAAGTGCCTTGGGATAATCCTTGGCGAAATAAGCTTCGCGGCCGAGCAGATAGTTGATCGATGCCTGTTGTTCGAGCGGCGCGACGCCGCTGGCCAGCATGGCCTGTGCGCCAATGACCGTGCCCGGCGTATCTTTTAGATTCGCCGCGATCTGATAAGCGAACAGACCCGCATAATATTTGTCATCGGGCGTCGTCGCCACGGCTTGTGCTGCGCCGAGCGATGCCTTTGCGGTCGCGAAATCCTTCGCGGTCATCGCCTTTTGCACCGGCTGCGCGGCGGCACGAAACTCCTTCGACAGGGTCGGCCCCTTGGTGGGGGCGGCAGCCGGCTTCTTCTGGGCGAATACCGGCGTCGAGACGACACCGAGCGCGAGAACGGCAGCAATCGCCAGACGGGAAACGGGTTTCACTTCTCTCTCCTTGACCAATCCATGACCGGGTTGCCCCCGATTAACCCCCGCACGGCACCGACACAAGCAGGACACAGGCCAAGCGTGCCTTGCGAAGGTATCGGCGCCCGCTAGGGACGGAACGATGAACGAAAACCGAACCGCAAAGTTTTTGGTCGTTGGCAGCGGTGGCATTGGCACGGCGCTGGCCGAACGGCTGAGCGAAACGGGTCCAGTTACGCTGTGGAGCCGCGCGACGGCTGTCGATGTCACCGACGAAGCCTCTATTGCGGCGGCGACAACAGCGCTTCCCGACGGCCTCAATGCTGTTTTCGTCACCATCGGCATATTGCACGACGATGTGCAGCGGCCCGAAAGGTCGATGCGTGTACTCGGCGCGGAGCAGCTCGCGCGTAGTTTCCTGATCAACACGATCGCACCCGGGCTGATCGCCAAGCACGTCCTTCCCCGACTCTCGCGCGACCGCCGCGCGGTGTTTGCGGTGCTGGGCGCGCGGGTCGGCAGCATCGGCGACAACCGCACTGGCGGCTGGCACGGCTATCGCGCGTCGAAGGCGGCGCTGGTGATGCTGGTGAAAACGCTGAGCATCGAGCTTAACCGCACGCATCCGCAGGCCATCTGCGTCACGCTGCACCCCGGCACAGTCGATACCGCCATGTCGAAGCCGTTTCAGGGCAATGTCGCGGCGGACAAATTGTTCACGCCCGAGTTCGCCGCCGAACGACTCATTGCGGTTGCCGACGCGCTTACCCCCGCCGACAGCGGCGGGCATTTCGCCTGGGACGGCGCGCGGATCGCGGATTAGGCCGCTTCGAACATCTCGACCGGCATCGACATCATGCTCTCGGCACCCGCTTCCAGCTTGCGGCGTAGCGATCCGGTGTCGGGCATGATGCGTTCGGCGTAGAAGCGTGCTGTCGTCAGCTTGGCCGTCAGGAACGCGATGTCGCCCTCCCCCGCCGCGAGCATCCTTTGCGCCGCTGTCGCCATCCGCAGCCACATCAGGCCGACCGCGACGATGCCCATCAGGTGCATGTAGGGCACCGATGCCGCGCCCGCATTGTCGGGGTTGGCGAGACCGTTCTGCATCAGCCACATTGTGGACGCCTGCAGGTCGCCGGTCGCTTTCTCCAGCCGTCCGGCAAAGTCGGCGAGTTCGGGCACGTCTTTGGCGACCGCGATTTCCTGCGCGAGCGTGGCGAAGAACAACTGCACCCCGCGCCCGCCGTCCTTGGCGAGCTTGCGCCCGACCAGATCGAGCGCCTGGATGCCGTTGGTGCCTTCATAGATCATCGCGATGCGGGCATCGCGGACATATTGCTCCATGCCCCATTCGGCGATGTAGCCGTGGCCGCCATAAACCTGCTGGCTGGTCGTCGCGATCTCATAGCCCTTGTCGGTGCCATAGCCTTTGATCACCGGCGTCAGCAGCGACAGCAGGTCATCGGCGTGCTGGCGTTCTTCCTCGGTCTGTGCGGCGTGGATGAGGTCGCCCTGCAACCCGCCCCACAGGACGAGCGCGCGCAATCCTTCGGTCAGCGCCTTGGCCTCCATCAGCATCCGGCGGACGTCGGGATGGACGAACAGCGTGTCGGCCTTCTCGCCGGGTTCCTGCGTGCCGGTCAGCGAGCGGCCCTGGCGGCGATCCTTGGCATATTGCACCGCGTTCTGCCGTGCGACCTCGGCGATCCCCAGCCCCTGAAGGCCGACGCCGAGGCGCGCGTGGTTCATCATGATGAACATGGCCTGCAAGCCTTTCATCTCTTCGCCGACCAGATAGCCGGTCGCGCCGTCGAAATTCATCAAGCAGGTCGAATTGGCGTGGATGCCCATCTTGTGCTCGATCGAGCCGCAGCCGACCGCGTTGCGCGCGCCCAGGCTGCCGTCGTCGTTGACGAGGAACTTCGGCACGATGAACAGGCTGATCCCCTTGACGCTGTCGGGCGCGCCGGGCGTTTTGGCGAGGACGAGGTGGATGATGTTCTCGGTCAGGTCGTGTTCGCCCGACGAGATGAAAATCTTGGTGCCGGTGATCGACCAGTTCCCGTCGGCATCCGGTTCGGCGCGCGTCTTAATGAGGCCCAGATCGGTGCCGCATTGCGGCTCGGTCAGGTTCATCGTCCCGCCCCATTCGCCCGCGACCATCTTGGGGACGTAGGTTGCCTT
>JANNVL010000032.1:0-19746 GCA_031408195.1 Sphingomonadales bacterium | reverse complement strand
CCTCGTCGAAGAAGTCGCGCAGGTCGATGAATTCATTGACCGCGCGTTTGAGTTCGCCCGACATCACCTGTGGCAGGCTGGCGGCTTCGACATGGATGCCGCGGCGGCGCAGCTTGGTGGCGAGGTACGAGAAATCACCATCGCCGGTGACCAGCACGACGATATCGGGTTTGGCCTCAAGCGACAGTTCGAGTGCGTCCATAGCCATCAGCATGTCGATATTGGCGGCGAACGCGGGCGGGTTGCTATTGTAGATCTGCTTGCCGCGCCACGCGATCGTCATGATGCCGTTGTTTTCGAGCGCATGGCGCAGGCGGTGCTTGCTGTCATAGGCGCGCCGCCAGCCCTCGGGCATATCCTCGGGCCGCCGGTCGGGCGGCAGGCCGATATAGACGACCATTTCGATCAGCTTGCGCCCGACGTCGGGGTCGGCCAGCCAGTTCTTCAGCGCGACCAGATCGGGCTGGAACCCGGCATGGCGGGCGGAGCGCCCGAAATTGGCTTCGTCAACGAAAATTAGAAGTCGGGGCATAAAAATCCTCTCAAAAAACTACATCTTTGGCGGCGTGAACAGACTGCCATCGACTTGGCCGTTCACCACCGTTTTCGTCCAATACACCGTGTTTGCTTTTACGCCATTATAGTAGAGCGTGACTTTTCGTGCCTGCAACCAGCGCGGGTTCTTGAGCGCGACGAAATCGTCGTAGGTCCGCTGGTGCCAGCCCTTGGGCGTCATGAAGCCCATGGTCCGGATCGCGTAGCTGCGGCGGTCGACGCCGAACAAGGTGGTGCCGCCGGTCGGGTCGGTCAGGCGGACCATGTAAAGCGGGTGCGCGCCGATGCTGTCGTCGGCGACGCGTTCCGCCTTGAAGCCGGGATTGGCCGCGCGGCGGATGATGCCGAAGCCGAAGTTGGATGCCCAGAAAACATCGGCCTCGGCCTTGGAAATCACGCCACGCTCGTTCCACGTCGTGGTGCCGTCGAAGCCGACCGTGAATTGCTGCACGCCCTTTGAATGCGCCACGATCCGCACTTTTCCTTCGGCACTATGCGCGGCGGTGCGCCCGGGGTCGAAGACGCGCCACATGCGGTAATCGTCGGCGGTCGAACGCGGGGTTACGCCAGTCGGTCCCCAAAACACCGCGCGCCCCTCAAGCACCAAAGTCTTCGCGTTCGCCCACCCCTCGCCGCCATGCGCTTCGGCAGCGCGCGCGAGGATGGTCTTGCCGTCGGGGGTGTCGGCGGCAGTTGCCAGCGTCGGCAGGGAAGCAAGCAGGGCAAGCAGCATCAGGCGCATTATCGGTTCCCGCATAAAGTTGTCCGGACATATTTGCTTTTTTGTCGAATCGGTCTAGCCCTGTCGATCAAGGGAGAAAAGGCGATGCGGGGACCGATGCTGGCGTTGGCGGCGATGGCTGCGCCTGCGCTTGCCGCTGCGGCATCGCTCCCGCCCGGCATCTATACCAACGAAGAAGAAGTCTATTTCGACAAGGAGGCCAAGCGCCCCGCCGCACCGTGGATCGGCGTGGCGATTGCGGCGGACGGCAAGGTCACTTTCATCGATCTGTTCAGTGAGGCGGTCGCCGCGACGCCCTACAAAGATCTAACACCTTCAACGGTACCAAGCCGTGTCCGCATGACCCTGTCCGACGGACGCATCACCGAACTCCGCCGCGCGCGCACTGCGACCTGCTGGGGCGCGGCCCCCAAGGCGGTCAAGAAGGCCGATGGCAGCGAGGATTGGGCGGGTGCGCGCGACCTGAAACTCCACGATCAGGGCGGGCGGGTCAGCTTCGGCGGTGGCACGACGGGAGCGCCCGAAGTGGTCCTGAGGATGCGGAACGTGATCTGGCCGAGCGGTCCCAGCCGCCCCAGCCTCGTCCTCTACGTCCATAAGCCGGACGCGCCGGACAAGGCGGTCAGCTACAGCTGGGCCGACCCGAGCGCCAAAATGATCGGCATCAACCTGCGCTGGATGCAGGCGAGCTGCACCATCGACACTGTTCCAGAGGAGAAACCACAATGAAGTTCGTGACGCTCGCGCTGCTCGCTACCGCTGCTCTGGGGAGCGCCGCATCCGCGCGGATGCTCGACCCCGCCGTCCCTGCCGACGCCTTCGAAATCGGGAAGCGCATCCAGTGCGGCGAGGCGGACGGCAAGCAGGCGGTCTATCATTTCTCGGGCAAAATCTATTCGCGCGTCGCGGGCGAACCCGACCGGCTGCTCTTCCTCGCCGAGGGGATGAATGTGCGCCAGTGCGTCGCGGTGATCGATCCGGTGCGCGGCAAGGGCTATCGCCTCGTCAGCCGCGAAGTCCTGTTCTACCTCGACCCCAAGACCGGGCAGGTCATCCGCCAATGGGCCAATCCCTGGTCGGGCGAGACTGTCGAGGTCATGCACATTAACAACGATCCGGTGAACTCGCGGCCAAACTTCCCGATCGGGGCCGACGGCAAGCCCGCAGCGTTTACCGGACGCCGCGAGGGCAAATGGCTGTTCATGCCGTTCGAGGCACCACTGTTCTACGAAAACGTGCTGTCGGGTGCGTATCAGGATTATGTCGGCGGCAAATATCACGCGATGGAGATTTTCGACTTCTTCGCCGATGCGAACGACATGCTCGATACCAAGAACGCGACTGCCTACCCCGGCGTCGCCTGGGTCCGCATTTCGGACTGGATGCCGTGGATGAAGCAGCGCGGGCGGCAGGGGCAGATGGTGTTCAACGCCATGGGCTCGAAGCTCAAAAGCTTCGATGAATTGCCGACAGTAATGAAGGACGAGATCGCGAAGAACTTCCCGATCTACACCGCACCTCCGGCAGGCGACGACACCCGCCCCAACGCGACAACGTGGACGGTGTTCAAGGCCAAGGTCGATGCAGAGCGGGCAGCGGCGAAAGCGAAGTAGGTACGAAAAAGGGGACACCCTATTGGGTGTCCCCTTTTTCGTGGATTTAGAATCCCGCGCTCACCACCACGCCGAAGCGGCGCTGCGGGCGCAGTCCGGCGATGAAGTTGCGGCGCAGGTCGTTGTTCGCGTCGGCGTAGCGGATGATCTGGTTGATCGATGTCTCGTTGGTCGCGTTCTTGACATAGAACTGCACCTTGAACCGGTCGTTCTGAAAGCCCGCGCGCAAGTCGACCACTGCCGATCCGCCGGTCGAGGCGAGGTTATGCACCTGTGCGAAGCTCGACGCGACCAGATTGACGTTCGCGCCTGCAAACAGCTTCCAGCCATTGTCGCCCAGCGGCAAGCGCCAGTCGATATCGGCGAATACGGTATGTTGCGGCGCACGCGGAATGCGCTTGCCCGCTATCGAACCGTAGAGCGACTGGCACCCCGTGGTCAGCGGGAACTGGTCGCCGGTCGAACAATTGACAAGGGCGTCATCGCGCACGTCGTTCAATACGCCCTGCTGCTCATCGACACCGCTAGTGAAGAATGCATTGGCCAGCGCATAATTAACCGTGAAGGTCAGGTTGCGGACGGGGCGCGCTTGCAGCTCGATTTCGATACCGCGGATTTGTGCGTCGCCCGCATTGACGATCAGCGACACCTGGTTCGGCGGCACCGACACGTTTTGGGTCAGCTGATAGCCGCTGATCGTATTCTGGAACGCGGCGAAATTGGCGATCAATTTTCCGTCGAGCAGCGTGTGCTTCATGCCGAATTCGAAAGTTTTGACCGTCTCGGCATTATAGGTCGGGAAGCCCGCCGCGATTGCGGTGTTGCTGTTGAATCCGCCGGGCTTCTGCCCCTCTGCATAGATGGCGTAAAACAGATTGTTTGGGGACGCCTGCCAGCTGGCAGTGATACGCGGTGTGAATTTCTTGAAGGTAGCGGTCACCACCGACGGTGTCGGTACAGCCGTCGTCAATGTCGTAAAGCTTTGCGTCGCTTGTGTGATCTTTTCCTCGGCATAGCGCCCTTCGGCGCTGATCGAGAATTGCGGCGTGATGCGGAAAGTCACCGCGCCGAAGATCGCCTTGTTCTCGATGTCGAAATTGTTGACGTTACGCGACGGCGCATAAAGGCCGTAATCGGCGCTGCCGACCGCCGGGACCGTCGTCGCAATCGTAATCGGCGTGAACGATCCGCAGTTCGGGATACGCACGCACAGTGCCGCTGTTGCCGCCGTGGCATTCGCCTGCGCCAGTGCCAGTGCACCCGTTGGCACGACGCGCGTGTCGTTGGTGTCATCGTTCTGGTGGAAATAATAACCGCCGAGCAGAACATCGACCGCGTCGCTCTTGAACTGCAGCCGCAGCTCTTGCGACCAGTCCTTGGTTACCGCGCGGTTCGAGAAGGTGAAATCCTGTGTCGAGCGCGCCGCCGCAAAATAGTTCAGCGTGCGGGGAGCGATCCCGCCCACTGCCGGACCCGTTGGCGCGGCGGCAAAAATAACCTGGTTGAAGCTGTTGCCCGAATAGTCGCCATCGGTCTTGTTGTCCGCCGTGCGCTTGTTGTAACCGGTGAGCGAGGTCAGGGTCAGGCTATCGCTGAGATCGGCGTCGAGGCGGAACGCCGCGTTGAACGTCTCCGACCGCAGACCGACATTCTGCGGATCGACGAACTGGCGGCTGTAATCGCTCGACGCGGCGCGCGGCTGGATCACGCCGCAATAGTAGCGCCCGAGGCCGCGATACAGCGTACCATTGTCGGGCAGGCAGTTGTTCTCGTTTGCGCTCGTCGCAAAAATCGCCGGCTGGCCGTCCTCGGTTTTGTTCCAGTTGGCGCGGAGCGATGCGCGCACCGGGCCGTCATTGTCGTATTGGAGCACGCCGAACAGCGATTTGGTGTTCTGTTTGCCAAGCCGCGAGCCGTCATAGGCGTTCACGAACTCGCCCTTGTTGTCATAATACCGCCCGCCGAGCGACACGCCCAAACCCTGTGCGATCGGCCCGCGCACGCCCGCCGTGATCTCGTAGCGATCACGCTCCGAAATATCGGCGCTAACCTTGCCCTCCCAGCGGTCGCCGGGCATTTTCGAGATGATGTTGATCGCGCCCGAATAGGTGTTGCGCCCGTAGAGCGCCGATTGCGGCCCCTTCACGACCTCGATCCGCGATACCGATTCGACATCGTAATCGGCGATCGATCCTGAATAATAAATGCCGTCGATGAAATAGGCGACGCCCGACGACCCAAGGATGTTCGCCTGTCCGCGAATGACTGGGCGGTTGCCGTCGCGGCCGAAGCTGTCGTCGAACACGATGCCCGCTGTCGTCTTGGTAATGTCGGCGACGCTGTCCAGCCCCAGCCGGTCGATCATTTCCGCCGTGGCGACCGCGACTGTGGTCGGCGCATTCTGCAATTTTTCCTCGGTCTTGCGCGCGGTGACGATGATGTCGGCATAGCCGCCGTCATCGGCAGGTGCGGGCGCGGCAGTTTGGGCCAGCGCGAGGCTCGGCACCAGCGCGGTTACGGCAAGCAAGGCTGCTTTGATCGATATGTTCACAGTCGGTCCCCCCGGGTCGATATTTATGTTGCCAGACCGCTCCCATTGTGGGGATAACTTGTCCAGACAAATGCGACAGGTGACGCGACGTAATCGTGCTGCCTGTCACTTCTGTGCAACACTGGGTGGGCCAGAGCAGGGAGCGTTCAATGGACGAACTTGACCGACGCGCGATGTTGGCGGGCGCTATGGGGACAGCCGCGCTGATCGGCACCGCAACCCGTGCCGAGGGGGCGATGTGCGGCAAGACCAAGCTGCCGCATGTGATGCAAGCCGATGGCCGCTATTCGACAGTGCCGCTGGCCAAGGACAGCTGGACCCTGGGCGTGGTGCAAAGCCGCGTGCTCGCGGTTGATCCCAAACAGGCAGGGTGGGAAAAGAAGCGCCGCGACAACGTCCAGCACATGTGCGACCTGATCGACGCAGGCAGCGGGTTCACTGGCCCCAAAGACCTGTTCTTCTTCCACGAATTTCCGGTCACCGGTTATAATTTTACGCTCGATCTGGCAGAAACGCGCAAGATCGCCATCGAAGTGCCGGGTGAAGAGACCGAAATCCTCGCCAAAAAAGCGCGCCAATACGGGTGCTGGATCGTTTTCGGCAGCTATGTCCGCGACCCCGACTGGCCCGACAGCCTGTTGTCGATCACCACGATCATCGACGACAAGGGCGCAATCGTCGACAAGCATTGGAAGGCGCGCAACATCAAAGGCGTGTTCCGGCAGGAATTGTTCACGACGACGATCTACGACGTGCTCGACCGCTATGTGGAGATGTACGGCGAGGACGCGGTGGTACCGGTGACGCGGACGCCGCTCGGCAATCTTTGCACCTCGTCGATCCAGCGCGAGCCCGAGTATTTTCGTGCGATGGCGATGAAGGGGGCAGAGGTCATCCTGCGGACCGCGAGCGGCGGCTTCACGCCCGCCGACATCGCTGCAACCTCGCTCTATAATCAGGTCTACACGGCGGTCGCGAACAACGCCGCGTCGCCGGGCAACGGCCTGTATTTCGAGGATGCGGGCGGCGGCGAGAGCGCGATCTACGGTCCCGATGGCAAGGCCATGGAAACCGCGCCGACCGCGTTCGAGACATTGGTGACGGGGCGCATCCCGGTCAGGGATTTCCGCGCGCGCCATCGCCAGCCGATTATCCACACCGAATTGGTGATGCCGGTGTTCGCGCAATATCGCTCGCGCTACGGCCCGAATTTGTTCTCCGGCTATCAACCGAAGAACCTGGCAGATTCAACGCGCTACCTTGCCGACAAGGCACGCTGGCCGAAGTGAAGGAGCAATGAATGCCCGCCTATATGATCGTTACGGCCAAGATCGCCGACCGCGACGCCTTTATCAACGGCTATGGCGCGGCGGCGGGCAAGCTGGTCGCGCAGTTCGGCGGGAGATATGTGCTGCGCGGACCCGGCGCGGAATTGCTCGAAGGGGGTTTCGGTGACGGCGCATCGATGGTCATTTCCGAATGGCCGGACAAGGATGCAGCCAAAGCATTCTGGAACTCGCCCGAATATGCCGAAGCCAAGAAACTGCGCGACGGGATAGCCGACTGTCAGGTGCTGCTGATCGAGGCAGCGACGATCAATGAGGGGACGAAGTGAGCCATTTCGTCGTGCTGGCGTGGGATGTGGCCGACAGCGCCCCGATCCGCGACGCCACGCGCGACGCACATTTCGCGCATATTGGGCGGATCATGGACAAAATTGCAGTGGCTGGACCGCTGAAGGACGCCGACGGCACGAATATCGGCTCGCTGTTCGTGCTCGATGTCGGCGACGCTGCCGAAGCCGAGGCGGTGTTGCGGTCGGACCCGTATTTTGCGGCAGGCGTTTGGGACCGCTGGACCGTGCATCCGTTTCTGGCGGCGGCGGGCGAATGGGTGGGGGGTACGATATGGTGATCGCCGTTCTGGCGCTTGCCTCGGCAACGGTCGGGGTCCAACCATGGACCGAAACTGTCGTGAGCGTCGAAAACATCCCCGCCGCAACGCGGCTATTCCGCGACGCGGGCGGATGGACCGTGCGCCAGCGGGGCGCAGTCAGCCGCACCGAGATCACCTATTGGAAGCTCCCTGCCACCGCGCGCGGGACGTTCGAACGGCTGTGCGCGCCGAACGTCGCCACCGGCTGCATCCGCTTCGTCCGCTGGCGCGGCGTCGAACAGCGCCCGATCCGCCGCGCGGCGCGGGCATGGGATACCGGCGGCATTTACTCGGTGATGGTCCGCAGCGACAATGTGCCCGCGCTCTACGATCAGGCGCTGAAGCTGGGCTGGTGGGCGGAAAGCGAACCGATCCGTTTCAAATTCGGCGCGTCGGACCTCCGCAACGTCGTGCTGGTCGGGCCGCATGGCATCAATCTGGCGGTGTACGAGCGGATCAGTCCGGCATTCACGGGTTTTCCGGTCGGCAGAATCAGCCAAGGGTTCAACTCGATGCGAATGGTGCGCGCCAAGCACGCCTCGCGCGACTTCTATGGCAAGGCGCTCGGCTTCTGGATGGCGTTCGACAGTGCCGCCGCGCCGAAGGACCGGGCGCGGTCGAATTTCGGCATTCCGTTCAACTACACCAATGTGGCGTGGCGCAATGCGGCAGCACTTGCGCCGGTCGAGGGCGAAAGCGGGCGGGTCGAAGTGATGCAGATCGACGGCTTCGAAGGGAGCGATCTAAGTGAATTCGCGCAGCCACAGAATCTGGGCATCGTCTCAGTGCGGTTTCCGGTGACGGGACTCGCCGCCTACCGGGCAACTCTCGAAAGCAAAGGCGTTGCCGTGGTTTATGAAGGCAAGGGCGTCAGCGTCGCCGGCCTCGGGCGGATCGACCTGTTCGCGGTGCGCGACCCCGATGGCAATATCAGCGAATTTTACGAAGGAACGAGATAATGGCGCGCGTAGCACGGATCACGGCACACGGCGGACCCGAGGTGATCGAGTGGGTCGATATGGATTTGCCTTCTCCCGGTTCCGGCGAAGTGCGTTTCCGCTCGACGGCGGTCGGGTTGAACTTCATCGACACCTACCACCGGCGCGGCATCTATCCGGTGGCGCTGCCGAGCGGTCTCGGTATCGAAGCAGCGGGCGTTGTCGAGGCTGTCGGCGATGGGGCTGAATGGGCGGTCGGCGACCGCGTCGCGACCTTCGGCCCTGCGCTCGGTGCCTATGCGACTGAGCGCAATATTGCGGCAGACAGCCTGTTCCGCATTCCCGACGATATCGATGATGCGACCGCAGCGGCGGGGTTGCTCAAAGGGTGCACGACCGAATTCCTCGTCGAACGCTGCGGCAAGGTGCAGCCGGGATGGGACGTGCTCGTCCACGCAGCGGCTGGCGGTGTCGGATTGCTGCTTGTCCAATGGCTGAAACATACCGGCGCGCGGGTGATCGGCACGGTCTCGACCCCCGAGAAAGCCGAGGCGGCGCGGGCGGCAGGCGCTGACGAGATCATCCTTTATGGCGAAGAGCCCGTCGCACCGCGCGTGCGCGAACTGACCGGCGGCGCAGGGGTGCGGGTTACGTTCGATGGGGTCGGCATGGCGACCTGGGAAGCGTCGCTCGATTCGACCGGCATGCGCGGGCTGATCGTCAATTACGGTAATGCCGATGCGCCAGTGGGCGGCGTCGATCTGGGGATATTGGCGCGCAAAGGATCGCTGTTTAACACGCGACCGACCCTGTTCGATTATTACGCCCTGCCCGAGGAGCGTGCGGCGGGCAGCGACTATGTCTGGGATATGTTCCGGCAGGGAATCATCAAGGTGACAGTCGGCCAGACCTATAAGCTCGAGGATGCGGCACAAGCGCATATCGATCTTGAGGGGCGGCGGACGACGGGGAGTACCGTATTGATGGTGTGACCCCTGTCGTCCGCGCCAGTCGCGGCGCGCAAGGGTCAGCGCGCGGCTGTGGTGGAGATCGTCGTCGGCTGGGCGTGGACCGGCTGGGCGATGCCGACAGTCGTGACGCCGAGGAAAGCGACAGCGATGATGACGGTGAAGATGTTTGCAGCGTTTGCCGAGATCGAGTTGGTAGTCATGATGGGTCTCCGTTGGTTCATTCTCCGGCGTGAATGCCGGGATACCAACGTCAATGCAGCAAGCGTGCCAAACTAGAAAATGTCGGAAATGCGTGAGTTTCATTCCGCTGCATAAGTATATTTTCAGGCTAGTTGGTATTTTTCACCAACTATCTGCACTGATTATGTTCACTCGCTCCGCAGCGCCTCGATCGGCGACAAGCGTGACGCGCGGATGGCGGGGTAGCTGCCGAAGGCGAGGCCGATGACGGCGGAAAAGATGATCGCGCCGACAGCGGTTGAGGCGCTGATAATGACCGGGAATTCGAGTGCCTGCGCGAGAATGATCGACAGCCCTGCCGCCAGCGCCAGCCCGATGGCGCCGCCGATGACGCACAGCACGGCTGCTTCGACAAGAAACTGGTTGCGGATGTCGCTGCGTTTGGCACCCAGCGCCATCCGCAGGCCGATCTCGCGGGTGCGTTCGGTGACGCTGACCAACATGATGTTCATGATACCGATGCCACCGACGAGGAGCGAAATCGATGCAATGGCGACGAGCACGCCCTGAAACACGCTGGTGACGAGGCCAGATTGCTTCATGAATTCCTCGGTCGTGTTGACCGTGAACGGGCTGATCTCGCCCTTGGGTACGTTGTTGCGGGCGCGCAGGACACGAACCATGTTCTTCTTTGCCTCGGTCAGTTCGATGCCTTCGTCAAAACCGACGAACAGCACATGCAAATCGTCGGGCCCCTGTGTAGCGGTCGTACCAAAACGTTGCCGCGCGGTGGTGATCGGGACCAGAGTCAAATCGTCATTGTCATTACCGAAAGTGCTGCCCTTGCTGGCGAGCACCCCGATAATCGTGAACGGCACGCGGTTGACGCGGACGCTCTGGCCGAGCGGGTCGAAGCTCCCGAACAATTTGGTCGCAACACTTGGTCCCACGACAATGACGCGCGAAGCCGTCCGAACGTCCGATTCCTCGATCAATCGACCCGCATCGATGTCGACATTAGCGACGCGGGGGTATTCTGCGGTAACGCCGACGGCGGTGGTTGTCGCATTGCGTCCCTGAATAACCAGCTGCACTGTAGAGCGCAACTGCGGGGCAAGGCCGCTGACACCGGGGACAAGGCGGCGGATCGCGGCGGCGTCGCGCTCGGTCAGACGACCACGGTCGACGACGCGGCGTCCTCCCCTGTTTTCGGGCTGGGGAAACACGATCGCCATATTGCTGCCGAGCTGGTTGATCGAGTCCATCACACTGATCTTCGCGCCGTCGCCGACCGCCACCGCAAGGATAACCGCCAGTACGCCGATCATCACGCCCAGCGTCGTCAGGATCGAGCGCATGAGATTGGTCCGCAGCGCCGTCAGCGCGATGGCGACATTGATGCCCCAGCCAGCAATGGTGCGCGCGAAATTCATGATTTGGCGCGCCGTCTGTCCGCCACCGGCGCATCCTCGATCACCCGTCCGTCGCGGAAGAGGATGCGGCGGGTGGCATATTCGGCGACATCGGGTTCGTGCGTAACCACGATCACGGTGATGCCGTCGTCGTTCAGCCGCTGGAAAATGCCCATGATGTCTTCAGACGTTGCGGTATCGAGCGCGCCGGTCGGCTCGTCGGCGAGCAGCATCAGCGGTTCGGTGACCAAGGCGCGCGCAATGGCGACGCGCTGTTGCTGGCCTCCGGAGAGCTTGGCGGGTGTGTGGCCCATGCGGTCGGACAGGCCCATGCTGGCGAGCGTCTTGGCCGCGCGCTCGCGTCGTTCGGTGCCGCCGAGGCCTGCATAAACCAGCGGCGTCGCCACATTGTCGAGCGCGGTCGTGCGCGCGAGCAGGTTGAACTGCTGGAAGACGAAACCGATCTTGCGGTTGCGGATTTCGGCGAGCTCGTCGCTGGTCAGCCCGCCAACATCGACCCCGTCGAGAAGTAATGTGCCCGACGTCGGCAAATCGAGCGCGCCGATCATGTTCATGAAGGTCGATTTACCTGAACCGGACGCGCCCATGATCGCGACGAACTCCCCACGCGCGATGCTGAGCGAGACATCGGCGACCGCGTGCACGGTCTCTCCGCCAAGGACGTAATCCTTGACGAGGTGGCGCGTTTCGAGAAGCGGTGTGCCGCCCGGATCAGGGTCCGGGGTGGCCGGCACTGTCAGCTTCCTCCTCGGCGTCGTCCTCTGTACTTGCTTTCTTCACGGTCGATCGGCTGCGAAGCAGCACTTTCTCGCCGGGTTTGAGACCGCTGGTCACTTCGACGAAGTCCTCGCCCTGCAGGCCGAGTTTGAGCATCCGACGCACCGGCTTGTAAGGATCGGCACCCGCGACGAAGAGATAAGCCACTCCGGTCGCGGGTGTCTTGTCCTTGGGCCGGTCGCTGCTTTTCGGGCGGAACCGCAGCGCAGTTGTCGGCGCGCGCACGGCGTTGCGGACGCTACCGGTGATGATTTCGACATTGGCAGTCATGCCGGGGAGCAATTTGCCGTCCTTGTTGTCGACATCGAGAATGACGAGGTAGCTGACCACATTCTGCGTCTCGGTTGCGGCCTTGCGGATCTGGCGGACGATGGCGGCAAAGGTTTCACCGGGATAGCTGTCCACCGTAAAGCGCACACGCTGACCGTCGCGGACCTGACCGATATCGGCTTCATCGACCGAGGCTTCGACCTGCATCCGCGTGGTATCGGCGGCGATCTCGAACAAATTCGGCGTCTGGAAACTGGCGGCGACGGTGGTGCCGGGTTCGACCAGCTTGTTGATGACCACGCCTGATGCGGGCGCGACGATGGTCGTGCGGCTGAGGTCGAGCATTGCCGACGACAGCTCGGCACTGGCCTGGGCAATCTGGGCGCGGGCGCTGGCGACTTGCGCGGCGGCGGTGCGGGTGCCCGCGCGGGCCGAGGCAAGCGCGCTCGACGCAGTGTCGAGCCCCGATTTCGACACGAAGCCTCGCTCGGCGAGTTGCGCGCGGCGGCTGTATTCGCGTTCCTGGATCAGTATGTCGGTGCCGGTGCGCGACACCGACGCCTGTGCCTGCGCCAGCGATGCCTGTGCGGTCGCGACCTGCGCGCGCGCTTGTTGTGCGCGGGCATTCAACCGGGTCGGGTCGATGCGGGCGAGTATCTGCCCCTTGGTCACCGGCGAATTGAAGTCGACATAGACGTCGGTGATCTGGCCCGAGACTTCGGCCCCGACCTTGATCGTATTGAGCGCACGCAACTTGCCGCTGGCGGTAACACGGCGGACGACTTCGCCGCGGTCGGCGGCTTGCGTCACATATTCATAGGTTTTGGGGGTCGGCTTCAGGACCAGATAGAGGATGAGAGCAATGCCGATGCCGATGGCAATCGACCATTTGGGATGGGTTCTGATCCACTCGCGCACACGTCCGAACATCGTCAGCCCCGGTTGTTATTGAGGTGTCTTAGCGAAGTAGGACAGTGACTGCTAGTGGGTTTCGATCAGTTCCAGCAACTCTCCCGCCAGCCCGCGCACGGTCGCCGTGTGCCTTCCGCCGTAGAGTGCGCCTTGGCGCGCCACTGGCGGGGCGATCCAGTCGAGGTCGAGCGCGTCCAGACTGTCGATCGCCAGCGTCACCATTGCATTGCCTGCCGGGAGCCGGTCAGGATCGTTGCCGCGCGCCGTCGCTGCTTCGGGATAGCCATCGACTTCGACAATCGGCATCCGCCCTTTTTGCACCATCGTAATTGTCGACAGATGGTCGTCGGGCAGGCCGAATGCCTGCGAAATCATCGTATAGGGGATGGTGTAATCGACGCCGATGTCGAGGTGCAGCCGGTCGCGGTACCAGTCGAGTGCCGCCGGGCGGTCGGCGCAGGCGAGGATCACGATGAACATGCGATCGATGGGCGATTGCGCGGGCGGTAGGTCGCTCGTCGGCGTGTTGCTGCGGACCTCGTTGAGGTAGATCATTTCCCTGCCGCGCCCCAGCATCTGCATCGCGACGAAATAGGGCAGGCCCGGAATTTCCTTGGGAGCGCCGACGATGTCGAAGCCGCTGTCGGTGAGTCTGGCTGGCCACCCGAACACGTCCTGAACGGTGATTTCGAATGCCGCCCAGCCGTAAGTGCGGACGGGGACGAAATCAGCGGGGAGGGGCTGTTCGACAAGGCGGATATAGGCGCGGGTGCCGCTCTGTGGCTGAAGGATGGCGTAGCGTTCGCCAGTGCTTGCAGGCGCACGCCAGCTCACAGCGAGGTCGGCTGGCAGCACGCCCTGTTCGACAACCGACAGGCCGAGCGTATCGCGGTAATCGCCCAGCGCCGCATCAAGATCGGGCGTTGTCGCGGTACCGCAAAGGATTTGGCCGTGGGTCATCGAAGGAATGCCGCTTCCCTGAGCTTGTCGAAGGGCTGTCTTGTTCCTTTGCCTCGTCCGAAAAAGGGCAGGGCTTCGACAAGCTCAGCCAAGCGGATAACTTTGTGACAGTGCTTCACTTAAAGTCTGCCTTCCGCTTCCCCAGAAACGCGCTCACGCCTTCCTTGAAATCCGGCCCCTCGAATGCCTCGGCGAACATCGCCAGCGTGTCGGCATCGTCCGCCGCCTGCCCGTCCAGCACACGCCGCGCGATGGCTTTGCTCTGCCGCTGGCTGTGCAGCGAATTGGCAGTAATGCTCCCCAGCAGATCGTCGGGATGGTCGGCGATCAGGTCAATCAGGCCGATCCGCAACGCCTCCTCCGCGCCCAACAAATCGCCGGTGTAGAGGATGCGTTTCGCCTGCCCCGGCCCGACCAGATCGACCAGCAATTTGGTGTCGTGCAACGGATAAACGAGACCAAGCTTGGCAGGCGTGATCCCGAACCGTGCCTTGAGCGTCGCGACGCGGATATCGCACGCCAGCGCCATGCCGCAGCCGCCGCCGACGCAATCGCCGTCGATGAAGGCCACCGTCGGACGGTCGGCGCGGGCGAGCGCGATCTGCGCGGCGTTGATGGCGTTCTGGTTCGCGGCGCGCCAGTCGGGATTGTCGGCGTTGGCGGACAATTCACCGATATCGGCCCCGGCGCAGAACAGGCCCGCGCGCGCCGACGTCAGGAGGATGGCGCGGACGTGCTTTTTGCTCTCGGCTTCGTCGATCAGGCCGGGAATGCTCTCGAACATCGCCGTCGACATCGCGTTGCGCTTCAACGGCTGGTCGATCAGCAGCCGCGCGATCCCGCCAATGATTTCCATCCGGATCACGGCAAGACCACCTTGGCAATCTCGTGCCGCGTGGCGAACCACACCCCGTCATGCCCGCGCACATGTTTCAGAAACTCGTCGAACGCCCAGATGCGGCCCGGGCGTCCGATGATCCGCAAATGCAGGCCGAGCGACATCATCTTCGGATTGCCCGCCGCGCCTTCGGCATAGGTCCAGTCGAATGCCCGTCGCGCATAGTCGAGCCAGTTGGCGGGCGTATAGGCGGGGTCGGTCCACATCTTCATGTCGTTGGTATCAAGTTGATAGGGGACGATGACAATCGGTTTGTCGGGAACGGTCGCGCTGTCGACGAAAGGCACGTCGCCGGAATAATCGTCCATGTGATAGGCGAAGCCCTCCTCGATCAGCAGGCGGCGCGTGTTGTCGGTGTGGAAGTAGCGCGACAGCCAGCCATAGGGGCGGGTGCCGGTCGAGGCTTCGATGCTGGTTACGGCCTTGCGGATGAAGTCGCGTTCCGCCGCTTCATCCATCTTGAATTGGTGGACCCAGCGATAGCCGTGGCTGACCGGCTCGTCGCAGCGCGCGCGAATGGCGGCGGCGATGTCGGGATGGTTCTCGAGCGACATGGCGGCGACCGTCCAAGACGCGCGAACGTCATACTTGTCGAGCAGCGCGACGACGCGGGGTGCGCCTGCTTTGATGCCGTAGAGATAGTTGCTCTCGTTGCCGTAGTTGCGGATCGGCGACTTGATGTGGATGCCCAGCTCATCGACCGGCTCCATCCCCCGGTCGCCGCGCGCGACGGTCATCTCGCTGCCTTCCTCGACATTGACGACGATGGACAGCGCGATTTTGGCGTTGTTGGGCCAGTCGATGCGTTCTGCAATCAATGCATTTCCTCCCCGCCGCTGACGTTGATCGCCTCGCCAGTGATATACCCCGCGTCGTCGCTCGCTAGCCACGCACACGTCGCCGCCGTGTCCGACCCTAGCCCTGGCCGCCCCATCGGGTTCTTCGCCGCCATATTCTTCAGATACGCAGCCACACTGTCGAAGCCGAGCAACCGCGAGAAATACTCGTTCTGGTCCGACCCCAATCCGGTCGTGACATGGTTCGGGCACACGGCATTGACAGTGATCCCGTGCGCGCCGAGCTCGATGGCGCTGGTGCGCGTCAGGCCGATAATCCCGTGCTTCGACGCCACATAGCTCGCCATGTGCGGAAAGCCGGTCTTCGCTGCCTGCGACGCGATGTTGATGATCCGCCCGCCGGTCTTGCCCTCGACCATCGCGCGCGCCGCCGCTTGCGTGCAGTAGAACGCGCCTGACAGGTTGACGCCGATGACCGTATCCCAGTCGCTCGGCTCGACGTCGAGCAGCGGCTTCATCATAAACCCGATCCCGGCATTGTTGACGAGGATGTCGAGCCGCCCGAAGGCTTCGACGGTCTTGCGGACCAGCGCCTGACACTGGGTGACCTTGCCGACGTCGCATGGGATGGTCGCAACCTTCACCCCGCGCGCCGAGAGGTCGGCGGCGACCCCTTCGGCCTCGGGCGTGATCGTCAGGTCGCTGACGACGCAGTTCGCGCCCTCGTCGGCGAAGCGACGCAGGATGGCCTGACCCAACCCACGCTCGCGACCCGATCCGGTGACGACGACGGTCTTGCCCGCAAAGCGCATCACAGATCTTCGGTCAGGATGAACTGCGGGTTCTCGGCAAAGTCCTGGAACGGTGCCGCTATGGCCTGAAATGCCGGATCGCTGACGTCGGCGACAAAGGCGTCCATCCCGTGAATATCGATGATTTCGATGTATTCATAAGGCGCTTTTGCGTCCGACCCGAACAGGCCGGTCGCGCGGTGCGTCGTGAATTTCGCCACCGAGCCAAGCGCATTAACGCCGGGGATGTCAGTATCACGCGCCCATGATTCATATGCCTCAACCGAGACACCGGGCTTCAGGTTAAACAGGACAATGATCCGCATGTGTCGCTCCTCTTTAAGACATGAAAGTAGCAGGCGGTTGGTAGGCGGCAAGCACGTCGTTGAGTGCGCGGGCCAGGCAGAACAGATGCGCTTCGTGGCCGATCTGGCCGACCAGCTGGATGCCGATGGGAAGGCCGTCTGCGCTCCATCCGCCGGGAATACTGATTGCGGGAAGGCCGGCGATGCTGGCGATGCAGGTTAAATCCGCCTGATTGGCGGGGGCGGCCTCGCTGTGCGGGAAAGCCGGTTGGGGGGTGGTGGGCAGCAGAAGAAAGCTGTTGCGGATAACAAGGGTGCAGATTTCGTCGGCTGCGTTTTGCAGGATGCGCCGATCCTCCGCCCAATCCTGGGCCTTTCGTTCTGCTCCGTAGCGAAGCAGGCGTTTCAGATGCGACGAAAGCAACGCCGGGTCGGCATCGGCGAAATGCGCGGCCATCGTGCGCGTCGTCTTGATGAACCCCGCATAGCGCAGCCGCGACAGCGGGACGCTGAACACTTCGCCTGTGAGTTTGCCGAGCGCGGCTCTCGCGTCGTCATAGACACGCACGACATCGGGCGTGCAGTCGACGCCGCCGAGATCGGATAGCACCATGCCCGCCGCCCCGGTCTCGGGCGCGTTGCCATCGCCTTCGCCGAAATCGGACATCACGCGGGCGACGCGCTCCAGCGTGTCCAGATCGCGCGCCAGCGGGCCGATAACGTCAAGCGTGCTCTCGGCGAGTTCAAGGCCGTGCTGGCTGACGGCTACATTGGCGGGCTTGAACCCATAGATTCCGCAATAGCTCGCGGGCACACGCACCGACCCCATTGTGTCGGTGCCGAGAGCGGCATCGCACAGGCCTGCTGCGACCGCCGCACCGCCACCTCCTGACGAACCGCCGGGCGTGTAGCCGCCGCGGTGCGGGTTTTGCGTCGCGCCGAACCACGGATTGTCGGTCTTCGCGCCGAGCGCCGCCTCTTCCATGTTGAGCATGCCCGAGATCGCAGCACCCGCCATGCGAAGCCTAGCCACGACCTCCGAATCCTCGTTCGCGATCCGGTCGCGGAATAGCGCCATTCCCGCCGTCCACGGTAGCCCCTTGACCGCGATGTTCGCCTTTATGCCAATCGTCAGACCGGCCAGCGGCCCGCCTGACCCATCGACACTGCCATGCACGGCAGGATCGAGGTCGACAAAGGCGTTGAACGCGTCGTGCATCACACCCCGCGCTCGTCGATCAGCCGGATCGGTTTCTGGCGGCTGTCGATCTGCGTCGCGGCGGCTGTCCCGCCCGGCGGGCACAGCACGACCGCGACTTCGACCCCCAGCCCTTGCCGCAGCAGCGCGGCGAGCGCGTTCTCGTCTGTCCCGCCCCGGCTCTCGATCGTCACCACCATGTCGTCGCGCCCGTCGGTGCGGGTCAGGTGGCAGACATATTCGCCGGTCAGATCGCTACGGTTCTCGATCAGCGAGGCGATGGCGTGCGGGAACAGGTTGATGCCGCGCAGCTTGACCATGTTGTCGCTGCGCCCCTTGAACCCGGCGATGCGCTTGAACGCGAGTTCGCCGCGCCCCGACAATTCATGCGTGATGTCGTGCGTGTTGAAACGGATGCAGGGCGCGATATCGTCTTTGAACAGGCAGGTGACGACCATGTCGCCGGTCTCCCCTGCCGTGACCGGCGTGCCGTGATCGACATCGAGCAGTTCGAGGAATTGGGCGTCCTCCCACACATATAGGCCATCACGGTCCGGCCCCTCGCCCGCGATGCTGCCGGTGTCGCCGACGCCGTACCAGTCATAGGCTTTCGCGCCGTGCCAGGCGGCTTCAGTCGCGGCGCGATCCTCGGTGCCGAGATGCCCGATGATCATTTTCAGCGCGATCCTGTCGAACAGCTTTTCGGCTTCGGCGACTTCGGCCAGTTTGCGGATGTAATCGACAAAGCCGACCATCACGGTAACGCCGAAATCGGCCATCAGATTGACCTGCGCCGCGCTGCGCGTCTCGATGCCGGTGCCCGCGCTCAGGAACAGCGAGTTGGTGAAATGCGTGACCGCCTCGCGGATGTAATGCCCGCCGTTGATCATGCCGTGGCCGTAAACCGAGTGCACGACGTCCTCCGGCTTCAACCCCATCCAGCGATACATACGCCCGACCAGCAGATTGGTAATCTCGCGCCCCTTTGGCCCGAACAGAAGCGGCTGCGGGCGACCCGTGGTGCCACTGGTGGTATGGAACACGACGGGGTCCGAGCCTCGTCCGCTGAAGTCGCCATAGGGCGGATTGGCGGCGACCGAGGCCATGAGGTCGGTCTTGTCGTAGACCGGCAGCTTAACGATATCGTCGAGGCTTCGGATGTCGCCGGCCTCAATGCCCTTTGCGCCCCACAGCCGCTGGTAGAACGGGATTTCCCAGCCGCGCGTCATCAGCTTGGCGAAGCGTGCCTCCTGCAAAGCGCGCAGTTCGTCGCGTGACATCGCGCCGTACGCGCCGACCAGATCGAGCGGATAATCCGCCAGCATCGCCTTCGCATCGAACGCTTCGAAATAGGTCGGGTAACTCATTGCGGCTCCGTGGCGTAATCGAGGGGGGCATCGAAAATCCGCGCATCGGCATCCGGCGCGAGCAAGCGGCACAGATCGTATTTCGCGGCGGCCTGTGCGGGGGACATCGGCGCAGCGGGGCTGCCGAGCGTCGCGGGGATGACGACTTCCCAATCTCCCCA
Source organism: Sphingomonadales bacterium (assembly GCA_031408195.1). Classification (GTDB taxonomy): domain Bacteria; phylum Pseudomonadota; class Alphaproteobacteria; order Sphingomonadales; family Sphingomonadaceae; genus Sphingomonas_O. The sequence continues at coordinate 392 of JANNVL010000032.1, read as the reverse complement.
AGCGGCGCTTACTCGAAGGCGTTGTGGTGACAACGCATTGTGGTCGGGGTTTTTGTCGACGATGACCGTCACTTTTTCTGCAAGCGCGCGGATTGCCGGATCGGCAAAAGTTTCGCTCGTGAAGCGGCGCGGATCGATGACGCCGTCGGTCAGCATCAGGGCAACGAGGAGCGGCAGGCACAGTCGGGCGTAGCCGGGCGTCATATCGGAACTGTAGGGTCGTCCGACGAGCCGGTGGACGAGGGGCGGGACAAAGGCCTGAATGGTGGCAGGCAAGGAAGGGGCTTCGAAAAGCTAAGCCAACTCGGTTTGGGAAGGCCGGTATCCCAACCCCATGGGTGGTCGTGTGGAAGCCCCCCCCAGCAACCCACCCAAAACCCCCAGGGGGGCGC
>JANNVL010000031.1:0-10711 GCA_031408195.1 Sphingomonadales bacterium | reverse complement strand
GCGGGGCAGGGGACGCTGGTGCGGATCGACCTGCCGCGATGATCCTGCTGCGGTCGCCGGACGAAACACTGGCGTTTTGCGCAAAACTCGGCACGATTTTGCGGGTGGGGGATGTCGTTGCCCTGAATGGCCCCCTTGGCGCTGGTAAGACGCTGCTCACCAAGGGCATGTTGGCCGGATTGGGCTACACTGGCGACGTTCCTAGCCCCAGCTACCCCCTCGTCATCCCCTATGCCCCGCCCGCCGTCCGCATTCCCCTGGCCCATGTCGATCTTTACCGCATCGATGACCCAGCCGCCCTCGATGAACTTGCCCTCGACGATGCCAGGGCCGACGGGGCGCTGGTGATCGAATGGCCCGACCGGATGGGGGCGCGTGCGTGGTCCGACATGCTCGAACTGACGCTGGCGGTGCGCGGAGACACGACCCGCGCCTTGACAGCACAGGTGCCGCCCGCTTGGGAGCGCCGATGGCCGCCGAGATGATTCCGCCCGCTGCGGCACCCGATTTCCTGTCCCGCGCGGGCTGGGGCGATGCCCGCATCGAGCCGTTGGCGGGCGATGCGTCGTTCCGCCGGTACTTTCGCGTGATCGAGCCTCACCGCCGTGCTGTCCTGATGGATGCGCCCCCCCCGCACGAAGACCCGCGGCCGTATCTTGGTGTTGCCCGCCATTTATGTGCGCTGGGGTTCGCCGCGCCTGCGATCCTTGCCGAAGACCTCGACCACGGCCTCGTGCTGATCGAAGACTTCGGCGATGCGCGAATGCGCGAAATGGTCGATGCGGGCGATGTCGATGAGGTGGCTACCTATGCCGCGACCGTGGCGTTGCTCGCCGAACTCCACCGTCACCCACCCGCAACATTGCCACCTTACTCGCGCAGGGAAATGCACCGCGAGTCTGGATTGTTGACTGAATGGTACTGCCCGGCCGTCGGACTCACGGTCGATGCCGAAACCTATCGCACCGCATGGGACACCGTGTTCGACCGCATCGACGACGCGCCGAGGGTAACGGTCCTTCGCGACTATCACGCTGAAAACATCATGTTGCGCGACGGACTGGACGGCCATGCCCGACTCGGCCTGCTCGATTTTCAGGACGCACTGGTCGGCCACCCGGCCTATGACCTTGTGTCGATGCTGCAAGACGCCCGCCGCGACGTGCCGTTCGATATCGAAACGAAAATGCTCCTCGAGTATCAGCGTCTCGCCAAACCCGGCCCGCAATTTCTCGACAGTTACGCCATCCTCGGCGCCCAGCGGAATGCCAAGATTATCGGCATTTTCACCCGCCTGTGGCAGCGCGACGGCAAGCCGCGCTACCTCGATTTCATGCCGCGCGTCTGGGGCTATCTCGAACGCGATCTTACGCATCCGGCGCTGGCGGAGGTCAACGCGTGGTTCGACGCGAACGTGCCTGCGGACAAACGCGGCGGCTATCTGAAAGACGCCGAATGACCGGCGTGCCCGTCCCCAAAACCGCGATGGTCATGGCGGCGGGCCTCGGCAAACGGATGCGGCCGCTGACCGCCACGCGACCCAAACCTTTGGTTGAGGTCGCGGGCGCGCCGCTGATCGATCACGTCCTGGTCCGGCTTGCTGCAGCGGGTGTCGAGCGTGCGGTCGTCAATGTCCACTATCTCGCCGATGCGCTCGAAGCCCATCTGAAGCGCCACAATCAGGGTCTCGAAATCGCGATATCGGACGAGCGCGCCAAGCTGCTCGAAACCGGCGGTGGACTGGTCAAGGCGCTTCCGATGATCGACGCCGACCCGTTTATTCAGGTCAACAGCGACAACTACTGGATCGACGGCCCCGTCGATGCGCTCACTCTGCTCGCCCAGCGCTGGGACGACAGCACGATGGACGCGCTGCTCCTCCTCGTGCCGCTCGCCCGCGCCAATTGTCACGGCGGCAAAGGCGATTTTCACATGGATGCGGGCGGGCTGATTTCGCGCCGACGTGTTGGCCGCATCGCGCCGTTCGTGTGGACTGGTGTCCAGATGCTGTCGCAACGCCTGATCGCCGATCCGCCCGCCGACGCCTTTTCGACCAACATCTTCTGGGACCGCGCGATTGCCAGCGGACGGTGCTACGGCGTCGTGCATCAAGGGCTGTGGTTCGACGTCGGCAGCCCGCCCGCGATTGCCAAGACCGAGGCCATGCTCGCCGATGCCTGAGGCGCGCGGCCCCAAAGTCTTCTCTATCCCCGTCTACCGGTCGTTCGCCGACGCGCTGGTCACCGGTATCCTTGCGACGCACGGCAAGGAACGCATGGCGCTGGCCCGCGGCATGATCCTCGTCCCCAACAACCGCGCGATCCGCGCCGTCACCGATGCGTTCGTGCGGCGTGCGGAGAACGGCCTGTTGCTACCGCGTATCGTCGCCATCGGCGACGCAGGCGAGGCACCCGGTGTCGCGCTCGACGGTATCGACAGCGACATTCCGCCCGCCGTGGAAGCTCTGACCCGCCGGATGATCCTCGCGCGATTGGTGCAGCAGGAACGCAGCCTCATCGGCCAGCGCGTCGGTGCGGCCGAAGCAATACGTCTCGCTACCGAACTCGGCGGCACGCTTGACGAACTCATTGCCGAGGACCGCTCAGCTAGCGACCTGCGTGCGCTGGAAGTGAAGGAAGAACTCGCCGGGCATTGGCAGAAATCGCTCGACCTTTTCGCCACCGTCATCACGCGCTGGCCCGAGGAGCTGACAAAGCTCGACCGCATCGACTTGCCCGAGCGCCGCAATCGCCTGTTGCGCGGTCTGGCAGGCCGTTGGCGCGAAACCCCACCCGATCATTTCGTCATCGCGGCGGGCGTGACCAGCGCGGCCAAGGCGATTGCCGATCTGCTGGCGGTCGTCGCGCGCCTGCCGGACGGCTCGGTCATCCTCCCCGGGCTAGATCTCGCCAGCCCCGACGCGGAATGGGACGACCTTGCGGGCGATGAGAACCGCGCCGCTATCGAAACCCACCCACAGCACCATTTGCGCCTGTTGCTCGACCGCATCCGCGTCACCCGCGCCGAGGTCGTTCGCTGGCGCTGGGGCGATGGCAAACCACGCAAGGCGGTGCGGGGCAGGGCGGTGTCGAACGCCTTCGCCCCAGCACGCTTCACCAGCAAATGGATCGACCTGCCCGCGCCACAACGCAGCCTGAAGGGCGTCCGCCTCGCCACTTTCGCTGCCCCTGCCGATGAGGCGCAAGGCATCGCCATCGCCCTGCGCGAGGCACTGGAGACGCCGGAGCGTACCGCTGCGCTCGTCACCCCCGACCGGGGTCTCGCGGGCCGTGTTGGCGCGCATCTGCGCCGCTGGGGGATCGATGCGGACGATTCGGCGGGTCAGCCGCTCGCGGCGATGCCGGCGGGTGTGCTCATTCAGGCGATTGCCGCGCTCGGCGTCGAACGCTTTGCCCCGGCGGCGTTGCTCGCTGTCCTCAAACACCCGCTCGTTCGCAGCGGCGAAGATCGTCTGCCGTGGCTTGATGGCGTCCGCCGCCTCGACCTCGCGCTGCGCGGCCCGCGCCCTGCACCGGATCTGGCGGGCCTTGCGGCATGGCTGCGTTCGGGCAACGACCGCGAACGCCCTGTGCGTGACCGCGCTACCATATGGTGGAACGGGACCGCACCGCTGTTCGCCGATTTCGAAGCCGCCTTTGCCGCCCCGCGCGCCTCGTTTGGCGATCTGCTGGCGGCGATCCGAACCCTGCTCGAAACGCTGGGCGGAGAGGGCGTCTGGACCGGACCCGCCGGTCGCTGCGCCGCCGATCTATTCGCCGATCTGGAGGCGCGCCACGACCTCGGCCCCGCCGATTTCGCCACTGACGACCTGTTGCCACTCCTTCGCCAACTTCTCGGCGAGCAAGCCATCCGTCCCCCGCAGGGCGGCCACCCTCGTATCAGCATCTACGGCCTGATCGAGGCGCGGTTGCAACAGGCCGATCTGCTCGTGCTCGGTGGCCTCAACGAAGGGAGCTGGCCCGCCGCGACCGGTGCCGACCCGTGGCTCAGCCCCCGCGTTCGCCGCGAACTCAATCTTGCCGATCCCGAACGCCGTGTCGGCCTGGCGGCGCATGATCTGGCGGTCGCACTCGGTGCAGGCGAAGTCCTGCTCACCCGCGCCATCCGCGATGCGCGTTCGGCGACGATTGCGTCGCGCTTCCTGCTGCGGCTGGAGGCGATGACCGGTGGTCTCGACAAGGACGACCGCCTCCCCGCGCTTGCCACCGCCATCGACGCCAACCCCGGCGCGCCCGAACCCGCGCACCGTCCCGCGCCGTCGCCACCCGTCGCCGAACGCCCACGCCGGATTTCGGTGACCGAAGTCGACCGGCTGAAAGCGGACCCCTACGCCTTTTACGCCCGCGCGATGCTCCGTCTATCGCCGCTCGATGCGGTCGATGCCGATCCCGGTCCGGCGTGGCGGGGCAGTGCTGTCCATGATGTGCTCGACAAATGGATGAAGGAGGACAAGCTTCACCCCGACAAGTTGCTGCCGCGCATCCACGCGCTATTGAACGAGCCCGGCGTCCACCCCATCGTCCGCACCTTGTGGGAACCACGTCTGGTCGAGGCCTGCCAGTGGGTTGCCGACCGCATCGTGACCCAGCGGATCGAGGATCGCCGCGAACCGGTAAAATCCGAGATCAAGGGCAGCGCCAACATTGCGGGCATCGACCTCAGCGGTATTGCCGACCGCATCGACCGGCTCGACGACGGCACGCTGGCTGTAGTTGATTACAAAACCGGCAGCGCGCCGAGTGGGAAGGCAGTCGAGGCAGGTTATTCGATGCAATTGGGTTTGCTGGCCGCGATTGCCGAACGCGGCGGCTTCGACCTGAACCACAATGATCAAGGGACTGTCCCCAGTCGAGATCGACCCGAACCGATGTGGGAAGAAGAACCACCCCTAACCCCTCCACAAAACCGTGGAGCGGCACCCAAAGTCACCGAATTCGAATATTGGTCGCTCACCAAAAACGGCGACAGCTTCGGCAAAGCGACATCCCCCGTCGGTGGCCGCGCGCCCATCGCCAAGGAAGACTTTGTCGCGCACGCCATCGCCATCTTCACCAAAGCTGCCGAAAACTGGCTGACCGGTGACGCCCCTTTCAAGGCAAAGCTGCACCCCGAATACGCCCCTTACGAAGATTACGACCAGCTGATGCGGCGGGACGAGTGGTATGGCCGCGAAGACTGAGCGCCCCGACCTATTGAGCTATCTCAAGGGGGAGCAAGCACTTGCCTCGTCGCCAGACAACGATGTCTGGCTGTCGGCATCGGCAGGTACGGGCAAAACCTACGTACTTGCAGCCCGCGTTTGGCGCTTGTTACTGCGGCCCAACGTCAGGCCGGATTCGATCCTTTGCTTGACCTTTACCCGCGCTGGAGCCGCCGAAATGGCCCAGCGGGTGCACGACCGTCTCGCCATGTGGGCAATGCTCAAAGACAATGAGCTGCGTGGGGAGCTGACCGCGCTCGGCGAAGACAATAGCGATGCGGCAATCGCCAACGCACGCACATTGTTTGCGCGAGTATTAGAGGCGCGCGGCGGCGGCCTGCGCGTCATGACCATTCACGCCTTTTGCCAGACATTGCTTGGCTCGTTTCCGCTGGAAGCGGGCCTCGCGCCCGGCTTTCGCGCGGTCGAGGGGCGCGAACAGGCAGCGCTGGCATCGGGCGTGCTCGGCGCGCTTGCCGAAGGGGCCGAGCGCGAGGGCGATGCTCGGTTGATTGCGGCTCTGCGCGCGTTGTCACGACGATTGGGCGAGGCGGGGACGCAGAGTTTCCTGCTGCGCGCCGCCAAGAATGTCGAGGCACTGGAATCCTTGCCAGAGGGGATCGAGGCGGTTGTCCGCCGCGTGCTCGATGTGCCGGCCGATTTTTCGCCCGCCGACATTGTCGAGCAATGCGAGGAGGACAATTTCGACCGCGATACGCTGTTCGACCTTGGCCAAGTGCTCGCCGAATGGGGCAAAACCGGCGAGAAGCGCGCCAATATTATCTCCGACTGGTTCCACGGCGAACCCGCACAACGTGCCGCCGAACTCGGCAAGCTCCACCTCGTCTGGAATAAGGCAGACGGCGACCCGCGAACCGGCAAGGGGCAGGTGCCGACCGACCCACGTTACGAGCCGCTGGCCGCACGGATGCGTGACTGGTGCGGAGCACTGCTGGAGTTGCAGCAAAAGGCGGCACTGGCGCAGGACATCGCTCACGGCCTCCATGCTGCACTTCGCTATGCTCGCGCCTATGCCGACGCGAAGAAAGCGGCGGGTCTGGTCGATTTCGACGATCTGATCGGGAAAGCCGTCGCCTTGCTCACCGAACCCGGCATGGGCGCGTGGATTGCGTATAAGCTCGATCAGGCGACCGACCACCTACTTGTCGATGAAGCGCAAGACACCAACGATCGCCAGTGGGAGATAATCGAGGCGATTAAGGACGAATTCTGGGCCGAGGAGCCGGACACCTCTCGCTTGCGTACGGTATTCACCGTCGGCGACTACAAGCAGGCAATCTATGGCTTTCAGGGCACCGATCCAGAAAGCTACCGTGCGGCAGGTCAACGCTTTGAACGCGCCGCAGCGCTTAGCGGGCGCGCAATGCAACGGCTGTCGCTCGACCGCTCGTTCCGCTCGACACCGCCGGTATTGGATGTCGTCGATGCGTTGCTCGACGAACTGGGCGAAGAAGCCTTCGGCGAACAGGCGCGCGACCGCCACCAGAGCGCCAAAGGCGGGACAGGGAGCGTCACCCTCTTGCCCCCCGTCCGCGCCCCCGACGGCGAGGAGGAAGACGGCGAGGAAGGCTGGGTGCCGACCGCAACGCGCACGTTGGCCTCGCGTATCGCCGTGCAGGTCAAGAGCTGGATCGCCGAAGGGCGGATGCTCGAAACCAAGAACAACGGTGAAGGTAAACAGCGTGGCGGACCGCTAACCGCCGGTGACGTCATGATACTAGTCCGTAAACGCGGCGATCTCGCGGCGTTGCTGGTCGCGCGGTTGCAAAAAGAGGGTGTTCCCGTCGCGGGCGTGGACCGGTTGCGCCTCGCGTCACCGCTGGCGGTCAAGGACTGCCTTGCCGCGCTGCGTTTTGCCGTGCAGCCCGACGACGATTTGACGCTCGCGTCGCTGCTCGTCTCCCCGATCTGTGGCTGGACACAGGAACAGCTCTATGATGTCGCACATGTGAAGAGGGAGGGATCGCTCTGGCGGCATTTGCGCGAGATTTCCTCCAGTGCCCGTCACCCCGGACTTGATCCGGGGCCCACCTCCCAAACCGGGAAGCTTTCGCAAGCGGAGGAATGGACCCCGGATCAAGTCCGGGGTGACGGCATTCAAGTGTTGAATTCGCTACTAAGAATGGCCGATTATGTGTCGCCCTACATCTTCCTCGAAACCATGCTCTCCGGCGATATCGCCGCGCGCAAAAACCTCCTCCGCCGTCTCGGCAACGAAGCCGCCGACCCCATCGACGAACTCCTCAACGCCGCGCTCCAGTTCGAACGCGAAGGGGTGGCTACGCTGCAAGGCTTCCTCGACTGGTTCGACCGGGGCGAGGGCGACATCGTGCGTGACGCGGGCGGGCAGGGCGATGCCGTCCGTGTGATGACCGTGCATGCCGCGAAGGGGTTGCAGGCGCCGCTCGTCATCCTCGCCGATGCGACCGGCGACCCCGAAGCCGCTAACGACCGAGATTTTCAATGGGTGCTCGACGAAACCATCGTCCCGCTCTTCCGCCCCCGCACTGCGGAGCGGCGGTTGGTCGCAACCCTGGAAGCGATGGCAACGCATTTGTCCGAGCAGGACCGCCGCGAACATTGGCGCCTGCTCTACGTCGCCATGACTCGTGCCGAGGAACAACTCGTCATCGCGGGATCGCTGAGCCAACGGCAAAAGACGGTGCCCGAAGAAAGCTGGCACAGCGTCATCGAGCGCGCGATGATGCGGATGGGTGCCGCGCAGGTCGATCTGCCCGACTGGGGTAGCACACGCGTGCATGAAGTCGCGGGTCGCGGTATCGAAAAGGTTGCGAAAACCGACGATCTGAAGCCGGTTGCGGTCCGCCCCGACTGGCTCGTCCGACCCGCCCCACCCGAGGCACGCCCGCCGCGCCCGCTGAGCCCGTCGTCGCTTGGCGCGGACATGGTCGCCGACCCGCCGCCGTCGGCGGTCATGCAAGCCGCTGCCGAGCGCGGTCGCCTGATGCACGCCCTGTTCGAACGGCTGCCACAGCTTGTGCCTGACACCCGCGCCGCCGCCGCAGACCGCTGGCTCGAACGCTCGGCGGGCGTCGCCGACATTGCCACCCGCGCCGACCTGACGAATGCTGTCCTCGCGGTAATCGACCATCCCGATTGCGCGCATCTGTTCGGCACGGATGGCCTCGCCGAAGTGCCGGTTGCCGGTGTCGTTGAGGGCGTCGTGATTTCCGGCACGGTCGACCGCCTGATCGTTGGCGTAAACACGGTCGATATTGTCGATTTCAAGACGGGCCGGCGGGTTCCTGCCGACGCGAACGCCGTTCCCGATGCTTACAAGCGCCAGATGGCCGCTTATGCTGCCGTCCTTCGTGGCGTCTTTCCCGAACACGCGTTGCGCGCCTCTTTGCTTTACACCTCGGGACCGACGCTCCTTCCGCTGGGCGACACCGATCTCGACGCGCACAAGCCCGGCTTGCAGGTGGCACAGCAAGTCTTGCTGTCACCGACCGGTTGAGTCCGCCGAACTTGGCCCTACGTTAGCATCCGAAACCTAGGAGATTCCCATGGCCACCAAAGCGATCACCGACGACAGCTTCACCACCGACGTGATCGAGGCGAGCGGTCCCGTCCTTGTCGACTTTTGGGCGGAATGGTGCGGGCCGTGCAAGATGATCGGGCCAAGCCTTGAGGAAATCTCCGAAGAACTCGGCGAGCAGGTAACGATCGCCAAGCTCAACATCGACGACAACCCTGACGCTCCGGGCAAATATGGCGTGCGCGGTATCCCGACGATGATCCTGTTCAAGAACGGGCAGCCTGCCGCGACCAAGGTGGGTGCCGCGCCGAAGGGGCAGCTGAAGGCTTGGCTTGAGAGCGAGCTGGCCTAACATCTCTGTTCGTCATTGCGAGCGTAGCGAAGCAATCCACCTCGCTGCGAGAGTACTGGATTGCTTCGCTACGCTCGCAATGACGGAGTGCCAGCTAGCTGCGATAGTCCGCATTGATCGATATATAGCCATGCGTCAGGTCGCACGTCCACACGGTCGCGCAGCCTGACCCAAGGCCGAGGTCGACGGCAATGTCGATCTCCGCGCGCTTGAGATGCGCGGTGACCGGCGCTTCGTCGTAACCCTCAACGACCAAGCCCTCGCGCGCCACTTCGACACCCCCGAAGCTGATCGACAGCAGGTCGCGCTCGGCGGGTTCGCCAGCTTTCCCGACCGCCATCACGACGCGGCCCCAGTTGGCGTCCTCGCCCGCGATGGCGGTTTTCACCAGCGGCGAGTTGGCAATGCTGAGACCAATGCGGTGCGCGCTGGCGTCGTTTTCCGCACCCGTCACGCGTACTTCGATGAACTTGGTCGCGCCTTCGCCGTCGCGGACGACGAGGTGGGCGAGCTGACGACACAGGTCGGACAGCGCCGCCTGAAACGCATCGGCCCCGGCATCGTCGAAGCCGGTCAGCGTCGCATTGGCTGCCTTGCCCGTCGCAAAGGCCAGCACCGTGTCGCTGGTCGAGGTGTCGCTGTCGACCGTAATGCAACTAAACGTGGTCTTGTTCGCCGCACTCAGCATCGCCTGCAGGAACACCGGTTCGACAGCGGCGTCGGTGAAGATGAACCCCAGCATCGTCGCCATATCGGGCGCGATCATGCCGCTGCCCTTGATGAAGCCCACCAGCGTTACAGTCCGGTCGCCGATCACCGCCCGGGTCATTGCCGCCTTGGGAAAGGTATCGGTCGTGCCGATCGTGTTGGTGGCGTCTTCCCAACTCGCGGGCGGGGCGGCGAACGCGGAATCGAGCCCTGCTTCCGCCTTGTCTATGGGCAGCGGCACCCCGATCACGCCAGTCGAGGCGACGAACACGTCCGACGGTTGGCAACCGAGATGCCCTGCGACGCGCGCTGCAATCGCCTCGACGGCGGCGCGGCCACGGTTACCGGTAAACGCATTCGCATTCCCCGCATTGACGACCAGCGCCCGCGCCGACCCCAGCGTCAGCGCGGCGCGGCACCATTCGACTTCGGGTGAGGGGCATTTGCTCTGCGTCGTGACGCCTGCAACGGCAGTCCCAGGCGCGAGTTCGGCAAAGGTCAGGTCGCAGCGGCCCCAATCCTTGTATCCCGCCCGCGCGACGCGAATCGTTACGCCGTCTACAGGTGGGAGGTCGGGAAAAGGCGTAGCGAGGGGGGAGCGGGTCGAGGACATGATTGCCCTCTACCGCGAAGCGATGCGCTGACAACCGCTCTGTTAAGGTGGACGAAAGCGCAACGCGCTATTACATGCCCACCACGATGCGTTTGCTGCTGCTCCTTTCCGCGTTCCTGACCGCCATGGTCGGTGTCGGCACACCTGCGGCAGCAGCGGTGCGTCCGGCGTGCGAGGTTTCGGCGACGGCGAGCGTTCGCGCCGAGCGACTGGCTCCGCGTATTGCGATGGTTTCACCCCGCAAATTCGGGGTATTGGACCGTGTCAACTTCGCTCCCCTTGGGATGCACAGCGTCC
>JANNVL010000030.1:0-70883 GCA_031408195.1 Sphingomonadales bacterium | reverse complement strand
AGCCCCGCCGTACAAGTCTTTTCGCCCCAAAACGGCTTACCAAACCCTCCGCCATGGGGGGTGGTCCGCGGCCGTTACAACCCGATTGGCCTGCGCTTGCCGAAGCCCCTTTCTTCTACCCCCTTGGCGTGACGCTTCGTCTGTCCTAACGCCGCTTCCGACTTTACGTTAACGTCAGGGCGAGCGCGCAGATGAAATTTACCGGCACATCCGATTATGTCGCCACCGACGACCTGAAGGTCGCGGTCAATGCCGCTGTGACCCTGCGTCGACCGCTGCTGGTCAAGGGCGAGCCCGGCACCGGCAAGACCGTTCTCGCGCACGAAATCGCCAAGGCGGTCGGCGCGCCGCTGATCGAATGGCACGTCAACTCGACGACCAAGGCGCATCAGGGGCTGTACGAATATGATGCAGTGGCGCGCCTGCGCGACGGGCAGCTGGGCGACGAGCGCGTCCACGACATCCGCAACTATATCCGCAAGGGCAAACTCTGGGAGGCCTTCACTTCGCCGCAGCTACCCGTCCTGCTGATCGACGAAATCGACAAGGCCGACATCGAGTTTCCGAACGACCTGTTGCAGGAACTCGACCGGATGAGCTTCGACGTCTACGAAACGCACGAGACGGTCACCGCCGCCGAGCGCCCCATCGTCGTCATCACGTCGAACAACGAAAAGGAACTACCCGACGCATTCCTGCGCCGGTGCTTCTTCCACTATATCAAATTCCCCGACCGCGACACGATGCAGGCGATCATCGACGTCCATTTCCCCGGCATCCAGAAAATCCTCGTCAACAAGGCGATGGATATTTTCTACGAAGTGCGCGAGGTTCCGGGCCTGAAGAAAAAGCCCTCGACGAGCGAGTTGCTCGACTGGCTGAAGCTGCTGCTGAACGAAGACATGCCCCTCGACGTCCTCCAGTCGCGCGACCCGAGCAAAGCGATCCCGCCGCTGCACGGCGCGTTACTCAAGAACGAACAGGACGTGATGCTGTTCGAACGACTGGCGTTCATGGCGAGAAGGCAGGGGGCGAAGGTGTAGCGGCACAGTGTGTGGCGTGATAGGGAGCAGACATGGCCAGCCTTGCCCTCGACTCAGCTTATCGCCGCGTTTCGGTCGATGAATTCCTGCGTATGGATTTCGGCGATGCGAAAGCCGAATTAATCGATGGCGTCATCTTCATGATGGCAGGTGCGGCGAGCCAGCATAATTTGATCTCTGGAAACGTCTTTGCTACCTTGCGAACTACTCTCCGCGGGTCGGGATGTCGCCCCTATGGATCAGACCAAGCGGTGCGGACGGGCGGTGGCACAATCCGTTACCCCGATGTCAGCGTGTTTTGTGGCAAAAGTTCATTTCCCGATGACAGTCGACAGTTGCTCCTCGGTGAACCAACGGTCGTTGTCGAAGTTTTGTCGCCATCGACGGCTCTGAACGACAGCCATGAAAAGCTTCCCGAATATTGCGCGCTCGAAGCGATGAAATGCGTTGTGCTGATTGCGCCCGATGACGAGCGTATCCGCAAAGTCGAGCGCGGCGAGGACGGCAGCTGGACCGACCGCTGGCTGCGTGCCGATGAACCTTTGTCGATTGCCACCTTGAACATTGATCTCGACCGCGCAGACATTTTCGCTCGCGATTAGTCGACCCGGTAAGCGATCTCGAAGTCGCCCCAGCGGCGGCCATCGATGACCATCGGCACATAGACGTTCCGCACAACATCATAGCCGCCATCGTCGCGGTCGCGGCGGAAGACGGCGATGTGAAAGGGTTTGGTCGAGGCTTTGGCGATGCGGTCGGTGTCGTCCGCCAAAATGCGCCGGTTGCGGCACCACGCCGCATCGTGAGCCGCGTCGCCGGTCGGGGCGCGGCTGTAGCGTGTCGTATGCGTCGGCAGATAGCCGTTGACGTCGGTGCACGCTGTCGAGATGATACACGGGTCCGACGTCACGATGCGGTCGAGTTCGGGTCGCCATTCGGCATCGGCGAAGGCGTTGAGCGCGGTGTCGAAACGCGGCGGGTTCGACCCCGGCAGCTCGCGGTAATCGGTATCGAACAGGCTGGTGGCGTCTAGCCGCCCGTCCTTCAGTGCAGCGGTCGTCGACGCCACGAACCGGTCGCGGAGACCCACGGCAATATCGACCAGCCGCCGGTCGGCGACCGCAAAGCCCGAATGCACGATGGTATCGAGCATTTCGTGCGCCTTGCGCTCCAGTCCGCGCACTGTCGTCCGTGTATCGCCGAGCAACGCGCTGTTGGCGCGCGCGGCATCGGAAAAGCCGTCGAGCTCGTCGCCGACACGGCAAACGCTCTGGTGGATCAGACTTGTCGCGCGCGCGATGTCGGCGGCCTGCGCGTCGACTTGTTCGACTAAATGCGTCACTTCGCCGACGGTTTCAGTAACGCGGGCCAGCCCCTTTTCGGCGGCGCGGCTGCGCGCCATGCCGTCCTGCAACTCGACCATGAACGCCTCGCCCTCGCGGTTCAGCGAGTCCATCGTCAGGCCGATCTCCTCGGTCGCCGCCCGCGTATCGAGCGCGAGCTTTTTCACCTCGGCGGCAACCACAGCAAATGTCCGTCCGGCATCGCCTGCGCGTTCGGCCTCAATCGCGGCATTGAGCGCGAGCATATTGGTCGTACGCGCAATCGTGTCGATGGTTTCGGCGGTGCGCCGGACCTGCTGCATTGCGGCGGCAAAGCTGCCGACTTGCTGGCCAAGCCGCAGCACGAGCGCGGTCAGTTCGCCGAATTCGCCGACAGCCGCCGAAATCGTGCGCCCGCCTTCGGTCAGACGCGCGCGGGCATTTTCCGCCAGCAACCGAGCTTCGTCGGTGGCGTCGGTAACCTGACGCTGGTCGGTTTCGAGCGAGGCCATCACCGCCTGCAATTCGTCGAGCACAGCGCTCTGCGCGGAAATACTGGCGGCAACCCGGTCGACCAGCCCGCCCGCATCGGTGCAGCCGACCGCGACCTCGCCGCACGCCTTGGCAACACGGTCCACCGCCGCCGGGTCGGCGGGCTTTGCTGCCTCGATACGTGTTTCGATCATGCGCGCGCCCCTGTTTGTCGGGACGATAGACGGCGGGTGTTGAAGCGGCGTTAACCGAGCGCGGCAATCACCGCATCGCCCATCGCCGTTGTCGAGAGCGTCCCCCCGATGTCGCGCGTCCTCGCCCCGTCGTTCAACGCCCGCGTCACCGCAGCAAACAGTCGGTCCGCGGTCTCGGCACGCCCGAACGACCAGCGCAGTGCCATTTCGAACGACAGGATCGCGGCAAGCGGATTGGCCACGCCCTTGCCGGCAATGTCGGGCGCGGACCCGTGGATCGGTTCATAGAGCCCGGGCTTGCCCTTTTCGCCGAGCGCCGCAGAGGGCAGCATCCCGAGCGATCCGGTCGCCTGCGACGCCGCATCGGACAAGATGTCGCCGAATAGATTGTCGGTCAGCAGCACGTCGAATTGCGTCGGCGCGCGGACGATCTGCATCGCGGCATTGTCCGCAAGCATATGGTCGAGTTGCACATCGGCATAGTCGTGGGTGTGGAGCGCGGTGACGACTTCGCGCCACAAGACGCCGCTTTCCATCACATTCGACTTCTCGGCGCTGGTCACGCGGTTGCGCCGCCCCCGCGCCAGCTCGAACGCCACCCGCGCGACCCGCTCGATCTCGCTGGTGGTATAAACCTGCGTATCGAACCCGCGCTTCTGGCCGTCGGGCAGCACCTCGATCCCGCGCGGCTCCCCGAAATACACGCCGCCGGTCAATTCGCGCACGATCATGATGTCGAGGCCCGCAACGACTTCGCGCTTGAGCGACGACGCATCGGCTAGCGCATCGAAACACAGGGCAGGGCGCAGGTTCGCAAAAACCTGCATCTCCTTGCGGAGCTTGAGCAATCCCGCCTCGGGCCGCAAATGGCGCGCCACACCAGCCCATTGCGGCCCGCCGACTGCACCGAGCAAAACAGCGGTGCTCGAAAGCGCCAGCCCGATCACGTCTTCGGTCAACGGCGTGCCATGCGCGTCGTAACTCGCGCCCCCATAAATAGCCTCGGTCACCGCGATATCGGGCGTCAGCACGGCGGCGACGCGGCGCACTTCGGCGCAGACTTCGGGGCCGATGCCGTCGCCGGGGAGGAGGAGGAGGAGCGTTTGCATGAAGCGGGCCGTTATCGGGTGGCACGCGGAGGGACAAGGGCGGGGAGGGGTGCGGCACAGTTTGGTTACCCAAAGGCCGGAAGAGTTCGGTTCCCGCACGACTTCCCTGAGCTTGTCGAAGGGCTTTCTTCTTCCGAACTGCCGAAGAAAGAAGAAGGAGGAGGCTTCGACAAGCTCAGCCATGTCGGATTCGGTGGGGTGTGCACCTCTAGCTCTACATCATAGAAACGCGACCCGGATTCCCGTTTTTACTGCAAGGACGAGGAGCGTTCACCCGCCTTCGGACCTTTCAATCAACCCATATGGCACATTTCTGCTTGACATCCTCCCCAAAAAGGAACATATTTAGAACAAAGCACAGGAGTATCAGATGCAATCTGCGACCGACCGTATCGGCCCGCCGGGCGAAATCGTGCAGGGCAACGACACCGCAACTCCCAAGCTGATCGAGACCAAAGGACATCGCTGGTCCGGCACCGCCGAAACCCTGTTCCTCGAAACGCTCGCCGCCACCTGCAATGTCCGCCGCGCCGCTGCGGCGGCGGGGTTTTCCACCGTGATCGCCTATCGCCGTCGCCTGCAACATGTCGGCTTTGCCGAGCGCTGGGCCGCTGCGCTTGACACCGGCTATGCCCGCCTCGAACTCGCGGTGGTGGAGGCGGCGAACGATACGTTGTCGGGCGGGGATTTCGACCCCGATCGCCCGATCCCCAGAATGACAATCAAGGAAGCCCTGTCGGTGTTGCAACTACACAAGGCGAGCGTGAAGCACGGCTTTCCCTCGGGCAGCCGCTGGCGCCTGCGTCCTGCCGATCCCGACAAGGCACGCGCCGAAATCCTGAAAAAGGTCGCCGCCGTCCGTCGCGCGCGTCACGGGCCGGACCCTGCATGAGCGCCACCACAGCCGAAAGCCTCCAGAACCGCCTCGTTGAAATCCTTGCCGACCTTGCGCCGGACAAGGCCGCGCGTGCGGTCCGTGCGGCCAGCGATCACGCGGTGCTGGGGGCCAATGGCTACTTCCCCGAATGGGCCCACGACGGTCAGGAAGCACCCGCCGGCGACTGGCAGACCTGGGTCATCAAGGCCGGACGCGGCTTCGGCAAGACCCGCGCCGGGGCCGAATGGGTCGCCCGCGCCGCCTGTGCCGATGGCAATTTGCGGATCGCGCTGGTCGCCGCGACGCTCGACGAGGCGCGGCGAATCATGGTCGAGGGCAACAGCGGACTGATCGCGGTGGCGGGCGACCGCATCGCCGACTGGTCGCCCAGCCGCCGCCTGCTGCGCTTTGTCGATGGCGCAGAGGCAACACTGTTTTCGGGTGCCTCGCCCGAACAATTGCGCGGCCCCGAACACCATATCGCCTGGTGCGACGAACTGGCCAAATGGGAAAAGCCGCAGGCGACCTGGGACATGCTGCAACTCGGCCTGCGGCTCGGCGCGCGCCCGCGCATTATCGTCACCACCACGCCAAAGTCGGGGCCAGTGCTGACCCGCATCATGGCCCGGCGCGATTGCGTCACCACGGGCGGACGCACCTATGCCAATCCGCACATCTCGGCGGCTTATGTCGAAACGATCCGCGACATGTACGAAGGTACGCGACTAGGGCGGCAGGAGGTCGACGGCGAATTGCTGGGCGCGGCGGGGGCGTTGTGGACGGTCGAACTGATCGAGCGGTGCAGAATATTGCCCGGGGACACCCTATTGGGTGTCCCCTGTTCCGAGGTCGGCGCGTTACAGGGGACACCCAATAGGGTGTCCCCGGCAGCGCCCCCCTTCACCCGCACCCTCATCGCCGTCGATCCCCCTAGCGGCGAGGGCACTTGCGGCATCATTGCCTGTGCCCGCGATAGCGCAGGCCATGTCCATGTCCTCGCCGACCACAGCGTCACCGGTCGCTCGCCCGAGGGCTGGGCGCGCGCCGTCGTCGGTGCTGCGGACGCGCACGGCACCCGCGAAGTCATCGCCGAATCCAACCAGGGCGGCCGCATGGTCAAATCGATCCTGCTCGCCGCCGACCCCGACCTCCACGTCCGCCTCGTCACCGCGCATCATGGAAAGGCCGAACGCGCCGAACCCGTCGCGCATCTGTTCGAAGCGGGCAGGGCTTGGTTTGCGGGGCGGTTTCCCGAGCTGGAAGCGCAATTGCTGGGGCTGATCGCGGGTGGCGGCTACGACGGGCCGGGGACGTCGCCGGATCGGGCGGATGCGATGGTGTGGGGGCTGAGTACCCTGACAAAGGAGGAAAGAGTGGTGCGGGTGCGGGTGGTGTGAGGGGGTTGGTTCGCGGTCGGCGCGGGTAGGCGTGTTGTGGCGAACCAGGGCAGGTTGCGACAAGTTTTCGGTTGTTCAGCACCGAATTGGGGCAGGTCGAAATTTGTCGTCCGTTAAGGCCCGGCAAAGACGGCTTATTGCAGCCTGTTAGAGTCCGCCATCATACACAATCACCGAGATGCCGTTTGGATCGGTGAGGTAGAGATAAGAACTGCCCCAAGGTCGTTTCGTTGGTCCACGGCACTCAATCGACGGTGACAAACTCGCCTTAAATGCCAAAACGTTCTCGGTTCGAAATTGCAAGCTTAGTCCGGCAAATCCATCAGATTGCGGACCTTCATAAATTTCGAGCATCGATTCCAGTCCATCGCCGGAAAGAGCGAGGATGCACCCGACGTCGTTTGCCTCCTGCCATTCTTCTACAACCCGCATCCCAAGGCAGGTGACGAAGAAATTGCGTGTCTCCTCGAGCTTCGGCGTTATGATTTTCGTCTTAAGCGCTGTGGGCCACATCGAAACCTCGCCAACTTCTCATTCAGACACGCGAGACATATGCTTGGCACGATTAAAGCTATGTGTCAGCTATCCCGTCACCTCAAGGCGCGCTACAACCGACAAAGTCACGGTGCCGATCTGCTGCGGCGCGAAACAATGACGGCTTTTCAGCTCGCCAGTCCAAGAGCTGCCGTTCCGGAATCCCCGACCTTCCGGCCATACTAGCAGGCAATCCCCAATCTTGCTCGAGTGCCACGGCCAGCGCGCCTAATCCCCGAACCCTACGAACACCGTCGCTTCATCGACCGTTTTGCGTGTCGAAACCACGGTGTTTGCCGGGAAAGTTTCATCGGGCCAGCCTAATGCGATGCTTTTCATGATGATCTGGTCGTCGGCAATCCCCGCATGTTCGCGCACCACCGGCGACTGCATGATGCCCTGGCTGTTGATCACCGCCCCCAGCCCCCGCGACCAGGCAGCGTTGACCAGCGCGGTCGCCACCGCCCCACAGTCGAACGGCGTATCGTCGCTGCCGTCGCAGGCGCGGTCATAAGTGATGATGACGCAGACTGGCGCGTCGAACTGGCGGAATCCGCGCAGCACCCAGTCTTGCCGGGCCTCGGCATCCTCGCGCGCGATGCCCATGGCGGCGAACAATTGCTTGGCGACACCGATCTGACGCTCGCGGTGCGGCCCGGCGAACGCCTCGCCGGTGCGGAACTCGCGCGATTGGGGCACGCCCGCGACCATGCGCTCGGTGTTGCCCGCGCGGATGCGGTCCAGCGGATCGCCGGTGACGATCGTGAAATTCCACGGCTGGGTGTTCATCGACGACGGCGCGCGCATGGCAAGGCCGATGACTTCTTCGATCAGCGCGCGCGGCACCGCATCGGGCTTATAGCCCCGGATGCTCCGGCGGCCGAGGATAACGTCGTCGAACAGCACCGACCGTCGATCCTATTGGTCGAGGAACGAACGCATTTTCCGGCTGCGGCTCGGGTGCTTCAGCTTGCGGAGTGCCTTCGCTTCGATCTGGCGGATGCGCTCGCGGGTCACGCTGAACTGCTGGCCGACTTCCTCGAGCGTGTGGTCGGTGTTCATGCCGATGCCGAAGCGCATACGGAGCACGCGTTCCTCGCGCGGGGTGAGCGACGCCAGCACGCGGGTGACGGTTTCCTTAAGGTTGGCCTGAATCGCCGCGTCGACCGGGATGACCGCATTCTTGTCCTCGATGAAATCGCCCAGGTGCGAATCTTCCTCGTCGCCGATGGGGGTTTCGAGCGAGATCGGCTCCTTGGCGATTTTCATCACCTTGCGGACCTTTTCGAGCGGCATCGACAAGCGCTCGGCCATTTCCTCGGGCGTGGGCTCGCGGCCCTGCTCGTGGAGGAACTGGCGCGAAGTTCGCACCAATTTATTAATAGTTTCAATCATATGCACGGGTATTCTAATAGTTCGTGCTTGGTCCGCGATACTGCGCGTGATCGCCTGACGGATCCACCACGTTGCGTAAGTGCTGAATTTATAGCCGCGGCGATACTCGAACTTATCAACCGCTTTCATCAGGCCAATGTTGCCTTCCTGAATAAGATCAAGGAATTGCAGGCCACGGTTCGTATATTTTTTGGCAATCGAGATGACGAGGCGGAGGTTCGCCTCGACCATTTCCTTCTTGGCGATGCGCGCTTCGCGCTCGGCCTTTTGCACCGTGTTGACGATGCGGCGGAACTCGCTGAGCGACATGCCGGTCGCCTGCGCGATTTCGGCGATCTCGACGCGGATACGCTCGACGGCGTCGCCCTCGTTGAAGGCAAACGCGGTCCATTTCTTGTCGATGGCCTTGACGCTGTCGAGCCAGGTCTCGTCGAGCTCGCGGTTTACATAGCTGTCGAGGAACGCCTTGCGCGGCACTTTGTGGCGCTCGGCCAGACGCAGCATCTGTCCGCCGAGTGCGGTCAACCGGCGATTGAACGAATAAAGCTGGTCGACGAGATATTCGATCTTGGCGTTGTGGAACTGGACGCTTTCGACTTGCGCGGTCAGCTCCTCGCGCAGCTTGTGGTATTTCTTCTCTTCACCGCCCGGGAAATCATTGCCGACGCCCAGCGCGTCGATGCGCGCCTGCTGGACCTTGCTGAATTTCTTGAACAGCGACGTGATCGTGGCGAACTTTTCGAGTGCCGAAGGCTTGAGTAACTCTTCCATCGCGGCGAGCGACAGCGTGTTGTCCTCTTCCTCGTCGTCCGACGGGCGCGGGGCGCGGCGTTCGGTCAGCGAATCTTCGTCGTGGTCGTCCTCGCTGGCCACGGCAACGACTTCCTCGGGCTCTTCCTCTTCCTTGAACGTCGGTCCGGCGTTTTTTTCGCTGATCTCGCCGTCGGCGTTCTCGTCGTCGTCGGTCAGCGTTTCGGGCGCGGGATCCTTCGACAGCATCGCGTCGAGGTCGAGAATTTCACGCAGCTGCATCGTGCCGGCGTTGAGCGCGTCGGACCAGCCGATGATGGCGTGGAAGGTGATCGGCGATTCGCACAGGCCCAGGATCATCGTGTCGCGGCCGGCCTCGATCCGCTTGGCGATCGCGATTTCGCCATCGCGGCTGAGCAGCTCGACGGCGCCCATTTCGCGCAGGTACATGCGGACCGGGTCGTCGGTGCGGTCGGTAACCTTGACGACCTTTTCGGCGACATGGCCGGATTCGCTGCCGTCAACGGCCTCGATCTCGTCGTCGTCTTCCTTCTGGTCGTCGCCGTCTTCGCTGGCTTCGTCGTTCTCGACTACGTTGACGCCCATTTCGTTGAGCGCCGACATGACGTCCTCGATCTGGTCGGTGGTCAGCTCGCCGACAGCGGCGTTGAGATCGTCGACCGTGATATACCCGCGCTTCTTGGCGCGGGCGACCATCTTTTTGATATCGGCATCGTTCAAGTCGATCAGCGGCGCATCTGCCCCTTCGGGAGCTGCATCCGGCGCTTCGGCCACGTTCGTTTTCGCCATCTAAAACCCGTTCCCAATCATTCGTCTTCGTCGTCCGACAAGGCTGCTAAAACCCTGTCGGCTTCCGCCCGCGCCGCAATCAGCCGCATTTGCTCGGCAAATCCGTCGGCATCGGCCCCCATTGCCAGCCGTGCCGTCGCTGCCTCGAGCGCCGCGTCCAGTTCGGGCCGCGATGCCAGTGCCTCGATCGCCAGTGCCAAATCCCTGCGCGCCACTTCGGCGTCCGCTTCGCCGCGCGTGAACGAAAAGGCAAGCCCGTTCGCACGCCGCAGCGACTCGACGAGCGCCGAAAGGCCCGTCTGGGCGAATATGGTGTCGATCCCACCCGATTCAACGGTGGGCGGGTCATAGGCCGCCTCGAGCAGCACCGAGCGCAGCCGGTCGAGGTCGCCGTCCTCGATCACTAGCATCGAAAGCGCCTCAGCGCACGTCGTCACCATCGTCGGGTGGCGGAGCAGGCCGGCCATGATCGCACGCCCGTACAGCGCATGGACACCGCCGCCGCCGATAGTGCGGGCGCGCTGGCCGGGCAGGGCGGGGGCCGGATCGAACCACTTCTTGCCACCCAGGCGGCTGTTGCGTGCGGGAGCAGGGCGGCGGTCGCCACGCGGCGCGAAGAACGCCGCCTCGAACCGTTGCCGCAGCTCCTCCTGATATTGTTGCCGGACGTCGCTATCGGAAATCGTTGCCGACAGTTCTGACAGCCGTCGCTTCAGCCCAGCACGCGCTTCGGGCGTCTTGAGCGGCAGCGCGGCGACCTCGTGATCCCACAGCAGATCGACCAGCGACAGTGCGCTCTCGACCAGCGGCTCGAACGCGGCAGGTCCGCCACCCCGCACCATATCGTCGGGGTCTTTGCCCGCAGGCAGCATCGCAATCGACAACGACCGCCCCGGTGCGAGCAGGGGCAGCGCCCGTTCGGCTGCGCGCACGGCCGCTTTCTTTCCCGCACTGTCGCCGTCCAGACACAGCACAGGCACATCGACGACGCGCCACAGCCGTTCCAGCTGCGCCTCTGTCAGCGCAGTGCCGAGCGGGGCCACCACCTCGCCGATGCCCGCCTGTGCAAGCGCGATCACGTCCATATAGCCCTCGACGACGATCAGCCGTCCGGCCTTGCGCGCGACCGGCGCAGCGCGGTCGAGATTGTAGAGCGTGCGCCCCTTGTCGAAGAGCGGGGTGTCGGGCGAATTGAGATATTTCGGCTCGCCCGCGCCCAATATCCGCCCGCCGAATGCGATCACGCGGCCCCGGGGGTCGCGGATGGGGATCATCAAGCGTCCGCGAAACCGGTCGTACGGCGTTTTCTCTTCGACCGAGATCAGCAGCCCCGCTTCGATCAGCGCCGCCTCGCCGAACCGGGCCAGTGCGGCCTTCAGTGCATCGCGGCGGTCAGGCGCAAAGCCCATGCCGAAGGTCTCGACCGTGGCAGGGGTAATCCCGCGTTTTGCCAGATATGCCCGCGCCTCCGCGCCGCCATCCTCGCGCAACTGCCCCGCAAACCATTCCGCCGCCGCTGCCATGACGTCATGTTGCTTCGACGCCGCCTCGTCGCGCTCGGCGGCGCGCGGGTCGGGCGCGGGCAGGGCGAGACCCGCATTATCCGCCAGTTCCTTGACGGCATCGAGAAACGACAGCCCCTGCTGGTCGGTCATCCAGCGGATGGCGTCGCCGTGGGCTGAACAGCCGAAGCAATGATAGAAGCCTTTGTCATCATTGACATAAAAGCTCGGCGACTTCTCGTGATGGAACGGGCAGCACGCCTTCCACTCACGGCCCGCCCGCGTCAGCTTCAAGCCGCGCCCGATCAGCGCGGATAGCAGGGTGCGTCCGCGCAATTCATCGAGAAACTGGGGCGAGAAGCGACTCATCCCTTGAGCTACACCGAATCACGCGACGAAAGGTAGGTCGAATGCATTGCGCGCCAATCCGCCCCTCGAAGCCTGTTCTGAGCTTCGCCGAAGGCGGGCGAGTTGTTCTTTAAACGCTCAGTGCCACGAACGGCAGCCCCAGCGCGTCGGCCACTGCCCGGTGCCTGATTTGCCCGCCCATGACGTTCAGCCCCGCCGCCAGATGCGGGTCCGCCGCCATTGCTGCCTCTGCGCCCTGATTGGCCAGCCGCACCACGAACGGCAGCGTCGCATTGTTCAGCGCGAACGCCGACGTCCGCGCGACCGCACCGGGCATGTTCGCGACGCAATAATGGATGACGCCTTCCTCGATATAGACCGGGTCGTCGTGCGTTGTCGGGCGTGAGGTTTCGAAACACCCGCCCTGATCGATAGCGATATCGACCAGCACCGAGCCGCGCTTCATCGTTTTGAGCATGTCGCGCGTCACCAGCTTAGGCGCGGCAGCCCCGGGCACCAGCACTGCGCCAATCACCAGATGCGCGCGCTCGACCGCCGCCGCAATCGCCGCGCGTGAGGCGTATTGCGTCTTGATCTGCGACGAGAAAAACATGTCAAGTTCGGCCAGCCGGTCGTTGTTAATGTCATAAATTGTCACGTCGGCGCGCATCCCGACCGCCATTTGCGCCGCGTTGACCCCCGAAATGCCGCCGCCGAGGATCGCCACCCGCGCTGGTGCGACGCCAGGCACCCCGCCCAGCAATACGCCGCGACCACCCTGTTCCTTCTCAAGATAATGCGCGCCGACCTGCACCGACATGCGCCCGGCGACTTCGGACATGGGCTTCAACAGCGGCAACGCACCCGATTTCGAGGTGACGGTTTCATAGGCGATGCAGGTCGCGCCCGATGCCATCAGCCCCTTGGCCTGATCTGGATCGGGGGCGAGGTGGAGATAGGTGAACAACGTATGCCGCGCCTGAAGCATCGCAATTTCAGCGGGTTGCGGCTCCTTTACCTTCACGATCATGTCGGCAGCCATGAACACCTCAGCGGCGTTGGGCAGGATGCGCGCGCCCGCATCCATGTAGTCGCGGTCGCTGAAATCGATGCCATTGCCGGCCAGCGCCTCGACCACGACCTCGTGACCCGCCGCCGTCAGTTCGGCGACCGATGCCGGGGTCAGCCCGACACGATATTCATGGTTCTTGATCTCTTTGGGAACGCCAACGCGCATCGCACGACTCCTTGAAACATTGTTGCGTGAGTTTCTATCAGCGCCCAACGGCTTTGTCTCGATTGCACCGCCCAAAAGCTGGTGCTAGGGGCGCGCGTCCGGCGTTAGGCCGCACATATTTGGCAGGTTCCGCCCGTCCATGACCAGCGCCGACACGACTGTAGCGCCCATCCACAGCGACGACGAGAATAGCGAGGGCCACCGCGTTGGCGGCAGCCTGCCCAAATTGGCGCTTGGCGCGATCGGCGTGGTGTTCGGCGATATCGGCACGTCACCGCTTTATGCGATGAAGGAAACCTTCCGCGGCCACCACCCGCTGCCGGTCGACATGCTTCACGTCTTCGGCGTGCTGAGCCTTGTATTCTGGTCGTTGATGATGATCGTGACGGTCAAATACGTCATGCTGGTGCTCAAGGCCGACAACAAGGGCGAGGGCGGCAGCATGGCGCTGCTCGCGCTAATTACGCGCAAGACCGGCGGCGGCAAACGATCGGGGCTGCTTGTCATGCTCGCGGTGACCGCTACCGCGCTGTTCTTCGGTGACGCCATGATTACGCCTGCCATGTCGGTGCTGTCCGCCGTCGAGGGGCTGACTGTCGTCGACACGCGCTTTGGCGGGTTTGTGTTGCCGATTGCGGTCGGTATCCTCGTCGGCCTGTTCATGGTCCAGTCGCGCGGGACCGAGACGATCAGCAAGTTTTTCGGTCCGATCGTGCTCGTTTATTTTGCGACGCTGGCAACGCTGGGCGTCGTGCAGATGGTGCAGCGCCCCGACGTGATAATGGCGCTGTCGCCCTATTACGCCTTCATGTTCTTCCAGAACGACCCGCTGCTCGCGTTCCTTGCGCTCGGGTCGATTGTGTTGGCCGTCACCGGGGCCGAGGCACTCTATGCCGACATGGGCCATTTCGGGCGCAAGCCGATCGGCTTGGCATGGATCTGGATCGTCCTGCCCGCGCTGATGCTCAACTATCTGGGACAGGCGGCGCTGCTGATGCGCGTGCCCGAAGCGGCGTCGAACCCGTTCTTCCTGATGGCACCCGAAGAATTCCGCCTGCCGCTCGTCATCCTCGCCACGCTCGCCACGATCATTGCCAGCCAGGCGATGATCACCGGCGCGTTCTCGGTCGTCCAGCAATCGGTCCAGCTCGGCATGATGCCACGGCTCAAGATCATCCACACCAGCGCCAGCGCATATGGGCAAATCTATGTGCCCGTCGTCAACTGGGTGCTGATGCTGCTCGTGCTGCTGCTCGTGCTGACCTTCCAGAAATCGAGCAACCTTGCCGCCGCTTATGGCATCGCGGTGATGGGGACGATGTTCATCTCGACGATGATGATCGGTGTGCTGACCGCCAAGGTCTGGAACTGGCCGAAATGGCGAGTGTATCTGGTCACCGGCACATTCCTGATCATCGACGGCGCATATCTCTCGTCGAACCTGATCAAGGTTCCCGAAGGCGGCTGGTTGCCGCTGCTGGTCGCGGCAATCATCTTCGTGCTGCTGACGACATGGGCCAGGGGCCGCGAACTGATGATCGCGCGTCTGCGCGAGGCGGCGATGCCGGTAAAGGTGTTCATCCAGTCGGCAGCAAGTTCGGCAACCCGCGTGACCGGCACGGCCGTTTTCATGACATCGGCGTCCGACGGCGTGCCGCACGCGCTGCTCCACAACCTCAAGCACAACAAGGTCATCCACGACCGCGTTATTCTGCTGACGGTCAAGATCGCCGACATGCCGTTTGTCGAGGAAGAGACGCGCTGTCGCCTCGAAGACCTTGGCGAAGGCTTTCACCGGCTCGTCGTCAAATACGGCTTCATGCAGGAACCCGATGTGCCCGCTGCGCTGGCGCGCCTCACGGGCTGTGGCCCTGCGTTCAAGATGATGGACACCAGCTTCTTCCTCGCGCGCCAGACGCTGTTGCCGTCATCGCGGCCGGGTATGGCGATCTGGCGCGAAAAGCTGTTCGCGTGGATGCTCAACAATTCGGAAAGCGCGATGGAGTTTTTCCGTCTGCCGACGAACAGGGTGGTGGAGTTGGGCAGTCAGGTAGAGATCTAGGCGGGCGAAAACGCCCCCGTCGCTTCGTCGAGAACGTGCAGCACGCCATCGCCGATGGCAAACAGAGCTCCGTGCAGTTTCAATTCGCCCGCTGCCTCCCGCGCAGCGATATAGGGAAAGGTTCGCAGGTTCGCGAGGCTGACCTTGATCGCTTCGCGCTCCAGCGCTGCCGACGGATCATCGCCATCTTCGGCGACGACGCGCGCCCGCGCGTCCTCGATTATGTCCATCCAGCTGTCGACGAATCCACCCGATTCAGGGCCGAGCCGAGCGCCGCTCAACGCTGCCTTGATGCCGCCGCACGCGCCATGGCCGACCACGACGATATGGCGCACCTGCAATCCCAGCACGCCGAACTCGATCGCTGCCGAAGCCCCGTGCCGCCCCGCCGTCGTTTCGAACGGTGGCACCAGATTGGCCACATTGCGGAGCGCAAAAACCTGTCCCGGCACCGTATCGAAAATCGTTGCCGGATCGACGCGGCTGTCGCAGCATGAAATGATCATGACGGGTGGCGATTGACCTTCGGCGAGTGCGTCATAGCGTTGCTTCTGGTCGCGGTAGGGTCCGGACCTGAACCGTCGATAGCCTTCGATAAGGGATGCAAATTCGGGCATGACGATTGTGGCGGCTAGGCGAGGGCGGAACAGATGACAAGCGGTCGCACTGTCCCTATCTGCACGTCATGAGCGAAGCCGACCCCGCGATCATTTCCCTGCGCCCGCGCAAGCCCGACTGGATTCGGGTCAAGGCGCCGATGGGCGCGGCTTTTGCCGAGACGAAGGCACTGATGCGCCGACTCAACCTTGCCACAGTGTGCGAGGAAGCCGCCTGTCCGAACATCGGTGAGTGCTGGACCAAGAAGCATGCGACGGTGATGATCCTGGGCGACACTTGCACCCGGGCGTGCGCGTTCTGCAACGTCAAGACGGGCATGCCGCGCGCGGTCGATGCGATGGAGCCGCAGCACACCGCCGATGCCGCCGCCGAACTCGGCCTCGAACATATCGTCGTGACCTCGGTCGACCGTGACGATTTGCCCGACGGCGGGGCGTCGCAATTCGTCAAGGTGATCGAGGCGCTGCGGCGCACGACGCCCAGCACGACCATCGAAATCCTAACACCCGATTTCAGGAACAAGTCGCAAGCTGCTGTCGAATCAATCGTTTCGGCGCGGCCTGACGTGTACAACCACAATCTCGAAACCGTGCCGCGCCTCTACCCGACGATCCGCCCCGGTGCGCGCTACTATGCGTCGCTCCGCCTGCTCGAGAGCGTCAAGCGCCATGACCCGACCATCTTCACCAAATCGGGGATGATGATGGGGCTGGGCGAGCAACGCATGGAGGTTCATCAGGTCATGGACGACATGCGGTCCGCCGACGTCGATTTCCTGACGCTGGGCCAGTATCTCCAGCCGACCCCGCGCCACGCCAGGGTCGAGGAGTTCGTGACACCCGCGACGTTCAACGCCTATGCCGCGATTGCCCGCGCCAAGGGGTTCCTGCTGGTCGCTTCGACCCCGCTGACGCGATCAAGCTATCACGCAGGCGATGATTTCGCGAAGCTGAAGGCAGCGCGGGAAGCGAAATTCGGCTGATGCCCCGCCACCACGAACGCCGCAACCTGCCGTACGGCGCAGAGGCGATGTACGACCTTGTCGCCGACGTCGCGCGCTATCACGAGTTCCTGCCTTGGGTGTCCGCTGTGCGAGTGCGCTCAAACAGCGACACCGAAATGGTCGCCGACCTGCTCGTCGGGTTTAAATCGCTCCGAGAGAAATTCACCTCGCGCGTGTTGAAGGCGCGCCCGCGCACGATCCGTGTCGATTACCTAGATGGCCCGCTCAAGCACCTCCGCAACGAATGGGTGTTCGAATCGACCCCGACCGGATGCACCGTCGACTTCACTGTCGATTTCGCGTTCAAGAACCGGTTGTTCGAAGCTATCGCCGGGCAGTTTTTTGATCAGGCGCTCCGCAAGATGATCGGCGCGTTCGAAACGCGAGCCGATGCGCTCTACGATGCCTCGTCGGGCATCAGCAGTTCAAGCGCGCACAGCGCCGCCTGAAGTCGCACACCGCCGCGCCCGGTATCGGGGAAGTGCCGTTTCTGTGCATCGATATCGTCAGGGTCGCTTCCCCGCAGTGCTTTCGCAAAGACGACCATGCCGACCGGTTTCTTCTCTGTCCCGCCGTGCGGCCCCGCGATACCGGTGATCGCAACCGCGACATCGGCCCCGCTGCGCTCCATCATCCCGCGCGCCATTGCCCATGCCGTCGCCACCGACACCGATCCGAACGTCTCGACAATGTCGCTGCCGACGCCGAGCAACGAGATTTTCGCCTCGTTCGCATAGGAAACGATGCTGGCGAGAAGCACATCGGACGAGCCCGGTATCTCGGTCAGCGCCGCGCCGACCAGCCCGCCGGTGCAACTCTCTGCAACCGACACCGTTCGCCCCGCCGCGCGGTTCGCATCAATGACACGCCGCGCCGCCTCGACCAGCACCTCGGGCAACAGATAGTCGCGGTGCATTTCTGCCCCGGTGTCAGTCGTTTCGCTCACATATCCTCCGGAACACGAACCGTCGCGACGGCCTGTGCGGCGATGCCTTCACCGCGTCCCGTGAAGCCCAGTCGCTCGGTCGTCGTGGCTTTGACGCTAATCCTGCTGACGGGAAGGTGCAAGATTTCCGCGATCCGCGCGCGCATCGCCTCGCGGTGCGGGCCGATCTTGGGCGCTTCGCAAATCAGCGTCAGGTCGATGAAGTCGATTATGCCGCCCTTCGCCACAACCAATTCCGCCGCATGGGCGAGAAACCGGTGCGACGCCGCGCCGCGCCACTGCGCGTCGCTCGGCGGGAAATGGCTGCCGATATCGCCCGCCCCGATCGTGCCAAGCACGGCATCGGTAATAGCATGAAGCGCGACATCGGCGTCCGAATGCCCCGACAGCCCGTGTGTGTGCTCGATCTTCACCCCACCGAGCCACAGCTCCTCGTCCTCGGCCAGCCGGTGGACGTCGTAGCCACTGGCACTGCGCGAAACCATGCGGGTGGCGAGCAACGCTTCGGCTCGAGCAAAGTCCTGCGGGTGGGTGATCTTGTCGAGCATCATATCTCCAGAAACGGTCGCCACGCTATATCCAGCAGCACGCACGACCTGCGCCTCGTCGGTCGCGGCCTCCCCGGTCCAGCGTGAAAGTGACGTCATGAGGGCGTCCATGCGAAACGCTTGCGGGGTCTGAACGCGCCACAAGCCCGCACGGTCCACCGTCTCGCCCATCAGCGCATCGCCGCGCGCGAGGCTGTCGGCGACCGGCAACACCGGCACAGCACCGTCACGCGTGTCGAGCGCCGCAATAAGGTTGTCGAGCACTGCACGGGGCAGGAGCGGGCGAGCGGCATCGTGCACGAGCACCTTGTCGGCCCCACCTGCCTCGCCAATCGCTGCCAACCCGTTCCGCACCGACTCCTGCCGTGTCGCCCCACCGATGACAACGCCAGAGACCGCGCGCGCGCCAAGCGCCGCCGCCAACGCCGCGTGTTGCCCCTCGGCAACCACGACAAATACCGGCAAGTCCCCAAACGCCGCAACCGCCCGCGCAATCACCGCCACCCCGCCGAGCAGCGAAAATTGCTTCGGCACTGCGCCACCCGCACGCTCCCCGCGCCCGGCAGCAACGATCAGGACGGCAGTGGGGTAGGGCATGAAACTATATGACCGTTTCGGTCATCGTTTCACTGATGTCGGCCTTAACCCAGTTCAGCAGCACCAAATTTCGAATGGCACTGGCCACGGCAACGCGCTTGTCGTCCGAACGCCAAGACGGTTTCCAGTCAAGCACATAGTCCAGGATATGTTGTTCAGAAATGGTTGCGTTTGACGTGCGCGCCTTGATCGATTGGCTGGCGTAGATGATGGTCGCCACCTCTTCCGCCTGCCCGGTGCTTTTAATCCTGCTGAACAGATCGACGGTCTTGTCGATTTTTCGGCGATAAACTTGGATCTCAGGTTCAAGTTTTCTCCGGTCCTTTTCGTACTGATCGCCGACCCGATAAGCGATCATTTTGCCGAGCTGCGCTTCGTGAAGCCAATTCCGGTTGGCGAAATCGTGCAGCGCGCTCTTCATATCACCTGAGAACGGACCATAACTCCCTCTGCCGAATTCGAAGCCTGTCGGAACCCCCATCTGGGTCAGAACGTACGCGATCTTCTGAAAGATCGTTCGGCCCACAGGATTGGCATAAGGCTGGGCTTCAAGATCACGCAGCACCTCCATCAGTGGAATCCAGCTCGGACTGGGTTTGCTT
Source organism: Sphingomonadales bacterium (assembly GCA_031408195.1). Classification (GTDB taxonomy): domain Bacteria; phylum Pseudomonadota; class Alphaproteobacteria; order Sphingomonadales; family Sphingomonadaceae; genus Sphingomonas_O. The sequence goes on along the minus strand of JANNVL010000030.1, from coordinate 51,497 downwards.
GGCCTCACGCCGCGCCCTGTCAGGCTCAGTTGAGAAGGGGCCGTCAGGAAGTCGGTCGTCAGCTCGCTCTTTGGCGTTCCGTATGGCGCGTAAACCTCGATGTCGAATTCAAGGTGTTGCAGCTTGGCGTAGATGAGCGGTCCTACTTCGCTCCAATTCAAACCGCCGTTGCCGCAGCCAAGCGGCGGCACTGCCAGACTTGTGATGTTCCAATTGAATGCGCGTGCCGCAAGGCGGTCGAGTCCGGTCTCGATGTCCACAAGTCTAGAGGAAGACCGCCAATGGCCCTTTGTAGGAAAATTGACGATCCGGCTGCCCGTATCGTCTACATAAAGATACGGTTCGCCCAGCCGTACCTCGTTGCGCGCGCAACGGCCCACATAGTCTTTAGACATGGCAGGGAAACGGTTCTTGAACTCCAGTGCCACGCCTTTGCCCATCACACCGACACAATTTACGGTATTGACCAGAGTCTGGGCATTGCTGGCGAACAGGTCTCCGATCAGGGCTTTGAACATGCGGGCCTCGCTAGCACAATTATTGCTGAAAGAACATATCAGGATCGATGATGACCGGAAAATCCGGTGCTACCGCGACCAATCGACTCATGGCCAGCAGACCATTCACTCGCGCACCCAGCAATAGATCCGGCGGTATACGATGCGGTACCAGCACCTCCGCACACTTGCGCGACTTGTGCTGGTAGTAGCGACGCTGATCGTCGGGATGCGTCCAATTGTCGGCAAGCACGTCGTCGAAATCGATCAAGGCCCACTGCGAGGGATGTAGAAAGCGTGCATAGGCGCTTGCTGCGTTGCTGTCCGTAATGACGACATCGGGGGTCGCGAGCACGTCGAGAGACACGCGTAACACGCACAACCCGTGGCTTTCGCCTCGTCTCAAAAAGAGCATCGGGTTGCGTGCATGGAAATAGAGGTTGGCATACTGGTGCAGCTTGAGGCCTCGCGGCACCCGCTTCTGGTCCCGCAAATCTTGCACCAGCTGCATGGCGACAGAGTCATGAGCCAGTTGCCCCGCGCGCTCGTATGACAAAATTCCGTGCGTCAAGACGGACTGCACGTTCGCAATTGGCATTATGCAATGCAATTCGGCGACACGCTGATCCATACAAATGCACTTCCGCTACGACGATGCGGACGTCAAGAATATGAATCACAGCGATGCGACTGGTCGCCAGCATCCTTGCCCTTGTTCGCCCCGAGCAATGAAGCTACAATACTGCCTGATTTTTAGGCAAACACCTGTGAACCGTATCCAACCCATCAACATCGGCCCGATCCGTATCGAGACGCCGGTCATCCTCGCGCCGATGACGGGGGTGACCGATATGCCGTTCCGGCGGATCGTGCGGCGGTTCGGGTCGGGGTTGAACGTCACCGAGATGATCGCGTCGCAGGCGATGATCCGCGAGACGCGGCAGTCGCTGCAAAAGGCGGCGTGGCACGCGACCGAGGAGCCGGTGTCGATGCAACTCGCGGGCTGCACCCCGTACGAAATGGCCGAGGCCGCGAAGCTCAATGCCGACCGCGGGGCAGCGATCATCGACATCAACATGGGTTGCCCGGTGAAAAAGGTGGTCAACGGCGATGCGGGGTCGGCGCTGATGCGCGACCTGCCGCTCGCCGCGTCGCTGATCGACGCGGTCGTGAAAGCCGTCGATGTGCCGGTCACGGTCAAGATGCGGATGGGGTGGGACCACACCCGCCTCAACGCGCCCGAACTCGCGCATATCGCCGAGGATCTGGGCGCAAAGCTCATCACCGTCCACGGTCGCACCCGCAACCAGATGTACCGCGACAGCGCCGACTGGGCGTTCGTGCGGCAGGTGAAGGATGCGGTGCGGATACCCGTCATCGTCAACGGCGATATTTGCTCGCCCGGGGACGCGGTGACGGCGCTCGACCAATCAGGCGCGGACGGCGTGATGATCGGGCGCGGCGCCTATGGACGCCCGTGGCTGCTCGCGCAGACAATGGCGTTTCTGACCGATGGACGACACATCGCCGAGCTGAGTGTCGAGGAACAATATCACCTGATTATAGAACATTACCGGATGATGCTCGACCATTATGGCGAGATGACCGGCGTCAACATGGCGCGCAAACACATCGGCTGGTATACCAAAGGGCTGCATGGTTCGGCGGAGTTCCGCAACGAGGTGAACCGCATTCCCGATTCCAAGACCGTGCTGTCGATGCTCGACCAATTTTACGCGCCGTGGCGCTCGCGCGCAGCCGCCTGATCGACGCCGTGACGCCTTCGGCCGACGCGCTGGTTGCGGCGCTGCCCATCGCCTTGCTCGTGCTCGACGGGGAAGGGTGCATCGCCAGCGTCAATGCCGCGGCGGAAATGCTGCTCAACGCCAGCGCCGCGCACCTACTGCACAAGCCGCTCGGCATTGTGCTGCGGATTTCGCCCGCCTGTTACGACGGGCTACGCGAGGAATCGGTGTTCGCGGCCTATGATTGCCAGCTCGAAACCGCGCGCGGGGTGCGGTTGCGCGCCGATTTTCATGCGACGCCGCTGTCGGATCACCCCGGCTGGCGGCTCGTGACCCTCCACTCCGCGACGGCGGCGCAGACGATGGGCCAGCAGTTCGACCGTCGCGACCGCAGCCGCTCGGCCATCGGCGCAGCAGCGATGCTTGCACACGAAATCAAGAACCCACTGTCGGGCATCCGCGGCGCGGCGCAATTGCTCGACACGCAAGTCAGCGACAGCGGGGCCGACCTGACGCGCCTCATCCGCGACGAGGTCGACCGCGTCACCGCGCTGATCGACCGGATGGAGGCGTTCACCGACAGCCGCCCGCTCGAACGCACCGCGCAAAACCTCTATGCGATCCTCGAACATGCCCGGGCGGTCGCGGCAGCGGGCTTCGGCGACCGCATCGACATCCATGACGCCTATGACCCATCGTTGCCGCCCGTTTTCGTCCACAGGGATTCACTGGTGCAAGTGTTGCTGAACCTGATCAAGAACGCCGCCGAAGCTGTTCCTGAAGGCCAGCGCGGCACTGTGACGCTCACGACCCGTTACCGGCATGGCGTCTCGGTGGGCAGCGAAGGCAGTACACGACGCGCGTTGCCGATCGAGGTCGGCGTCGTTGACGACGGCCCCGGTCCCGCCGACGAAATCGTCGACCATCTGTTTGAGCCGTTCGTGTCGTCGAAGTCGTCGGGGCGCGGGCTAGGCCTTGCGCTGGTCGACAAGCTCGTCCGCGACAATGGCGGCATCGTCCAGTTCGCGCGCGACGGCACCCCGCCCAAGTCGGTGTTCCGCATCCTGCTGCCGAGAGCAGCATGAGAGGCGCACGCATCCTCGTCGTTGATGACGACGCTGCGATCCGCACTGTTGTTGGCGAGGCGCTGCGCCGCGAAGGCTATAATGTTCAGGCGGTCGGCAGCCTCGCCGCGCAGGCACAGGCGCTCGAAAAATTCGCGCCCGACTTGCTGATTACCGACGTCATCTTGCCCGACGGGAACGGCCTCGACGTCGTACCCGACATATTGTCGCGCTACCCCGATTTGCCGGTGATCGTCCTTTCGGCGCAAAATACGCTGACGACGGCAGTGCGCGCTACCGAGCAGGGCGCGTTCGACTATCTGCCCAAGCCGTTCGACCTAGACGCGCTGGCCCAAGCGGTCCGCAGCGGGCTGGCACGGCTCGGCGCGAGCGAGGGCGACCTTGGTGAAACCGACGCTGCGCTCCCCTTGATCGGGCGCTCGCCGCCGATGCAGGACGTCTACCGCATGATCGCGCGCGTCGTCGGCAACGACCTGAGCGTGCTCGTGCTGGGTGAATCGGGAACGGGCAAGGAACTCGTCGCGCGCGCCATCCACGACATGGGCGGCCGACGCAAAAAGCCGTTCGTGCCGGTCAACATGGCCGCCATCCCGCGCGAATTGATCGAGGCCGAGCTGTTCGGGCACGAGCGCGGCGCATTTACCGGGGCCAACGCCCGCGCGACGGGCCGGTTCGAAGAAGCCAATGGCGGCACCTTGTTCCTCGACGAAATCGGCGACATGCCGATGGAAGCGCAGACGCGACTGTTGCGCGTGCTGCAATCGAACGCTTTTACTACCGTCGGCGGGCGCACGGTCAGCGTTGATGTCCGCATCGTCGCCGCGACACACCAGAATCTGCCCGCGCTGATCGAGGCAGGGCAGTTCCGCGAGGATTTGTACTACCGTCTCAACGTGGTGCCGATTCCGCTGCCGCCGTTGCGCGAGCGCGGCGACGACATTTTGCTGCTCGCCAATTCGTTTCTCGAACGCGCTGCCGCCGAAGGCCTGCCGCGCCGCCGCCTCTCGGGCGATGCCGAAAGCCGCCTGCGCGCCCATGGCTGGCCGGGGAATGTCCGCGAACTCGACAATCTCATGCGGCGGCTGGCCGCGATCAGCCGCGATCCGATTATCCCTGCCGCGCTGATCGACGCGCAAATCGGCGGTGGCACGGGCGAACGCGCGCCTGTTGCCGAAACACTGTCCGACGCGCTCGACACCCATCTGGCGCGTTATTTCGTCGGCTTTGGCGACGGTTTGCCACCGCCGGGGCTCTATGACCGTGTGCTAGCCGACGTCGAGCGCCCGTTGTTTCGCGCAACGCTTGCCGCCGTGCGCGGCAACCAGCTTCGCGCGGCCGAATTGCTCGGCATCAACCGCAACACACTCCGCAAGCGCCTGACCGAACTTGGTATCGAGCCGGGGCGTCGCAACCGCGACTGAGCGCACTCTCGATCAACTGTGCTTGGAATGTCACGCAATTGTTGTATTGTGGCAACAATGACGTCACCCGCCCTTCGTCAGTTGCGTATTCGCTCGGCCTTCTGGTTGCGTCGGCGGCGCTGGGTGCCGTTTGTCGAGATCGGCACATTTTCGCTCTCGGTCGCCATGGCGGTGATTACCTGGGCGACGCTGACCGGCACCGACACGCAGCGCTTACTGACCCCGCCCGTCGTGGCCGCACTGCTGCTGGGCAATCTCATTCCCGCGATAGCGCTGCTTGTGTTGATCGGTCGCCGCATCGCACGCGGACGGGCAGCGCGCTCGATTGTCGGCGGCGACGGGCGCTTGCATGTCAGACTCGTCGCGATCTTCTCGCTTGTGGCCAGCGTGCCGACGCTCCTCGTTGTCGTCTTCGCGTCGCTGCTGTTCCAGGCGGGAGTCCAGTTCTGGTTCTCGGATCGCGCCAAGGCGACGCTGGAGGGCGCGGCGAGTGTCGCGCAGGATAGCTATGCGCGTGAGGAGGCGCGCGTCGCGGTTAACACCGAAATTATGGCGGCCGATCTGGCCGACGCACTCACGCGCGTGCGCTTCGACGATCCGCAATTCCTCGACTATTTCGGCAAACAACTCGTTTACCGCGAGCTGTCCGAGGCTGTGTTGCTACACGCCGAGCCGGGTAAGGACGTGCAAACGCTGGTGCTGCTCGACCCGCGGGCGCGCGACATCAACCGTTTTGTTACGCCCGAAAAGCTGGAGGCGCTTCGCAAGGGAGCTAGACATGCGCCCGTGAACAGCGCCGATGGCATCGGTGCGGTGACGCGGCTGCCGATCGGCAGGGAAGACTATCTATATGCTGCTAAGTTCGATCCAATTTTCGGCGAACATATCCAGCGCGCCCGCGCGGTGCTCACCGACTACCGCGATCTGTCGGCGCGGTCGCGGTCGTTGCAGTTGCGCTTCAATGCGGCACTTCTGGTAATCTCGCTCCTGATCGTCGGCGCGGCAGTGTGGATCGCGCTTGGCGTCGCCGACAGGTTGGTTCAGCCGGTGGGGCAGCTCGTCGATGCGGCGCGGCGCGTTGCCGGGGGCGATTTGTCGGCGCGTGTGGCTGGACCGCACAGCCGTGATGAGGTCGGCACGCTGGCGACGGCGTTCAACCGCATGACGGGGCGACTTCAGGAACAGACCGGCGACCTGATTGCTGCCAACGACCAGATCGAGCGCCGCCGTGCACTGATCGAGGCGGTGCTCTCCGGCGTCAGTGCGGGCGTCGTGTCGGTCGATATTGCGGGACAGGTGCGGCTGACCAATGCGTCGGCGGCGGCGCTACTTTCGTCAGCAGATGGCCCGCTGGTTGGCAGGCCTTTGGCCGAAATTTCGCCCGAACTCGCCGACCTCGTTACCAGCGGCAAACGCGAGTCGGTCATCGAACTCGCCCGTGAAGGCGAAACCCGCACGTTGGCGGTGAAGGTTGCGCGCGACGACAGCGGCCACGTCCTGACCTTCGACGACATGACCCAGCAGTTAAGCGATCAGCGCCGCGCCGCTTGGTCCGACATCGCACGGCGTATCGCGCATGAGATCAAGAATCCGCTGACCCCGATCCAGCTCGCCGCCGAACGGTTGAAGCGTCGCTACGGTGCCGAAATCACCAGCGACCCCGGCACCTTCACCAAGCTGACCGACACTATTGTCCGGCAAGTCGGCGACCTGCGCCGGATGGTCGACGAGTTCTCGTCGTTCGCACGGATGCCCAAACCATCGTTCCGGCCCGAATCGCTCGTCGACATCGCGCGCCAGACGCTGTTCCTTCACGAAGTCGCGCACCCCGCGATCAAGTTCCGCATGGTCGCGCCCGACATCCACCCCGATCTCGTCTGCGACCGTCGCCAGCTGGGGCAGGCACTGACCAACATCGTCAAGAATGCCGTGGAGGCCATCGAAGCGGTCGAGGCGCCAGCCGATAGCGAGATCGTCCTGACGATCGACACCTTGCCCAGCGCGGTCCGGCTGTCGGTCAGCGACAACGGCATCGGCTTGCCCGCCGACCGCGAGCGCCTTGTCGAACCCTATGTCACCACCCGCGCGCGCGGTACCGGCCTCGGCCTCGCGATCGTCAAAAAGATCGTCGAGGAGCATTTCGCGACGATGCGTTTCGGCGACCGCGAAGGCGGCGGCACCGTCGTGACCATTGATTTCGACACCGTGGCACTCGCCGCGATGGAATCCGAACAAGCGGAGGCAGCAGCCTGATGGCGCTCGACATTCTCGTGGTCGACGACGAACGCGATATCCGCGAGCTGGTCGCGGGCGTGCTCGAAGACGAGGGCTATACCACGCGCGTCGCCGCCGACAGCGATGCCGCGCTTGCCGCACTTGCCGAACGCCGCCCGTCGCTGGTCCTGCTCGACGTCTGGTTACAGGGTTCGCGGCTCGACGGCCTCGAACTGCTCGACGTGCTCAAGGAGCGCGACCCGACCTTGCCGGTGCTGGTGTTCTCGGGACACGGGAACATCGACACTGCCGTCCATGCTATCCGGCGTGGCGCGGTCGATTTCATCGAAAAGCCGTTCGAGGCCGAGCGATTGACCCTGTTGGTTGCGCGCGCCACCGAGACCGAACGCCTCCGCCGCGAGAATGCGACACTCAAAGAGCGTATCGGCCCTGACGACGAGCTCAACGGCACCTCGAACGCGATCAATGCGGTGCGCGCGACGCTGAAGCGCGTTGCCCCCACGGGCAGCCGCGTTCTCATCACCGGCCCTGCCGGCGTCGGCAAGGAAATCGCGGCGCGGATGCTCCACAATTGGAGCCCGCGCGCGAACGCGCCGTTCGTTACCGTCAGCTCGGCGCGGATGGACCCCGAGCGAGTCGAAGAGGAATTGTTCGGCAGCGAGGACGGCGACCAGGTCCGGCCCGGTTTGCTTGAACAGGCGCATGGCGGCACATTGTTCCTCGACGAAATCGCTGACATGCCGGTACCGACCCAGGCCAAGATCCTGCGTGTTCTGACCGACCAGAGCTTCACCCGGATTGGCGGCCAACGGATCGTCCGTGTCGATGTCCGTGTCGTTTCCGCCACCGCGCGCGATCTGGCCGAGGAAATCGCGGGGGGGCGCTTCCGCGAAGATCTCTATTACCGCTTGAATGTCGTGCCCGTGCATTTGCCGTCGCTGGCCGAACGGCGCGAGGATATTCCGGTGCTTGCCGAGTATTTCATTGCGCGCTTTGCCGCCGACCGCCGGGTGCGAACCCCGGCCATTGCGCCCGAAGCGATGGCAACGCTGCAATCGTTCGACTGGCCGGGCAATGTCCGCCAGCTCCGCAACATCGTCGAGCGCACGATCATCCTTGCCCCCGGCGACCGGCTCGATCGTATCGAGGTCGATCTTCTGCCTGCCGAGGTCACCGCCGCCCCGCCGACGTCGAACCCCGCCGCACTCGCGATGGGCGCGCCGCTGCGTCAGGCGCGTGAGACGTTCGAGCGCGAATATCTCCGCGTCCAGATCAGGCGGTTCTCGGGCAATATCTCGCGCACTGCCGCCTTTATCGGCATGGAACGCTCGGCATTGCACCGTAAACTCAAGATACTGGGGATCGCCGAGGACCGCGACGAAATCGACGAGTGAAGCCTTGCAGTGCTGCCTTGCTGCGTTATCTTGGGTCTGCGCCCCGGAGCGCCAAGAGCAACTGCCCGCCGACGCGGGCCAAAAGCAACAAGGTGATACACCATGGCAGAAAAGCCCAATAACCTTCAGGATTTGTTCCTTAATTCGGTTCGCAAGGCCAAGACCCCGGTAACGATGTTCCTCGTCAAGGGCGTCAAGCTGCAGGGCATCATTACCTGGTTCGACAATTTTTCGGTGCTGCTGCGCCGCGACGGCCAGTCGCAGCTGATTTACAAGCACGCCATCTCGACCGTCATGCCGTCGAACCCGCTCGACCTTGCACCGGTCGCCGCCGCCTTTGCCGAGGACAACACCAAGCCCAAGCAATTGCAGGATATTTTCCTGACTGCGGTGCGCCGCCAGAACAATCCGGTGACGATGTTCCTCGTCAACGGGGTCATGCTGCAGGGCGAAATTGCGGCCTATGATCTGTTCTGCATGTTGCTCCAGCGCGACGGCATGGTGCAGCTGGTGTACAAGCACGCGGTATCGACCGTGCAACCTGCGCATCCGCTTAACCTCGCCGAAGAAACGACGGACGAGACCGAGGGCTGATTTGGCCGAATTTCAACTTCAGCGCGAAGAAGGTGTCTCGCGCGGTGCCCGCGCGCTCGTCGTCTACCCCGACCGCGTCGGCAAAGGCGGGCAGGGCGGTGCGCGCGATGCCGACTCGCGCCTCGACGAGGCCGCTGGTCTGGCCGCTGCCATCGGCATCGATGTGGTGGACCGTGTCGCCATCAAAATCCGCGACCCCAAGCCTGCGACCTTGTTCGGCAGCGGACAGGTCGAGACCATTGCCGAGCGGGGGCGGGCAGTCGAGGCCGAACTGACTATTGTCGACGGTGCGCTAACTCCCGTCCAGCAACGCAACCTCGAAACCGAAACCAAGACCAAAGTCATTGACCGCACCGGACTGATCCTCGAAATTTTCGGCGAACGCGCGGCCAGCGCCGAGGGACGCTTGCAGGTCGAGCTCGCGCATCTCGACTACCAAGCGGGGCGGCTCGTGCGGAGCTGGACTCACTTAGAGCGCCAGCGCGGCGGCTTCGGCTTTCTCGGCGGTCCGGGTGAAACCCAGATCGAGGCCGACCGTCGCCTCATCCGCGACCGCATGGCCAAGCTCAAGAAGGAGCTCGATCAGGTCGTCCGAACGCGCGGCTTGCACCGCGACCGGCGCCAGCGCGCACCTTGGCCCGTCGTCGCGCTCGTCGGTTATACCAATGCCGGCAAATCGACGCTGTTCAACCGTATGACCGGCGCGAAAGTCATGGCCGAGAACCTATTGTTTGCGACCCTCGACCCGACAATGCGCGAAGTGTCACTGCCCGGTATCAGCAAGGCCATCCTGAGCGATACCGTCGGATTCGTATCCGACCTGCCGACACAGCTTGTCGCTGCCTTCCGCGCTACGCTCGAAGAAGTGACCTCGGCCGACCTCATCGTCCACGTCCGCGACATTGCCCATCCCGATAGCGAGGCGCAGGCAGCAGACGTCGAGCAGGTTCTGACCGACCTCGGCGTGATCGGAAGCGCGAGCGCAACGCCGATGATCGAGGCCTGGAACAAGATCGACCTGCTCGACGACGAAGCGCGCGGGATCGTGGCCAATGAAGCCGTCCGGCGCGATAATGTGGTGTTGGTGTCGGCAATCGACGGCGAGGGCATCGCCGACCTGTCGGTGCGCGCGTCGGCCATCCTCACCGCGGCGCGCAAACCGCACGACCTTCAAATTGCCGCCGACGACGGGGCGACGCTGGCCTGGCTGCACGCCCATGGCAGCGTCGAGCGCGAAACGGGGGAGGGCGAGCTGCGAACGGTCACCGTCCGCTTGACCGATGCCGATTTTGCGCGCTTCGAGGCGCGGAGCTAATCTGACGCCAGCGCACGCCTCAACTCGCTGTGCCAGTTATTGAGGCGGCTTTTCCGTTCGGCGGTAGGCATTGCCGGGGTCCAGTGCTCTTCGGCGCGCCAGCCCGTCGCAAATGACGTCAAATCCGCGATGAGCCCCGACCCTATACCGGCCAGCACTGCCGCCCCCAGCGCCGTTGTTTCATGGCTGGCTGGCATCTCGACATCGGTATCGAGAATGTCGGAAAGGAACTGCGCGAACCATGCATTTTGCGCCATGCCACCGTCGATGCGGAGCGTCGCGGGCTGGCTTGCGCCATCGGCACGCATGGCATCGGTCAAATCGCGGGTCTGAAAGACGATGCTCTCCAGCGTCGCCCGCACCAGATCGGCTGCATTGGTGTCGAGCGTCAGGCCGTGCACGGAGCCGCGCACGTCCGCGCGCCAGTGCGGCGCGCCAAGCCCGACAAAGGCGGGAATGACCGTCACACCGTGGTCGTCCCGGGCGGCGCGCGCCAGTGTTTCGGTTTCCTGCGCGCTGTCGACAAGGCACAGCTTGTCGCGCAACCATTTGACGGCGGCTCCTGCGACAAAGATCGATCCTTCCAGCGCATAGGCGCGGTCGCCGCCGATCTCGTAAGCTGGGGTCGTCAGCAACCGGTGGGTCGAGGCGAGGGCTTCGGTGCCGGTGTTCATCAGCATGAAGCACCCGGTGCCATAGGTCGATTTGACCATACCTGGGCGGAAACATGCTTGTCCGATCAGGGCGGCTTGCTGGTCGCCCGCCATGCCGAGGATGGGGATCGACTTGCCGAACAGGGCAGGGTCGGTGTCGCCGAAGTGGTGGGCGTTGGGATAGACGTCGGGGAGCAAACCCTCGGGAATGTCGAACAGGCGCAGCAGTTCGGCGTCCCAGTGCCGCCGGTGGATGTCATAGAGCATCGTCCGGCCCGCGTTGGTCCAGTCGGTCGCGTGGACCTTGCCGCCGGTCAGTCGCCACAGCAGGAACGAGTCGATGGTGCCCGCCGCTAATTCGCCCTTGACCGCGCGGTCGCGCGCGCCGGGTACAGTGTCGAGCAGCCATTTGATCTTGGTCGCGGAGAAATAGGGGTCGAGCAGCAGGCCGGTTTTCGCCTGAACCATGGCCTCGACACCATCGGCCTTCATTGCCGCGCACAGGTCAGCCGTGCGCCGGTCCTGCCAGACAATGGCGTTGTGGATCGGGGTGCCGGTCGCGCGGTCCCAGATGACGATTGTTTCGCGCTGGTTCGTGATGCCGATGGCGGCAGGATAGTCGCCACCGATCACCTCGCGCGTCACCGCCAGCGTTGTAGCCCAAATGTTTTCCGCGTCATGTTCGACCCAGCCGGGCTGTGGATAAATCTGGGGAAATTCCTGTTGAGAAACCTGTAACGGAACACCGTCCGCCGAAAAGCGGATGGCCCGCGACGACGTGGTTCCCTGATCGATGGCGAGCAACTGGCGCGTCATGGGCGAAATCCTTCAGGGGCGGGGTGCAGGGGCCGATCACGGGTCGCGGTCGAAGGATAGCCGAGCTTGCCCAGCACATCCTCACCCAACGCCCGCGCGGTGGTGATCTTGCCGCCGAACACGCTCAGCAACGGCGGCCCCGATGTATCGAGTTCGAGCACATATTCGCGTGTCACGGCTTTCGCCTCGCTTGCACCGTCGTCGTAGAGCGGACGGACACCCGACCAGCTGCCGGTGACGTCGGCGGGAGTGATCGACCGGGTGAAGTAACGGTCCACTGCCGCGCACAGATAGGCGATCTCGTCGGTAGTCGCGGGGTCGGCCTCGGGGCTTTCCACGGCGATGTCGGTCGTCCCGATGGCGGTTTGTCCCGCCCATGGAAAGGCGAACACAATGCGCTTGTCGGGTTGCTGCAGCATATAGGCATGGTCGCCTTCAAACAGGCGCGGCACGGTGATGTGGCTGCCCTTGACCAGCCGCACATGCGCCTTGGTATTGATCCCCAACCGCCCGAGCATCTCGCCGACCCATGGACCCGCCGCATTGACCATGATCCGCGCGGTCGCCTCGCGCCCGCCGGTCAGCGTCGCGCGCCAGACCTCGCCATCGCGCCGAGCCGAGACCAGTTCGGTTCCGGTTGCGATTTCGGCACCGTTCGCCACGGCATCGGCGGCAATTGCGCGTGTCAGCGCGGCGTCGTCGGTTGCCGCGTCGAAATAGACAAAGCCTTTGCCCTTCGATTTTAGCGGGGCGAGATAAGCGGTGTCGCCAGCACGCAGGCCACGCGAGTGCGGCACGCTGATCCGCCCGCCGAGCCGATCGTAGATCGCGAGGCCCAGCCGCACCATCCACCATGGCCGCACCGCGTTCTCATGCGGGAGAACGGTCGCCAGCGGACGGATCAGCTCTGGCGCGAGCCGCAGCAATCGTTCGCGTTCCTGCAACGCCCCGCGCACCAGCCCGAACTCGTAATATTCGAGGTAACGCAGACCGCCGTGGATCAGCTTGGTCGAGGCCGACGAGGTATGCGCCGCCAGATCGTCCTTTTCGACGAGCAGCACCGACAGGCCGTTGAGCGCCGCCTCGCGCGCAATCGCGGTGCCGTTTATGCCGCCGCCGATGATGAGAAGGTCGTAAGTCACGCCTCCTGATAGCGTTGTCATTTCACGGCGTCACGCCCGCGCTTTACGCTGTCCTACAAGGGGCCAGTCTGCGATGGTCGGTGCATGATGATCCCCAATGCCTATTGTGCACCGCAGCAGAGAAACCCCGATGGGGAGCCCTATGCCCCCTTACGTATCGTCAGCTTTGACAGCTTCCGGGTGATTTGCTGATGCCGAAGCGCCCCCCTGGTTTGCCGAATCGCCCCTCTGGCTTGCCAAACCGTGATGCCATTCTCGACTTTATCACCACGTCGGATGTGCCTGCGGGCAAGCGCGAGATCGCCAAGGCGTTCGGGCTGCACGGCGCCGACAAGATCGTCCTGAAAACATTGCTCAAAGACATGGCCGACGAAGGCCTGATCGACAGTGCGCCGGGGCGCGCATTCCATAAAATGGGCGGGGTGCCGAAAGTCACCGTCATGCGCGTCGTCGATATCGACGGCGACACTGTGATTGCCACGCCCGAGAACTGGCAGGCCGAGGGCGTCACTGCGCCACGCTTGAGGGTAATCGAGCGCGGCAAGCGCAGCGCCATGGGCGTCGGCGACCGTTTTCTCGGGCGCACCGAGGAACGCGGTGCAGGGCATGTCGTCCACCCGATGAAAAAACTCGCGCGCGGCGAGGAAATGCTGCTCGGCGTCGTCCGCCGCGAGGGCGACCGGCACTATCTGAAGCCGGTGGACAAGCGCGAACGTCGCGACACGTTGATCGCTGATCTTGGCGACGCGCAGGACGGCGACCTCGTCCTCGCCGAGAAATCGGGCCGCCCGCCGCGCATCGTCGCGCGGGTGACGCAGGTGCTGGGTGACCCGTTTGCCCCGCGTGCCTTCAGTCTGATCGCCATCCACAAGCACGGCATTCCCGACGTGTTCAACGAGGAGACGATCGCCGAGGCGCACAAGGTCGCGAAGACCCCGCTCGGAGACCGCGAAGACCTGCGTCACTTGCCCATTGTCGCTATCGACCCTGCCGATGCGCGCGACCATGACGATGCGGTATGGGCCGCGCCGAACGACGACGACGGGTTCGACGCCATCGTCGCGATTGCCGATGTATCGTTTTACGTCCGCGCCGGCTCGGACCTCGACCGTGAGGCCAAGAAGCGCGGCAACAGCGTGTATTTCCCCGACCGCGTCGTGCCGATGTTGCCCGAGGAACTGTCTGCGGACATCTGCTCGCTGAAAGAGGGCAAGGACCGCGCGGCGCTCGCCTGTCACATGAAGATCGACGCCAAGGGGCGGGTAAGCGACTGGCGGTTTACCCGCGCGGTGATCCGGGTGGCGGCGAACATTGCCTATGAGGACGCGCAGGCTATTGCAGACGCAGGTTTCAAGCCCCTCCCCCTCGGGGGAGGGGTTGGGGTGGGGAAGTCCGTTACCACTGACAATGTTTTAGGTGGCAAAAGACTGCCCCACCCCAACCCCTCCCCTGAAGGGGAGGGGTTATTCGAGGCGCTCAAACACCTCTGGACCGCCTGGGCACTCCTCGCCAAAGCCCGCGACGCGCGAGAACCGCTCAACCTCGACCTGCCCGAACGGCGCGTCGTGCTCGACGAGGCGGGCCGTATCATGAGCGTCGCCGTCCGCGAACGCCTCGACGCACACCGGCTGATCGAGGATTTCATGATTGCGGCCAATGTGGCGGCAGCAAAGGCGCTCGAGGCCAAGAAGTCTCCCGTCATGTACCGTGTCCATGAGGTGCCGGGCCGCGAGAAGCTGGTCGCGCTCAAGGATTATCTCAAAACCTTCGGCGTCGAATTCGCGCTGGGGCAAGTGATTACCCCGGCGACGTTCAATCGCCTGATCGCGCTCACCGCCGACGCCGAGCACAAGGCACAGGTGATGGAGCAGATCCTCCGCACCCAGACGCAGGCCTATTACGGTCCGGCGAATGCGGGGCATTTCGGGCTGTCGCTGGGCAGCTACGCGCATTTTACCTCGCCGATCCGTCGCTATGCCGATTTGCTCGTCCACCGCGGGCTCGTGCGCTCGTTCGGATTGGGTGATGGCGGCCTGACCGACGATGAATCGTCCCGCATGGCAGTGCTTGGCACCGCCATCAGCCAAGCCGAACGCCGCGCGATGGAGGCCGAGCGCGAGACGGTTGATCGCTATGTTGCGGCATTTCTATCCACGCGCGTCGGCGAAGTGCTCGAAACGCGTATTACCGGCGTTGCGAGTTTCGGTTTCTTTGCCACCGTCGAGGGCATCGGGGGCGACGGTCTGGTCCCGGTCTCGACCCTAGGCGACGATTACTACCGCTTTGACGAAGGCGCGCGAACGCTGACGGGCGATGCGACGGGGACGGTCTATGCGGCGGGGCAGATGATCCAGCTGCGTCTTGCCGAGGCTAGCCCGATCAGTGGCGCGCTGAGGTTCGAGCTAGTCGAAGGCGGATCGAACGGCGGCGCACACCCGCAGCGGCCCCAGAACAATATGATGGGGCGGCGCGGGCGACCGGGGAATATCCGCCATCAGGGGCGGCGGCGTTAATCCTCGCGGGTAAACGTCAGCCCCGCATGTTCGACGAGCCGCTCGATCAACGGTCGCCCCATGACCGCGCCGGGCGTCCAGATTCCGCCCCCTGCTTTCGTTTCCGCCAGCAGCATCGCTGCCTCGGCAATCATCTTGCTGGTCGAACCATAGCCCGGATCGCGATCGCCCTTGACCACGGCCTTGCGTGTCTTGCCGTCCGGCCCTTCGGCGATGAACACAATCTCGTAGAACCCGTTGTCGCGCTCTTCCTTCGACGGACCCTCGCCGGGTTTCGGACCCTTTGAATCGCTCATCGGGTTCATCTTGGCGATTCCCTCGGCCATGGCTTTGCCCGCATCGCCGATGGTCGTGAGCAGCATCTCGTCGTACTTGAACTCCTCGCCATAGGGATGGAGGAGCAGCGCGTTGGTGCGGTGGACGTTCTTGGTGTTGATCGGGGCCATGATGAACGGCGCGGCCCACATGCCGGTGGCTTTGTCATATTCGGGGATCAGGCCCATCGGCTGTGACGGCCCCTCGAATCCTGGGGTCAGCGCGAACGGGTTCTTGAGCAGCCCAACGACCGAGAAATCCTTGGCGGCGGCTGCCATCGTCGCCTTCATGCTGGCGGCGGTCCCGCCCGAAAACGTCCCCTGCATCTTGCGGACGCGACCCTTGATGCGCGGCGCGGGGGCACCAGCCTCCGCCGTCACAATGTCCTGCAAGAACAGCACGCCGAGGTCGAACGGGATCGAGTCGAAGCCACAGCTGAATACGATACGCGCGCCGCTGGCTTTGGCGGCGTCTGCATGGGCGTCGATCTTGTGGCGCATCCACGCCGGTTCGCCGCACAGGTCGACATAATCGGTGCCGGTTGCGGCACAGGCGGCAACCAGCTCGTTGCCATAGGTCTGATACGGGCCGACGGTGGTCAGCACGACTTTGGTCTGCGCGCACATTGCCGCCAACGAAGCCTCGTCCGATGCGTCTGCAACGATTAGACGTGTATCCGCAGGCGCACCGATCAGGTCGCGGACTTCGGCCAGCTTGTCGGCGCTGCGCCCCGCCATCGCCCAGCGTTTTCCGCGCGCATTGCCGATCAGATATTCGGCGACCAGCCGCCCGGTAAAGCCCGTTGCGCCATAGACGACGACGTCAAATTCCTTGGCCATGTGCATCCCTCTCGATGTGTTTGGATGCTCGATGCCCCGTCACCATCGGTGTCGCAAGGGGCGTGCAGATCGCGTCGGCATGAAAGTGCACATTATTCACTTCACAAAACTGAAACTTTGGTGTCATCTAAATGTCATTAACAAAAAACAGGTAGGATGGCCCCATGATTAAATACGTCGTTACTCCCTTGCTTGTCGCGGCGTCGCTGCCGTTTGCGGCAGTGGCGGCTCCTGTGGATAACTATGCCGCCGGTCAGATTTCGGCGGCGCGCTACGATGCGGCGATTGTCCGTCTCGAACGCTTTGTGCGCGAAGATGCGCTCGACGAAACCGCGTTGCTCAATCTAGCGCTGGCCTATCGCTACAAGGGCCGGATGACCGAAGCGGCCAAGCTCTATCGGCGCGTCTTGGCGCATGACGATGCGCTGCTCGACACGGTCGACGGCAAGCCGCGCTGGGCACATGACGTGGCGCGCACGGGGCTTTCGAACATCATGACGTTTGCGTCGCGCTGAGGCTTAAAGCTTGGGCAGCGTGACCCCGCGCTGCCCCATATATTTACCGGCGCGGTCGGCATAGCTGACCTCGCACGGTTCGTTTCCTTTCAGGAACAGGAACTGGCACGCGCCTTCATTGGCGTAGATGCGCGCGGGCAGCGGGGTTGTGTTCGAAAATTCGAGCGTGACATGCCCCTCCCAGCCAGGTTCCAGCGGCGTCACGTTCACGATAATCCCGCACCGGGCATATGTCGATTTACCGAGGCAGATGACGAGCACGTCGCGTGGCACGCGGAAGTATTCCACCGTCCGCGCCAGCGCAAAGCTGTTGGGCGGGATAATGCAGCAATCGGTCTTGCGGTCGACGAAGCTGTTGGCGTCGAAGTCCTTGGGATCGACAATCGTCGAATTGACGTTGGTGAAAATCTTGAACTCATCGGCAACCCGCGCGTCATAGCCATAGGACGATAGCCCGTAGGAGATGCACCCGTTGCGCCGCTGCGCCTCGACGAACGGCTCGATCATGCCGTTGGTCTCGGCCTGCTCGCGGATCCAGCGGTCGGATTGGACGGACATTCTTACCCCTTCAAATCAGGTCGGCCGGGCCGAAGGCCTTCGGCAGCAGATACGAGAGCCGATGGCTCTCGACCGCCGAGCCATCACCCGACGCACAATGGATAACGAAGTCGCGCTTACCGAGCTGCGCGGCTTCGTTCAGCAATTGGCGGCATCGACCGCAGGGACTGATGGTTGCGGAGCCAGCGCCGCCAATGACCGCAACCTCTACGACCTCAGCAAGCAATCCTTCATTGGCAATCTTGGCAATCGCTACGGTCTCCGCACAGAGTGACAGGCCGTAACTTGCATTCTCGACATTCGCGCCCGTGACGATCCGCCCGTCGGTCAGGCGGATCGCCGCGCCGACATGGAAGTTCGAATAGGGCGCATAGGCACGGGTGGCGGCCTCGCGCGCGGCTTCGATCAGGGTGGCAGTGCTGTCCATCATCCCTTGATATGCAGCACGCAGATCAGCGTGAACAGCCGCCGTGCGGTATCGAAATCGAGATCGACTTTGCCCGCCAGTGCGGTCTTTAATAAATCGGCAGCCTCGTTATGCACCCCGCGCCGCGCCATATCGATAGTTTCGATCTGCTGCGGCGTCGATTGTTTTACGGCCTGGAAATAGCTGTCGCAGATCGCGAAATAATCGCGGATCGGGCGGCGAAAACGGCCCATGCCAAGGATATGGGTTTCGAGCTTCGTCCCGTCTTCGCGCGAAATATCGAGCGCGAGCCGCCCTTCCTGCACGCTCAGCCCGACTCGGAACGGCCCCGTATAACCCTCGGCCAGGGGACGTACGGGGGCGAAATAATTACCCTCGAGCAAGTCGAAGATCGCAATGCGGCGTTCCTGCTCGATATCGGCGTTGCGCCAAATGATCGTCGTCTCATCGAGCGTGATGTGCGAAATCCGGCGCTCGTCGTCGAGGTCATGCATAGCGGCATCGGCCTTGGGCGATTGCCGCGCAGATGCCAAGAACTATCCCCAAATGCACCCCCAAGTGAATTGTTACCGATGGTCGCAAGGCCATTGTCGGGCACCGCGTTCGCGCCGATGGTGGCGGCATGGCCGAACCCCTTAGACTGATTCCCGCCGCGACCGATGCGGCCCGCGAACTGCCGCACAATATCGAGGCGGAAGCCGCACTGCTAGGCGCGTTGATGATCGACAACCGACTGGTCGGCGATGTCCAGATGCTGCTGCGACCCGACCATTTTTTCGAGGACATCCACGGGCGTATCTTCACTGCGATCCTGAACATGGCCGACAAGAATATGGTGGCGAACCCCGTCACCTTGCGCCCGATGTTCGACGCCGACGAGGCGATGAAGGAGCTCGGCGGGGCGGGTTATCTCGCCAAGCTGACGGGTAGCGGTGCCGCGCTGATCGGTGCCAAGGATTTCGCGCGCCAGATCTACGACCTCGCGCTGCTTCGCGAATTGGTCAGCGTCGGGCGCGACATGGTGACGGGCGCGCTCGACACGTCGGAGGCCATCGACCCCAAGGGGCAGATCGAAGCGGCTGAAATGTCGCTCTACAAGGTCGCCGAATCGGGTGGCGAAACCGGCGGCACCAAGACATTCAAGCAGACGGCTCAAACTGCGCTCGAAATGGCCGACAAAGCCATGAACTCGAGTGGCGGGTTGTCTGGCATTACAACCGGGCTTGAGACTTTGAATCTACGAACGGGCGGAATGCACAAGAGCGATCTAGTCATTTTGGCTGGGCGCCCTGGAATGGGCAAAACTGCCCTTGCCACTAACATTGCGTTCAATGCGGCTCGGCGATGGGTTCGTGAGGAGGCAGAAGGAGTCGAGGAAAAAAAGCGCGCGGGGGCGCGCGTCGCTTTTTTCAGCCTTGAAATGTCATCCGATCAGCTTGGAACGCGCATTCTCGCTGAGAACGCCGGTTTAAGTTCCGAAGAATTACGCAAGGGAACAATATCGACGAGCGAATTCAGAAGACTTGCAAGCGCGGCGAGCGAATTGCATGACCTTCCATTATTCATTGACGATACCCCGGCGCTCACAATCGCGGCACTCCGGACGCGCGCCCGCCGCATGAAACGTCAGCATAAAATCGGATTTATCGTCGTCGATTACCTCCAACTTTTACAAGGCTCTGGGAATAGCCGTGATGGCAATCGAGTTCAGGAAATATCCGAAATTTCTCGTGGGCTGAAGACGCTTGCCAAAGAGCTTGAATTGCCGGTGCTGGCTCTTTCACAACTAAGTCGCGCAGTTGAGCAGCGTGAAGATAAAAAGCCACAATTAAGCGATCTGCGTGAGTCTGGTTCAATTGAGCAGGACGCTGATATGGTGTGGTTTGTGTTTCGCCAAGAATACTATGATGCCCAAGCCGAACCTGAACGTCCGACAGCTAACAGTACGTCTGACGTTCATTCAAAGCACGAAGCGTGGGCAAACGAGGCAAAAGACAGGCACGGGAAGGCAGACGTGATAATCGCAAAGCAGCGACACGGTTCTACAGGCCGAGTCTCGCTCGGATTTGAGGCAAAAATAACAAAGTTCAGCGATCTGGCCGATGAAGGGTATTACGCGGACAATCATTGAGCGGGATGAGACCTCATGACGTCACAACCGATACCGGTGATCACGCTTATCGGCGCACCTTCGGACTGTCATTCATCGTTTGTGCGTGGTGCCGCACTGGCACCACCCGCCATCCGCACCGCGCTAACCAGCGAGCATGGCAATCTCTCGACAGAGAGAGGCCTGGAAATCGGCGTCGATATGATCGTCGAGGATGCAGGCGATGTGGCGTTCATCGATGATATTGCGACGACCGTTGCGGACGACGCACAACTTTATGCGGCAGTCGCCAAGGCAGCCTCCAGCGGGGCCATGCCGCTTGTCCTCGGCGGCGATCATGCGATCAGTGTTCCCGTCGTGGCCGCGCTCGCAGGGCGTCATGGCCCGCTAAACATTCTCCATTTCGACGCACACCCAGATATTTACGACGACTACGAAGGCGATCCGCGCAGCCACGCGTCGCCCTTCGCGCGTATCCTCGAGGCCGGACACGCCAAGCGCCTCGTGCAAGTCGGCATCCGCACGATGAACCGTCACTGCCGCGAACAGGCCGCACGCTTCGGCGTCGAGGTGATCGAAATGCGGGATTTCGCGGTCGATGCCGTGCTTGTGCTCGACGGGCCGCTTTACATCAGCATCGACATGGACGGTTTCGACCCGAGCGTTGCGCCCGGTGTCGCGCATCTCGAACCCGGCGGGCTGACAGTGCGTGAGGTGCTTGCCGTGCTTGACCGCCAGACCGCGCCGCTGGTCGGGGCCGATATCGTCGAACTCTGCCCGCCGCGCGACCCGACCGGCGTCACCGCCATCCTCGCCGCCAAGCTGGTGCGTGAACTCGCGGCGTTGCATGTGCGGAACAGGGGACGCCCCGCTTGAGCAACACCCCGTCCTCCCCTAAGCGGGCGGCATGACTTCGACCAACGACATCCGCCGCGGCTTTCTCGACTTTTTCGCAGGCGAGGGCCACACGCGCGTGCCGTCCGCGCCGCTGGTGCCGCACAACGACCCGACGCTGATGTTCGTCAACGCGGGCATGGTGCCGTTCAAGAACGTGTTCACCGGCCTCGAAAGCCGCCCCTATGTCACTGCGACCTCGAGCCAGAAATGCGTGCGCGCGGGCGGCAAGCACAACGATCTCGACAATGTCGGCTATACCGCGCGGCACCATACGTTCTTTGAAATGCTCGGGAATTTCTCGTTCGGCGATTATTTCAAGGAACGCGCGATTTCGCTCGCGTGGAACCTCGTCACGCGCGAATGGGGGCTGGACCCGAACCGCCTGACCGTCACCGTCTATCACACCGACGACGAGGCACACCGGCTGTGGAAATCCATCGCGGGCCTGCCCGACGACCGCATCATCCGCATTGCGACCAAGGATAATTTCTGGGCAATGGGCGACACCGGGCCATGCGGGCCGTGCTCCGAAATCTTCTACGACCATGGCGACCATATTCCCGGCGGGCCGCCAGGGTCGCCCGACGAGGACGGCGACCGTTTCGTCGAAATCTGGAACCTGGTGTTCATGCAGTACGAGCAGGTCACAGTCGATGACCGCCGCGACCTGCCATGTCCCAGCATCGACACCGGCATGGGGCTGGAGCGCATCGCCGCCGTCATGCAGGGCGTGCACGACAATTACGACACCGACACGTTCCGCGCGCTGATCCACGAGAGCGGCGAACTGACCAAGACCGCGACGACAGGCGACAACCAGGGGTCGCACCGGATCATTGCCGATCATTTGCGCGCGTCGAGTTTCCTCGTCGCTGACGGCGTTCTGCCCGCGAACGAAGGGCGCGGTTATGTGTTGCGCCGGATCATGCGCCGCGCGATGCGCCACGCGCATCTGCTGGGTGCAAAAGACCCGCTGATGTGGCGGCTGGTGCCGAGCCTGGTCGCAGAAATGGGCGGTGCGTTTCCCGAACTCGTGCGCGGTCAGGCCGCCATCGAGGCCACGCTGTTGCAGGAGGAAACCCGTTTCCGCCAGACGCTCCGCAATGGCCTTGGCCTGCTCGACGAGGCAACCGCAACCCTCGGCAGCGGTGATACGCTGCCCGGCGAAACCGCGTTCAAACTTTATGACACCTATGGCTTCCCCTATGACCTGACCGAGGACGCATTGCGCGCGCGCAGCATCGGCGTCGACCGCGCCGGGTTCGACGCGGCTATGGCGCGGCAGAAAGCGGCTGCGCGTGCGGCGTGGAAGGGGTCGGGCGATGCCGCCTCCGCTGACATCTGGTTCGATATCGCCGACGAACTCGGCGGCACCGAATTCACCGGTTATTCGGGCGACACCAGCGACGCCGAAGTCGTGGCGCTGTTGAAGGACGGCGCGCGCGTCACGCACGTCGGCGAGGGCGAGGCGGTGACAATCCTGACCAACCAGACGCCCTTTTACGGCGAAAGCGGCGGCCAGATTGGCGACGCGGGGCGGATCGTCGGCGGAAACGGCCTGTCGGTGCTGGTCGAGGACACGTCGAAGCCACTGGGGCGGCTGCACGCGCATCAGGGTGTGGTCGAAAGCGGTAAGATTGCTGTCGGCGATACCGTGACGCTGAGCATCGATGTCGAGCGGCGCGGGCAGTTGCGCGCCAATCACTCGGCAACGCATTTGCTCCACGCGGCGCTCCGCCACCGGCTCGGCGGGCATGTCACGCAAAAGGGTAGCATGGTCGCGCCTGATCGGCTGCGCTTCGATTTCGCGCACAATGCTGCGCTCACCACCGCCGATATCGCGCACGTCGAGGCGGAAGTGAACGCATGCGTCCGCGAAAACGACGCCGTCACAACGCGCCTGATGACGCCCGACGATGCCGTCGCGGCGGGGGCGCTTGCCCTGTTCGGCGAGAAATACGGCGACGAGGTCCGAGTGCTCAGCATGGGCCGCGCCGAGGAAAACCATTATTCGGTCGAGCTGTGCGGCGGCACCCATGTCAATGCGCTCGGCGACATCGCGCTGTTCAAGATCGTGTCCGAAAGCGCGGTCTCGAGCGGGGTCCGCCGCATCGAGGCGATGACCGGCGAGGCGGCACGCCACTGGCTGACCGCGCGCGAGGACCGGTTGAAGGAAGCCGCCGCAATGCTGAAAGCCGCGCCGGACGATGTGCCTGCGCGGGTGGCGGCACTGGTCGAGGCGCAGAAGAAGCTGGAGCGCGAACTGGCGGAGGCGAAGAAGGCGCTGGCGCTGGGCGGTGGCAGCGGCGCGGGTCCTGCGGTCGAAGAGATCGCTGGTGTGAAGTTCGAAGGGCAATTGCTCGACGGTTTCGATCCCAAAGGGCTGCGCGGCCTGATCGACGAGGCGAAAGCGCGGATCGGTTCGGGCATCGCGGCGGTCGTTACGGTCGTCGAAGGCCGCGCCTCGGTCGCGGTCGGCGTGACCGACGACCTGAAGGACAGGCTGAGCGCCGTCGATCTCGTCAAGTCGGCCGTCACGGCGCTAGGCGGGCAGGGCGGCGGTGGCCGTCCTGACATGGCGCAGGGCGGTGGGCCGGATGGCGCGGCGGGAGCTGAGGCGCTGGCGGCGGTGCGGGTGGCGATTGAGAACACGGCTGTTGCGGCTTAGGCGATACATCGTCGTGTGCCTGGACTTGATCCGGGCCTAGGCTTTTTGGCGATGCCGAAAAGAAGAAGCCAAGCCCCGGATCAAGGCTCTCCTGAGCGAAGCCGAAGGGTCCGGGGCGACGGGTTGTTATAGCGCCTTCGACCGCGGCGGCGCGCTCAATCCGCCAGCATCCTTGATTGCGCCGCGCAGCTCATCGCGCTTTTCGTGGATGCTCGCGATCACCGGTCCCATCGCCACACCAAGATCGACGAGCACGGCCTCTGACAATTGTAACGACGACTCCAGCGTTTCCGGCACGGCATCGGTGACCCCTGCGCGATAGAGTTCGGCGGCATGTTCCGGATCACGCGCACGGGCAATGATCGTCAGGTCGGGCGCTTCGGCGCGCAGCCGACGGGCGAGGCGGACGTTCTGAACCGGATCGTTCATCGTCAGCACGACGGCGGCGGCATCGGCGAGGTGCAGCGCCTCAGTCGCGCCGCTGCGGCCCGCATCGCCGTAGCGCACCGGCTTACCCTCGCGGCGGGCGGCGGCGACGACATCGACATTGGCCTCGATCGCGGTCCACGGTTTCTTGTGCACGTCGAGCATCGACGCGACCATTTCGCCGACGCGGCCATAGCCGATGATAACGGTCGTTTGCGGATCGACTTCTGCGCTCCCCCCGCCGTCGTTCCAGCCAATTCCCAGTGCCACACGGTGTCCGATGGTCGCCAGCAGTGGGGTGATCGTTAGCCCGATCGCCGTCACCCCGGTCCAGAACGTCGCGGTCGACACATCGATCAACCCCGCCATCAGCGCCGTGGCGAGCACAACAAGGGTGAGTTCGGACGGGCTAGCCATCAATATACCGGTCTCCGCCGCAACGCCGGTGCGCGCCCCGCCGAACCACAGCAGTGCCGCCGTGAAGGCAGCCTTCAGGATCACAACGACCGCGACTGCGCCCAGCAACGCGGGCCATTGCGCGATAAGCAGCCCCAGATCGAGCTGCATCCCGACAGTCAGCAGAAACACGCCGAGCGCGAGGTTCTTGAACGGCACAATGACGCCTTCGACCTCGCCCGCATAATCGGTCTCGGCGATCACGAGACCCGCGACCAGCGCACCGACAATAGGCGACAGGCCGACCGCCAGCGTGGCAAGGCTGGCAAGGATCACCACAAGCAGCGTCACCGACAGGAACAGTTCGGGGCTTCGCGTCCGCGCGGCTTGGGCAAAAACGCGCGGCAGGATGATCCGTCCGGCAATCAACAGTCCAGCGACAACAAGGATCCCGAAGCCGAGGACTTGCCCCATCGCGCCGAGATCGCGCCCGCCGGGGCCGAGCGCGCCGAGCAGGAAGATGATCGGGACGAGCGCCAGATCCTCGAACAGCAACATCGCAAAGGCCAGTCGTCCCACCGCACTGGTCGTGCCCGACATCGGCAACACCAGCGCCGTCGACGACAGCGCCAGCGCAATGCCAAGGCCGAGCGCGGCATTGGTCGAATAGCCGAACGCGAGCAATGCGCCGGCGATGAGCAGCGAATTCCCGATCAGTTCGGCCGCTCCTATCCCTGCAACCTCCCGCCGCATTGCCCATAATCGCCGGAAACTCAGCTCCAGTCCGACCGAGAACAGCAACAGGATGATCCCAAATTCGGCGAAGACCGACATGCCCTTGGGGTCGCTGATCGTGATATAGAACAGCCACGGCATTTGCGGGACGAGCGTGCCCAGCCCGAACGGGCCGACGACGACACCGACCAGAATAAACCCGATGACGGGGGAAATCTTCAGCCGCGCAAATGCTGGAATGACCAGCCCCGCCGCGCCGAGCACGACGAGCGCGTCGCTGAGTCCGGCAGAGGTGGGATCGAGCGCCATGGCTCGACTCTAGGGGCAGGGCGGGTGCAATGTCACGTTATGGCTGACGTGGTGATCGTCGGGGGCGGACCCGCTGGCATGATGGCGGGGTTATTGTTCGCGCGGGCGGGTGTCTCGGTGCTTGTGTTGGAGAAACACGGCGATTTCCTGCGCGATTTCCGGGGCGACACGGTGCACCCCTCGACCTTGCGGATATTCGACGAACTCGGCGAACTCGACACCTTGCTCGCGCGACCGCATGACAAGGCGCAGGTCTTGGGGGGCATCGTCGGCGGCGAGAAAGTGACCATCGCCGATTTCAGCCATCTTCCCGGCAAATGCCGCTTTATCGCGCTGATGCCACAATGGGAATTCCTCGATTGCGTGGCGGATATCGCGCGCCGCTACCCCGCTTTCGAATTGCGAATGAATGTCGAGGCAACCGGCCTGATCGAGGAGGACGGACGAATCGTCGGGGTCACATGTATCGAGGACGGCGTTGAACGCAGCTACCGCAGCCGACTTGTCATCGCCGCCGAAGGACGCCGGTCGGTCTTGCGCGGCCAATCGGCGCTGCCGCTGACCGATCTCGGCGCGCCAATCGACGTGTTCTGGTTCAAATTGTCGAAGGCGCGCACGCCCGACAACCAGTCCACCGGGGTGATCGCGACCGGGCGGTTGCTCGCGGTGCTCGATCGCGGCGATTACTGGCAATGCGCCTATGTGCTTGCCAAGGGCAGTGCCGAGCCACTGCGCGCGGCGGGGATTGCCGATTTCCGCGAAGATGTTGCGCGGACCGCGCCGTTTCTGGCGGACTCGACCGATGAACTGACCGACTGGGACCAGGTCAAGCTGCTCACCGTGTCGCTCGACCGGCTGGATCGCTGGCACCGTCTCGGTT
Organism: Sphingomonadales bacterium; assembly: GCA_031408195.1. Taxonomy (GTDB): domain Bacteria; phylum Pseudomonadota; class Alphaproteobacteria; order Sphingomonadales; family Sphingomonadaceae; genus Sphingomonas_O. Next base: position 25,012 of record JANNVL010000030.1, on the reverse strand, counting down.
TGCTGGTGATCGGCGATGCGGCGCACGCGATGTCCCCTATCGGCGGTGTGGGGATCAACCTTGCCATTCAGGATGCGGTGGCGGCGGCCAATATCCTTGCCGGACCGTTGGCGGCGGGATCAGACGTCGATCACCTGCTTGGCGAAGTTCAGCACAGGCGAATGCTGCCGACGCGGCTTGTGCAAGCCATCCAGCGCGCCGCGCAAACCCGGTTGATCGCGGGTGTCATCCTCAAAAATGTCCCGATCACTGGTGCGCCATGGCAAGTCCGCCTGATGCAGCGTTTCCCGATCCTTCAGCGCATCCCTGCCTATGTGATCGGTATCGGCTTCCGGCCGGAACACGTCCGCTCGCCCGAAGTGCCCATCGAGCCAGCTATAAACTGATAACAACACCTCTTTGAAAGGTTTGAGCGGCTATCGCGAGTGCTGACGTGTCTAGCGGGGCCGGAATTGAGAATGTCGAAAAGCGGTTGGTTTGGATCGCGCCGACGCGGGCCGCTGCATGTCGCAGCTTTGTGGGCTGCGACGGTTCTAGTCCAGATCGCCGATCAGCTCGTCTTTCCGCCTGAAGACTATGTCAGTGCCCAGGTCAGCTCGATCTTGCACTTGTCGGGCGGTCTTCTTCTCGCGTCGTTCATTGCATCGGCGATCCTTGGCGTGCGGGGCGCTGCATGGCAGCTTGCTACGACGGTCATGGCGGCAAATCTGATCGCAGCTGTTTTTTGGTTCGGCGCGCAGTTTTTCATCGAACAACACAGTGTCTGGACCTGGGCCGTCCCGCTGGTCATCGACACGGGGTTTGCGGTCATCGTGGTGCGATCTATCTGGCTCGGGTTTCGGACGGTCACCCCCCCGGGACGGCGGATTGCAGCGATTGGCGCGGTGCTCGTCGTGGCTTCGCTGCCCTCGCTCATGAACACACTCGATGGCCCCTTTCGCGCCCTGCGTGCTCTGGTAGAGTTCCGCAGCCCCGACGTGTCTGAAGTTGACCAGACGCCCTACATCGACCCGGAGGCTTTATGGGGCGCGCAGCCCGCCTTGATCGATCAGGCACTGGCGCGCATGGGTCGTGACCGGCACCATCCCGCGCAGACCTATGTCGTCACGGTCGCCGCACAGGGCAGCCAGTCTCTTTTTGCGCGTGAAGCAGGGGGCGCTGCGCGTGTTCTGGGCGGCCGTTTTGCGGCATCTGACCGCACGCTCACCCTGTCGAATGGTGCCGAGGACTTGTCGAAACGACCGCTCGCAACGAATACCAACCTGCGTTCGCTTTTACGCGGAGTGGCAACCCGGATGGACCGCAAGCGCGACCTGATCGTCATTTATCTGGCGGCGCACGGCGGTCGCGAGGCTTATCTGTCGACCGATCTTCCCGATTATACCGAACTCGATTCAGTCTCGGCCGCCAGCCTGCGCGCCGCGCTCGATGCGGCAGGCATCGAGCGGCGTGTCGTGATTGTGTCGGCTTGCTTTGCTGGCAGCTGGATCAAGCCGCTGGCCACCGACAATTCAATTGTGTTGACCGCTGCCGCAGCCGACCGGACGTCGTTCGGGTGCTCGGACGACCGCAAATTGACCTATTTCGGCGCGGCATTTCTCGAAGGGCCGCTTGGTTCGGGCGTTTCGCTCGCTACTGCCTTTAGCGCGATGCGCGCGACCGTCGCTCGTTGGGAAGCGCGCGATCACCTTACACCGTCGGACCCGCAAGCCTATGTCGGGCGAAATATGCAACCCGTCTGGACCGCGACCGCTTCTGTGGGTGCTGCGAGGTAACTCAGCCCCAGTCGTTCATCGCCTTTTCAAGGTTCAGCCGGATCGCCTCGAAGAACTGTTCGGTCGTCATCCATGCCTGGTCGGGGCCGATCTGAATCGCCAGATCCTTGGTCATGCCGCCCTGCTCGACGGTGTAGATGCACGCGCGCTCTAGCGTTTCTGCAAAGCGGATGACATCGGGCGTGTCATCGAACTTGCCGCGATACTTCAGGCCACCGGTCCACGCGAAAATCGACGCAATGGGGTTGGTCGAGGTTGCCTTGCCCTGCTGATACTGGCGGTAATGGCGGGTGACAGTGCCGTGTGCGGCCTCGGCTTCGACGGTCTTGCCGTCGGGGGTGAGCAGCACCGAGGTCATCAGGCCGAGCGAGCCAAAGCCCTGTGCGACCTGATCCGACTGCACGTCGCCATCGTAATTTTTGCACGCCCAAACGAACTTGCCCGACCATTTGAGTGCCGAGGCGACCATATCGTCGATCAGGCGATGTTCGTAAACGATGCCAGCAGCGGCAAACTGATCCTTGAATTCTTTGTCGAAAACCTCAGCGAACAAATCCTTGAAGCGGCCATCATAAGCCTTCAGGATCGTGTTCTTGGTCGACAGGTACAACGGCCAGCCGCGGCCCAGCGCATAATTCATCGAGGCGCGGGCGAAATCGGCAATCGAGTCGTCGAGGTTGTACATGCCCATTGCAACGCCCGACGACGGGAATTTGAACACTTCTTCGTCGATAACCGTGCCGTCCTCGCCTTCGAACACCATCCGCAGCGTGCCCGGTCCGGGGACACGGAAGTCGGTCGCGCGGTACTGGTCGCCGAATGCGTGACGACCGACGACGATGGGGTCGGTCCAGCCTGGGATCAGGCGCGGCACGTTCTTGATGACGATGGGTTCGCGGAACACGACGCCGCCGAGGATATTGCGGATCGTGCCGTTTGGCGATTTCCACATCTTTTTGAGGTTGAACTCTTTTACCCGGTCTTCGTCGGGCGTGATCGTCGCGCACTTCACGCCGACGCCGTATTTGGCGATGGCATTGGCCGAATCGACGGTAATCTTGTCGTTGGTTTCGTCGCGCTTTTCGATGCTCAAATCGTAATAATGCAGGTCGATGTCGAGATAGGGCTTGATCAGGCGCTCGCGGATCCATTCCCAGATAATCCGCGTCATTTCGTCGCCATCGATTTCGATGACGGGGTTTTTCACCTTGATCTTGGCCATACGTGCTTCCTTGGGGAATAAGTCGCGGTCGCTCTAGGCAAGGCGGCGCGGGCAATCAACTGGGGAGGCATTCACCGCCCAATGTTTGCGGTTCGTCGCTTGAGTCCTTACAAAGTAGCAATGTCGCATCCTGAAATCGGTCATAACGGACCGCCGAGCGTTCGTTGGCGCTTTCCGTCGGTCCATCCCGATGGCCGTAAGTTCGTCCTGATCTCCGGCGCGGTCGCGCTCGTCTTCGCGCTGCTCGCGTGGGAGACGCTGGCGTGGCCGATGGTCGGCGTCACGATCTGGGTAGCGGCGTTCTTCCGCGATCCGATTCGCAGCGTGCCGCAGGGCGACGACCTCATCATTGCCCCAGCCGACGGCCTGATCACGCTGATCCGCGACGTGCCGCCGCCGCGCGAGCTGGCGGGCGAGGGCGGGTTGACCGACGCGACCATGACGCGGGTCTCGATCTTCATGTCGGTGTTCGACGTGCATATCCAGCGCTCGCCGATCGAGGGGATTATTCGGCAGGTCATTTATATCTCGGGCAAATTCCTTAACGCCGACCTCGACAAGGCGAGCGAGGACAATGAGCGCCAGCACATCCTCGTCGAGCGCCGCGATGGCTTGAAGATCGGTTACACGATGATCGCAGGCCTTGTTGCGCGGCGGATCGTGCCGTTCGTGAAGCCGGGCGATACCGTTGTTGCGGGGCAGCGGGTCGGCCTGATCCGCTTCGGCAGCCGCGTCGACGTCTATCTCCCCGCCGGAACCGCGCCGCGCGTCGCGCTCGGCCAGCGGACGATTGCGGGCGAGACGATCCTCGGCGTGATCGGCAACAGTCAGGCAGCGGGCGGCATCAGCCAGTGAAGCCCCCGTTCCGGCGCGGAATTCCTCTAAGGACAGTCGCGCCGAATGCGGTCACCGCGCTGGCGCTGTGTTCGGGACTGACAGCGGTGCGATTCGCCATCGGTGGTGACTGGCCACTCGCGCTGGCGGCTATCGTCACGGCGGGCGTGCTCGACGGTCTCGACGGTCGGATCGCGCGGATGCTGAAGGGCGAGAGCCGTTTCGGTGCCGAACTCGATTCGCTGTCGGACGTAATCGCATTCGGTGTCGCCCCGGCGCTGGTTGTGTTCCTTTGGAGCCTCGTCGGTGTGCCGCGCTATGGCTGGGTGTTCGCGCTGGCTTATACCGTATGCGCCGCGCTTAGGCTTGCGCGCTTCAACGCTGCCATCGATGCCACCGAGCAGCCCCATAAATCTGCCGGATTCTTGACCGGGGTTCCAGCTCCTGCTGCGGCGGGCCTCGCGCTACTGCCGCTGTATCTGTGGCTCATTACCGATCATGAATTTTTCCGCTCACCATTCGTTACCGCACCTTGGCTCGGCTTTGTCGGCTTCCTGATGATCTCAAGCGTGGCGACCTACAGTTGGTCGTCGATGCGTTTGCGCCGGAATATCCGCTTCGAGGCGCTGGCGGGTGTCGCCATCTTGTTCGGGGCGCTGTTCTCCGCCCCGTGGGAAACGCTGACCGGTATCTGCGCGGTCTATCTGGTGCTGCTCCCGTTCAGCATCCGCAGCTATGGGCGAGTCAGGCGGCAGCGCGCAGCGGCTGCAATGCCAGCGAGCGACGCGACGGCGTTCTGACCGTCACGCGGACGCGCGGCGCGGGCAGGGCAATCGCCTCGGCACGGATCGACCGACCGGCCAGCGCCGCCACAATCGCATCGGCATTGTCGCGCAAGGCCACGCCGATCACGACGACCGCACCGCTGAGCAGCGCCATCACGACCAGCATCGAAACCAGGTAAATCATCACGTTTTCTCCTGTTAGCCGCAACTTTTTGCCGAGTCGTTTTGTTCCTCGGTTCAGTAATGTTCATGATTTGTTCGTTATTCGACCCCTTGTCAAGCGCCATCGGTGCGGTTAAGCGCCCCGCCATTCCACATGGGGAGCACCATACCGGTGCCGGGGCTTGCGCCTTGGTTCCGCTCCCCAGAGGTTCAACCGGGTTAGGAGAAATGACTATGGCGGCACCTGTCGTCACGATGCATCAGCTGTTGGAAGCTGGCGCGCACTTTGGACACCAGACACATCGCTGGAATCCGAAAATGAAACCCTACATCTTCGGCGACCGTAACGGCGTCCATATCCTCGACCTGTCGCAGACCGTGCCGTTGCTTGCGCGCGCGCTCGATTTCGTTGCTGCGACGGCGGCGGGCGGCGGCAAAGTGCTGTTCGTCGGCACCAAGCGTCAGGCGCAGGATCCGATCCGCGACGCGGCGCGTGCCTCGAACCAGCATTTCGTCAATCACCGCTGGCTGGGCGGCATGCTCACCAACTGGAAGACGATCTCGGGCTCGATCAAGCGCTTCAAGGCGATGGAAGAGCAGCTTTCGGGCGACACCGCAGGCCTCACCAAAAAGGAAGTCCTGCAGCTAACGCGCGAACGCGACAAGTTCGAGCTGTCGCTCGGCGGCATCCGCGACATGGGCGGCATCCCCGATGTGATGATCGTCATCGACGCCAACAAGGAAGAACTGGCGATCAAGGAAGCGAACGTGCTGGGTATCCCGGTCGTGGCGATCCTCGATTCGAACGTCTCGCCCGATGGCATCGCGTTTCCGGTTCCCGCGAACGACGACGCCAGCCGTGCAATCCGTCTGTATTGCGAGGCGCTGGCTCAGGCTGCAACGCGTCATGGCGCGCAGGCGGCGCAGGCCAAGGGTCAGGACTTCGGTGCGATGGTCGAGCCGCCGGTCGAACCCGTGCTGGTCGAGGCAGTTGCCGAAGCCGCACCCGTTGCGGTTGAAGCTGCTCCTGCCGTGGTCGAAACCCCGGTTGAAGTTGCTGCCGTCGAGGCTGCACCTGCTGTTGTCGAAGCTACGGTCGAAGCGGCTACGGTTGAAGCGCCTGCGGTCGAGGCACCTGTTGCCGAGGCTCCTGCCGCTGATGCTGCGCCTGCTGAAGACGCCGCAGCGTAACAAACTCTCGTCATTCCCGCACAGGCGGGAACCCAACTCCCGCCGCTCGTTCAGGAGTTGGGTTCCCGTCTGCGCGGGAATGACGACCAATTGAAAGGAATCGGCAATGGCCGAGATCACTGCCGCTCTCGTCAAGGAACTGCGTGAAGTTTCGGGCGCGGGCATGATGGATTGCAAAAAGGCGCTGGGCGAAACCGGCGGCGACATGGACGCCGCGGTTGACTGGCTCCGCACGAAGGGGCTGGCGACGGCTGCGAAAAAGGCCGGGCGCACTGCCGCCGAGGGTCTGGTCGGCGTGGCCACGTCGGGCACCAGGGGTGCTGCGGTAGAGGTCAATTCCGAAACCGATTTCGTCGCCAAGAACAACCAGTTTCAGGCATTCGTCCGCGATGTGACCGCGCTCGCGCTCGATAGTAACGCGAACGATATTGCCGTGCTCGCCGCTGCGCCGATGGGTGAGGGTAGCGTGCAGGACAAGCTGACCGCCAACATTGCCACTATCGGCGAGAACCAGTCGCTGCGCCGCGTGAAGACGCTGAGCGTTAGTCAGGGTGCGGTCGTCAGCTATGTGCACAACGCCGCAGCCCCCGGCATGGGCAAAATCGGCGTACTGGTCGCGCTCGAAGGCAATGCCAATGCCGGTGCGATCGAGGCGCTGGGCAAGCAACTTGCCATGCACATCGCCGCGGCCAGCCCGTCGGCGTTGCATGAAGAGGGTCTTGACGAGGCGCTCGTCAGCCGCGAACGCGCGATTGCGATGGAAAAGGCTGCCGAAAGCGGCAAGCCTGCCGATGTCGTCGAGAAAATGGTCAATGGTGCCATCGCCAAGTTCCGCAAGGAAAACGCGCTGCTCAGCCAGGTTTTCGTCATGGATAACAAGACGAAGATCGCCGATGTTGTCGCGGCAGCGGCCAAGGACGCAGGCGGCAGCATCGCGCTGGTCGACTATGTCCGCTTCCAGCTCGGCGAAGGCATCGAGCGCGAAACAAGCGACTTCGCCGCCGAGGTTGCGGCCGCTTCGGGCATACCGCAGCCCGTCTGAACAGGCGACGCTTCACAAGTGCGCGGCGCGGGCTTAAGGCTCGCGCCGCTCAACTCTCCGAAGGAAGCCCGCTCGCCCATGAGCCGCCCCCCGTACAAACGTATCCTCCTGAAACTGTCGGGCGAAGTGTTGATGGGGCCGGGTGGTCTCAGCATCGACCCCGAGGTGACCGCGCGCGTCGCGGGCGAAATCTCCAACGCGAAAGACATGGGCTTCGAGGTCTGCGTCGTGGTCGGCGGCGGCAATATTTTTCGCGGAATTGCGGCGGCGGCCAAGGGTTTCGAGCGCGCGACCGCCGATTATATGGGCATGCTCGCGACCGTAATGAACGCACTGGCGGTTCAGAACGCGCTGGAGGCCATCGGCGTCGAAACGCGGGTGCAGTCGGCGATACCGATGGCGAGCGTGTGCGAACCCTATATCCGACGTCGCGCCGAGCGGCATCTGGAGAAAGGTCGCATCGTGATCTTCGCGGCCGGGACGGGCAATCCGTTCTTCACGACCGATACCGGTGCTGCACTGCGCGCCGCCGAAATGAAGTGCGATGCGCTGTTCAAGGGCACCTCGGTCGACGGTGTGTATGATGCCGACCCCAAGAAGGTTGCGACCGCAAAACGTTACGAAACAATCGATTACTCGACAGTGCTCGCGCGCGACCTTAAGGTGATGGACGCATCGGCTGTGGCGCTATGCCGCGATAACAATATTCCGATTGTCGTCTTTAACATCCGCGAACAGGGTAATCTTGCCCGGGTTCTGGCGGGTGAGGGCGTCGCGACGATCGTTACCCGGGAGGATGGATAATGGCAGCGTATAACAAACCCGATCTCGAACGCCGGATGCACGGTGCGGTCGACTCGCTGAAGGGCGATCTTGGAGGCCTTCGTACAGGGCGGGCCTCGATCAACCTGCTCGATCCGGTGACCGTCGAGGTCTATGGCGCACATATGCCGCTCAACCAGGTTGCGACCGTCAGCGCGCCCGAGCCGCGGCTATTGTCGGTGCAGGTCTGGGACAAATCGAACGTCGGGCCGTGTGACAAGGCGATCCGCTCGGCGGGGCTCGGTCTCAACCCCATTGTCGACGGCACCACCCTACGCCTGCCGATCCCCGATCTGACCGAGGACCGCCGCAAGGAGCTGGCCAAGCTCGCCGGACAATATGCGGAGAAGGCGCGCATCGCCGTCCGCAATGTCCGCCGTGACGGGATGGACGCGCTCAAGATCGACGAGAAAAAGGGCGAGATTGGCGAGGACGACCGCAAACGTTCCGAAACCGAAGTCCAGAAGCTGACCGACGCGACAATCGGCGACATCGACGCGACGGCGAGCGCGAAGGAAAAGGAAATCCTCGGCAAGTGAGCGCGCCTGCGCTCAGCGATAAATCTGCTGCTGGGACCGGTCCGGCCACCCCCCGTCATGTCGCCATCATCATGGACGGCAATGGACGCTGGGCGAAGGCGCGGCACCTGCCGCGCGTCGCCGGGCATCGCAAGGGGATCGAAACCGTCCGCACGGTGACGCGTGCCGCGCGGGCGCTGGGTATCGAAGTCCTGACACTCTATGCGTTTTCTTCCGAAAACTGGCGGCGTCCGGCGGAGGAAATCAGCGACCTTATGGGGTTGTTGCGCCACTTCATCAAATCCGACCTCGACGAAATGGCGAAGGAAGGCGTGCACCTGCGCGTCATTGGTGACCACACCGCCTTTGCGCCCGATCTCGTGAAAATGATCGACGATGCACTGGCAAGGACGGCGGCCAATACCGGCTCGACCCTCGTCATCGGCCTCAACTATGGATCGCAGGACGAGATTGTTCGCGCGGCGCGCAAGCTGGCGGGGTCGGACCCCGCACTCATCAATGCTGCTACTTTTGAGGCTGCACTCGATACCGGCGACCTGCCGCCGGTCGATCTGCTCATCCGCACCTCGGGCGAGCACCGGTTGTCGAACTTCATGCTGTGGCAGGCGGCCTATGCCGAACTGCTGTTCGTCGACACGCTATGGCCTGACTTTGGCGATAAGGAACTGCGCGCGGCAGTGACGGCATACGGCTTGCGCGAACGGCGTTTCGGCGGCCTTTAAGATGGGCGAACTGACCAAGCGCATCTTGTCGGGCGTCATTCTCGCCGCGCTGCTGCTCGGCGATGTCTGGGTCGGGGAGGGGTGGTTTGCCGCGCTGCTCGCGGTCGGCGGGCTTATCCTTGCGCGCGAATATCTCCGCCTGATCTGGCGCGGCTGGCCGTCGTCGACGTCGCGCGTTCTGTGGACGATCTTCGGCACGCTCTACATAGGCGCAGCCATCGTCGGCCTGTGGGTGGCGCGCAGCACCGAGGAAGGCTTTTTCGTCACGATGGTGTTGTTCGGTGTCGTCTGGGCGACCGATATCGGCGCTTATGCCTTCGGCCGGATGATCGGCGGGCCGAAAATTGCGCCCTCGATCAGCCCGTCGAAAACCTGGGCGGGATTGATCGGCGGCATCGTCACGGTCGCGGCGTTCATTCTGGTCGTGTTTTCGTTCCGCACCGAGCAATGGCCGAATCAATGGGGCATTGCTTTACCGCTTTCGATGATCGGGTCGGTGTTGATAGCGATCATTGCCCAAACCGGCGATTTCTTCGAAAGCTGGCTGAAAAGGCGGGCGGGGATGAAGGATTCGGGGGCGTTAATACCGGGGCATGGCGGGCTGTTCGACCGCATCGACGGGCTGTTGCCGGTCGCCATTCTGTTCGGCGGTGCCATCGCGTGGCTGACTCCGGCATGATCCGTCGCAGTGTCACCATTCTCGGCGCGACCGGCTCGGTTGGCACCTCGACGCTCGACCTGATCCTGCGCGAGCCCGAGAAATTCAGTGTCGTCGCGCTGACCGCGCATCAGGACGTAGCCGGTCTCGCGAAAGCAGCGCGCGCGACCGATGCCGAACTCGCGGTGATCGGCGATGCGACGCTGCATGGCGCGCTCAAAGAAGCTTTGTCGGGGACGCACACCGAAATTGCCAGCGGTTGCGATGCCGTGGTCGAGGCTGCGGGGCGCGGTGCCGACTGGACGATGGCGTCGATTGTCGGCTGTGCCGGACTGCCCGCGACGCTCGCGGCGCTGCGCGGCGGGAGGACAGTGGCACTGGCCAACAAGGAGTCTCTGGTCTCGGCGGGTGACGTTATGACGGCAGTCGCGGCTGAGTCGAAGGCGCAACTCCTGCCGGTGGACAGCGAGCACAACGCCATTTTCCAATGCCTTGCCGGAAGCCCGCGCAACCGCGTCCGCCGTATCGTTCTCACCGCGAGCGGCGGTCCCTTCCGCACATGGACCCGCGAAGCGATGGCGAGCGTCACACCCGAAGTCGCGGTGAAGCACCCCAATTGGTCGATGGGCGCAAAGATCAGCGTGGATTCGGCGACCTTGATGAACAAGGGGCTGGAGCTGATCGAAGCCAAGCATCTGTTCGCCTGTCGCCCCGACGAATTAGCAGTCGTGGTGCATCCCCAATCGGTGATCCACTCGATGGTCGATTATGTCGATGGTTCGACAATCGCACAGCTCGGCTCGCCCGACATGCGGATACCCATTGCGTCGACCCTTGCGTGGCCCGACCGGATGGAAACGCCGTGCACCCCGCTCGATCTGGCGACCATCGGGCGGCTCGATTTCGAGGCACCCGATCTCGACCGATTCCCCGCGCTCGGCCTTGCGAAGGCGGCATTGGCAGCGGGCGGCGCCCGTCCCGCAGTGCTCAATGCCGCGAACGAGATTGCGGTCGCCGCGTTTTTGGCCCGTCGTATCGGCTTTCTCGACATCGCCGCTATCGTCGCTGACGTGCTCGACCGATACGATCCTGCAGCGCCGAAGACAGTAGAGGATGTGTTCGCAGTCGATAGTGGAGCGCGCCGTATTGCCGCCGCCTTTGTGCAGGACAGAGCCGCATGATCGAAACACCGAATTTCCTGTGGGCCATCGTGTTCTTCCTGATCGCTATCTTCCCGCTCGTCGTCATCCACGAACTCGGCCATTACCTCGTCGGCCGCTGGTTTGGCGTCCATGCCGAGGTCTTCTCGATCGGGTTCGGCAAACGCATCGGCGGCTGGACCGACAAGCGCGGGACGAACTGGCAGATCGGGCTGCTGCCACTCGGCGGCTTCGTGCGCTTCGCCGGCGATATGAGCGCGGCAAGCACGCCTAGCGCCGATTGGCTGGCGCTGCCCGCCGAGGAGCGCAACCGGACGTTTCAGTCTAAGCCCGTCTGGCAACGCGCGCTGATTGTGTTCGCGGGTCCGGCAGTCAATTTCCTGTTCGCGATTGTCATGCTGGCGGGTCTGTTCGGCGTCTATGGCGAGCCGCGCATCGCGCCGCAGGTCGGGGTGTTCACGGCCAATTCGTCGGCACAGGCGGCGGGAATGAAGCTCGGCGACCGCATCATTTCGGTCGACGGCGGCGAGATCAAGCGGTTCGAAGACATCGGCCTGATCGTGCAGGCGCGCGCCGAACGGCCGACGACTTTCGTCGTGGATCGCGCCGGAACGCGCGTCGTGCTCGACATCACGCCCCGGCGCGAAGCAGTCAAGGACATCACAGGGGTCAGCATCCCCACCGGACGCATTGGCATCGGCCCGTCATCGATTGAACGGGTCAAACTGTCGCCAGTCGAACTCCCCGGAGCCGCCGTTCGCTTCACTATCTATTCGGTACGGACGATGGTCGTCGCTCTCGGCCAGATCGTCACTGGCAACCGTTCGGTCAAAGAACTCGGCGGGCCGGTCAAGATGGCGGCGACCTCCGAACGGGTCGCGCAGCTCGGATTTGTCAGCTTCCTGTTCTTCATGACGATGGTGTCGATAAATCTGGGGTTCATCAACCTGCTGCCAATCCCGACCCTCGATGGCGGCCACCTTGCATTCTACGCGGTGGAGGCGGTGCAGCGGAAACCGGTGGGATTGGCGACGCAGGAATGGGCATACCGGTCGGGCCTTTTCGTGCTGCTCGCCTTCATGCTCTTCGTGACAATCAACGATCTGGCGGGCTTTGGCCTGTTCGGGCGGTTCGCGGGTTGATTGCCGGACAGGCATCGGGCAGGGCGTGCGGCATTAACGGACTAGTGGCAGGATTTGAGTTGAAAGCACAACCTATGGGTCTTCACGGTCGCCGTACGCTGTCGTTGCTGATGGCAGGAACGATGCTGGCCAGTCTGCCGGTGGCGGTCATTGCCCAGCAACGCCCGGGTCCGCCTGCGCCGATCGACCTGACCACCGCGCCGACTCCGCCGCGCGCCGCGCCGACGGCGGGCAGCACGATCAGCTCGATTACGGTCATCGGTTCGCAGCGTATTGAGCCCGAGACAGTCCGTTCGTATCTGAAACTGCGTCCTGGCGGCCCCTACACGCAGGAACTCGGCGACGAAGCGATCCGCGACCTGTTCGAGACCGAGCTCTTCGCCGACGCGCAAATCCGCGACGACAATGGCGCGCTGACCGTCCTGATCCGCGAGAATCCGGTCATCAACCGCATCGTGTTCGAGGGCAACAAGCGCATCAAGGAAGACAAGCTCTCCAAAGAGTTGAAACTCGCCCCGCGCCAGATTTTTACGCGAAGCAAGGTCCGCGCCGATATCGGTCGCATCGTCGAGCTCTACCGCCGTCAGGGCCGCTTTGCCGCGACGGTCGAGCCGAAGATGGTCACGCTCGACCAGAACCGCGTCGATATCGTCTATGAAATCAGCGAGGGGCCGAAGTCCAAGGTTCGCCGCATCAACATCATCGGTAACGAAGTGTTCAAGGACAAGAAGCTGAAGGGCGAGATGGCGACGAAGGAATCGTCGATCACGCGCCTGTTCTCGTCGCGCGACACTTATGATGCCGACCGACTGGCCTATGACCAGGGCAAGCTGCGCCAGTTCTACCTGACCAACGGCTATGCCGATTTCCGCGTGATCTCCGCTGTCGCCGAGCTGACCCCCGACAAGCGTGACTTCATCCTGACCTATGTCGTCGAGGAAGGACCCCGCTATAAGTTCGGTGATGTGCTCGCCGAGAGCGAAGTCCGCGACTTCAAACCCGAGTTGATCAAAGCCCAACTGCCGATGAAGACCGGCGACTGGTATAATGCCAAGTTGGTCGAGGACACCGTCGAGAACGTCACCAAGACCGCCGGCCTGTTCGGGTACGCCTTCGCCAATGTCGATCCTGTGTTCAACCGGAACAAGGAAGACAAGACGATGAACATCACGTTCCGCGTCGGCGAAACCCCGCGCGTGTATGTGGAGGCGATCAACGTCAACGGCAACACGCTGACGGTGGACAAGGTGCTGCGCCGCGAATTCCGTCTGGCCGAAGGCGATGCGTTCAACGCGTTTTCGGTCAAGCGTTCGGAAGACCGCATCAAGTCGCTCGGATTCTTCCAGGAGAAGTTCGAGATCACCCAGCGACAGGGCAGCGCGCCCGACCGCATCGTGCTCGAGGCCAATGTCGAAGAGAAATCGACCGGCGAACTCCAGCTGTCGGCGGGTTTCTCGTCGCTCGAACGCTTCATCGTCAATGCCTCGATCCGCCAGCGCAACTTCCGCGGCAAGGGGCAGGAGCTGCGCGCCTCGGTCAATTATTCGACCTATTCGAAGTCAGTCGAACTAGGGTTTACCGAACCCTATCTGTTCGACCGCAACATCGCGATCGGTGGCGATATTTTTCGCCGCGATTATAATTCGTTCAATTTCGTCGGGACGCGGCGCAATACTACCTATTCGCAGGTAACGACCGGCTTTCAGATCCGTGCCGGTTTGCCGCTGACCGAATACTGGTCGTTGGCGTTGCGCTATGGTCTTAGTTTCGACGAGGTCGACCTCGATCCGGCGACCTATTTCTTCAATGGCGCGTGCGATCCGCTCGTTGCGGGCCGCTATCTGTGCGACGCGATCGGCAACCGGTCGACATCGTCGCTCGGCTATAGCATCGTTTACGACAATCTGAACAACCGTATCCGTCCGAGCCGAGGCCAGAAAATGGTGTTCAGCCAGGATCTTGCGGGCCTTGGCGGGTCGGTCAAATATCTACGCCAGACGATCAATGCTGCCAAATACTGGCCGGTGCTCAACGGGTTTATCTTCTCGATTACCGGTGAGGCCGGGTCTGTTATTCCGCTAACCGGTACCCCTGCAAATGGGGCTGACCCGGTACGCTTGACCGACCGGTTCTTTCTGGGCGAGCCGCAAATTCGCGGCTTCGACATTCGCGGTGTCGGCCCGCGTGTGCAGCGCGTTCCCTATAATACGGCGACTGCCGATCCGACCGATTTCATCACTGACAGAAACCAGATCGGGGATGATGCGCTTGGCGGCCGGGCCTATTACATGGCGCGCGCCGAGCTGGAGATACCGCTTGGTTCGGGTGCCAGAGAGCTTGGGCTAAGGCCTTCGATCTTCCTCGATGTCGGCGCTGTTTTTGGCATTCGCGCGCCGACGCTTACTGATGCGCCGAACGGTATCGTCCGCGATATTCTTTCGACCGGCGGGCAACCACAATGTGTCAATGACACCGATTTTACATTGACCGATCGTCCCGGGACGGGCTGTGCGACCGGAACAACGGCGTTTGTCAGCTCGATCCCCGCGTTCAAGGAGTTCTTTTACGGCAACACCGCCCGCCCGCGCGTTTCAATCGGTATCGGCGTAAACTGGAACTCGCCATTCGGGCCGTTTCGTATCGATCTTGCCAAGGTTCTGTTGAAGGAACCCGGCGACCAGACCAAAACCCTCACATTCAACGTAGGAACACAATTCTGATGAAGAACATCCTGATGACGGCCTCGCTGGCCGCGCTCGCGCTCGCCACTTCGCCTGCTTCGGCGCAAACTCGTGCTGTCGGAACCCTTATGATCGTCGTGGATTCGGGCAAGATTTTTGCCGATTGCACAGCGTGCAAGGCCGCCCAAGCCGCGCTCAAGGTTCAGGCCGACGCCATTCAGGCCCGTCAGCAGGCACTCGCAGGTCCGCTCCAGACCGAAGGTCAGGCGCTGCAACAGGCAGTCAACGCCCTCGCCGGCAAAGAGCCCGATGCCGCGCTGAAGGCGCGCGCCACCGCGTTCCAGACCCGCCAACAAGACGCGCAGAAGGAACTCACCGGACGCGAGGAAACCTTCAACCGCAACCGCGCTTTTGTCGGCCAGCAGATTAGTGCGCGGCTCAACCCGATTATTGTCGCCACGATGAAGGCCCGTGGTGCCAATGTCGCCATCGATCCGCAGTCGATCCTCGCCTATGAGCCTGCGCTCGACGCGACCGCCGATGTGCTCGCCCAGCTCAACACGCAGCTGCCGAGCGTTTCGACCATCGCGCCTGCTGCGCCCGCTGCACCGGCGACACCGCCACGTCCCACCGGACGCTAAGGTTCGATGGCCGGACCGATCGACATCCGGGGGGTGATGGCGGCACTGCCGCATCGCTTCCCGATGTTGCTCGTTGATCGGGTCGAAGAACTCGTAATTGACGAGCGCATTACCGCGATCAAGGCGGTGACGATCAACGAGCCGTTCTTCGCCGGACATTTTCCCGGTCGCCCGATCATGCCCGGCGTTCTCATCGTCGAGGCGTTGGCACAGGCGGCAGGAATTTTGGCGGTCGAATCGCTCGGCCTCGCGGGCTCTGGCAAGCTGGTCTATTTTATGGCCATCGACGGCGCGAAATTCCGCGCGCCTGTCGAACCCGGCTGCCTGCTGAGGCTGGAGGTCGCCTTCGTCCAGAAGCGCGCCTCGGTGTGCAAATTCACCGGTCGGGCGATGCTCGGTGACAAGCTGGCGGCAGAAGCGAGTTTCACCGCAATGATCGCCGACGCGCCTGTCTAGGGATAATGCGGGGACACCCTATTGGGTGTCCCCTTTTAGCGTAAGACGGAGGGGGTACCGAATATGGTGTCCCCGGTTGCGTTCCCCGTCACCCCCCGCTATGCGCGCCGCTTCCTTTCGAGGCTGGTCGGAACCAGCCACACACCAGAAAGAACCGATATGAAGAGCACCGGCCACCCCGATTACCATATGATCCGCGTCAAGATGACTGACGGAACCGAGTTCGAGACGCGCTCGACCTGGGGTAAAGAGGGTGATCTGATGACGCTCGAAATCGACCCGCTCGCGCATCCGGCATGGACCGGTGGCAAGGGCGCGATGCTCGACGCCGGTGGCCAAGTTGCACGCTTCAACAAGCGGTTCGGCGGGCTTAGCCTCAAGAAGTGAGCGGCGCGGAGCCGTCGGTTCCGGCCCCTATCATCGTCACGGCACTGCTCGGGCGCGAGGACTTCGCCTGGGCTGAAGCCCTGCGCCGCGCGCATTTCCCGCCCGAGCGGAATTTCCTGCGCGCGCACGTTACGCTGTTTCACCATCTGCCGCCGTCGGCGGTGCGTGAACTGAGTGATTTGTTGAAAGGTGAGGCGCGGGGTGCGCCGCCCGTCGCACAACTGGCGTCGGTCATGTCGCTCGGCGGCGGTGTCGCCTACCGCATCGACAGTCCCGATTTGCAGAACATCCGCGCCCGGATCGCCGACCGTTTTGCGCCCCTGCTTATGCCACAGGACCGCGCGGGCTGGCGTCCGCACATTACAGTGCAGAACAAGGTGAAGGCCGATGTCGCGCGCGTGTTGCATGCCACGCTCAGCGCGGACTTCGCTCCGCGCCCGCTCGACATCACGGGCCTTGCCGCCTGGTGGTATCTTGGCGGGCCATGGGAGCCGATCGGCGCTTGGGGCTTCGGCTCGGGACACACCGTCAAGCCGCCCTGTTGACGCTTACGGCGGCGCTGTTATAGGCCGCGCTCCCTTACGGGGCGGAGTAGCTCAGTTGGTTAGAGCACGGGAATCATAATCCTGGGGTCGGGGGTTCAAATCCCTCCTCCGCTACCATTTCGCGCCACAGAAAATCGTCCGGGGGACGGTTTTCAGCGCGAAATCCCGAGCGCAAGCGAAGGGTGCCGTCACTCTTGACTCAACGCCTTTGCTAGCACCCGCACCAACGCCGCAAACTCATCCTTCCCTGCAAAACTATGCGACGCCGTCTCGATGCGTTCGACGTCAATCGCGGGGTTCCCGCGCCAGACATCGGCAAACGCAATCGCCGTCGCATCGCCGGTCGCCAGCAGGATTGTGGTCGGGATCTTCGATGCCTCCAGCGCGCGAACGGTCTTGTCGGCAAGGCTGTCAGGCACGGCGGGCTTTGCGGCCGCGAGACGCCCCAGCCCCTTGGCCAGCTTGCCCATGTCGATTTTGCCGGTCAGCAGCGCTTTCCACGCCTCCGGATCGCGCAGACGCCGCGTATAGCGGTCCTTGATCGCAGCTGGGGGCGGCATTTCGCCTGTCGAGGGGATGACCCATGGGTTCGCCAGCACACGCGCATCGACGGGTGTCGCGTGCAGTGCCAGCGCGGTCGCCGCGTCGCAATTGCCGAAGGCCACGACACGGCTAAGCTGCGGAAATTCGCACCGGAAAGCGTCGAGCGCCGCCGCAATGTCCGGCCCGCTGAACCGGAACCCCCGGTTTTCGCCTTCGCTGTCGCCAATGCCACGCCGGTCGAAGCGGAACACGGGAAAGCCCTTCGCTGCCATCGTCGTCGCCAGTTCGGCCATGCCGCGATGCGCCCCGCTGCGGATTTCATTGCCACCCGAGACGATCAACAAACCCGCGTGCCCCTCCGCCATGTCAAGCGACCCGACCAACGTCGCGCCTTCGCAGGCGAAACTCAGTGCACGCCGCATGACGTCATCCATTGAGCGATATCGGCCACGACGGCGGCGGCCAGTGCAGCGTCATGATCGGGTTCCGCGCGCCGCCACAAGGGGGTGCCGCCAAGCCGCGCGTCGGCGTCGCTCGCTTCGTCTTCGAGCCGGACGGTGCGAATCGTGCCGGACATGGCTGGAACGGCGGCTTCGAGCGCCGAAAACAGTTCAGGGTGGATGATATTACCCGCCAGTGCCGTGGGTCGCGCGCGGGCCGTCCCTTCAAGTTCGCCCGCCTTGATCCCCGCCGTCATGGCCGTCGCGCGCACCATGTCGCGGAGCAGGCGCGCGCCGGTCTCGGGAGCAAGCCGCCAATGCAGGTCGGTGGGCGCCAAACCATCGAGCAACGCACCACCGCGCAGGCTGATCGTTGCGGCGGGCGCGGGCAGGGCGGCAACCGCCGCTTCCCAGTCCCCGAACCGTGCATCGATCGTCGCAACAGGGCTGTCGTTCGTCCCCGGCAGATCGGGCAGGATCGACGCGACCCCGACACCGGCCAGCCCGCGCATGACTTCGACCAGAAAATGCCGCGTCCGGTTTGCTTCCTCGAACAAAGCGGGCAGCACCAGCACCAGCGGCGCGTTCTCAGGGCCGAACCGCAGCAACGCCTCGCGGGAATCGCCGCGCCAGGCGTAGTTGTGGATCAAGCGCGGACCTTGCTGGCCGCAAAGTCGCAGAGCGCGCCAAAGGTCGCCAGCATGTCGCCGTCGACATCGTCGTCGTCGATCACAATGCCAAGACGATCCTCCATTTCGGTCAGCAGCCCCGCCACGGCCATCGAGTCGAGTTCGGGCAGGCTACCGAATAGCTCGGTTTCCGCATCGAACGCATCGACGCGCACCTGCGAAATACCGAGCACATCGCGCAGAACGCCGCGCACCACCCGTTCGACCTTGCTTGTCTCGCGCATTGGACCCCTTACCGGCGAAGAATATGGCGCGCCGTTAGCCGCTGCGCCCGCGCCCGACAAGCGCGCGCAGTCCTGCTTTGGCCGCGCCGAACAGTCCGGATATCTTGCGCGGATTATAGAGTTCAACCCGCATCCGCATAACGCGCGTGTCCATCCAGTCGGCCTTGTAGCGGTCGTCGCCGGTACCGAAGTCGATCATATTTGTCCCGTCTTTGTCGATAACATGTTCGAACATCGCCTTGCTCAGGATCGTGCCGGGCGAGAGTTCGGCGACATCCTGCCGGTGCGCGAGCTTGTGGATGATCGCGCGGCCATGGCTTACCGTCCATAGCTGTGCCGCAACCGCGCGCCCGTCGAGCGTGGCGATACCGAGCCGCAAGGCACCCGCTGCGCCCTTTTCCTCGGCCATCGCGCACAGGAACGGGATCGACCCCTCATAGGGCTTCCAGCTGTCGGCATAGACATCGGCATAGGCACCCCAAGCAACGGCATCGAACCGGTCGTAGATTTCGGTCTTGAGGTCGATCTTGGCGGCCTTGCGCTTGGCGGTCGAGCGTAGCTGGCCGGGGCGCTCCGCCCAGAACTCGGCAAAGGATTTACCGGTGACGTCGATCGACCAATTGGCGACCTGCGGCGTTACCCGGGCAATCCAGCCAGCGCGCGTGAAACCGCTGCGGACCAATTCAGCCTCGGCTTCGGGAACATGGTCGAGCATGATCGAGGAAAGGCGCGGACGCAGGCGGCGGGCGATGGCGACGATCAGGGCGCGGGCGGTGGCATCCGACGGCGTACCGGTGATAACCGGGCGAAAGGCAAGCGTGTACCAGCTTGCCAATCCCGTGGCAGCATTGGCAGTCTCCGCAAGGAACAGCCAGGCATCGCTCCCCTCGGTGCGTGCGCGGACGATCAGCGGGCGGTCGCCGGACGGGCAATGCGTCCACGTCCGCCGAAACCATTCGAGCCGGTCGAACGGAGAAGCCTGTGTTTCGCGGTCCAGCGTACCGCGCGCGACACGCTCGACATCGTCGAAGTCACGAAATATTTCACCCTTTACCCACATAGGGTTATCTCCGCCGTCGCGCGCATGTTGCTGGAGCCTATTCCGGGTGCAAGTCCTTGATTCAAATCCCCGTCCGATCGATCATGTTGCGCTGTCAGGTGCAAGCGATGCGCCAGCTTTGGTTACTAAATCGGTAACCATAAACTACGCGCAGCTCGAATCGATGATCGGAACACTGGCGGCGGCGTTGCATAGGCTCGTGCCCCATGCCGGCGCGCGTGTGGCGACATGGCTGCCTAAAACCGTCGAGGCCTGCCTGATGCCGCTAGCGGCACCGCGGGCGGGGCTGGCGCATGTGCCAGTCAACCCGGTGCTGAAACGAGCGCAAGTCGCGCATATTCTTGCCGACAGTGGCACATCGCTGCTCCTGACCAGCGCCGCCCGCGCGGCAACGCTTGAGGCGGGGGATGTGCCGTCGGGGTGCATCGTCTGGCTGGAGGATGAAGCGCGTGCAGTGGATACAACGCCGTTGCCCACGTCATCCGCCAATCCCGATACCCTTGCGGCCATCCTGTACACTTCTGGTTCGACCGGACGTCCCAAGGGGGTGATGCTCAGCCACGCCAATTTGTGGCTCGGTGCAGTCAGCGTCGCACATTATCTTGGGCTGCAACCCGATGACCGGACGCTCGCAGTCCTCCCGCTCGGCTTCGATTACGGCCAGAACCAGTTGTTCTCGACGTGGAAAGCGGGCGGGGCTGTGTATCCGTTCGATTTCCTGATGCCCAAAGACGTCTGGCGCGCCATTGAGAGGGAGCAGATCACGACACTCGCCGCCGTGCCGCCTTTGTGGCTGCAACTCGTCGAAACCGAGGCCCCGCCCGCGCAAACCATCCGCCGCATCACCAATTCGGGCGGCGCGCTGACCCCAGCGCTCATCGACCGCTTGCGTCCACGGGTGCCGAACGCCGATATCTACCCGATGTACGGCCTTACCGAAGCGTTCCGTTCGACTTATCTGCCGCCCGCACTGGTCGCGACGCATCCGTCGTCGATGGGCCGCGCCATCCCCTTTGCCGAGGTCATGGCCGTCGCTCCGGATGGCAGCGAAGCCGTAACCGGTCAGTCTGGCGAGCTGGTGCACGCGGGACCGCTGGTCGCGCAAGGCTATTGGCAGGACGCCGAACGCACCGCAGCGCGGTTTAAGCCCGCACCCACATGGTCGCAGAGCGGCGGCATGGCGGTTTGGTCGGGCGACAACGTCACCCGTGACAGCGATGGGCTGTTCTACTTCGTCGGTCGCGACGACGAGATGATCAAGACCAGTGGCCACCGCATCAGCCCGCTCGAAATCGAGGAAGCGGCGCTGGCCAGTGGTGTCGTTGCCGAGGCGGTCGCGCACGCCGTCCCCGATGCACTAGCGGGGCAGGTAACCCGCCTCGTCGTGCGCGGCACCGGCGACACCGGCACGCTGTCGGCGCACCTCAAGCGCGAACTACCATCACATATGCAGCCGAAAATCATCGAATGGCGCGACGTTTTACCGCGTAATGCCAATGGGAAGATCGATCGTTCGTCGATCCGGAGCGAAGTCGCATGAAGCCGTTTGGCACCATTCCGCGCTGGTGGGACGCGGCCCGCATTGCCCGCGCGCTCGACGCCAGCGAGGGCGCAACGCCATGCTTCGTCTATGACCTCGACATTGTCCGCGACAAGGTCGCCACTCTGCGCGCCGCGCTACCCGCCGAAGTTGGCATCCATTATGCGGTCAAGGCCAACCCGCACCCGCAGGTGATCGCCGCTATCGCCGCCATGGTCGACGGCCTCGACATCGCGTCGGGCGGCGAACTCGCGCTGGTCGAAGCAGCCGCCCCGGACAGGCACGTCTCCTTCGCCGGACCCGGTAAGCGCGACGACGAGATCGAGGCGGCGGTCCGCGCGGGCGTAACGCTCAACCTCGAATCCGAAGGCGAGGCCGACCGCGCGCTCGCCATTGCCAGCCGCCTCGGCATCACGCCCAAACTCGCTGTCCGCGTAAACCCCGATTTCTCGCTCAAGGGCAGCGGCATGAAAATGGGCGGGGGCGCAGCGGCGTTCGGCATCGATGCCGAACGCGCCGCACCGCTCGTCCGCCGCCTGATCGATGCCGAGGCAGACTGGCACGGATTTCATATTTTTGCCGGTAGCCAAGCCCTCGACAGCGAGGCGATTGCCGCGACCCAAGCCGCCACCGTCGAACTCGCCGGACGCTTGGCGACCGAAGCGGGCGCAACCCCGCCGTTGGTCAATCTCGGCGGCGGGTTCGGCATTCCCTATTTCGCCAATGACGCGACAGTTGACGTCACTTTCGTCGGCGCACGCCTCGGCGATGTTCTCGCCGCACGGCATGACAGCCTTAAGAATACCCGCTTCGTCATCGAACTCGGACGCTGGCTCGCGGGCGAATGCGGTATCTATCTGACTCGCGTCGTCGACCGCAAGGAAAGCCGCGGCGAGACTTTCCTCGTCACTGACGGCGGTCTCCATCACCAGCTTGCCGCCAGCGGCAATTTCGGCACCGTCGTCCGCCGCAACTATCCCGTAGCTGTTGCCACGCGGTTCGCAGAGCCGGCTTCCGAGATTGTGAACATTGTTGGCTGCCTGTGCACGCCGCTCGATAAGCTCGGCGACAGCGTTTTGATGCCGCGCGCCGACGTAGGTGACGTCATTTCGGTGTTTATGGCCGGCGCCTATGGGGCGAGCGCCAGCCCGACGGCGTTTCTGGGACACGGTCCGGCGCACGAACGGGTGCTAAACGCCTGAAACCGGCGTCAACTGACGTCACCACTAACGCAATATTCACCTCTCCATTCCTAAATGGGGACGCTTCGACAGGTGTCGGCGCGCGTGACTGGCACGCGGAGCCGCTATCTGGCTGAAATGCAAAGGATTACCGTGTCATGCGTCACTATCGTTCGTCTTTGGTGTTGGGAGCCGGGTTGACCGCCGTTGCGCTGACCGGATGCGCGGGTGGCAGCAGCAGCGGACCGCAATTGCCACCGGCCAGCTTTGTGCAGGCAACCGAAGGACCGGGCGAGGAATATGTCATCGGCCCGCTCGACCAGCTCGAGATTTTCGTGTGGCGCAATCCCGAACTCGGCGCAAAAGTGCAGGTGCGACCCGACGGGCGCATCACCACGCCGCTGATTTCGGATATGCCCGCCGTCGGCAAGACCGCCGCCCAGTTGCAGGACGATTTGAAGGTCCAGCTGACCCGCTTCGTCAAGGATCCGATTGTCTCGGTCATCGTCAATAATTTCTCGGGTACCTATTCGCAGCAGGTCCGCGTCGTCGGCGCGACCGAAAAGCCCGCATCGATCCCGTTTCGCGCCAATATGACCCTGCTAGACGCGATGATCGCCGTCGGCGGCCTCAGCGAATACGCAGCGGGCGACAAGGCGCGCCTCGTCCGGTTCGACCGCGGCACGGGCAAGCAGACCGAATATGCGCTCCGCATCGGCAAGCTGCTGAAGCAGGGCGATTCGAAGGCGAACGTCCGGCTGCAACCCGGCGACGTCATCATCATCCCCACCAGCGCGTTCTGAGGATTACCGGCAGTGGGGAACATCTACGACGAGGCGCTGGTCGCGCTCCATGGCATCTGGCGCCGCCGCTGGCTGGCGCTTGGGGTTGCGTGGGGCATCGGTTTACTCGGGTGGCTGGTCGTCAGCCTGATCCCGAACACCTATAAATCCGAAGCGCGTATCTATGTGCAGGCGGCATCGCTGCTGCCCGACAAGGTCGGCATGTCGGCGGGCGAGCAGAAAGCCAATATCGAAACCGTTCGCCAGACGCTGACGTCGGTCGATAATCTGCAAAAGGTTGTGCGCGGCACCGACCTTGCCAACCATGTCAAAACCGATGCCGAAATCATGGGCAAGGCGGGCGGCCTGCAAAAGGCGATCACGATCGTCGCCGAGCAGGACAATCTGTTCAAGATCAGCGCCACTGTTGCCGAAGGATCGATGTCCGACGCGCAGAATGCCAAGCTGGCAAAACAGGTCGTGCAAAAGCTGATCGACCTGTTCGTCGATGGCAATCTGCGCGACGGGCGTACCGAAACGGGCACCAGCCTGCAGTTCCTCGACACACAGATCGAACAGCGCGGCCTTGCGCTTGCCCAGGTCGAGGCCAAGCGCGCCGCGTTCGAATCGAAATATCTCAGCGCGCTGCCCGGCGGCGGCACCATCGCCGATCGCGTTGCGCTCGCGCGCAGTGAATTGTCGCGGGTGTCGTCGGACTATGCCGCCGCCGCCAGCGGTCTGGCCGCTGTCAACGGCCAGCTGGCCGGCACCCCGGCGACCAATTCGACCCCCGGTTCGGTCGTCAACAGCGTCGACGGGCGGGTCGCCCAGATCCAGGGGCAGATTGCCGACGGACAAGCGCGGGGCTGGACCGAAAACCACCCTGACATGATCGGTCTGAAGAACCAGCTCGGGCGTGCCAAGGCACTCGGTGGCGGCGGATCGCGCACTGTTGCGGGCACATCGACCCAGAACCCTATGTATGTCTCGCTGCGCTCGATGCAGGCCGAAAAACAGGCAACGGCGGGCGCTCTCGGTGCGCGCAAGGCCCAGCTTGAGGGCGAGATCAACCGCATCCTGTCGTTACAGGCCTCAAATCCCGAATTCAGTGCCGCACAGAACGGTATCGACCGCGATTATCAGGTGCTGAAGACGCAATATGACAAGCTGCTTGCCGACCGCGAAGACCTGCGTCTGCGCGGACAGGTGCAGGCGCAGACCTCGCCGGTGAAGTTCAACGTCATCGACCCGCCCTCGGCGCCGTCGGTGCCTGCGTCGCCGAACCGGCCGCTGTTGCTGACTCTCGTGCTGCTGGCGGCGCTGGGCGGCGGGATCGGCGCGGCGTTCGGCTATGGCCAGTTGCAGACGACTTACCCGACCGCGACCCGCCTTGAGCGGGCGAGCGGCCTGCCGGTCATCGGCACGATTACCGAAGTCGTCCGTGCGCCCGAACGGGCCGAACGGCGCAAACGGCGCGTCCAGTTTGCAGGGGGCGCAGCCGCACTCGTCGGCGTCTGGGCGCTGCTGATGGTCGTCGAATTTATCCAGCGGAGCATGGTGGCGTGAGCGAGGCAGCAATGACCAACGATAACCGCCGCGCGGGTTCCGGATCGCTGATCGAGCGTGCCGCCGAAGTCTATGATTTCGGTGCGGCGCTGCGCGGACGGGGTGGGGCTTTAGCGCCGATCGAAAATGAGAAGCCCCTCCCCCTCGGGGGAGGGGTTGGGGTGGGGCAGTCTGTTGCCACCGACACTATTCTTGCGCGTGAGAGCCGTTCCCCACCCCCCCC
>JANNVL010000029.1:0-95637 GCA_031408195.1 Sphingomonadales bacterium | reverse complement strand
GGGTGACTTCAGGATATGGCCCTAGTCCAATGTCGCTGCGCTTCGTTCCAATCTTTATCCGAAGAATCCATGCACGACTATTCCCGACGATCCGCAGGTGCAAGCCATCGGCTCCGCCAACTGCGTAGCGGCCTTCGGCCTTCAAAGCCTTGACCTTCAGGTCCGATAGTTCCTTCGCCTTCTTCGCCATTGCCTTCGCTTTCCGCCTGTGGGCTTGTCCCACTTCCTGTCCCACATTAAGATTGAGATGCTGTTAGCAGACGTTGGACGGCTTTGAACGAAGAAAGAAGATAAATAACTGAATCAAAACGGGAATATTAGGTGTTGTTAGACCCCCTTAGACCCCACCCAAGCGGACTGCCGCTCCGCCAAGGCTTTGCTTATGCGCTAACCGCAGGAAACGAGTTGCGGCACTGCGATCGATCCTGCTGCGCCTCCAGATTTGGGCCGGCGCTGCGGCACAGAACATACAGCGTTTGGCAGGCATGTTCGACGGCCCAGTCGCCGGTCGCCACCAGTTCGTCGACGAACGCGACAACGCCGGGGAAGTAATCGGCGTAATCGTGGAACGCGACCCGCGCTGCGGGCGTCAGCAGCGCCTCGAACGCCGCGAAATCGCCTGCGACACCGGCATAGTCGTGGAACCCGTCGACCAGCAACAGATCGACGGGGCCGCCCGCCGCGACCACGCCCGACTCGCCCGTGCGCGCGTCGACGATGTCGGCAAGGGCGGCGGCAGCCATCGTCCGGTCGAAGCGGATGCGCGTCGCGGCCTCGCGGGTCAGCATGTCTTCGCGGCTGCCGGTCACACCGTCGAACCGGTCGATGGCGGTGACATGGGCATGGCGTTCACGCGCTGCCGTGCCGAGCAGCACGGTCGCCTTGCCGCAATGGCTGCCGATTTCGACGATGCGGCCACCCTCCGGCACGGCACGCGCAACCGCGAGCAGGACGCGCGCTTCGTCGTCCTCCAGCCATCCCGCAATCCCGTGCATTACGGCCATGATCGCGGCATCGGGGTCGGGCGGCAGGGGTGCAGGTGGGGCGGTCCGGTAATCGGTGCAGCGCGCCCGCAACTGACGGCGCAGCGGGTCGTCGGCGACGCGCGGCAGGGGGTGCATCCAGAAAGCGGCTTGGTCGGCAAGCGCGGCGTCGAGATCGCGCGTCGTCCAGCGGCGGCGGTATTGGGTCCAATGGCCCTGACAGGGGTTCTGCGCGACGGGGAAACCAAGCAATTTGGCGAGTGTGGGGAACAGAATTTCCTCGGTCGCCCATAGCCGCGAGACGGCGAGCGTCGAGGCGAACAACGGGTCGTCGAAGACCTTGGCAATGGCGCGTCCGGCTTCAGCGCCGATCACCGTTGCGGGCCAGAAGCTCCAGTGCACGAACGCGTCGTCGCTGTGCGCGAATGTGTCGAGAAACGGTTGCCATAGCGCGCGTTCGCTCCACGCGGTTTGCGCCGGGGGAATGCGCGTGTCGCGGCGTTGCGGGCGGGCATCGCTCGACAGGACGCCGATGTTTGTCGCGTCGACATGCGCGGCGAGGAAGGCCGGATAGTCGCGGCGCAGCACTGCCTGGTCCGAATCGACGATGGTCATTGCGTCGAAATCGCGCGCGCCCAGATGCGCGATGCAGTCGAGCGCGAAGCCATGAAGTGCGCCCCATTTCATCGGGCGCGGGTTCGGCACGATCTCGACCCCCCAGCGTGTCCAAGGGAGACGGCAGTCGATGAGGTCGCCCGACGCGCTGCCGTCGTAGAGCAGGATCGGCGAGGCAGGGTCGTGCCAGCGCAGATTGCGGACCAGATCGACAACACATTCGGGCCGCTCGTGCGCGAGCAGGGCATAGACATTATTCAGCGTCCGGCGCGGCGCGGGCGGACTCGCCGACCAACCCGCGATCCGGTCGAGCAGTGGTCCGGGCGGCTGCGGCTGCCAGTACCCGCCGGTGGTGCGTTTCGGGCTGGAGTTGGCGGCATGGACGCGGGCGACCAGCCAGTCGTTCTCGGGCATCGCATGGACACGGGCTCCCGGCGCATCGAGCACAAAGCGCGTATCCTCGCCGCTCCGCATCGCGGGGAAGCGGTGGCGTTCCCACAGCGCGCGGCGATAGGCCAGGCTCGCGCCATAGACCCAGCGTCCGCGCCCCTGCCAGCGATAGCGCCACCCTTGCGCGCCGTCATCGGACAGGAAGTCGACGGTATCGAGGCCGACGATGTCCGCACCGCTATCGTCGAGCGCCGCCAGTTGCCGCGTCAGCCGGTCGGGGGCGTGCCAGTCGTCGTCGTCCCAGTGGACAAGGATGTCGCCGCGCGCGAGCTCGCACAGCCGGTTGCGCTTGTCGCCCAGCACCCGCCGCGTCTCTTCACGGAAATACCGGATGCGCGCGTCGCCGGGGATGAGGTCGGCGATGGGGTCAGCGCCATCATCGAGGATGACGAGCTCAGCATCGTCGCGGTTCTGGGCGAGGAACTGCGCGATAGCAGCGGGGATGAAACGCCGCCGGTCGGCGGTGGGGAGAAGGGCGGAGAGGCGGGGGTTCATGGCTCGAAACCAAAGTGTGTGCCAAGGACAGCTGCCCGCACCGATCCGACTTGAACCTTTCCAGCGTTGTAGGCTGTTTCAACAAGAGCGGCGCTATCGGCACCCAAAGCCATCAGTCCCTCGGCGGCGAAGCCGTTTATGTCGCCGCCGGGATCACTTTCGCCTGCAATGAGATCGACCAATGCGGTAACGACGTCGCCACTAAGGTTTTCGAACTTCTGCGCCAATGCCGTGAGGGACTTTACAGCTAGGATTCGCTGTGTGTCCGATTTGGCGGTGTCATCGACAATTGGTAGCAGTACGCGCGCCGCATCGGGTCCGGCGGCCACAGCGGAGTCGCTAAATTCGCTATAAGCAAGCTGGTCGTCCGGATGGTCGGCGACCGACAGCATATTGAGTAGACCGGCCGAGCTGTGGAGGTCGCGCAAAAGTCGCCAAGCGTGAACTGGCACCCAATTTTTTGGGTCGTCGAGGCTGACGGCCTCGTCAAGATAGGGGGCGATCAAGGCTGGGAGGAGCAGCTCCAAGTCGCGCTTTTCGGCTGCTGCGAGTAATTCGGCATATGCTGCCCCGACATCGGTTTCGTGGTCCGGACCGATTTTCAGGAGATTGTTCCGCAACTGTGCTTCATCGGACATCGGTGCCTCACTTCTTGATATAGATGACGGGCGGAGAGCCGTAACCGATTTGGACGCCGGAGTTGACCAATTCAGCGGCTAGGTTCTTCATCTGGTTGACGTTGATTCCCATTGCCGCTTGCAATGTCGCCCGGTTCATACCGGTGGCGACGTAAATCGTAGAGCCGAATGTGCGCTGCGGCTTCGTGCCGTCGATCGCTGCCCTCAAAAGCTTCGTTGCCTTTGCAAATGCCGACTCGATCACCTCATTGCTGACCGGAGGAATTCCGCCAGAGGCATTAGCCCCCGGTAGTGGCACGCTGTATCCAGAACCGCCCCACTTCGACGCGGTTACAACGATGCTTTTTGCGATGTAGAAGCCGACCCACGATTTGACGGTTGCGACCACAGGGTCGGGAATGTTGGTCGTGTCGGCGGGCGGTTCCTGCTCGCTGTGATAGGTAACCGTAACCCGGTATTTGATTTTCTCGTTGGCGGCAGCTGTCTTAGCTGGTCCCTCTGCTCCTTTCATCTGCGCGTTGAGCTGGGCGTCCGCGAGCGCAATATTTTGTGCATTGAACGGGCCGTGGAGTTCGTGGTTCAACAAATGCGCTTGCACCAACGGCGTCATAGTTACCTGAATGGTGTCGCCGTTACGGTTCTGCTTGGGCTTCGAGGCCTTTTTGGGAACAAACGCATTGGCGAAGGTGTCTCCTTTTGTCGCCAAGCGACCTGCCGCCGCCTGTCCTGTCGTGTTGCCCGGATTCTTCGTTAGCGGTTCGCCCATCGCATACGACGCCCTCCCCTTGTTTGCACCGAACGTAACGGTGGACACGGGAAGGGCGCTGTCGCTCTTCATATATTTTGCGAGCTTGCTTGCTAGCGCATTGACCTTGGCCTTTACCGATTGCTGAAAGCCGCGTTGTTCCGGTTCGGTCTTGCTGCCGATATCCGCGTTCGCCGCGATCTGTTGGTCGATTGCAGCATATTCGGCACGCAGCGCGCCGACGTTTTCGATCTTGAGCTTGGGGTCGTTCAAAACTTCGGGAATGCTGCGCGGCGTGCTTGCCATCATGAGCTTCGCCAGCTTGCCATCACCATTAAAGAACAGCTTGTGGCTTTCGCCACTCTCGGTCTTGAACGGCGTGTCGCCCTTCCACCATTGGAATATGGCCTTGACGCCGCTGGCCGCCATCTTCCCCAGTTTCTTCGCCGTCGCCACGATCCACGCGACCACTTTGTCGAGTGCCTTGTCGATCGGGTCGCGGATTTTCTTGACGAGGCCGAGCACGGCGTCGCTGACTTTGCCCAGCCCCGCGATGCGCGCGAGGAAGCTGATGACGAGGGTGAGCAGCCCCGCCATCGTCTGTTCGACCTTGTTGGCGGCGGGCGCGACATTGCCTGCGGCAATGGCCGCAATCCCGTCGATGAAGCTTGCCGCGACCTGGGCAATCGTCCGGATGCGTTCGACGAAGAACATGATCGTATTGTAGATGGCGATGATCGCCTGAATGAACGCGCCCGCCGGGTTGAGCATCGACAGCAATTTGGTGACCGCCGCCTCGACGACCTTCGACTTCACGAAGTCCATGACCGCGTCGATGGCCATTTGCTTCAAATTGGTCAGCGTCTCGACGATCTTTTGCCAGGCCGCTGCCGGTCCTTCGGTGACGAGCGTTTTCACGATGTCAAAGCCGGTTTCGAGCGCCTTGACCACGGTCTCGCTGGTCGCCTTGACCAGCTTGGCGCGGATGTTCGCCCAGGTCAGGCCCATCACCGACAGCACGAATTTCAGGATTTCGATCAGCGTGAAGCCAGACGGGATGTAGATCCCCGCACCTGCCATCGCGCCGGTCAGCCAGCCGATCAGCGATGCCTTCAGATGGGTCAGGAAATTGGTCGCGAACTGGCGGAAGCCCTGCACCCCCGCGCGAACCAGCGTCCGGACGAAGCCGATGGGATTCTTGATGATCGAGCTGAACGCGCCGCCTGCTTTCTTGAGGTAAGGGACCATCGTCGGCGCGACGACCGACAGGATGATTTCGAGCAAGGAAAGCACCGTTCCGCCCGCCCAGCTGATGAAATCGCCGACGAAGCTGGCAAAGGCCTTCACGATCTTGCCGAACGCGCCGACGATGGTGACGATGTCGAAAATGGTCAGCGACTTGATCGTCGACATGACGCGCCCGGGGATCGACGTCACCAGCGACAACGCGCCCTTCATCGCTTTCTGGAACCATTGCCACGCCTTGCTGACGGCGTTGCCCTTTTTGATATTCTCCCAGATTTCGCCTTGGCCGATCAGGTTCATGAATCCGCCGATCAGCGCCGATGCAGGGCTTTCCCCTTCGTCGCTGATCGGGTTCTTGCCGAACACGCCGATAAGCAAATCCCATTTCGGAATGTTCGCCGCCGCCCATTTGCCGAGCGGCTTGATAATCGCGTCCTTGACGATCTTGGCGATGCCGCTGACCAGATTCTTGCCGAACGATATCGCCTTGTCGACGGGCACGGTGAAGATGCGCTTGGCGCGGTCCCAGAGACTCCCGAGGCGGAAGATGTCGCGCCAGCCGAGCGAGTCGATGAACTCCATCAGCGCATCGCGCAGTGCCGCGCCGAGATCGCCGAGTGCGGCGAACTGCTCCTCGATGAACTTGCCGCCTTTCTCGAAGATGCCGTGATTGTTGAGTGCATCGACGATCAGCCCGCCGCCGGGGATGAACTCGATCAGCGCGCGCAGGATGTTCGCGCCGCTGCGCTCGACCCGCGACATGTTGACCGGGTTGCGGCCAATAACGATGGTGAACAGGCGGAAGCCCGGGATGTAGTTCGCCTTGTCGGCAACCCAGTCGAGCGCCTCGCTGACAATGCCGCGCTGGACCTGCGGGCTGCTCTGTTGTGAAACCGCCACGGGTTCGGCTGCTGCCACCTCGCGCTGCACGACTTCGCGTTGCTGGATCGTGTGGGTCAGCTCGTGGGCGATCAACTCCATGCCCTGCGGGCTGTCGGGCTGGAACGCGCCGGCATTGAAAAAGATGTCCCGCCCATAGGTAAAGGCGCGCGCGCCGAGCCGGGTGCTGAGGTTCTCGGCCTTGCCGCCGGTATGGATGCGGACGCCGGCAAAATTGGCCTTGAAGCGCGGTTCGAGGAAGGCGCGCGTTTCGGCAGGCAGCGGTCGCCCGCCGCCCAGTTGCGATTTGATATCGGCGGTCAGTTCTGGCGACGTTTCGTCGGACTTGGGCTTTTGTGCGCTTGCTACCGTCGGCGCACGGGCCGCGAGGAGCGAGACTCGCTCGCGCGGGGCGACCGCAGACATCGACATGACCTTGCGCGCGGTGCTCTCGGCCTCACGTTCGGCGGAATCATTGGGATTGGAGATACGCAGCGACGACCGCTGCACTTGCGCGTGACTACGCCCCGGTTCGGCGGTGCGCGCGGGTTGCGCCACAGCAGGGGCAACCGCGCGCGAGGCCATTATCCCACTGCCGCCAGCAGCGGCTTCAGCGGGCAGTGCGCGTCGGTCTTGCGGTATTCGCGGACCAATGCCTCGCGCAACTCATGGTCGCCGATGGGCCGGTTGCGGTCGAGCGACAGCAGCCGCGCATGCAGCGCGACGTTGCGGAGCTGCCCGCCCGACAGCGCACAGCGCACCGCGATTTCCTGCACGAGATCGTCCGAGGCGCGGTGGTCGCCCAGATGCCGGTCGAGGATTTCGTAGCGGCGCAGTTCGTCGGGTGCGCGAAACTGGATCACCGCATCCATCCGCCGTGCGAACGCCGCGTCGATACGGTCGGCGGCGTTGGTCGTGACAATCAATATGCCGGAGAAACTCTCGATCCGCTGCAACAGGAAGTTGGTTTCCAGATTGGCATAGCGGTCGTTGGCGTTGCCGACGTCGGTGCGCTTGGACATCAGCGCGTCGCCCTCGTCGATCAGCAGGATCGCATCAAGTTCCTCGGCGGCGGCAAAGGCGCGGTCGAGCGCCTTTTCGGTTTCGCCGATGTACTTGCTGACCGTCGCCGACAGGTCGATCCGCCAGATGTCGCGCGCCAGATCGGTCGAGAGGCGACGGGCGGCGAGCGTCTTGCCCGCCCCGCTCGGCCCGGCGAACAGCGCGCGGACGCCCAGCGCGCCGGGTCCGTGTCCCGCATGGGGAGCGAGCGCCTCGCGGTTGCGGCAGCGCACGTCGAGCGCGGCAAGTTCGTCGCGGGTCGTGTCGTCGAGCGCGAGAAATTCGCCGACAGCGCCGGTTTCGACCCGTGCGGCCACGGCTTCAAGGCGGCTGTCCTGCAAGTCGCGCAGGGCCAGCCGGACATCGGTGCGGTTGGGCGTTTCGCGCTCGCCCTGACGCGCCAGCACGGCCGCCCCGCGCGCGGCACGGCGGATGGTCCCGCTGGTCAGCTGGAACGCAGCGGCGAGCCGGTGCGCGGCAGCCGGGTCGATGGCAGGAAGCGCGGCTTCCCAATGGCATTGCCGTTCGCCAAGGCCCGGCATCGGCAGTGCCAGCGTCACTTGTGGACGGTCGGCGGTGCGGATGCCACCGCTGCTCCCCGTCACGATCGCAAGCCGGACAGGTTCCAGCGCAAACGTGGGCAGGTCGCGCATTTCTCCGGGCGCAAGCTGCGGCGCGGTTACGACCAGCGCCTCGTGTAGAAACGCAAACAGTCCCGCCTGCCGCCATGCCTCGGGCGTATCGGTATCGACATGGAGCAACGGGCACTGCATCGCGCGGGCCAGCGCGCCTGCCAATGTCCGCCGTCCGTTGCGCGACGGTCCCCGGATCGTCACTGCCAGTTCGGCGTCCGCCGCCGTCGCTTCAGCCAGTGCAGCGGCGCGCGATGCCGTTGCGGGGTCGAGGACCAATTCGTCCAAGGCGGGTAAATCCGTCACGGGAACGAACCTGCAGCCGGGTGGCGCCGTCACCTCCCCGCCCAGCGCGTCCCAAGCGGCAGCGGATAGCGCCAATTCCTGATCGAGGCGCGGGGCATCGGCATTGACCGCATGGGCAATGCCGAGCGCGACCATCTGGCCAACACTGCGCCGGATGGCCTGCGGGTCGTCTCGCCCGCCGTGCTGCCGCCACAGTCCGACCAGCGTGCCCAAGGTCAGGCGACCGTTCTCGCCGATGGCCGCGCCGAAGCGGCTGTCCTCGGCGGCAAGCCCGATGGTCAGCAGTATTTCAAGTGTAATCGGATCGCCGAGCGCCGCTGCCAACCGGTCCAGCGGGCCGGTGCCCGGCAAACACCGCGCGACCAGTCCCTGCCATTCGGTCGCTGTCACCGGTCGCCCTGCAAGCGCCGCTGCTTCGGCGGCATAGTCGTGCATGAAGTCGGGCGCGCCGTCATCCAGCCGCTCGGCAATCGCCGCGCCGGTGCCGATCAGCGCCAGCCGCAACTGCGTCGCCGCATCGCAGGGAAGGGCACCTAGCATCATGCGAAGACAAAGCCGATGCTGTGTCCGGCCATTGGCATCCAGCCCGGATCGCGGTCGAGTCCTGCCAGCCGGAGCGCAATCGGGTGGCGGTCCAGCACAAACCGCGCTTCGACCCGGTCGCCGTCACACGTCAGTTCCGCCGGGATGCGGCAGGTCAGTGCCACAGCGGCATCGTCGCCTAGCGCCTGTTGCAGCCGTGCGTCGAGATAGCGCGCGAAACGCTCGATCCAGCGGCGGCGCAGTGCTGCCCGGGTGCGTAATGTCGCCGGACCGGCGTCAAGCGAAAACCCGGCCGGATGCCACCGCACCTTGCCGCGCGTGACGGGTGCTGCAGCAGGCCAAGGTCGCAACCAGTCATCGGGCACCGACCAAAGCGGTGCGTCGAAATCGCACCCGGGCCGATCGTGCGGGCGCAACCCCGACAACCGGATCAGCGTGGCGCGCAAGGGATCGTCGCGGAACTCGACCCCGAACCAGCGGTCGCCGAGCAGCACTAGAAGCTCGAACGGCGATAGCCCCTTCAACCCGTCTGCAGGCCGCGTGGCATCGCCGAACAGGCCAAGCGCGACAAAGGCGTTGAGCAGGAACAACAGCCCGCCGAATTCAGTCTGGATCGGGACGGCGAGCGTGGATGGTTCGACCGGATCGGTTGCTGCGACGAGTTCCGGACCGAGTACGGCAACGGAAGATTGCATGACGCGGCGTTGGATAGCCGGACCTGCGGCAGGTAAATTGCGAGTGCGGGCAGTCGCCATCGCCGGGACCGAAGCCGACACGTTGACGCGGCCCGATCTGGAAACACGCTTTCGCCCCGGTATTTCGAGCGACAAAGCGTTTGACGACAACGGCGGCGGTTCGGCTTTATCCCCGGGTCCGGTTCGCGGCGGGACGACAACTTCGCCGGAAGTGTGCGAAATCGTGGCGAGCGCAGCGGCAAAAACCGGCGTTGACACGACGGCGGGCCGCCGCACGATAGCCAGCGCGACGGCGATCAGGACGCGCGCCTCTGGGCCAGCGAACGCAAAGGCCTCCGGTGCTATCGTACGAGTAACGTCCTGCGTTGCCGTGGGTTTGATAGCAGCAGGTACAGCGTTTGGCCCTGCTTGGTGTTCCGCCAAAACCGGCGGCAACCCGGTAGGCATCCGGACGCCGAAACCGTTGAGCAGATGCTGCGCCGCCACTGCCAGTTCGCTCGGCTCGAACCGCGCCAGCCACGGTACGGCATGTCCGGTTTCGACCAGCCGTGACAGGATGCGCGGCAGTGAGCGGGCATCCCGAAACACGCCGCGCCGCCAGCGTTCGGGCGGGGGTGTCGCGCCGACAACAGGCACCCACCACGGGCGCGAGGCGCCGGGGGAGCGGTCGAGCCAGTCGGCAACGATGGCGGCTTCGAGCGCGGCGTCGTCCTCGAACAACAGATCGGCGTCGGCGCTTGTCGTGCGTCCGCGTCGCGCGGTGACGATACGGGCGCGGAGTTCGTCGCGCAGCGACGTGCCAAATTCATCGACGGAACCGTTGCGCGGCAGCGGCGTGCGCAGAGTCACGCGGCGGACAATCAGCGTTGCGCGCGGCGAAAGGCCGAGCGTGGCAGGTGTGACTGGCTCGACGGCGCGGGCCAAAAGATTCTCCTGCGCCGGATCGGCATTGTGCAAACGTGCACGTTGTATCAACAGGCTGCTCAAAGCATCGGCCTATCGGAAGAAGCTCAAAAGGCCTTCGCCGTTTTTTGTCTCTATCTTTGCGCTGGCAATGCTTCCGTCTCTACGCGAAATCTGGATGATCGGTTTGGAGAACGACGCTCGTTGCTCCGCAATCCTGAGTTCGATGTTGCGATCCGATCCTTTTATCAGGGACGGAGTGATGATGTTGTCGCCGATTGTTGCGACATTCAGCTCGTCCGGGTCGAGGCCGTGTCCGGCGACCTTGATCACAACCGTCTTCTTGTCGGCGGTAAGCGTTGCGGCGGCCCGTGTAATCGCGATCTTTTTCGGATCGCTTGTAGTGACCGTGCCGGTTCCCGACCCCGTTCCGGTTACAGTCCCGGTGCCTGTTGCTGACCCAGTCGTGCCGGTTCCCGCTCCGGTGTTCACCGTCTGCACCGATCGCGTCTCGAGCGTACGCAGCCGCATGTCGAGGACCTGCAGAGCATCGATCATGCCGTCGACGAATCCCGCAGTAATGAGGTCGCCGGGCCTTACCCTCGTCAGTGACAGCACAGGTGCGTTGAAACCCGGAGTTGTCGTAATCGTGACGCCGCTTCCAGTTGTCGCAACGGCTACTGGAGCGGCTACCTGAGTTGCCCTAACGGGTGCCTCCGCCCGAAATGCGGCCATCCACCTCTGCCGCATCATGATGCGATCGAGCTCACGGTTCCCGGTCGGCGCAAAATCTCTCTCGACGCGTGTGGCCAGCTCACGAACGGTTTCGTCGTCGTAGCCCAATTCCCTCGCCAGCAACTCGAATTCGTTTTCCATGGTCGTTGCTCCGTTCAGGGAATCAGCGCGTAATTCGCGTAGTTGAAATGGCTGAGGTTGAACCGAGCATCGGCTCGGTAGGGCAGGTGGCCGTTTGCAAACATCAGGATCGGCGCTTCGCCCGCCATGCGCGTCTGTGCGATCTGATAGAGCCAGATCGCGTGGTTGCTGCCGGTCGAAATGACAGGGGCCGCAAAGCTTTCGCGCAGCAGCGGTTCGACCGCACTTGCGTCAATATACGTCGGACCGCGCACAGTCATGCCGCTGAAAAAGCTAGCTGCGCTGTTCTCAGTAAATCCGGGCAAGAACCCGACGGGTGGCAGGAAAGCAAAGCGCCCACGGGCGATGACGCTGGCGGGTGCTGCAAGCCCGGCAAATTCATCCTGGAATTGTCGGAACATCGCACGGCCCACACCGATACGGCGTGGTTCGGCAAGCCCTGCAAACACGCTGGCCTCGTCGCGCGTGAAGACGGGGCGGCGCACGCTCCAGCAATCGGTAAAGAGGTGACCGTTGTTGGCAAAGGCAACCAGCGCGAGCGGCACCTCTGCATCGGTCAGGCCGTGGTCGCGCAGGACATCGATCAGGTCGTCGCCGCGCGGGTCGCTGCCGCGCAAGTCGGCGGGCCAGTCCTTGCGGATACCTGTACCGAACGCATGATAGGCGATGCGGTTGCGAAAGTCGGGGTTCGACGGATTTGCCGGGTTTGCAGAGTCTGGTCGGCCGAATAATTCGGGACGGATCAGCAAGAGGCGGAACTGCACTGCCTCGACCGTTGCATCGGTCGCGCAGTGCAGGGCGGTGTCGCCCATGCCGCTGACTTCGGCGCGGCCTTCGCTGGCGAATGCCGGACCGATGGTCAGCAAATACAGCCCCCGTCCCGAAACATAGTCGCCGGTCGCAAGCGGCGCACAGTCGCCGAACAGGCAAGCGATAGTGTCGGCAGCGGGTGCGGGCGCTTCGGCCAGCGCCAGCGTGATGCGCTGTGGCAGGCGCAGGACATGGCCGTTGCGGTTGACCGCTGTTCCCGCCTCGACGGTCGCGGCGGGGCGGTTTCCGGGGGCTGTGTTGCCCGCAAACGCGACTTCGAGACCCGCCGCGATACCATCGCCCATGGCGAGGCCGATCCGCGCATCCGCCTCGCGCCGCGCCTGTTGCTCGCGGTCCATCGTGCGCGCGGTCAGCAGCCGCCCGTTGAAGAAATTGACGGTGCGGATCGCGTCGGCCTTGAGCGGCGTTTGCAGCGCGAGAAAGTCAGTCGGCATGGCGCTATCTCTCCCCGACGCTGTTATAGTCGGCGATGATGAGCCAGCGGCGGCGTTCGCCCTCGAACACGAGCTGGATAGAACGGGCAGGGCCGAACCTCAGTAGCTTGTTGAACTGAACGCCACCATTCGCGGTCAGCGCGAATTGTTCGATCGGGTCGTCGCTGCCGATAATTACCGGCCCCTCGAGTGCCTTTACATAGACCGACCGTCCGTTTTCGGTTTGGCTCGCCTGAGGCAATGCAAGCGTGAGCGGGGTAGTGCCAACCGCGAGATAGACATCGAACTCGTCGGAGACGCTGGAATTTCCCGAAACGAACGTCGTCCGCAGCGTGAACGGTCCCGTAGTGCCACCGGAACCCGTCGCCCCCGTCGCCCCCGTCGCCCCTGTCGCGCCGGTTTGGCCCGTTGCACCGGTCTGCCCCCGTAGACCAGTTGGCCCAATCGGCCCGGCCGGACCAACCGAACCCGCAGGTCCAATCAAACCGGCGGCACCAGCAGCGCCAGCGGGACCAATCGGACCAGCAGGGCCGACCGATCCTGCACCGCCGGGACCCACCGGACCTTGTGGCCCCGCCGGACCTTGTGGACCGGTCGCACCGACAGCTCCGGCTGGTCCCTGCGACCCCGTCAGACCTTGGGGACCGATGGCACCCGCCGCGCCCGCCGAACCTGCTGCACCGGTAGCCCCCGTTGCACCCGTCAGACCCTGTGGCCCTGCCGGTCCCGGCGGCGGGCTGAGCCAGCCGCCGCCTTCGGACATGATGCCGAGCGCCGTCTGGACGAGGTGAAGCGGCGCGATCAGCGGGCGGCGGCGTTCGTCGATGTGTATGTCGCCCGCCGCATCCACCGACCAGCCAGTCTCGGGGTCGCTCCCCGTGTGGGCCAGTGGCACGTCGAGCGCCGCAAGCAGGATGCAGTCGTTGGCGCGCGCTTCCGCATCGCCGCAGCGTTGCGCCATCACTTTCGGGCGATACTCGGTAATCCAGAGCCGATAGGCGAGTCGCAGGAAATCGTCATAGTCGTCGGTCGAAACGCCCGGCGGCAGCGGCGGCACCAGCGGCGGCGAGGCGATGGGCGGCGACCCGTCGAGGAAATCTCCGGTGATCGCATCGAGCGCGGCGCGAATCTCGTCCTGCCATTGATCGGGGCCGAGTGGCGGCGACGCCGGACCGTCATCGGCAATCTCGTCGAGCCACATCGAGAAGGTGCCGATGGCATCCGCCTCCCATTGCTCGGGCGGGTCGAGGCGAAAATCGAGGCAATAATCGTCGGCGATCCGCGACGGCTGCATCAAATCCTCGTCCGACCGACACGGCTCGCCCGGCACCGGGATCGGTGCAATCGCGCAGTCGCGATAGCAAAGCGTGAGGTAGAGCGTGATGCTGCTCGAAGGCGGGCTGCCCGAGGTTCGCGCCGCGACCTTCGCACCGTTCGCTTTGTCGCCCAGCCAGCCTTGGATCGACCCGCATTGTTCGCGCCCGACGCAGATCATCTTGCCCGAGGGCGCAACGGCCGACCCCGCCGAGATATGAATGCGTGGGCCGTTCGTCCCGTCGTCCTCGGTTCGTACGGCAAGCCCGCTGGCCGTGCCGTAACCGATCAGGTCGCGCGCCATCCATTCGCTGCGCCCGGCCAGATAGGCGTGTTCCTGCACATAATCGGCGACGCCGAGCACCATGCCCTTGACGAAATTGACGTGCTGGCCCGGATCGGGGGTGCCGATGCTGGGGACAGTGGCAGTCGTGGCGTTACAGCAGGCCATAGGTCGCCTCCGGATAAATCAGGGTCGGGTTTGCGCGGCTCAACATGCGAGCCGCCGTCGGTCGGGGGAAAGCGCCGTGCCATCGGGAC
Source organism: Sphingomonadales bacterium (assembly GCA_031408195.1). Taxonomy (GTDB): domain Bacteria; phylum Pseudomonadota; class Alphaproteobacteria; order Sphingomonadales; family Sphingomonadaceae; genus Sphingomonas_O. The sequence continues at coordinate 81,451 of JANNVL010000029.1, read as the reverse complement.
CGATGAAGCTCTCGCCGATATAGGCGCGGCCAAGGATCGCCGAGGGCAGCAGCTCGGGTGCCCGGCTGCCCGCGCCGATCGCGGTATCGTACGCCAGCCGCGCCTCGCCGATGCGGTTGGCAGCGAAGAAGAAGCGGATGTCGAAAACAGTATGCGCGGGCTTTTCGAGCGCGACGATGCGCTTGGCGAGCGACTCCTTGGCAGCCAAGGTCGCCGCATCGGTCGGCTCACCCGGCTTGACCGGGATCAAGACTGAAAAGCGGTGCGCGGTGCGGTCGATGGGGAGCAGCCGGTCGACGAACACCGCCCAGTCGGCACGCGCGGTCGCGGTCGCGGGCGGGGTATCGCACAGCGCGGTCACGCCGAACGCTGCCCAATTGCTGCCGTGCGCGGCGTTGAGCGCGCGGCGGGTGCGGTAACGCCCCTCGAGGAAGCGCTGCCACAGTCGCCGGTCGTGCGAGGCGAGCGCGAGGAACGCGGTCCAATCTGTGGCGCGTGCCGCGCCGACCGAAAGGCGCGGCAGACTCGCCGTCGCCGCGCCGCCGCGTCCGCGCGCGGCGAGGAATGCGCGCCAGCGGCCGCGCTCGGCGATCCCGGCGTCATGGACGATCTCGTCCGCTTCTGCGCTGCTGTCGCCTGCGCCGATCCGCCCGAGCGTGCGCGTCCGATAGGTCTCGACGATCCGGATCGCGCCCGGGCAGGTGCAGTCGCCGTCGCCAAACAATGTAGTGTCGAGCGGCTCGCCAAACGCCAGCGCCAACGCGCTTTCCAGCCCCTTCATCGTCCCCCGCCAGCCGAAGAACTTGACTGCATGGGCGACAAAGGCGCGGCGGCGCGGCTCGTCCCATGAAGGGTCGAGCGCGACGTCGAACCATTCGGCGAGCCACGGCAGTGCTTCTGCCGAAACCGTGCGTGTATCGAACATCGCTTGTGCGGCGATGATACGGCTCTCGATCAGGCTGGTCGTGCCCTGCATATTGGCGAGGAAGCGGTCGAGAAAATCAGCAGCCTCGGGGTCTTCGCGCCAGAACGCAGGAAGGTATTTCACCGCCCAGGAAACACGCGGGAATGAGGCGCGCAGTGCGCGGAGGCGCGGCGAGGTGTCGCCGTCGCTGCTCAGTGAGAGCCGCAGTTCGAGATACCGCCCTTGCGCGTGCTGGAGCAGCAGTTCGAAGGTGCCATGTTGTGCGCGCGGGTCGGTTTCGACAACGGCGGCGGAGGCATGGGCGACCAGCTCGCTGCCCGAGCGCGACAGGATCGGCGACGGCTGCGCGATCCACGCGCCGCTTGGCACCGGATCGTCGCTCGCGCGCGCCTCGACCATCACTTTGGTCCCCGGCGGGATGCAGCCGTCGAGGCGGATACGGTCCCACACCACGCCGGGCATCGCGCTGTCGAATACCGCCGGAAAGAAGCTCGCACTGGTGTCGAAGCGCTGGCGCGGTTGCTCGACGACACGCGTCCATTGCGGCGTAGGACCGCTGTCATAGGCGGCATTGCCCTGCACCGACACCAGCGCGCGGCCGCCGTAGCGGCGTTGAGGAAAGGCTTCGGCGGTGGCGTCGAGGAACAGGTCGGCACCCGCCCCCTCGACCTTAAAGGCGGCGAGCTGGTTGCCGGTCCCGCCAGACACCAGCACGCGAAACGCCGTCTCGCCGCCCCGCAGCGCGACGTTCGCGGCGACCATGTCGTGCGGCACGAAATCGAGTGTGATGGGCGCAGGCGCCGTCGCGCCGTCGGGCAGCCAGATACAAATCAGATCGGGGGACCGAGACAGAATGGCCACTGCGCCGCTGGGGAGTGCCGCTATCGCTATCGGAACGATCCCGGCGGCGAGTGTGCTCAGGTCATAGCCGGTCGGCGTTTGCGCGGGAGCTGCAGTGCGCGCCTCGCCCGTCAGCGGCTGAAACAGTTCGGGTTGAGGATCGCCCTGCGCGCTCAGGGTCAGCGTGCGGTCGAGCGCGAACAATGTCGTCCCCGCCAGCATCCACAGCCCGCAATCGCCGCGCGGTTCGAGATCGACAACGGCAGGCGCTGCGTTCTTCGGCCAGTCGTAATGCAGCGGCAGTCCGCCTGCGATCAGATCGAAACTGTCGATACCGGTTGCCATTGCAGCCACCAGCCAGCCATCGCCGGTCGCCGCCAGCGCGCGATATTCAGGCGGCTTGCCCGGGTCGGGCAGGCAGGGTGCGAACACCGCTGGTGCCGGTCGCTGCGCGCGCGGATCGGGCCAGAAGCGCGCCGTGCTGCCGTCGCCGCGCGACCGCACGAACAATTGCGTGGCATCGTCGCCGATCCAATAGACGTTGCCGAACGCATCGGCGGCAGCCGCACGGCGGATCGCGGGCGACAGCGCAACATCGCCGAGCGTCGGTGGCAATCGCTCCGGGCGCGGGGCGAGGGTCAGCTCATTGCGGCGGTCATCCCAGTCGGGTGCGGGCGCTGCGGGAAGGGGCGCTGTCGGATCCCAAATATCGGCCAGCGTGGCCAAGCCGACCCGCCCGCCCGCCCAGTCGGCCTTCCCGAGCAACAGCCGGAATTTCTGGCCGTCGGCGTTCATCAGCACGTCTCCGCGACGACGGGGACCGGCAGCAGTGGCGGTCCGGTGCGCGGCGTCCCGGTGCCGCTCGCCAGCGATGACCCGGTATCGCCGCGCAGCAGCGCTAGATCGACGGGGTCGCCGCCGACTACCGAAATGCCGAGCAGTTCGGGCAGCTCAATCCCGGTCATCTCGATGACATCGACCGCCCCGCCATTGCCGAGCGCAAGCAACAGCCCTTCGACTTCGAACAGCCCCGGGACCCGCGCGGCTTCGGCCATCAGCGCGCGGGCATGGACTGAGCGCTCGAGCGGCCAGCCGCGTACGGCAGGTTCGGCCTCGGGGCCATAGAGCGGCCCGTCGGTTGCGGCGAAATTGCTGCCCTCGGGCGGCAAGGGGCTGAGGTAGGCGCGCAGTCGTGTCTTCACGGCATCGGCGACTTCGGCGACGCTATAGCCGCCCGCAACGCTGATCCCGACCGAAATCCAGATGCCGCGATAGTTCGGACTGCGAAGCACCAGTTCAGTCGTCACCAGCCGACGCGGGTCAAGCCAGCGGCACAGCGCGTCGAGGAACGCTCGGTCGGCACGCGGCGCGGCGGGGGTTTCGGCGTCGAAGCGCGGGGCGGCCAGCAAGGTGACGACACCCGGCACGCTGCCGATGGCGGCGGGGCCGAGGTCGGGATGCCAGGCGGGCAGCACGTCGATCCGCCCGATCGCAACACCGGGCGTGCGCCACGCGATGCTGCGGAAATCGGCCTCGGTGACGAGCCGGTCGCGGTGCTGGAGCATCCGCTGGATTTGCTTTTCACCCGCGACGACATCCTCGGCATCGGTCCCGCCCCAGGTCGCAATCGGGTTGGTTGCCTTGAAACCACCGGGGGCGAGCGGGCCGATCTTGAGCGCGCCCGGGCCGAGATTGCCTTCCTTGCCCTCGCTGTAATCATAGCGGGCATAGAGCGCCTCGCCCGCGGCAGGCCGCTGTCCGGCGAGGCCATCGCCGAAGGTGATGAGACCCGCCTCGGCATCGACGCGGAATGAGGCAGCAGGGGCGAGCGGCTGGGTGCTGCCAGGGATCGGCACTTCGGGGGCTGCTGCCAGCAGGTCGTCGATCGCGGACCAGGATGTCTCGATGCCGTTGGCGACGCTGACGATGGCGACACTGCCGTCGAGCACCGGCGCTTTGGACAATTGCCGCGTCTGGTCGGGGGTGCCGTCGCCGTCGGGCAGGCGTTCGGCACGGATATTCTCGAACTGACGCACGGCAACCGCGTTGATCCCGGCCCAGCGCAGCCGGACGCTTGCCCCCGGTGTCGCGCGCACCCGGACCCAAGTGACCAGCCGTTCGGCGAGGGTGCTGTCGTCGAGCGCGGGCGGCAAGTCGCCGACACCCGTCTCGAACGGGTCGAGGTTGTTCCACAGCTTTAGTTCGTCGGCGCTCGGCAGCGCGATCTCGACCGTTCCCGGGTCGCGCGACGGATCGAAATCGGCGCGTGCGTCAAGCTTGCGCCATTCGGGCGCGGGGCGACGGTCGCTCCCGGCAAAGGTGAGTTCGCCGTTCGCATCGGGACGCGCGACCTCATAGATCAGCAGATCGGCAGGCGCAGGCATCGCGCCACCGACCGCCAGCACGGCCTGTTCGATGTCGGTCGCGGGCGCCAGACCAAGCGAGAGAGTGCGTCCGGCAAGCGCAGCGCGCACCGATCCCCAGCCGTCGTCGCCGGGCACGGGCGGGCTTTTCGGCGCGTCCCTGTCCTGTTTGCCGCGCGCGAGGATCGCAACCCACAGTGACCGGTCGATGCTGTCCGACAGGTCGAGCGGCCCCTGCGCGGGGTCGAACACAGCGGTCTGGTACAGGTCGATATTCGCGGGCAGCGCAAACGAGCCGTAGGACGCATAGAGCAAGTCGTAATAGGCCTTGAGCCGATCGTATTCGACTTGCGACTGCGGAGTCCGTTTGACCGCGCGCTTGATGAACATCCGTGCCTCGACCGGCAGGACATCGACCCCGCGCGCCGTGCGGAACGGCATCTTGCCGCTCAGCAGTTCGAAATCGCGCGGAATGACGTGCGTCTCGCGCGCGCCATTCTCGTTGGTGAAGGTCACGATGCCACGCGCTTCCTTCGCGCTTTGCAGCGGGATGCCGAGCAGCTTCAGGAATTTTTGCCGGTTGCGAACCGGAATCTGGTTGGCGCGGTAGATCAGGTTTTCGGTCAGGAAGGCGAACAGCTGAACCAAAGTAACGCCGGGGTCCGACGGGTTGAAATTGGTCCATTCGGGTGTGTGGACGGGGACACGCGCCAGCGTCTCCTCGACCAGATCGCGATAATTGCGGTCGTCGATTTTGGGGGCGGGGAGCGGCATCAGCTCCTCCCCAGCGGGATCGAGACCGAGGTGCGCTCGGCGGCACCGGTAGCGACGAGGCGATAGGCGATGGTTGCGACCGCTTCAGTGGGCGCGGCCGGATGCGCGGCGACCTCGACCTCGTCGAGTGCGATGCGCGGTTCCCAGCGTTTCAGTGCGTCCTCGATGGCATGGGCGATGCGGACATGCGTCGCGGCATTGTTCGGCTCGAACAGGTAACGCCCCAATCCCGCGCCGAACGACGGCAGCTGGATACGCTCGCCCGCTTCGGTCCGCAGGATAATCGCCAGCGATTCGCGGATATTGGTCTCGCCCTCCGACCACGGCATCCGCCCGTCGGGGCCGACACGCAGCGGGAACGCGATGCTCTTGCCGAACGGGCTCATGTCGACTTCCCCTTGAGCTTCGGCACGGGGAAACAGGCGATGAACCACGGTAGCCAGCGGAAGATAAAGTCGAGCAAGGTGACGATAATGATGAGCAGGATAAGCGCGCAGAGTGTGATGATCGGGATCGACAGCGAACAGATCATCCCGATTTCGAGGCCATTGCCGCCCTTGCATCCGCCGCCATCGCCGACCTTGATGTCCTTGTGGAACGGCCAGGGCAGTACTTGCAGGACAAGGTCGATGAACCCCAATCCCTTCGCGCGCTGAACCTGGCCGCACAGCATGTCGGACATCACGAACGCCGCCCCGCGACCGTGCTTGCGGAGTCCCGCAGGTGACGTGTCCGACGGCAAGGTGATCGTGATCGGGCGCACCGGCGCGTCGGGATCGAAATAGCTCGCGAGCCGGAACCGGACGCTGGCAGTGCTCAGGGTCGGCGGGCGAAGCGGCCCGCAATCGGCATTCAGATGCACCATGCGGATCACGAAAATGCCGGTATCGCCCGCCGTTTTGATGAGCGTGTCGCGCAGCTTCAGCGCGTGCGGCATCGGCTGGACATCGGCTTCGTTGCTGAGCGGCAGCGCGCGCGCAAACAGCGCGGTGACCTTGTCGAGCGTTTCGGGGTCGAAACCGCTGCCGACGAAATCGTCGGGTGTATCGATGCCGGTGGCTTCGTCGCTCGTCGTTCCCGGCGGATTGAGAATGTCGCCGACCACGCCTGCCGTGCTTGCGTCGGTGAACGGTCCGGCGGCGGCAAATCCCGCAGTGATTCCGGCAAGCGGGAAATGGAAACTGGGCCAGCCCGCTGTCTGCAGCACCGCGCTGTCAGGGGTGTATTGTGTCGTCGCGGTTTCGAGCGCGTCTTCGAATTGGAGGATGTCACGCAAGGCATCGCGCATCGATGCGGCCATCGGCTTGAGCTGCGCGGCCGTCGACGGATGGTCGATCCCAGTCACCAGCGTTGCCGAATCGGCATCGCCGAGCCAATTCCAAACGGCGCGCGCGGGCGTCCCGTTCGGCGGGGCGATACCGCTGGCGATCGCGCTTCCCAACACCGGGATTTCCGTGTCGATCCATTTACGCAAGTCGAGCAGCAGCAGCCACGACTGCATCTGATATTGGACGTTGTAATCGAACACGCGCCGCGCACGATCCGGCGCTGGCTCGGGCTCGATGTCGCCTGGGGTCGTTCCGGCCAGCTCGTCCGCTGCTTTCATCGCCGCCCGGACCATCGCCTTCCACGGCTCCATGACTTCGAGGCGCAATTGGGCGGTGCGCGCCTGCGTCGAATTGGGCAGTGGGTCGGGTGGCATCGGTCGGAGCGCGGCCTGTTGCCCCGCGACAAGTGAAACGACAGTGCGCGAAACGCCCTTGCCAATATAGTCCTCGCGGCGTCCGACGGGGATTAGGCCGCCCCACAAGGTTCGCGAGCGACCTTCCTCGTCCTTGTGCGGCAACGGAAACAGTGGCAGCATTTCTTCGCCGGGGGCGAGCACAGAGTCGCCCGCAACCCGCTGCCAGCGCGGCTCGTCGCCCGACTTCACATAGGCATATTCGACCCGCGACGTGTCGCCTGTGGCGGCGGTTGCCGGGAGCAAGCGACGAACGACGAAGCCGACCTGTTCGTGACCGCCCGCAACTGCGCGTTCGGGCAGGCCGGGGATCGCGCAAGCAAGGGTTCCCGCGATGACATAGTAACGCTGGTGCGCGGGCTGATAGAGCTTCAGCGGCTCGTTCGCCGGGGCGGGCAGCGGCGGCGCAGCGGGGGCACTGCCGAACAGGCGCTTGCGCTTGGCGTCCTTCATGGGTGTGGGCAGCGGCACATGCGGGATCAGGTCGAGCGTATCGGTTTCGGACAGCGGCGTCCGCCACGTTTCGGGCTTCGCGATCCGGTTCGACAGCCGCGCCGGTTCCTGATCGAGCGTTGCGAGCAACTGTTCCATGAAATCGTCGCTGGCAAAGCGCAGGATTTGCGGGCGCGCGGCGAACGGCGTCGTACCGCGCCACAACGGACGCGGCGCTTGCCAGGTCAGCGGATGCATCAGCGCGCTCACCAGATGTTCCCCGCGCCCGGTGTATAGGTCGCAGCGATGACGGTCGTTGCGATCAGCGTGTCGCACTGCACCACGCCCGAGAATTTCGACATGCCGGCATCGACCGTGACCATGCCCGCCGACACCGCCACTTGCGCGGCGTTGACGGTGACTTTGGCGGCGGCGGTGATCGTGATGCCCGCCGTTTCCAGCTTCACTGAATTGCCGTTCGAATCCTCAATGGCGATGTTGCCGGGGCCGTCCTTCATCGTCAGCTTCTGGCCGCCTGGCGTCTCCAGCTTGATCGTCTCCTGCCCGTTGCTGTCATCGAGCGTGATCTTCACGCCGCTGCGGCTGCGGATGACTTTCAGATTGTTGCCGCGCGTGATCGACTGCGGCGGTGCATCTTTCCCATTCCACAATCCGCCGATGACATAGGGGCGGCGCGGATCGCCGTGTTCGAAGGCGACCAGCACTTCGTCATCGACATCGGGGATGAACCAGCTGCCCCGGTTGTTGCCCGCAAACAAGGTCGCCATCCGCGCCCAGGCGACATAGCCCTCGCCGCCGCCGCCGTCGGGCGACCAGCCGAGCTTCACCTTCACCCGTCCCTGACCGTCGGGGTCTTGCAAGTCGGTGACGGTGGCGGGAGCAACGCCGTACCAGCGCCCGCCCCAGCCGTCAGCGAGCCGTTCGCGGGTCTGTGCCTCGGCGCGGGGTGGATCGTAAAGCGCCATCAGACCCGCCCTATCCCGGCGCGTTCGCAGCGGAACTCGGTCCGCATCCCGTCGCTCTGGTCGAAACGGTGGGTGACAGCGGTCGTGCGGTAATCGCCGTCGAACAGCGCACCGAGGCCGGCCAGCGCAAGCGTCGCCCCGACGCGGATATCTGCCTTGGTTTCGGCAACGCCCTCGCCGCTGACGAAGCGCCGCGCCATGTGGCGGAAACTGGCCTCCGCGACGGCCTTGGCTTCGCTGTCGGTGCGCGGCAGGGCGTGCGCGATGGTATCGACCCGTGCGCCGAATGCAGCTTCGAGGATTTTGCTGCCGCCGTCGGTGCTGCCGGTTTCGCCCGACACGGCGGCGTCGGTCGCGCGGTCACTCGCAACCGCACGGTCGGCGACGTTCCAGCCCGACGCGACCAATGCGGTGCGTTGGTGCGCGAGATCGGCCTCGACATGGAATTCACGCAAGCTCCCAGCCCAGCGCAGTTCGACCTTCGTCGCTGGCCGCAGCTTGGCGACGTGGAGCGTGGTTCCCTCGGCCCAGACGATCGCATCCTCGCGGCGGACAAGGTCTTGCAGCAAGGCAAGGTCGCTCTGATTGACCTGCGCGATTACCGGTTGGGTGGCAGCCTGCGCGTCGATTTGCGGCGTCAGGCCGTGATCGGACGCAATCTTTTGCGCGACGTCGGCAAGTGACGCCTGCTCGAACGTCCGCGTCCGCCGCGTCATCCGCAAATCCTGCAAGCGGTCCTCGGCCAGCACGCCAACCGTCGGCGGCGCACCATCGGGATAGTCGGCCGCGATCGCCGAGATACGCCCCTCGAACAGCAAATCGTCGCCGAGTTTGACCTTCAATGCTTTGCCGAATTCAAGCGTCTTGCGATCGAACAGCTGGAACCCTGGCGTGTCGCCGCCGCCCCAATTGCCGAAAGTGAGTTCGGCGCGCGCCATCCCCTCGACATGGTCGCCGATCTCCATCGTCAGCAGCGCCGATTCGAGCTTGTCCGCGCGCGTTCCGTCGATCTCGATCACCGGCCGCGCCGGCCGCATCGGCAGCGGCGTGACGTTGGAGGCGGCACTTGCCATCAGTGCGCTCTCAGCCGTGCGGCGCGCGCTTCGAGACGGCGCAGCGGCGCGCGGAGATGCGGCATCTCGATCTTGGTCGGTGCCGCGCCGCCACCACTCTCGCTCTTGGCGGCAGGCGCAGCTTCGCCGACCGCTTCGAACTCGTTGATGATCACGCCCGCCATATCCGCTGTCCTCAATTCACGCTGAACGTCGCGCCGACCGACACTTTCGGCGCGGCGATGCTGGGCGCTGAAAAACCAGCGCCTGTAGACACGCCGAAGCCTGCGCCGCCGCTCCCAAGTCCGACCCCGGCCTTCAGGTCGATCATCTGTCCGGGTGCCAGCCGCAGCGGGTCTTCGATACCGTTGGCGCTCGCGATCCCTTTCCATGCGCTCGGGTTCGCGCCCTTGTCGGCGGCGCCCGCCATCGACTGGAGCGAGTCGCCCGCTTTGGCTTGGGTCATCGGCTTTTGCCCGGGCGACAGCGGCACTTTGCCGTCGCCCGTGAATTTGGCAGTCAGGATTTTCTGCTGGCCAATGGTCAGCGTGATCTGTGCGCGCAGCGGTTTGCCGTTGGCGTCGAAGAATTCGAGGCTTTCCTCAAGCCCCTCGACAATCCCGTCGAACAGGAACGACCCCCAGACGAACCGCGTGGCGGGCGGAACCATTTTCTTGGCGTCCTTCGCGTCGGGCGTCGGCGTCATGAAATAGATGACTTTCTGGGTCAGCCGCCGGACGTCATCGACGGGATCCTTGGTCATCGCGGTCACGTCGAACCAGAGTGTCAGGGCGAGCTTGGTCGTGCCTGCGCCGACGAACTGCCGTCCGGTATTGCCCGCCGCCTGGTCGCCGCCCGCTGGTTGCACAAGCTGGTTGGCGAAGGTGACTTTGAGGGTCTCGGGATTGAACTGGACATCGACCGGTTTGGCGCCGGGCTTTTCCTTGACGAAATCGGGATCGAGTTCGACCAGATAGGCTTTGACGAGCTCGGTCATGCCGCCGCCTTTCCGGGCACGAATTTCATCGTTTCATACGCCATCTGGAGCTCTTCGACCGCGATGGCGGCACCGGCCGCGCTCAAGGTCGGTGCCTTCATCTTGATCGGCACGCAGCGCGACAGCAGGAAGCGTGCGCGCTCGCTCTGGTCCGGCCCCAGTAGCACGACTTCGGCATCGGCGCGCAGGCGCGGGTCGGCGACCGAGTCCTGAAACCAGGTCCACAGCCCGAAATCCCCGGTCATGCCGCGCTTCAAGGTCAGATTGGCATAGGCGACGTTGCCGTTGACGCGGATCGCACGCCCCGGCGCGCCGCCCTCGCGGATCGTTTTCACGTCCATCGTCATTTCGAGGCCATCGCAATCGGCGAACGCCGCTTCGACCAACGGCCCGCTCGCACCGTCGCGGTGGATTTCGACCGCGAAGTTGAACGCCATGAACGGATAGGGGCGGGGCTGCTGCTCGGGCATCAGCGCTCCTCCGCCACGGTGAAGCGCTCGCCGCCTTGCGCGAAAACGAGCGTCAGGAAACGCATCGGCAGCGACGGGCGCACCGCGATTTCGACGATCAGCCGCCCGTTCATGCGGTCGTTCGCGCTATCGGAAACAGCGAGGCGATAGCTGTCGCCAGCACCCTTGCCCGCAAACGCGCCGCGCACCGCCAGACCGTCGAGCATATGGCCGAAGATGCGCTCGACCGCGCGGCGCACGACGTCCCCGTTCGGTTCGAACACAAAGGGTGCGCCGCGCCGGATGGCGACGCGGCGGATAAGACTCATCAGGCGGCGGACGTTCAACTGCTGCCAATCGGCCTCGGGCGACAGCGAGAAACTGTCCGAGGCGATGAATCCGGTGGGCGCGCGGCGCACGATGTTGACGCGCCCGAGCGTTAGCGTGGCGCGGTCGGCGTCGGGGATGACGGGAGTCAGCGCGACAATGTCGGTCAGCGCGATATTCGCCGGGGCGACCCATGGTCCGCGTGCTTTGGCCCGTGCGGCGAAACTGCCTGCGACCGCGCCATCCGGCGGCGTTTCGACCAGATCGGGCGTAGTCGCACTGCCGGTCGGCCCCGCAATCCACGGATGATAAAGCGCCGCGAACGACAGCGCGCGTGTCTCGTTATCGGGCAGCGACGCGGCAAGTGCAGGGGCGTGACCCGTCGCCTCGGGCGTGCGGTAATGGCGTGGCAGCGAGAACAGCGCGAACTGGTCGCCGATGGCGGCCGCTGTGCGGAGCAGCGCCTTGTGGACAGTGAGGAGCGTGGCGCTGTCGAAGCTGCCCGCGTCGCGCGCCGCCCAGCTTGTCGAGCGCACCGGCACCCCGACCACCGATGACCCGCTGATGTTACCGTCGAGCTCGGCGTGGATACGGTAGTAATAAATCCCGTCGCGGGCGGCGGCGACGCTGTGGGCCAGCAGGTTGCCGCGCCATATTTCGACGGCTCCGGAGAAATCGGCACGCGCCGCTTCTTCGAGGACATAGGTTGCACCGACCTCCGAGGCCGACCAGCTCAGATCGATGCGCCCTGGCGTTTGCGCTGGCTTTGCAAATGCTGGTGTGGCCAGCAGTCGCGTCGAGCAATCGAGGAAGCCGCTGGCATGAGGCGCAATCGCAAGCGGATCGACCGGCGGCACTGCACATGAACCCGCATGGTCGCGCCATGTGACCGGGGTTTCGCCGGGATTGTTCTGCGATTTGGGGAAATCCGCGTCGGGCCGCCGGTCCCAGCCGCATTGCGCCGCATCGGGGACCGCGATCAGGCTTGGCTCTCCGAAATCGGCCCCGCCCGGCACAGCGAATGCGCCGTGGAGGCCCGCCAGTGTGCCGCCGTCGATGTCGCGGATGCGCCGTGCGTTATCGCCGAGTGTTGCCAGCGCCAGCCCGGCCAGATCGGGGTCGAGAAATAATTCGGCATCGAAGCGCGAAAGGCCGTCGCGTTCGAGCGCGGTGCGGGGGTCGGCATGGGGGCCGACCGGCGCGGACCAGAAATCGGAGAGCAGGCTCAGATCGATCGTTGTCGGTGTCCCGAGCGGCGCAACCAGTGGGCGGCCTTGCGCGACGGCGGCTTCATCGCCGTAGAAGCTGTCATCGCTCGCCAGCGACCACCAACTATCTGGATCGCCGGGGGCCGCCCCGAACGGGCCGCTGGTCATAACCAGATCGCCGAGTTCGGCCCGCAGCGTGAAGCGCGGATAAGAGGCAGTCCGGTCGATCCGCACCGACACCCGCAACGCATCGGCCCAACTGCCAAGACTTGCCGCCTGCACCTGTCCGAAACGCGGGATCGTAATGGTCGGTGCCGAGGCGCAGTCTGCGCTCGACGGTGCGCCCCGCCAACGTGCCTCGACTTCGGCTGTCCGGCACGTCCGAATTACCCAGCAGCGCGTTCCGCCGTTCGAAAAAAACCCGCGCACCGCCGGGGCCAGCGCGGCCGTGACATCGCGCCCGCGCGCATCGTCGCGTGCCAGCACGACTTCGCCACCGAATACCGCTGCATAGGTTGCGACGCTGTCGATCATGACAGGGCGGTGCACCGGTCCCCTTGCGGCAAAGCCGACGAACAGCGCCACGTCCATGCGCGGCAGCGCGTCGGGGGCGACCGGGGGCGGCGCCTCCACACCGATGCCGGGCAGGATGTGGCGCGGGTACATGCGCCTATTCCATCTCGAGCCGCTCGTAGGCGAGGACCATTTCCTCCATCGCCACATCGGTACCCTTGGCGTTGAACGGCCCCATCGTCGATTTGATGATGCGCGCGCGCATCAGCTTCCAGGTGACGACAGCTTGCGTATGGTCCTCGTTCTGCAACGTGACCTTGACCGTCCGCAGGGCGTTCTGGTTGCCGTTGCGGATGTCGTCGAGCCATTTGTAGAGATTGAGCGAGCCGATGACGCCGCGCTTCATCGTGACATCGGTCGACTTGTTCATGCCGGTGATCTTCATCACCGAATTTTCCTTGGAATTGCCGGTCCGGTATTCGGACACGGTCACTTCCATGCCGATGCCCGACAACTCCTGGAATCCGGCGGTCGGGCCTTCGGTCTGTCCGTCGCCGATATCGACGAGGAAGTTGAACTGGACATAGGGTCGGTCGCGGACGACGGCCATGACGTGTCTCCCTTAAATCTTGCGGTCGGCGGTCCACTGACCGATGCGGAAAATGACGAATTCGGCGGGGCGTAAGGGGGCGACGCCGACCAGGCAGACCAGCCGCCCGTTATCGAGGTCGTTCTGCGTCATCGTCGAGCGGTCGCATTTGACGAAGAACGACTTCTCGGGCTTGTCGCCAAGCAGCGCGCCATTGGTCCATTCGTTGAGAAGGAAGTCCTGGATCGTCGAGCGGACATTGGCCCAGAGCAGCTCGCCATTGGGCTCGAACACCGCCCATTGCGTGCTCTTGTCGATCGAGCGTTCGAGATAGGCGAAATAGCGTCGCAGATTGACGTATTTCCATTCGGGATCGCTCGAAATGGTGCGCGCGCCCCACAACCGGTTCCCGCGCCCCTCGAAGTAGCGGAAGCAGTTGATCCCTTCCGGGTTCAGCACTTCCTGCTGCCCCTTGTTGATAAGCTTTTCGAAGCCGACCGCGAGCCGAACGATCTCGTTCGCTGGAGCCTTGTAGACCGCACGTTCGATGTCGTTGCGCGCATAAATGCCCGCGACAAAGCCGGATGGCGGATAGTGGTTCTCCTGCCCCGTTAACGGGTCGATGACTTTGACCCAAGGGTAATAAAAAGCCGCGTATTTGGAATCGAGCTTGCCGCGGTAGTCGCGGACTTCACTGATCGAATGGCCGAACACGCTGTCGAGCACCGCGATCTGGTATCGCATCCGCTCGGCATGGCTGATCAGCGCGCCCGCGATAGCCCGGGCGTCGGTTTCGTTTGCAGTCGATCCCGGTGCTGCAACGATCGAGATGTCCTCGATTGATTCGAACGCTTTCAAGCCCCAGCTGGCATTGGTGTTGGGGTCCTCGGCACCTTCATAGGCGGCAAGCCCCGGCTCATTGCCGTCGCTGCCGCTGGTCAGGAAATAGGCAGTGTCGAGGATCGGCAGGTCGGCGTCGCGCGGCGTGTCGTCCTCGTTCAGCCCTTTGAGCGTCTTAAGCGTAAAGCGCCCGTCCGCCGGACCTGCAACGAGGTAGCTCTTGGCATATTCGAGTCCGTCAAGCGCACCGCCAGCGGCTGCAATCGCGGTCGAGGCCGCTCCTTCGGCGACGAGCTTTGCCGCCTCGCGCTTGGTAATTGCAGTGTCGCGCGCGGTTGCCGCGAGAGCTGATTTTTCAGCTTCCTCATCACGTTTCTTGTTCGCCGGTTCAACAAGCGCGCGCGCCGCCAATGCCGCCGCCTGTTTCGGTGCGTCAGCGGGGTTTGCAGCGGCATCGGCCTCTGCCGCGACTGCATCAGCTTCTGCCTTGTCTGCATCGGCCTTTGCCTTGTCGGCATTGGTCTTGGCGGTGTTCGCGTCCGTCGTCTTGGTGCTGGCGTCGGTCTTTGCCGTGTTAAACGCCGTATCAGCCGCAGTCTTAGCTTTGTCTGCATCGGCTTTCGTCATCTGTTCGATGACGATGGGAATGGTGCGCGCGCGTGACATGCTGGCGGGCGCGGCGGCGAAATAGTCGAAGACCGAATCTGGCTCGCCGCCGGTCGTATGCGCCCGGTCGAGCGCGAGGCCAGCCGCAGCAAAGAAGGGCAGCCCGTCATCGGTTGGATCGACGAACACGCTCGCGGCCAGCGTCTTAACCGCAAGGCCTGTTCGCGCCGCTTGGTCCTGCAGCTCAAACTTCACATTGCCGCCACCCGCGACGCCATTGTCGAAGGTCCAGATGTCCTTCTGCACGTCCCGGCTGAGGAGGAATAACCCGTCATTCGATGCGGTCGCGAGGCCAGTGACCATCACAACGTCGCGATTGCTGCTGGCGCTTAGCCGCGCCGTCGTTCCGTCAGTCGAAAAGCGGTTCTGGCTGAGCGTCATTTGCAGCCGCACCCGCGCTTCACCTGCCTTGCCGGGGAAGCGCGCACGGATCGTCACATTGGCGGGCGGATAGGGCGCGGAGACCTTGGCGTGCTTGGCATCGCGTTTGGTCTTTTTCTGGTCGTCGGTATCGGCCGCCAGATAGCCAAAATCAAACGCGCGCGCGACATAGCAGCGCTTGCCGCCCTCCTCGAAAAAGGCACGCACCGCGTTCCACATGTAATTGTCGGTCAGACTGACATCGTCGAAGTCCATTCGCTGCTTGCCGCCATAGACGCGCTCATATTCGACAAGGCTCGTCAGGATGTCGGGCTCGATATCGACAGGTCCGTAGCGGGTTGCGCCAACAAAGCCGGTGGTCGTGGTCGAGACCCCTTCGATCGATTTGGCGCGGAAGGAAACCTCCTCCACAAACACGCCGGGGGCGAGATATTCGGGCATCAGGATTCTCCTCTGAATGTCATGAGGCGCGCATTATCAGCTGTGCGGACGGGCCGTCGGGGGTGTCCGCCGTGCGGAGCACCAGCGGCTTGCCAAGGCTCAGGAGCTGCGGCGGCAGCAGCTCGGGCGGGGCGATGCGGGTGTCGGCGAACAAGTCGCGTGGGTGCTTGAGCTGGTCCATCACGGCGCCAAATTCGGGTGCTGTGTCGGCTGCCAGACCGTTCCAATAGGCAGTGAAATCGATAGCCCAGCGGAAATCAGTGATCGCGGGCGGCGACGTGGCGAGCGACGGGCGCGGGCGTTCGGGGTAGGCAAAGAATAGCGCGACGCGGCCCAGCGCGTCGGCCTGACCGATGCCGCGCACCCTTCCGCCGTTGCTCGCGGTCAGCAGTGCCCAAGCGGCGGGCGCGCCGGTGTCGATCCGCATAATCTGTGTGCGAATCTCGGCGAGCGGGGCAGGGGAAGCCCGGCCCGCCGAGGGGAACAAGGGGAATTGGTTCTGGCAAACGACCGCGAGCGGGGGACTCACCAGATCGTCGGTATCGGTGAGCGGTGCCAGCGGCGCTTGCGGTAGCGCTGCCCAGTCCGGCCAGTTGGCAAGGCCGCGCACGGGCAAGTCCATGTCGAGTACCAGCGGTTGGAAACGACCGCCAGCATCGACCACGTCGATCCGGCACGGCTGGGCGATGCCGCCCCAGTCGCCGGTGCTCGCCAAAGTCTCGTCGTTCAGCCCCGGGAACCTGTGCGCGAACCACACGCCATTGCCGTTGCGCTCAAGCGCGAATCTGCGCCCCGGATTGCGCGTCGGCGTGACCGTCACCGACAGGCCGTCGCGCACCGGCAGACC
The DNA here is from genome assembly GCA_031408195.1 of Sphingomonadales bacterium. Classification (GTDB taxonomy): domain Bacteria; phylum Pseudomonadota; class Alphaproteobacteria; order Sphingomonadales; family Sphingomonadaceae; genus Sphingomonas_O. The sequence goes on along the minus strand of JANNVL010000029.1, from coordinate 65,080 downwards.
GGTCGCCACATCGCGGAAGCGCAGCCCGATGGGCGCAGGGCGGATGACGCTTTCGAGCACTTTGTGCGCGGGCGTCATGTCAGCACCGCCATGTCGAGCTGGCGTTCGGTGACCAGCGGATACTCATCGAGCGCGACATCGCTGTCGAGCATCAGCAGCCGCATCGCATAGGTCGCGCACGGCGGCATCGCCTTGATCCGGTCCCACAGGCTGAGCTGGTCGCCGATGCCCAGCGGATCGAACACCATGTCGAGCGTTTCGGCCTCGGCAAAGATATCGCTTTCGGCGAGGAAGTGGTTGAGCTGGCTGGCGACCAGCGGCCCGAGATCGTCGAGTGCGCGCAGGGTCCAGCCGAGCAGCCGCTGCTGCCGCTCGGCGGTGTCGGCATAGGGAACGACCAGATAATGGAGGTCGATCGGCAGCGAAGGCTTGAACCGCCGCCCGAAAATGTCGGTACGCGGACCCGTTGCGCGGCGCGAGATATTGGGCGTCACCCGCCACAGACAGATCGCCAGCCCCTCGCGCATCGGCGTCACGAAATCCTTGGCCTGATAAAGTGCCGCCGTCAGCGGGCTGCCGAACTCGGACGCCGGAAACCGGTCGCGCAATGTACCCATCAGGGTCGCGCTGGCGGCGGCGATGGCGCGGTAATTGGCCATTAGACGCGCCCCTTTAGCCGCAACGCCAGCGCATCCAGCGTCTCGCGGTCCAGCGTCACCGGCAACTCGCCGACATGGACCAAGGTGCCACTGTGCGCGTCTTCGGCAATCTCGAGAATGTCGATCCCGACAGCCGCACGGATCGGGGCAAGCGGCCCCGAAGCAGCATCGGAGCCTGCCCGGACGACGAGCAGATCGGCGTCGGCGCGTCGGGCTGTTTTGACGATATCGCGGTCATCCTCGGCACGCCCGACGATCGCGGCGACATCGCTGCCGCCAAGCATTTGCACGACGACATCGCCGAGCATCGGGGGCATCGCGCCAAGCTGGATACGAATCGCAATCGCTGCCTCCCCAGGAAAATCTAACCGGAACTGAAACGATGAGGTTAGAGCGCGCGACCAAACCGGCCATCGGCCCTATGGTCGGAAAAGGGGGGAGGGACGCGTCCGGATCATCGGGCTAGACCGTCACTGCGCGGCGACTCGCAGTGCCGTGCAAACACACCCGCGCACGACTCGCGGCTGCGCCTCGATCAATAGTCCGAACGGTCTATATCATCCGGCACATGTGCGCCGGTCCGTTGGATAGACAAGATATTCGTCACTAGAATCGGGTTGAAAAGACTTGGCGATGAAACACGAATCGGTTAAGTAATGAACTCGGTCGTCGAACAGTCGCAGGACAATTCAATTGTCTGTGCCACGATAATTCGGACATATCTGCTTATCTCTGAGTCAGTAAATGGCGGCGTAACCAAAATACGCACGCTTTGTCCGGCATTTCTCATTTGGCCATGACTGTCCCTATGGGCAGACGGGGAGGAATCGACGATGCAGCCAGCGCGGGCAACGGAGCAAGTCGGACAGATGGCTGCGCGTGCAACGGATCTGCCGCGCGTTCTCGTCGTCAGCGATGTCCTGCTCTATCGCGACGGCGTCGCGGGCGGGCTTGCGGCGGCAGGGATGCTGGTGGTGGTCGGTGCTGCGACAGGGCATGAGGCGCTGGTCGCCATGAGCAGCAACGCGGCAGATGCCATCGTCATCGATGCCTCGACGCCCGACATCCTTGGCGTCGCGCGGGCGATGCGGATGACGTGGCCGCGCGTGCCGGTCATTGGGTTCGGCATTTCGGGCGATGCCACCGGCATTGCCTGTGCGGAGGCGGGGCTGACCGGCTTCGTCGGGCGTGAAGGGACGCTGGCCGACCTCGCCGTTACTGTCCAACGCGCGCTGGCAGGCGAAGTCGGCTGCACGCCCCAGTTTGCGGCATTGCTGTGCCAGCGTGTCGCCATGTTGGCAGCGGGCGGCAGCACGGGGAACGCCACCGCGCCGCTTACCCGCCGCGAGCGCGAGATTGCCAACCTTGTCGCCGAAGGCCTGTCGAACAAGGAAATCGCGATCGAACTCCGCATCGGCCCGGCGACCGTGAAGAACCACATCCACAATATCCTCGAGAAACTCGAGGTGCCGCGCCGGGGCGCGATCGGCAGCAGGTTGCGCGCAACGGCAGTGCGCTAAAGCGAGCTGCGGCCTTATCCGAGACGGCGCCACGCCCCCGATACCAGCCCCTCGACCGTCCACTCCCCGATAGCCCAGCGCACCAGCCTAAGCGTCGGATGCCCGACCGCTGCCGTCATGCGCCGGACCTGGCGGTTGCGGCCTTCGCGGATGGTGAGTTTCAGCCAGCAATCGGGGATGCTCTGGCGGACGCGGATGGGTGGGACTCGGGGCCAGAGATCGGGGTCGGCGATGCGCTCGATTTCAGCGGGGAGGGTTAGGCCGTCTTTTAGCTGCACGCCGCGCCGCAGGGTCTCCAGCGCCTCCTCGCCGACATCGCCCTCGACCTGCACCAGATAGGTTTTGGGCAGTTTGAACTTGGGGTCGGCGATGCGCGCCTGCAGGCGACCGTCGTCAGTGAGGAGCAACAGCCCCTCGCTGTCGAAATCGAGGCGGCCTGCGGGGTAAACGCCGGGGACGTCGATATACTGTGCGAGGGTCGGGCGCGGAGCTGCGGTCCGTTCGTCGGTGAATTGGCAGAGGACGCCGTACGGTTTGTTGAACGCGATCAGGCGAGGCATTCTAAAGCCCCTCCCCCTCGGGGGAGGGGTTGGGGTGGGGAACGCTCTTTACCCGCGACGGCTCTCCCGATGGAAGAGACTGCCCCACCCCCAACCCCTCCCCCGAGGGGGAGGGGAGACGACGCCGCCCTTTGGTCCGGCTGGTCAGGTGATACTGGCGGCACCGGTCGCAGCGATAGGGGTGGAGCACTAGTCCCGTGGCGTGCGCGGATGCCAGCGCGTCGTTTTCGGACGCGAACCGCGTTTTGCGCGCGCAGACGCTCAGCTTGGTACGCACGCCCGTTAGCGCGATTTCATCAGCGGCTGGATGCGGGTGCCGAAACTCTCCACACCCTCAACGAAGTCATCGAACGTCAGCAACACGCCGCCGGTGTTGGGCACTTCGGCCATTTCATCGAGCATCCGCGCGATGCTCGCATAGCTGCCGACCAGTGTTCCCATGTTGATGTTGACCGCCCCCTCGGGTGCGGCAAGCTGTCGCACGTTTGTCGTCGCGTTGACCTTGTCCGCTGCGCCCTGATTGGCGAGCCAGGCAATCGCATCGACATCGACGCCCGCTTTGATGTGCTGCCACTTCGCCATCGCATCCGCATCGGTTTCCGCCGCGATGATCATGACAAGGACGAACACCGACACGTCGCGGCCAGTCTTGGCGGTCGCCAGCGCCAACCGTTCGTTGTTCGATGCGAAGGCGGTCGGCGTGTTGACGCCCTTGCCCAGGCAAAACGCATAGTCCGCCCGTTGCGCCGAGAACGCCAACCCCTCGTCCGACGAACCGGCGCAGATGATCTTCATGTCGCCCGTGGGTTTGGGGCGGACAAGGCAGTCGTCCATCTGGTAATAGTCGCCCTTGAAATCGCTTCGCCCGGTCTCCCACAGCTCGCGCAAGATGCGGGCGTATTCGTCGAGCATTTGGTACCGGTTGCGGAAATGCTCGTCGCCCGGCCACAGGCCCATCTGGCTGTACTCGGGTTTCTGCCAGCCGGTGATGAGGTTCAGCCCGAAGCGCCCGTGGCTGATGCTGTCGATGGTATTGCACATCCGCGCGGCGAAGGCGGGCGGGATAACGAGCGTCGGACAAGTCGCGTAAATCTTGATCTTTTCGGTGACGGCGGCCAGCCCCGCCATCAGGGTGAAGCTTTCGAGGCCGTATTCCCAGAATTCGGTCTTCCCCCCGAAGCCGCGCAGCTTGATCATCGACAGCAGGAAATCGAGGCCGTATTTTTCGGCGGACTGCGCGATGGTTTTGTTGAGGTCGAACGACGGCATGTACTGCGGCGCGTTCTCGGAAATGAGCCAGCCATTGTTGTTAATGGGAACGAAAACGCCGACTTGCATGGCTAGCTCCTGAGGAAATCGAGGACGATGCGGTTGAAGGTGTCGGGGTCGGTGACGTTGCAGGCGTGGCCGCCCCATGAAGTACAGGTCGTTCGGATATGTTGGTTCGCCGCGCCCAACGCCTCGGTGCACGTCCACGGAACAAGCATGTCGTCGCCAGCCGCATAGGCAAACATCGGTGTCGCGAGTTTGCCGATCCAGTCCGATGCATCAAATCTAGCGAGGGCGGCAACCCGCTTCTCGATCGTCGGTTTTCCTGGAAAATCCTTGAGTTGGTGAGCCAGTTCGGCGTCGAGTTCGACACTGTGCTGACTGATCCATTCGGCGGGATAGAGGAAAATCGGCTGCGCGCGGAGAAAGGCCTCGTCTCCCACATGCCGCAACAGGTTCAACCGCGCCTCGAAACAGCGAAGGAAATGCGGGTCCGCCTTGATCCACCCATTGACGATCACGACCTTGCCGAGGCGCTCGTCAGCTTTTCGTGCCAATGCCAGTCCGGCGACGGCACCTGCGGCGTGACCGATGATGGAAGCGCGTTCGATGCCGAGCGCGTCTATCAGCGCAAGCATGTCGTCGGCAAAATCATCAACCGTCACGACATCGGGCAGCACCCGGTCGCTGCGCCCCGTCCCGCGATGGTCATAGGCGATGACGCGGAAATGTTCGGCTAGCGCCGGGATGTTCGGTTTCCAGTAATTTGCCGACCCGCCCAGCCCGCTCGACAGGATCAGTGGCGGCGCGTCGGGCCGCCCGTGCGTTTCATAGTAGAGCCCCGCCGCCTCAGCCAATGTGCGCCACGCTCGCTATTTCGACGAGGCATTCGGGTTTCACCAGATCGCATTTGATGCAATAGCGCGCGGGCTTCGCGCCAGGGAAATACTCGGCATAGACCGTGTTGAACGCGGCGTAATCGGCTAGGTCTTTCAAGAAAATATGGTTCATTGCGACGTCCGCCAGCGTCGCACCGGCTGCCTCCAGCGTGATCTTGATGACATCGAGCACATGCCGGGTCTGCGCGGCAGCATCGCCGATATGCAGCACCACCCCGCCTTCGCCCAGCGCCAGTACGCCCGAGACATAAACAGTATTCCCCGCCTTTGTCGCCGCCGAATAGGGCGCGATGGGTGTGGGGAATTGCGGCGGGTTGATCGGGGTGAAGGGCATCAGCATATCTCCAAATCGTCATTGCGAGCCGCAGGCGAAGCAATCCCGCGCGGCAGTGTTGGATTGCTGCGTCGCCTCGCTCCTCGCAATGACGGAGCCTTGGTCATTCGTCTCGCTCGATCTGCCCGAACGATCCGCAGAAATCCGCCACGGTGCTGACCCAGCCGAAGAATTTTTCGATGTTATAGATTGTCGCGTCGCGGACATAATCGGGGCCGAGGTGGTGGGTCGCATCCTCCAGCATCACCCCGAAATATTCGAGATGGAAGCCGTCGCGGAGCGCACTCTCGACGCAGACATTGCTAGCGATGCCGACGAAGACGATGTTGCGGATGCCGCGTGCGCGCAACACGCTGTCGAGCTGCGAATTGAAGAAGGCGGAATAGCGCGTCTTCGCGAGCGTGATATCGCCCGGCTGCGGTTTCAGCGCATCGACGAGTTCGTAATCCCAGCCACCGCGCGCCAGCAATTGCCCCGATAACTCGGGCCGCGCGCGCATCGTTTTCAGCGCGTTCGATTTGTGCCAGTTCGGCGACCCCGGCCCGCCCGCCTCCACATAGTCCGCGTCCCAGCCGTTTTGCAGATAGATCACCTGCACGCCCGCGCCCCGCGCCGTATCCAGCACGGTCGCAATCCGCCCGATTACCGACGCCGCGCCTGTCACATCGAACCCGGCCAGGTCGACATACCCGCCGGGTGACGCATAGCCATTCTGCATATCGATGACGACGACGGCGGTTTCGGCAGGCACAAGCTGCAGCGCCTCGGGCCGCGCGGGGAGAGTCAGGGCGTCGCTGGCGTTCATTGCAGTCAAGCCTGTCAAACCATGTGCGGTGGCGCAAGGGCCATGGCTCTTGCTCGGGGGCAGACTCAACAGCTTGATCGGCAAACAGCGCCTGCCGATTGCGTGGTTACTGCGGCATCGGCCCCGCCAGCAGCAGCGGATCGATGCGGCGGTCGAGCCATTTCATCCCCCAGTGGAGATGCGGTCCCGACGCGCGACCGGTCATGCCGACTGCGCCGACCAGCTGCCCCTGCCGCACGCGGTCGCCGAGCTTCACGTCATGGCGCGAGAGATGGAGGAAGGCGCTGTTGAGGCCCATGCCATGGTCGAGGATCAGGATGTTACCCTCAAGGGTGAAGGGCTTGGCCGCAGCAAGCGTCACCACCCCGTCGGCAGGGGCGACCACCGGCGTGCCGGTCGGGCGGGCGACATCGACGCCCGAATGCGGTGCGCCTTTCTCGCCATTGGCATAGACGCGGCTCGACCCGAACAGGCCCGAAATGCGGCCCCTGACCGGCCAGATAAAGCGTTGTCGCCAGCCCTCCGCGCCGCCGTCGCCGCGCCGCGCCGCGTTGATCTGCGCGAGTTCGGGCGGGCGGAGGCGGGCAAATTCGGCGGAGGGCTGGGCAAAGCGCGGGAGGCCAGCAATGGTTTCGACCCGCCACGCGCGCGGCTCGACCTTAAGCGGCAAGTCAATGCCACGTCCGTCGCGTGCCGTGGCGCGCAGCGTTGCCGAACCCGGCGCATCGTTACTGAACGCAATGATGAAGCGCCCATCGGCGGCAACGCGGACCGGCTGGCCGTCGAGCGTCAGGTTCATCGTGCCAGGCGCCAGCTGGCCGAGCATGACCCCGCCCTGGACAGCGACGCCGGTCAGAATAATCGGGCCACTGCGGGTTTCGGGAATGCGCGGCGGCGGGGCAATGTGGGCGGGCGGCGCGGCTGCAGCAGGGGCAGCGGTCGCCTCGCGCGTCGTCGGCGCTATGCAACTGCCCGCCAGCACCGCGACCGAAGCCGCAAAACCGCCCGCGCCAATGCGCGTCATGCGGTCAGTGCGGCGGTCGAAATCGCGGCGCTGGCGTAGGCCTGTTGCCGCGCGACGCTCCAGTAACGCAGGTCTTCGAGGATGATCCGTTCGCCGCTGACCGCGCACAGGACGTGATCGCCCTGTGCCAGCACGCGAAAGCCGTTCGCCATATAGTGCAGCCGCGCCAAGCGGCCCGAGGGGGACATCAACATCGGGCGTGGCTTAGCGCCAAGCGGGCGATTTCGCTAGAGGAGGCTGCCTTGGCCGGGGATGGGGGGTCTTGCCCTTGCGACCGGACGCGGGGCGGTCCCTTCGACCCGCACATCGATCCGTCCGTCGGCAAAGACCAGTGCCAGCGCCCCCTCCTTCTTCGCAGCCCCCGACGTCGTGACCGAAGCGCCGCTGCGGTTCTCGACCCGGGCATAGCCACGCTGGAGCACGTTGTCGGGGTTGAGCGACGCCGCGATCCGCCAAAGCCGGTCGATCTGTGCGCGTGCGTCCGCAAGCGGGCGGGCGACGAGGCGCGGGTCGAGGCGCACGGCCTGTAATTGTGCGGCGGACCTTGCCAGCCGTGCGGCGAGCAACGGCGGACGCAGCGCCCCCGAGGCATGGGCAAGGTCGCCGCGTGCATCGGCAAGCGATTTGCCAAGGCCGCGCCGCAGCCGCTCGCCCAAGTCGTCGGTGCGCTGGCGCTGACCTGCAAGAAGCGTCGCGGCATCGGGCATCCGCACTGCCAAGGCTGCGAGCCGCTCACTGCCACGCTCGCGGTAGCGATGGACGATGCGGAGACTGCGCGTGCCGAGCGCCTCGACGCTGGCGAGCAACTCGCTTCGCACCGGCACCGCCATTTCGGCGGCGGCGGTCGGCGTCGGCGCGCGGACATCGGCGGCGAAATCGCACAGGGTCGTGTCGGTCTCATGGCCGACCGCCGAGACGATCGGGATGGTGCAGGCCGCGACCGCGCGGACGACGGCTTCGTCGTTGAAGCACCACAAGTCCTCGACCGACCCGCCGCCGCGCGCGACGATTATGAGGTCAGGGCGGGGGATTTTGCCGCCTGCGGGCAGGTCAGAGAAGCCCTGCACCGCGCGCGCGATCTGTTCGGCGGCACCATTGCCCTGCACCAGCACCGGCCAGACGAGTACCTGCGTCGGGAAGCGGTCGGCGAGGCGGTGGAGGATGTCGCGGATGACGGCCCCGGTCGGCGAGGTGACGACACCGATAACGCGCGGCAGATAGGGTAATGGGCGTTTGTGGGTCGCGTCGAACAATCCCTCACCCGCCAGCCGCGTTTTCAGTTTTTCGAGCAGCGCCAGCATAGCACCCTCGCCCGCCAGCTCCATCCGGTCGATAATGATCTGGTACTTCGAACGCCCGGGATAGGTGGTCAGCTTGCCGGTCGCGACAACCTCGACCCCGTCGGCGGGCTGGAACGCCAGTCGCGCGGCGGACATTTTCCACATCACCCCGTCGAGCGCCGCGTCATCGTCCTTCAGCGCCATATAGCAATGGCCAGAGGCGACGCGTTTCCATCCCGAAATCTCGCCGCGCACCCGGACATGGCCGAACCCGTCCTCGACATGCCGCTTCAACCGGCCCGAAAGTTCGGTGACGCTGAACGGCGCGGAATTGTCGCCGGGACCGGTCTCGGCTAGCAGCGCGCTGTTTTCCAATTCTTGGGGGTCGGGCATGAATATCCTGCTGCTGGGTGGCGGCGGCCGCGAACATGCGCTGGCGTGGAAGCTGGCGCAATCGCCGACCTGCGATACGCTCTATGCCGCGCCCGGCAACCCCGGCATCGCGCGGCACGCCGAACTCGTGGCGCTCGACCTGTCCGATCACGCCGCGGTCGTTGCGCTCTGCCGGAGCAAGGATATCGGCCTTGTCGTCGTCGGGCCGGAAGCACCGCTGGTCGATGGCATCGCCAATAGCCTGAATGCAGCCGGTATTCCCGTATTCGGGCCGAGCCGCGCGGCTGCACAATTGGAAGGGTCGAAGGGGTTCACCAAGGATCTGTGCTCGGCGGCAAATATTCCGACCGCGGCCTATGAGCGCTACCGTGACAGGAAGACAGCGCTTGCGGGCCTTGCCGATTTCGGTCTGCCTGTCGTTATCAAAGCCGACGGTCTAGCGGCGGGAAAGGGCGTCGTGATCGCCGAGACTAAAGCCGAGGCGCGCGCCGCGATCGACCAGATGTTCGACGGTGCGTTCGGCGCTGCCGGAGCCCCTGTCGTTGTGGAGGAATTCCTGACCGGCGAAGAAGTCAGCTTGTTTGCGATTACTGATGGCAGGACAGTCATCCCGTTCGGCACCGCCCAAGACCATAAGCGGATCGGCGAGGGCGACACCGGGCCGAATACCGGCGGCATGGGTGCCTATAGTCCCGCCACGGTTCTGACCTCCGAGCTCGAACACCGCGCGATGGAAGAGATCGTCAAGCCCACCGTTGCTGCAATGGCGGCGGCCGGAACACCGTTCGTCGGCGTGCTTTATGCCGGACTGATGCTTACGCCCGACGGACCCCAGTTGATCGAATATAACGCGCGCTTCGGCGATCCCGAAACGCAAGCGCTGCTGCCGCGTTTCACCGGCGATCTTGCCGTGCTGTTGCTGGCGGCGGCAACCGGGCAATTGGCCGACGCCGACACAGCGAATTTCTCAACCGACGTCGCCCTGACCGTTGTGCTCGCAGCGCGGGGCTATCCTGCCGAACCCAGGCTCGGTGGCACGATCGGTCATGTGCCGCCCGACGCCGACCATGCGCTGGTCTTTATGGCGGGCGTCGGGTCAAGCGAAGCGGGCCTTGTCGCCACCGGAGGACGCGTATTGGCGGCAACCGGTATCGGCGCAACGGTGGCGGATGCGCGTCAACATGCCTATTCCGCACTTGATGCGATCGACTTCAGTGACGGATATAGGCGAAGTGACATCGGATGGCGCGAAATGGCCCGTCATCAATTGTAAATTCGACCTTTAACTGTCGGTCCACTTTACATCCAATACGAATGCGTTACTTAGCGGCGATTGTAACGTCGTGTGTAGCGAATGCGAAAAATGGGGCGCATGTGAACCGGCTTGATTTCTTGAAGCTGATCCTTGGCGCAGGCGCGTCGCTGGGTTTTGCAGCCATGGCGTTCGGGCCGCTCGGGGCCGGGCTGCGCTTTACCGATGAGCTCGAACAGCGCGCACGAGCTGCGCTCAAGGAAAAAAACATCGAGATGGTCGGTGTCGCGGTGGTGCGTCGGCCCGCCTTGCAGCGTGACATTGTCCTGTCGGGAACTGTCGACCCCGGCATCCGGCGCGATGCCCTGTCGATCGTGCGCGGCATACCCGGTGCAGCTACGGTAACCTGGCTAGATAGTCGTCGGGGGCCGGGCGGATCGACCGTGTCAGGCTCGGGAATAACCGTTCGATACTGACGGCGGGGACGCATTGGGGGAAGTATTGTGTCTATGACCTTGTGGACCGAAGTAATGGGCTTCGTTACTTTAGCTTTTTTCCTTGGTTTGGCGGGTGGTTGGCTGCTCTGGAAGATGGGACGGCCATCGCTTGACGCGGCGCTGCGTCGATAAATTCTGGATTTGCGTGTAAGGCGGGTTTTCGATGGTTCAAGTCATGGCCGACTACTGGTTTCTTTTGGCGGTTGCCGCCGTCATAGGGGTGGCCACGGCATTCTGGGTTATGTCGTCCCGGCGGCATGTCGATATGCCGCGTATCGAGATTGGCCAGAACGCGACCCAAACGCTGGCGCGGACGCGTCACGCGCAATCTGATACGGGCATGGCCGGATTTCCGCCGCTGCCGTTTCCGGTGAATGACCCCAACGACGTCAACCCCGACGACCTGTTGCGGATCAAAGGTGTGGGGCCGAAACTCGCCAAGATGCTCTATGACATGGGCATCACCCATTATGCCCAGATCAAAACCTGGTCGCCGTCAGACATCGCCGCCATCGATGCGCGGATCGGGCCGTTCGCAGGGCGGATTACGGCCGACGACTGGACCGAACAGGCGCGGCTCCTCGATGCGCGCGATTACGACGCATTCGAGGCCCGGTTCGGCAAGCTGATCGGCCTCGAACGGTGAACAAGGCGGTCGCCGCGATCGTGCTGGCCATGATCGCGGTCGCCGCTGCGGCACAGGATGCCGCCGCCGAGCGCGCCGCGCTCGCCCGCGCCCAAAGTGCCGCCCGTAGCGCCGCCGAGCGTGCGGTACGGCTTGAAAGTGCGGCACGGGTCGCCAGCGATGAAGCAGCTAAGCTGCGCGCTTCGGCAACGGCGGTGGCTGCGCGCATCCAGTCGGCGGAGGCCGATATCGATGCCGCCGAAGCCCGTATCGCAGTGGTTGAGCGGCTGCGCTTGCTGCAGCGCGCGCGGCTCGCCGAAAAACAAGGGCCGACAGTGCGGCTCGTCGCCGCGTTGCAGACGATGGCGCGGCGTCCGCCGATGTTGTCGCTGGTTCAGCCAGGCTCGGTCCGCGACATCGTCCATGTCCATGCGGTACTCGCCTCGACTTTGCCCGTTCTGCGGGCGCGTACCGCCGATCTGCGCGCTGATGTCGCGCGCGGACGCCAGTTGCGCGCCGCCGCCGATAGCGCGCTCGCCGCCGAACGCAGCGCACAGGACCGCCTCGTCGCGCAGCGCCAGCAGCTTGCCGCGCTCGAAGCGCGCAAGCGTGCCGAGTCGTCGCGTTTCGCCAGCAGTGCCATGACTGAACAGGACCGTGCGATCGCGATGGGCGAAGAGGCGCGCGACATCGGCGAACTCATGGGCCGGATCGACGATGCCGCCAGCGTCCGCGCTCGGCTGGAGAGCCTGCCCGGCCCGATCCTGCGCCCTGCCCGCCCTGACGCCGCGCGCGGCCTGCCGGGTGAAACCGCTGTCGCCACCGCGGGCATCCCCGCCTACCGCCTGCCGGTCGTCGGACAAGTCGTCACTGGCCTTGGCGAAGTCTCCGACGTCGGCATCCGTGCGCGCGGCCTGACGATTGCGACGCGCGGCGGCGCACAGGTCGTCGCCCCGACCAGCGGGCGCATCGTCTTTGCCGGACCATTTCGCGGCTATGGCAATATCGTCGTCATCGATCACGGCCTCGGCTGGACGACCCTCCTGACGAGCCTTGCCGCGTTGGACGTGAAGGTCGGCGACAGTGTCGATCCCGGCGCGCCCATCGGTCGGGCAGGGCCGGACCGCCCGACCGTCACCGTCGAACTGCGCCGTCGCGGGACACCGGTCGATATCGGCAAATTGGCAGGATGAGATAATGGCCATCACCGTTCGGGCACCGCCGTCTCGCCCTGCATGGCTCCAGCACTGGCTGAATTTTCTTCAGTTCACGAGGTCGCACCAGCCGCCGCAGTGGATCTTTCGGGGTCAGGCACAACATTGGCCGCTTAAACCATCCGTCGGACGAAACGCTGATCGATACGAGGCATCGCGGGAACTCCAGTTGTTCAACGAGTTTAAGCGGTTGGGCCAACCGATGATAAGCAACTCAATGTTGTTCGGGGACTGGGACTGGCTGTTTATCGCTCAGCATCACGGCTTGCCCACCCGCCTGCTCGATTGGACGACCAATCCACTCGTGGCCGCCTATTTTGCTTGTCAGCCAACGGGCCAAGGTAAACGAAAAGGCGAGATCATTGCTGTCCGCGTCGGCGACGTCGGCCTGTTGCCGAACGCCGAGAGGGATCTGGGGCCGTTCGGAATCCAGCAGGCAGGATTCCTATATCCGACTGCAGTCGCTCCGCGTATCTCGTCGCAGCGTGGGCTTTTCAGCATTCACCCTGAACCGGCGAAAAACTGGATTTTGCGGAACAAAACTGAGCGTTTTTCGATTGAAGCGCAGGACAAGGAGCGGTTTCTCGGCTACCTCTATGGACTGGGTGTTGATGCTGCTATGGTGATGGCCGATGTCGATGGACTCGCGGCCAATCTGCGTTGGCGATATATGGGTGGACGAGCGATCCAATGAATGCCCTTTCCGTTCCGGTCGATGCCCGCAAGACCGATATGTGGTTTCGCGACCTTCCGCGACTAATCGAGAAGGCGGTCGCCGACTTCGACTTCGCTGACAGTGGCGATTTCGCGCCCCTCGCGGAATTGTCCGCTTCGACGCAATTCGAAGGACTGGATGTAGATGGCGACTCTGCAGTTGTGAGCAGCGAAGGGTGGACCGCGCCTGGTACTGCCTATGTGACGCTCGTCTATGACCCAAACTCTAATGAACCAGTTGAGCTGAACGATTCTTATCCTGTCACGGTTCACTTCAGCGTACGCGACCAGAACGTTGTCGTCGACCGGATCGAGGCCGACACGAGGTCGTTCTACGAATAGCAGCAGAGTTCAGCGAGAGCGTTGCGACATTTTCGTCAACTGCTATTCATAGTGAAATCGCCAAGGACATTTCATGCCCCGTTTTCCCCTTCGTGCACTCGTCACCGTGTCCGCGCTCGCACTCATTCCCGCCACCACTGCGACTTTCGCCGCCGTCGATAATTCGACCTATAAGGAACTCGACGCGTTCATGGCGGTGTTCGAGCGGGTGCGCGCCGATTATGTCGAAAAGACCGATGATAAAAAACTCATCAAGGGCGCGATTGACGGGATGCTCGCCTCGCTCGACCCGCATTCGGGCTATCTCGACGCGCGCGATTTCGAACAGATGCGGACGCAGACCGATGGTAATTACGGCGGCCTCGGCCTCACCGTCACGCTGGAGGACGGCGCGGTCAAGGTGATTGCACCGACCGAGGATACCCCGGCGTTTAAGGCGGGCGTCAAGGCGGGCGACTTCATCACCCATCTCAACGGCACGCTGATTTTCGGCGGCACGCTGGACGAGGCGGTCGAGCAGATGCGTGGCAAACCCGGCACCCAGATCAAGCTGACCGTCGTCCGCGCGGGCCGCGACAAGCCATTCGACCTGACGCTGACCCGCGAGATCATCGAGCTCAAGCCTGTTAAATGGGAAGTGAAGGGCCAGGTCGGCTATATCAACATCAATGCCTTTTCGAAGAACACCGGCATGGGCGTGCGCGCCGCGCTGATGGGCATCGACAAGGCGCTCGGGCGGCAGCCGCTGGGCTATGTCGTCGATCTGCGCTCGAACCCGGGCGGGTTGCTCGACGAGGCCGTATCGGTCAGTGACCAGTTCCTCGAACGCGGCGAGATCGTGTCGCAACGCGGGCGCGCCAAAGGCGATATCGAGCGGTATTTCGCCAAGCCCGGCGACGGCGCGCATGGTCTGCCTATTGTCGTTCTGCTCGACAGCGGCTCGGCCTCGGCAGCGGAAATCGTCGCAGGCGCGTTGCAGGACAACCACCGTGGTCTCGTCATGGGCGAGCGCAGCTTCGGCAAGGGATCGGTCCAGACGCTCATTCCGCTCGACGACACCTCGGCGCTGCGCCTGACCACAGCGCGTTACTATACACCGTCGGGCCGCAGCGTGCAGGAAGGTGGGATCGAACCCGATATCAAGGTGCCGCAGCTGTCCGATGTCGATTACAAGACACGCCCGCGCTTTCGCGAGGCCGATCTGCGCCGCCACCTGATCAACGAGGCGAAGGTCGATAATTCGGTGCTCGAGGACGACCTGAAGGCCGATCCCCGTTTCGCGATGACTGCCGAACAGCTGAAAGCCAAGGGTGTGACCGACTTCCAGCTCGACTATGCGCTGCGCTCGATTTCGCGGCTGGCGAGCCTGCCCGGCGCGGCACCCAAGGGAGCAAAGGTGGCGGCGCGGCGGTGAACTCGCTTGCGCGCGTCAATGCTCTCGCCCTTGCTGTCCCCGCGCTGCTGATGGCAGGCGCGCTCGGGTCGCAGTATCTGGGCGGGCTGCACCCGTGCGAGATGTGCCACTGGCAGCGCTGGCCGCATTATGCCGCGATTGCGCTCGCGCTGGTTGCGTTCGTGGCCAAGCCGCCGATGCGGAATGTGCTGATCGCGCTGGCGGCTCTGGCGATCCTCACCTCGGGCGCGCTTGGCGTATTTCATGCCGGTGTAGAGTATCGCTGGTGGGCAGGACCACCGTGTTCGGCGAGCGGTGCGGGCGCCAGCCTCGAAGACCTCATGCGCGCCCCACTTATCCGCTGCGACGAACCGCAATGGACGATCTTTGGTATTTCGCTCGCCGGGTTTAACGCGCTCTTTTCATTGGCGGGCGGCATCGCCATCTTGGGACTTGTAAGGAAAGCCAAATGAGTCCCGATACCAAGTCCATGCTCCGCGTCGATCAGGCCGGCGAATATGGTGCCACGCGTATTTATGCGGGCCAGCTCGCGGTGATGGGCACCCGCACTCCTGCCGCACGCGCGATTGCCGCGATGGCCGTGCAGGAGGAGCGCCACCGCAAAACCTTCGACGCGATGATCGCGCGGCGCGGCGTCCGCCCGACTTTGCTCCAGCCGATCTGGAATGTCGCGGGCTATGGCCTGGGCATGGCGACCGCGCTGATCGGGCCGGAGGCAGCGATGGCTTGCACGGCGGCGATCGAGACCGAGATCGACATCCACTACGGCGAACAGCTCGACGAATTGGGTGACAGCGACCCCGAATTGTCCGAGGCAATCACCGATTTCCGTGCGGACGAAGTCGAGCACAAGGCGACCGCGATGGCGGCGGGGGCAGAACGTGCGCCCGCCTATCCGTTGATGACGGCGGCGATCCGGCTCGGCTGCCGCGTCGCCATTGCCGCGTCGAAACGTATCTGAGTCTGGCAAACTGCCACCAAATCGGCAATCGTGCGTTCATCGGGCGCGTGAAAGGATGGTTCCCATGAAAAAGCTCCTCTCCCTCGCTCTCGGTGCTGCCTTTGCAGCGGTCCCGATGCTCGCCGCCCCTGCGCTCGCGCAACAGACCGACCGCGTGCTCGTGCTCTATGGCAACGACAAATGCCCGACCAACGCGAGCGGGCAGGAAATCGTGGTGTGCTCGCGCCGTCCGGAGGGCGAACGCTTCCGCATCCCCAAGGAGCTCCGCAGCCCCATCGTCATCACGCCCGAAAACCAGAGCTGGGCCGCCAAGGCGAACGACACGCTGAATGCCGGTGGCGCGAGCGGCACCGGCAGTTGTTCGGCGGTGGGCGCAGGCGGCTGGACCGGCTGCTGGGCGCAACAAATGCGCGACGCAAAACGCCAGCGGCAAGCTGATTCGGCAGAGAGTGCGGTTGTAGAGACGCGGATCGACCGGCCGCGCTGATCTTCGACACAGCGCGCCAATTGCGCTAGCATCACGTCGCAAAGCTATCTCGCGTTGACTTTGCGGGTTCGACCGTTATGTGCCGCGCCTTCCGGCGGATCCACCGCCCGGTCTGGGTTACCTCACACGGACCCTTAACGAACGAAAAGGACGATCTCTATGCGCCATCGTATGGGCGGACGTAAGCTTCAGCGCACGTCTTCGCACCGCACTGCCATGTTCCGCAACATGGCGGCCGCGCTCATCAAGCACGAGCAGATCACCACGACGCTCGCCAAGGCGCGCGAAATTCGCCCCTATACCGAAAAGCTGGTGACCTTGGCCAAGAAGGGCGGCCTGTCGAACCGTCGTCTGGCGCATGCGCGGCTGCTCGACGACAAGCAGCTGGTGAAATTGTTCGACGTGCTGGCCCCGCGCTATGCCGACCGCGCCGGCGGCTATTGCCGCATCGTCAAGGCCGGTATCCGCGCCTCGGACGCCGCCGATATGGCGATCATCGAATTCGTCGACCGCGACGTGTCGGCCAAGGGGCAGGACTCGGGGCCGGTGATGGGCGACGACGAGATGGAAGACGCGGCGTAAGCGACACCGCTTGCGGCAAGTCTCAAGGAACCATAGGCTCCGGTATCACCAGATACTGGAGCCTTTCCTTTGAAACCTGTCCTGCTTGCCGCGCTCGTCGCGTTGCTGCCCGTCCCGCTCATGGCTGAGCCGCTGACCTATCCCGAGACGGCGACCGTCGATGTCGTCGAGACCAGTTTTGGCGAGAAAGTCGCCGACCCCTATCGCTGGTTAGAGAACGACGTCCGCACCGATCCCAAGGTCCGCGACTGGGTGACGGCACAGAACAAGGTCACCGATGCCTATCTGGCGACCCTGCCCGGGCGTGACGCGTTCAAGGCGCGGATGCAGGCGCTGTATAATTACGAGCGGATGGGGACGTTGCGGAAAGCGGGCACACGGTATTTCCACTCGCGCAATTCGGGGTTGCAGAACCAGTCGACCCTGTGGGTGCGCGACGGGGTGAACGGGGCAGGG
The DNA here is from genome assembly GCA_031408195.1 of Sphingomonadales bacterium. GTDB lineage: Bacteria > Pseudomonadota > Alphaproteobacteria > Sphingomonadales > Sphingomonadaceae > Sphingomonas_O. The sequence goes on along the minus strand of JANNVL010000029.1, from coordinate 47,793 downwards.
CGGTTGCTGCTCGATCCCAATCTCTGGGCAAAGGACGGCGCGACCGCGCTGGCGGAATGGGCACCGTCCGACGACGGACGCTATCTGGCGTACGGGGTGCAGGACGGCGGCACCGACTGGCGCACGCTGAAGGTCATCGAAGTCGCGAGCGGCAAAGAGCTGCCCGACCGGATCGACTGGGTGAAGTTCAGCGCGATCGCGTGGAAGCCCGACGGCAGCGGGTTCTTTTACTCGCGCTTTGCCAAGCCGGACGAAGGCGCGAAGTTCCAGTCGCTGAACCTAAACCAGCAAGTGTGGTTCCACCGAATCGGCACCGCGCAGGACGCCGATACGATGGTCTATGCGACCCCCGACCGGCCCAAGCTCGGCCACGGCGCGCAAGTGACCGATGACGGCAGATATCTGGTCATCACCTCGGCGCAAGGGACCGATCCCAAGGTCGATGTCACTGTTACGCCGCTGACCGTGAGCGAGACCGGCGCGGGCGTCGGCACGCCGCGCGCGCTCATCACCGGTCTGGCGAACAACTGGGATCTGGCGGGCACGATGGGCTCGAAATTCTGGTTCGTGACCGACAAGGACGCGCCGAAGGGCCGGATCGTGACAGTCGACGTCGCGGCCAAGACTCCCAAATTTGCGCCGGTTGTCGCACAGGACAGCGATACCCTCGTCGGCGCGTCGCTGGTCGGCAAACGGCTGGTCGTCGCTTATCTGGGCGATGCCAAGTCCGAGGCGCAATTGTTCGAACTGAACGGCAAGCCGGTCGGCCGGGTGCCACTGCCCGATATCGGCACCGCGTCGGGCTTCGGCGGCAAGACCGGGGACAGCGAGAGTTTCTACACCTTCACCGGCTTTTCGACGCCTGCGACGGTCTATCGCTACGACAGCGCGACCAACACCAGCAGCGTGGTGTTCCAGCCCAAGCTCGCCTTCGATCCGGCGGCGTTCGAGACCAACCAGGTGTTCTACCCGTCGAAAGACGGCACCAAAATTCCGATGTTCATCGTCCGGAAGAAAGGCGCGAGCGGACCCGCCTCGACCTTGCTCTACGGCTATGGCGGCTTCAATATCTCGATGACGCCGGGGTTCAGCGCGACGCGGCTGGCATGGCTGGAGGCGGGCGGGGTTCTCGCTATCGCCAACCTGCGCGGCGGCGGCGAATACGGTAAGGCATGGCATGATGCGGGCAAGCGCGCGCAGAAACAGAATGTCTTCGACGATTTCATCGCGGCGGGCGAATATCTGATCGCCGCCGGGATCACGTCAAAGGACAAGCTAGCCATTCAGGGCGGGTCGAACGGCGGCTTGCTCGTGGGGGCCGTGGTCAACCAGCGGCCCGATCTGTTTGCCGCCGCGCTCCCCGCGGTCGGCGTCATGGACATGCTGCGCTTTAACCGGTTTACGGCGGGGCGGTACTGGACCGACGATTACGGCGATCCGGCGGTCGAGGCCGACTGGAAAGTGCTGCGCGCCTATTCGCCGGTGCATAATATCAGGGCAGGCGCGGCCTATCCCGCGATCATGGTGACCACCGCCGACACCGACGACCGCGTCGTGCCGGGCCACAGCTTCAAATATGCAGCGGCGCTGCAGGCGGCCAAGGCGGGCGACAAACCGCACCTGATCCGCATCGAAACGCGTGCGGGTCACGGCAGCGGCAAGCCGACCGACAAGATCATCGAGGAAGCGGCGGACCAATGGGCGTTTATTGCGAAATGGACGGGGATGGGGGTCGGGGGGAAGTAGGCGCGCCGAGAGGTAGGGATTGAGGTCAATCATGTTAGCAGACACCATCGACCGACTGCCCCCTTGGTACCGCTCGCCTGATCGTCCGCCTTCAATGTTTGCAATGTTGCGGCGTGCAATTTCCGATCCGGCGTCGGTCATCCCGGTGGCGATCTATGACGAATGGGCGTTGAAATTGCCCGGGCCAGCGACACCGGTTGTCATTACTTACCCTGACGATGTTCGGCGCGTCCTGCTCGACAAGGGCGACGAATTCGGGCGCAATCGTCAGTTGCGGATGATGATGCGGCGCGCGTGGGGCGATGGGTTGGCCGCAGCCGAAGGAGAGCCTTGGGCCAATCAGCGGCGTGCGGCTTCGCCCGCGTTTCGTCCGCAAGCGGTCGAGGCGGCGAGCGCAACGATGGCGCAAGTCGCGCGTCGGGTGTCGGATGGTTGGCCGACGAGTGCGCCCATCGAGCTAAGTAGCGCAATTGGCCGCATCGTTGCCGAGATTGTCATGGCGACACTGTTGTCCGGACTTGACGATGTCGATTACGACGCGATGGCGGCGGATATTCCGGCGTTCGTGCGCGAGGTAACTACGTTCGGTGTGCTCGACATGCTGCCGGTGTCCGACGCCGTGATCGACCGGTTGCGCGGGATAGGCGGCGGCGCGGAAGGGGAACGGCTGCGACATCTTGCTGCACGACTGGCGAAGGCGCGGGCGGTCCCGCCCGATCAGACCCAGGACATTCCCGCGTTGTTGCGCGGCGTGGGGCCGCTGGCCGAAAACATATTGGGGTTCATGCCAGCCGGGTTCGAGACCAGCGCGCTGGCGGCAGCATGGGCGCTTTACCTGCTGGCGCTTTATCCCGAGTGGCAGGACGCGGTGCGGGCCGAGGCGAAAGAAGCGGGTGCGCCCGGCAATCCCCCTGCGGCCTTGCCGCTGACACGGCAGGTCGCGCAGGAAACGCTGCGTCTCTATCCGCCAGCGCCGATGCTGGTCCGAGCCGCAATGACGCGTACAACGTTGCGTGGCTTTGCGCTTAGCCCGGGGCAGGTTGTCATCATTCCAGTCTATGCGATCCATCGGCATCGTCGATTGTGGGACCGGCCCGATGTGTTCGATCCGGCACGTTTTGGCCCGTCCGCCGAATATAATCGTAGTGCATTCCTGCCGTTCGGCATGGGACCGCGTCTGTGCATCGCGTCGTCTTTTGCCTTGACCGAAATGGCGGTTGTCGTTTCCGAACTGGTCAAACGGTTTCGTTTCGAACCAACAAACGTCGCGCCGGAGGTAAGCCTGAAAACCACCACGCATTCGAGGACCGGTTTGCGGGTGATGGTGACGCGGCTCGACTGTTTTTCCTGAGACAGGCTCCCGCACAATACTTTCATTTCGCTGACGACCCAATTCAGCATCGCGACACCGCGACTCGACGATAGCGGCGTTGTCGGGCACCATCGTGGCGGCCCTGCTAAAGGATATTCGACATGATGAAGCTGCGTTCAGTCACCGCAGGCGCGCTTGCCACCGCGATGCTCGCGACTTCGGTCACGCCTGCCATGGCGCAGGGCTATCCCGGCGGTGGCTATGGTGGCGGGTATGGCCGCCCCGGCTATGGCGGGGGTTATGGCGGCGGCTATCGTCGCCACCGCGACCATGACAATACCGGCGCGATTGTCGCAGGTGTCATCGGCGTCGGCATTCTTGCCGCGATCATTGCCTCGGCCTCGTCGAACAAGAATCGCACGACCAATGGCGGCTATGCGACGAACAATTACGGTAACATCCGTACCGACGACGCAGCGGCAGACGCCTGCGCCAGCGCGGCCGAGCAGCAGCTGGGTGGCAGCGCGCGGGTGAGCGGCATTAATACGGTCGACCGCGTTTCGGACGGCTATAATGTGCGCGGCACGGTCGATTACGGGCGCAACAATTCGGGCAGCACATGGGGGCGCAACGACAGCTGGCGGAACAATGGCAATTACGACCAGCGCAGCTTCAGCTGCTCGGTCCGTTACGGCAACGTCGCGCGCGTCGATTTCGGCGGGTAAACTTACTTCTCCCTCTCCCTTTGGGGAGAGGGTCCTCGCGCTCCAGCGCGGGAGGGTGAGGGCGGAGCGGTGCTCCAGTTGAAGTAGCGTTGCCCTCACCCCGCCGCGCCTGAAGGGCGCGTGTCGCCCTCTCCCCAGAGGGAGAGGGAAGGGGTGACACTCGAACATGGCTTCGCTACGCGAAACCATGTCCCAGTCTTCCTCCATTCTCATCGTCGATTTCGGCAGCCAGGTAACGCAGCTCATCGCGCGGCGCGTGCGCGAAGCAGGGGTGTATTGCGAGATTGCGCCGTTCAACGCCGCCGAGGCCGCGTTCGACCGGATGCAGCCTGCGGGGCTGATATTGTCTGGCGGACCGGCTTCGGTGACCGAGACGGGCAGTCCGCGTGTCCCGGATGGGTTTTTTACGGCAGGCATTCCGATTCTCGGCATCTGTTACGGTCAACAGGTGATGGCCGCGCAATTGGGCGGCAGTGTGGGGCAGACCGAGAGTCGCGAGTTCGGCCGCGCCTTCCTGACCGTCGATGGCCCCTGCGCGCTGTTCGACGGCCTGTGGAAACAGGGCGAAAACCACCAGGTCTGGATGAGCCACGGCGACAAGGTCGAGGCGCTGCCGCCGGGGTTCCGCGTCGTCGCCACGTCCGAACGCGCGCCCTATGCGATTGTCGCCGATGACGCGCGGCGCTTCTATGCGACACAGTTCCACCCCGAAGTCGTCCACACCCCCGATGGCGCGAAGCTGATCGCCAATTTCGTGCGCCACGTCTGTGGCTGCGCGGGTGACTGGACGATGGCGGGGTATCGCGCGGCGAAGATCGCCGACATCCGCAAGCAAGTCGGCGACAAGCGGGTGATCTGCGGCCTGTCGGGCGGCGTCGATTCAGCGGTGGCGGCGGTGCTGATCCACGAAGCGATCGGGGCGCAACTGACCTGCGTTTATGTCGATCACGGCCTGATGCGGCTGGGCGAAAGCGAACAGGTCGTGGGGCTTTTCCGCGAGCATTACGGCATTCCGCTGGTGCATGTGAATGCCGAGGTGCTGTTCCTCAACGGCCTGAAAGGGCTGACCGACCCCGAGGATAAGCGCAAGTTCATCGGCAAGACGTTCATCGATGTGTTCGATGACGAGGCGAAGAAAATCGGCGGCGCGGACTTCCTCGCGCAGGGGACTCTTTATCCCGATGTGATCGAGAGCGTGTCGTTCACCGGCGGGCCGAGTGTCACGATAAAGAGCCACCACAATGTCGGCGGTCTGCCCGACCGCATGAATATGGGGCTGGTCGAGCCGTTGCGCGAATTGTTCAAGGACGAGGTGCGCGCGCTGGGCCGCGAACTCGGCCTGCCCGAAGTGTTCGTCGGGAGGCATCCGTTCCCGGGGCCGGGTCTGGCGATCCGCATTCCGGGCGAAGTGACCAGGGAACGCTGCGACGTGCTGCGGAAAGCCGATGCGATCTATCTCGAGGAAATCCGCAACGCGGGGCTGTACGACGCAATCTGGCAGGCATTCGCGGTGCTCCTCCCCGTGCGGACCGTTGGCGTGATGGGCGACGGGCGGACATACGAGAATGTCTGCGCGCTGCGGGCCGTGACGAGCGTCGATGGCATGACGGCGGACATCTACCCCTTCGACGCGTCGTTCCTGTCGCGGGTCGCGACGCGGATTGTCAACGAGGTCGAGGGCATCAACCGGGTGGTGTACGACTATACGTCGAAGCCACCGGGGACGATCGAGTGGGAGTGATCCGCGACTCAAAATCGCGCGGGGCGCGATTTTGGCCGGATCACTCGGCTCCGGAAGGAGCCGCGCATAGTGTCGGATTGAAGGCGGCTTCTCCTTACGCTATGTAAGGAATCAAGGAGCAAATCATGGCGACAATTACGATGACGAGCAAAGGGCAGTTCACGTTACCAGTCGCCTTAAGAGAGCGTTTTCGGCTGAACGCGGGCGCGAAGCTCGAGGTGACCGATGACGGTCGTTGCATCATGCTCGAACCGCGCACGGGCGACATTCGGTCGTTGCGCGGCATTGCGGGCTATTCAGGGCCACCGAAGACGCTCGAAGAAATCGATGCAGGAATTGCTGCTGCCATTTCCAAACGTGCACGTCGGCGGTGAATGCGCTCGATAGCAATGTCCTGCTGCGCTATGTCATCGACGACGACCCGATCCAGTCGGCGCGGGCCGCGCGGCTGATCGACAGCGAGCTTACCGTCTTCGCGCCCGGGTTCGTTTCACTGGTCGTCATCTGCGAGACAATCTGGGCGATGACGCAAACCTATGGACTTCCGCGCGCCAATGTCGTCCGGACGCTGGCTGGGTTGCTGGACATGGCACATCTGGAAATAGAAGCGCGCGATATCGTCAGGCAAGCGTTGTTGCTGCCCGGTGATATTGCGGACGCGATCATCCATCTGATCGGTCAACAAAATGGCTGCACCCGCACCCTGACCTTCGACAAGAAATTCGCCCGGCTCGACGGCGTGGAACTGCTTGCATGACTCTATTCCCGCCCAGCCGACGCGCGGCGCTCGACCGACTCGCCGTTTTCGTGCCCTCGGCAGGGCGGCACTATACGAACGGACGCAACACAGACCTCGGTCCCGGCAACCCCGGCGCGGTTTCGCGGTTGTCGCCTTACGTCCGCTATCGACTGATTACCGAGCAGGAGATCGTGGCGCAGGTGCTGTCGCGCAACAGTTTCGCCGATGCCGAGAAGTTTGTGCAGGAAGTGTTGTGGCGGACCTATTGGAAGGGCTGGCTGGAGATGCGGTCCGGGGTGTGGGCGCGGTTCGTTAAGGAGCTCGATCGGCAACGCGAGAGCTTCCGTGGCGGGCGGGCATTGGCTGCGGCGGAGAATGGCACGACGGGGATCGACGGATTCGACGATTGGGCGCGCGAGTTGGTCGAGACCGGCTATCTCCACAACCACGCGCGGATGTGGTTCGCGTCGATCTGGATTTTCACGTTGCGTTTGCCCTGGGCATTGGGGGCGGATTTCTTCCTGCGGCATCTGCTTGATGCCGATGCGGCGAGCAACACGCTGTCTTGGCGCTGGGTCGCGGGGCTGCAGACGGTGGGCAAGACTTATCTGGCCACAGCGGATAACATCGCGCGCTACACCGAAGGTAGGTTTCGGCCCGCAGGACTGGCGGCGGCGGCGGTTGCGCTGACCGAGCCGCCGATTGAGGCCGCGCGCAGCTTGCCCGCGTCGGGGGAGGTCGATGCAAGCGCGCCAGCGCTATTGCTGGTCACGCACGAGGATATGAATCCCGAAACGGCGTTGCCCGACGGCTTGCGCGTGGCGGGAGCAATGGCCGCGACCGATGCCGCATTGCTTTGGGGAGACGGTGCTCGCGCGTTTGTCGGCGCGGCGATGAGGGACACTGCATCGCGGGTCGAAGCGCACTATCGGTGCCCGGCAAAGCTATCGGAAACGCTCGATGCACCCACGCTGGTTGCGGCGGCACAAGCGGCAGAGGTGCGCCAGATAGTCACGCCTTGTGCGCCGGTCGGACCCGTTGCCGACCGACTGGCGGAACTTGCACCGGAGTTGACTCGCGAGGGCATCGCGCTCGTGCAGGCCCGCCGAAACTGGGACGCACAATTCTGGCCGCACGCGAAGAAGGGGTTTTTCCCTTTCAAGGAACGCATCCCGGCGTTGTTGCGTGAGGAAGGATTACAGTGACGCTAACCCTCCACGGCATCCCCAATTGCGACACGGTGAAGAAAGCACGGGCGTGGCTCGATGCACGGGGCGTGGCCTATGCGTTTCACGACTATAAGAAGCTCGGCATCGAAATGGCGACACTGGGTCGCTGGGCGGACGCGGTCGGGTGGGAGGTTTTGCTCAATCGGGCGGGGACGACGTTCAAGAAATTGCCCGATGCCGACAAGGCGGGGATCGACCAGGCGAATGCGATTGCGCTGATGATCGCGCACCCGTCGATGATCAAACGCCCGGTGGTTGAAGGCGACGGTAAATTGCTGGTCGGGTTCAAACCCGATGACTGGGCCACCGCTTTCGGTTGACCGGCACTGGCCCGCGCGGGCATGGCGGCGACATGGAACGCTCTGCCACCGATATCATGCAGGACGCGGTCGTCGCCGCTGTTCTCGACGCCGTTGTTGCCTGGAAAGCCGCTTCGGGCGGGCTGGCCAATGCGCTCGCGCGCGATCTGGGCGCGGTGCATCTCAACACGACGTTTGCCGACCTGCCACGCGAAGTGCAGTCCGCGATAACTGGCAGCACGCGCGCGGCGTTCAACCGGCTGCTCAAGGAAGGCTATACCGTCGCCAAGGGTGGGCAGCCGTCGCGGACGCCACCGACCGGATCGCGCCCGCCGCGCACTGATGGCCTACCACGCGGTCCGCGTCCGCCGGGTCGCGGACCGGGCAAGCCGCCCATTGTCGAGACCAAGCGCCCGCCGCGCGGCGGTGGGCCCGGTGGCGGCGGGCGTGGCGGTCCGCCGCGCGGGCGATAGGGCGTGAGACGGCAGCTGATCTCGTCGGGATCGCCGTTCGAGGCGGTGGTCGGATACTCGCGCGCCGTGGTGCAGGGCGACTGGTGTTTCGTCGCGGGGACGACCGGCTATGACTATGCGACAATGACGATGCCCGACGACGTGTGCGATCAGGCACGCAAGGCGCTGGGCACGATTGCCAAGGCGCTGGCCGAGGGCGGTTTCGCGCTGACCGATGTGGTGCGCGCGACCTATTATATTGCCGACGCAGGTTTCTGGGACATAGTCGGGCCCGTGCTGGGCGAGACGTTTGGCACGATCCGCCCCGCATCGACGTGTATTGTAACTGGCCTTGTCACACCCGAGATGAAGATCGAGATCGAGGTCACGGCATTTCGGGGATAGCAGCTATGGTGAAGGCAGTGTGGAACGGCGTCACGATTGCCGAAAGCGACGACACGGTGATGGTCGAGGGTAATCATTATTTCCCGCGCGCGAGCGTTAATGCTGAGCTGCTGACCGATAGCGCGACGACGAGTGGCTGCCCGTGGAAGGGCATCGCGAGCTACCACAACATTGTTGTGGACGGCGCGACGAATGCAAACGCTGCCTGGTACTACCCCGAACCAAAAGCTGCGGCAGCCGAGATCAAGGACCGGATCGCGTTCTGGAAGGGCGTGCAAGTCGGTTGACTTTTTGCTTGGCTAATCTAGCTTGGCCAAGTCATGAACATTCAGGTCAACATCGGCGAGGCCAAGACGCAGTTGTCGAAATTGATCGCTGCGGCAAAGCGCGGTGAGGATGTGATTATCGCGCTAAACGGCGTGCCTGCGGTCCGCATGTTGCCGGTTGTCGAAAACCCGGCGACGGCGCGTGAGGCATTGGCGATGAAGCTGGAAGCTTTTCACGGTAGCTTCAAGGGGCGCCTCGACATGTCGCTCGACTGGGAGTCACCTTCAATGACCGAGGACGATGTTCGCGCATGGGAAGAGCGCGAGGCGGCGCGTTATTCAGGTAGTACCGATGAAGCTGCTGCTTGATACGCACACGTTCGTTTGGTGGGCGTCTGGAGACGCGCGGCTCAGCACGCGAGCGGCTACCGCGCTGAATAATCCAGATAACGAACGGTTTTTTAGCATCGTCGCTGCTTGGGAGTTCAATTGGATACAAGCGCGCGGTCGCGTTTCTATAGCAACGCCCCTCGACGTGATTTTGGTGACCGCTCCGATAATCTGCATTGGGCTGCCGTTCGACATCCATCGTTATTCTTCGAGTTTGCCGCCTATCCACGGCGACCCGATCGATCGCATTCTCGTCGCCCAAGCATTGCGCGACGACATGATCCTCGTCTCGCGCGATGGTCCCGTCCATCGCTATCCCGTCAAGGTTCTCTGGTAATCATGTCTACCACCTTCACTCTCGACACCTCGACCAGCCGCGCGAACCCCATGCCCGCGCCGATGAAGCGGCTGACCGTGCCCGCGATCCGTGCGCGCAAGGATGCGGGGGCGACCGCCGAGCCGCTTGTCATGCTCACCGCTTACACCGTGCGGATGGCGCAGTTGCTCGATCCGCATTGCGACATGCTGTTGATCGGCGATTCGCTGGGGCAGGTGATTTACGGTCTGCCGTCCACGCTCCCCGTTACGCTCGACATGATGTGCGCGCACGGGGCGGCCGTAGTGCGGGGGAGTTACCACAGCGTCGTCATCACCGACATGCCGTTCGGCAGTTATGAAGGCTCGCCGCAGCAGGCCTTTGCGAGCGCCAGTCGCGTCATGGCTGAAACCGGATGCGCCGCCGTCAAGCTGGAAGGCGGGCAGGCAATGGCGGAGACCATCGCCTTCCTGACCGCGCGGGGTATTCCGGTGATGGCGCATGTCGGGCTGACCCCGCAGGCGGTGAACCAGCTCGGTGGCTATGGCGCGCGCGGTCGCAGCCAGGCCGAATATGCGCGCATTCTCGACGACGCCAAGGCAGTCGCGAATGCGGGCGCGTTCGCGATGGTGTTGGAAGGCGTGGTCGATACGCTCGCCGACGCGGTCACCGCGAGCGTAGATGTGCCGGTGATCGGCATCGGCGCCTCGGCGAAATGCGACGGGCAGGTGCTGGTGACCGAAGACATGCTAGGCCTGTTCGAACGCACCGCGAGGTTTGTGAAACGATACGGCGACATGGCCGGATACGTCGACGAGGCTGCGGCGGCCTATGCCGCAGATGTCCGCGCGCGGGCATTCCCGACCGCCGACCAGACTTATGTCGCGAAACCGGCCAAAACAGGGGTCTAGCCGCGCGGCACCTGCGCGGCTAAGGCTGCGCGACATTTTTTCCCGTGAAAGGGCACAGACTTGGCGCTTTCGCCTGAGACCAACGAAGCTTTCCTGCGCGAAGTCGATGAACAGGTCCGTTTCGATACCGCCGCCCGGGTCTGGAAACGCTGGGGCCGTGTCCTGATCGGCGCGGTCGTGGCCGCGCTGCTTGGCTTCGGCGGTTATCTGTGGTGGCAGAACGATCGCGCGTCGCGCGCAGGCGTCGAGGGCGAGCAAATGTCGCTGGCGCTCGACGATTTGTCCGGTGGCAATATCGCTAAGGCCGAGGGCGAGCTCGCCAAGCTGGGCAGTTCATCTACCCCTGGCTACAAAGCAGCGGCGAAACTCGCACTTGCTGCCGCGAAACTGGGCAAGAACGATGCAAAGGGTGCTGCCGCCGACTTTGGGGCGATTGCCGCCGACACATCGCTGGCCCAGCCCTACCGCGATCTCGCAACCGTCCGGCAGGTTGCGGCGTCATTCGATACTATGAAGCCTGACGACGTTGTCGCCAAACTCAAGCCGCTGGCGGTCGCGGGCAAGCCGTTTTTCGGCAGCGCAGGCGAAATGACGGCCGTGGCGCTGATGAAAATGAACAAGCCGCGCGAAGCGGGCGCGATGTTTGCCGCGCTTGCCAAGGATGAAGGCGTGCCGGAGTCGATCCGTTCGCGTGCGGTTCAGTTGGCGGGCGTATTGGGCGTCGATGCCGGACCTTTGAGCGCGAAAAGCGGGACATGAGAATGATGAAAATGAATCGACACGCGCTGGTGCTCGCGCCTGCCCTGATTGTGGTGCTGGCGACCGGCGGCTGCAATGTGTTCAAGAATTCAAAGCCCAAGACGGCGGTGCTGGGCGACCGTGTGCCGATCCTGACCAGCGAAAACGACGCGGCGGTCGAGCCCTCGATTTCCGATGTGCAGGTCTTGCTGCCCGCCGCCACTGCCAACGATGTCTGGTCGCAGCCGGGTGGTAATTCGGCGAAGTCGATGGGGCATCTGGCGCTGGGCGGATCACCGGCGCGGGCATGGCAGGCGCAGATTGCGGGCGTTACCAAATCGGAACGACTGGCTGCTGCACCGGTCGTCTCAGGCGGAACGCTTTACGCGATGGACACGGCGGGCACCGTCCACGCCTTCGACGCGGCGACCGGCGGCAAACGCTGGAGCGTGGCGTTCGGCGGCGACAACAAGAAACAGAATCGCATCGCCTTCGGCGGCGGCGTCAGCGTCGATGGCGCGATGCTCTATGCCACCAACGGTCTTGGCGACATTGCCGCAATGAACGCCGCAAACGGGACGGTCGTCTGGAAAAAGCGCCCCGGCGGGCCGTTGCGCGGTGCGCCGTCGATCGCGGGCGGCAGCGTCTATGCAATGAGCCAGGATAATCAGCTGTTTGCGCTGAACGCCGCTGACGGCACCACGCAATGGACCGAGGCCGCTGCCGTCCAGACCGCTGGCGTGTTCGGCGTCGCGGCCCCGGCAATCGCGCAGACGACGGTCATCTCGGGCTATTCGTCGGGCGATCTCGTCGCTTATCGACCCGAAAATGGCCGTACTTTGTGGGGTGATGCGCTGGCGCGGACCAGCGTCAACACGAGCGTTTCGACGCTGTCGGACATCGATGCCAATCCGGTGATCGACCAGGGTCGCGTCTTTGCCATCGGGCAGGGTGGCCGCATGGTCAGCCTCGAACTCGTCACCGGCCAGCGGATCTGGGAACTCAACATCGCGGGGATTTCCACGCCTTGGGTCGCGGGCGAGTGGGTGTTCGTCGTGACTGACGAAGGCAAATTGCTGTGCGTGGCGCGCGCCACCGGCAAGGTGCGCTGGGTGTCGCAGCTCCAGCGGTACCGCAAGGACAAGTCGAAGAACGGCCCGGTCAGCTGGACCGGCCCGGTGTTAGCGGGCGAGCGGTTGATTCTTGCGAGTTCGGAAGGCGAAATCGTCTATGTCTCGCCTGCCGACGGCAAGGTCGCGGGCACGCAGAACATCGGCGCACCGGTCTTCCTGCCGCCGATCGTCGCCAATTCGGTGCTCTACATCCTCGACAATTCGGGTCGCATTTCGGCGTTTCGCTAAAGTGCGCCGAAAGTAGGGACAGTCCCTACTTATGCCGATGACTAGCTAGCTGCCGAGAAGAAGGTTGCCGCATAAGTAGGGACTGTCCCTACTTTCGGCGCAGGAGCGCAATGAAACCCACTGTCGCCATTATCGGTCGGCCCAATGTCGGCAAATCGACGCTGTTCAACCGGCTGGTTGGCAAGCGCGTGGCACTGGTCGATGACCGACCGGGGGTAACGCGCGACCGGCGCGAGGGCGACGCCCAGTTGCTCGGTCTCGATTTCCGCATCGTCGATACGGCCGGTTTCGAGGATGAGGATGCGGCCACGCTCCCCGGTCGGATGCGCGCGCAGACGCAGGCGGCGGTGGACAGTGCCGATGTCGCGCTGTTCGTCATCGATGCGCGCGCGGGCATCGTGCCGCTCGACGAGGAAATCGCGCGCTGGTTACGGAGCTCGAAAACGCCGGTCGTGCTGATGGCGAACAAGGCCGAGGGCAATGCAGGCAATGCGGGTGTGTACGAGAGTTTCGCGCTCGGATTCGGCGAGCCCGTGCCGTTCAGTGCCGAACATGGCGAAGGGCTGGCTGATTTGTTCGAGGCGTTGCTGCCGCTGATCGATGCAGCAGCGGCGCGGCTGGCGGCGGACGAGCCAATCGTCGAGCTGCGTCCAGAGCGTCCCGAGGTCGAAGAAGATGGCGACGACGCCGACCTGATCGATGCCGATTATGATGATGACGATGCGCCGCTGAAGCTCGCCATTGTCGGAAGACCGAACGCGGGCAAATCGACTTTGGTGAACAAGCTGCTCGACGAGGAGCGGATGATTACCGGTCCCGAAGCCGGGATCACCCGCGATTCGATCAGCATCGACTGGCAGTGGCAAGACGGTGAGCGCATCCGCGACGTGCGCCTGATCGACACGGCAGGGCTGCGGCGTCGGGCAAAAGTCGATGACAAGCTCGAAAAACTGTCGGCGCAGGATACCAAGAACGCGATCGATTTCGCCGAAGTCGTCGTGGTGCTGCTCGACGCGACGCGCGGGCTGGAGGCGCAGGATCTGCGGATCGCCGACCAGATCTATACCGAGGGGCGCGCGATGATCTTCGCGCTCAACAAATGGGACACGGTGGACGACGGCGCGCCGCTCTATCAGGGCATCCGCGCCGCGCTCGACGACGGCTTCGCCCAGGTGCGCGGTGTGCCGTTGCTCACCCTGTCGGCGGCGACCGGCAAGGGTCTCGACCTGTTGATGAAGGTCGCGTTCGAAACGCGCGCGGCGTGGAGCCGGCGGGTATCGACCGGCAAGCTCAACCGCTGGTTCGAACGCGCGCTGGAGGCGAACCCGCCCCCGGCACCCGGCGGTCGGCGGATCAAGTTGCGCTATGCGACGCAGATCAAGGCGCGCCCGCCGAGTTTTGTGATCTTCGGGACGCGGGTCGACGAATTGCCCGAAAGCTACCGCCGCTATCTGGTCAATGGCCTCCGCCGCGAACTCGATTTCGGCGCGGTGCCGATCCGTTTGACGTTCCGCGCACCGAAAAACCCGTTCTCTAACGGCAAATCGACCGGGCGGTAACGCCGTCTTTACCAGCGCGTTCCTAGAGTCGTCGCCGCAGGGCAGGGGACCGTCTTTGCCGGAGTAAGCGACGTGTCGGACGCGCCGATCATCGATTGGGAAGTTTTCCAGCAGGCTCGTACCGAGCTGGGCGCGGAATTCATCCGTATTCTCGGCTATTTCCGCGAGGATGGCACCAAATCGGTGGCCGCGATCGAGGCTGCTGTGCGCGCCAACAGCGCTGTGGCGCTGGTGATTCCCGCGCATACGCTGAAGGGCGAAGCGCGCCAGTTCGGGGCGGATGCGCTGGCCGATCTGGCCGAGGATATCGAAAGCGAAGCGCGCAAATGTGTCGAATGGCGCCAGTCGCCCGACACGCTTGTGACCGAAATCGTCAAGCTGCGACCGTTGTTCGACGAGACGCTGGCTGCGTTCGACGCCGAGACCAATCCGCTGGTCGAACGCCGCGGTTTCGGTCGCGCGCCGCTGGTCGCCAACCAGGGGTTCGGGCGGATTTAACCTGAAGATCGACCGTCATTGCGAGCGTGGCGTGGCAATCCACGTCGCCGCATGTGCATCATCTGAATTGCTTCGCTACGCTCGCAATGACGGTGCCGTCGGTTCACCCCTCGGTCGGCTTGCTCTGCAGCTGGATGTAGTTTTCGATTCCCATTTGGCGGATCATGTCGAACTGCTTTTCGAGAGTGTCGACATGCTCTTCCTCGCTCGACAGGATATGCGCGAACAGGTCGCGGCTGACGAAGTCGCGGATGCTTTCGCAATAGGCGATGGCCTCGCGCAGCGGCGGCAGGGCTTCTTCTTCGAGCGCGAGATCGGCCTTGAGCACTTCCTCGACGCTTTCACCGATCCGCAGGCGGCCGAGCAATTGGAAATTGGGCAGGCCATCAAGGAACAAGATGCGCTCGGCCAGCTTGTCGGCGTGCTTCATCTCGTCGATCGATTCATGCCGCTCGAAATCGGCAAGCTGCGCTACGCCCCAATTGTCGAGCAGGCGGTAGTGCAGCCAATATTGGTTCACCGCGGTCAGCTCGTTCTTGAGCGCGACGTTCAAATGTTCGATGACTTTCGGATCGCCCTTCATGGCCTTCACCCTCTGTAAAATTCAGGGGGCAGCCCTAGCGCGCAGGAATCCTAAAAACCAGTCAGAAAATGGCGGAAATCAGGGATTTCTTCGCTATTGCGACTAGCAAGCAATCGCGCGCTCGGCGTCGATGATCTCGCGCGCGAACGGCAGGCACTGGCCGCAGCGAACCTGGCAGCCGAGCTTGCGATACGCGCAGCGCGGGTCGGCCGAGCCATCCCGGGCGGCGGAGCGCACGTCGCGTTCCCGAATCGCGTTGCAGATACAAACGACCATGAGCAGCGATTTAGCGTGGATGCGAATGCTTCGCAATACCAAACGGTGATCTAAAGGACGATTTTCAAACCGAGCTTAGCCGCCAGCGTATCACCGCCGATCCGGTCGAACGTATGGACGATCGCCGTATCGAGCTGCGCGCGGGGTGTAAGTCGATAGTCGAGACCGAACCCCATTTCTTCCCAGACGGTCTCATCTCCCCGGTTGCCAAGTGCATTGACGAACCGCGCACCGATCGAGCCGAACTCACGCGGAGCGCCGCCATCCCGGGCACCGGCGACCAATGCACCAAAGGCCAGCGCACGAAAGCCTTGTCCGGGGCCGAAACGATGCGCCAGCGTCGCGCCGGTGCTGGCAGATATGCCGGTGTCGGCGTTGTCAGGGATAAACGGGCGCGGGCTGGTCGCGTCGACATGGCGTCCGCTGTCGATGCGGTTATAGTCCACCGAGACGAACGGCGTAAGCCGCCAGCGCCGCGCGACGCGAATGCCATAAGTGCCAGTGCTGCCCACGCCGAGTACGCTGCCGCCATGGTGGACCTGCCATCCCAGGGGAGCGCGCCGCGCGATCATGGTGTCGAAGCTGCGGTGTCCGGCCAGTGCCTCGACTTCGAGTATCGGCGGGCGACCGCGAGGCGTGCCGATTGTCACGGCGTGCGATGTCGCGGCGGTCGTGGCGATTACGAAATCGGCGCGGCGCTCCACCATTCGGTCGGCGGGGCCGCCGACCTCGTCGTCGATGATGTCGCGCAACCGCCCCGGAACCGGGTTGGCGACCGGGGTGTGGATCGCGCCAGCTTGGAGACGGTAGGCGACCTGAGCAAGAGGGGCCGCTGTCGCCGGTCCGCCCGGAACGCTGGTCGCAACGAGCAGTGCAAAGATCAGGCGACTCATGTCGGCATCCTGCTTGCTGCACCCCAAGGGGGGTTTAACGAATATGGTTACGCTGCTGCAACGACTGTCTGTCGTATAGCGCTGACCCGCGCTGCACATCGTCATGTCGTGTTTCGCTTGAAAGCGGGCACGAAAACACCGATATTTGTTTTATCCGGTCAATTGCGGTCGGGCAAAGGAGAGTTTCGAGATGGCCAATTGGGATCCACGGTCGACTGCGGCGGCAGCCGCCGCCTCGGCCGGAACGCAAGCCGACGTCCGTGACGCGGGCCTGCGGAGCTATATGCTGTCGGTATACAACACCATGGCATCGGGTGTGCTGCTGACGGGTATTGTCGCGCTTGCTTTCGCCAGTTCGGGCTATGCCGCGCAGGTGATGGCGACGCCGCTGCGCTGGGTAATCATGCTCGCGCCGCTAGGCTTTGTGATGGTGCTCAGCTTTGGCATCAACCGTCTGTCGACGGCGACCGCGCAGGCGCTGTACTGGGCGTTTGCGGTGGTGATGGGCCTGTCGCTGTCGACGATCTTCCTCGTCTATACGGGGCAGTCGATTGCCACGACGTTCTTCGCAACCGCAGCGGCGTTCGCGGGGTTGAGCCTTTACGGCTACACCACGAAACGCGATCTGTCAGCGTTCGGCACGTTCCTCATCATGGGCGTCGTCGGCATTCTCGTGGCGATGGTCATCAACATCTTCGTCCAGTCGAGTGCGCTGGCGATGGCGATCAGCTTCATCGGTGTGCTGCTGTTCGCCGGGCTGACCGCGTACGACACGCAGAAGATCAAGAGCATGTACTTCCATGTTGCGGGCACGGACATGATGGGCAAGTCGGTGATCATGGGCGCGCTGACGCTCTATCTCGACTTCATCAACATGTTCACCTTCCTGCTGAGCCTCGTGGGCGACCGTCGTTAAGTCGGGTGCGCTAGGCTGTAGCGTCAGCTACAGCCAGCGTCAGCGCCCGACCGGACGGCCTCGCTAAAGCGAGGACCGACGGCGTGGCTTTGCCACGACGGAACTGACAAGAATTGAGAGGCCCGGCGGAGCGATCCGCCGGGTCTTTTTCATACGTTCAATAATGATACCGGCATTGCGCGATTTCGAGCGCTTGAGCGTTGCCTTTTCCGCTCGCGCGGTAGACGAGCCGATGTTCGCCATCAATCCGCCGAGACCACCAGCCCGACATATTGCCCCCGAGCGGTTCGGGCTTGCCTGTTCCCCGAAAGGGGTTGCGGCGGCATTCTTCGATGAGAGAATTCAGGCGCGCCAGAAGCTTTCGGTCAGATTCTTGCCAATGCAGATAGTGCGCCCACCCGTCGTCGGAAAACACGACTTTCATTCGTAAATGAGCTCGTGCTCCTGGCCTTTGCCCGCATCGAGCTGTGCAATGGACGCAAGGAGGCTTTTTGCATTTGCCGGAGACCGCAGCAGATACATCGTCTCCTGAATCGACGCCCAGTCGCTTGCCGACACAATGACGGCGCCCTCGCCGCGCTGACGTGTCACCGCGATCGGCATCCGGTCGTCGATGGCGCGGTCGATCACCTCTTTCAGGTTTTCGCGGGCGTATGAGTAGCTTACAGCGTGCATCGGACTTTACTGCCCAAAAGATTGTCCAATGTCAATCCGATTTTGGCATCAACGCCATATCGATCCCCTTGGCTTTGACATACGCGGGGCGCTCGCTTAGCCCCGCCCAATAGGCCTCGAACGCCGGTCGCTTCTCGATGCTGCCGAACTGCAAGCCCCAGCCGATCTGCGACCCGACATAGACGTCCGCCGCGCTGAACCGGTCGCCCGCGATGAAGGTCTTGCCCGCGACCGCCGCTTCCAGCCCGTCCATCGCCGCCTCGAAACTGCCATACCCCGCCATCGCCGATTTGTCGGGCGGCACGACGAAGCCGAGCGCGCGATTGATGATCGCCTGTTCGAGCGGCCCCGCGCCAAAGAACATCCAGCGGTAATAATCGCCGCGATGCGCCGCTTCGGGCGCAAGGCCGGCGACGGGGAATGCGTCGGCCAGATAGGCGCAGATTGCGGCGCATTCGGTGACGACGACATCGCCGTGCTTGATCGCGGGCACCTTGCCCATCGGGTTGACCGCGAGATAGTCGGGTGCCTTCATCGTCGTGCCATAGTCGAGCAGAACCTGTTCATAGGGCGCGCCGACCTCTTCGAGCATCCAGCGCGCGATCTGCCCGCGCGACATCGGGTTGGTGTAGAATGTCAGCGTCGTCATCGAGTTTCTCCCTGCGAATCGCAGTTGGGAACATACTATGAACTTAGACCTGATGTGAACCGCTCATACGGTTCCGCTTGGCGTGGCCGTGCGCTCTGCTAGTCAGGGACAAAGCATAAATGCGGGAGAGAGCATGACGATCGAGCAACCGGCAGTATCGCCGCCCGAACAGGCAAAAGCCACCGGCTATGCCTGGTATGCGCTGTCGCTGCTCGTGCTCGTCTATGTCTTCAATTTCATCGACCGCCAGATTCTCAGCATCCTTGCCGAGGATGTGAAGCGCGACCTGAACATCACCGACGCCTATCTCGGGTTTCTCTATGGCACCGCCTTCGGTGTTTTCTACGCGCTGTTCGGCATCCCGCTCGGGCGGCTGGCCGATAACTGGAAGCGTGTCCGGCTGCTGACGATGGGGTTGGGCCTCTGGTCGCTGATGACTGCGCTGTCGGGATTTTCGAAGACGCCGCTGCAATTGACCGCCGCACGCGTCGGGGTCGGTATCGGCGAGGCGACGGCGAGTCCGGTCGCCTATTCATTGTTGTCCGACTGGTTCCCGAAGTCTCAGCGCGCGACCGCGCTCGCGATCTATTCGTCGGGGTTGTATATCGGCGGCGGGCTGTCGCTCGGCATCGGCGCGGTCGTGGTCGGGTCGTGGAACGCGGCCTATCCGGGCGGCGGGCCGCTCGGGCTGGTCGGCTGGCAGGCGGCGTTTCTCGCCGTCGGCATCCCCGGCATATTGCTCGCCTTTTGGGTGAGCACCCTCAAAGAGCCTTTACGCGGCATCTCAGACGGCATCGTCACGCCGCAGGCCGAGCATCCGTTCGCCGATTTCTTTGCCGAGCTGCTGACGATCATCCCGCCGCTGACCCTGATCGGCGCGGCGCGGCGCGGGGCAGGAGCGCTGGCGATCAACATCGGGTTCGCGGCGCTATGCGCGGCCATCGCCTATGTTCTAATCCTCATCACGAAAAACGTGCCGCAATGGGTGGCAATGGGCATCGGCATTTATGCGGTGTTCTCTTGGGTCTGCGCCCTGCGCCAGCGCGATCCGGTGACGTTCCGGCTGATCTGGGGGACGCCCGCCTTCTTGCAGGTCGCGCTGGGCTATGGCCTGATCGCGTTCATTGCCTATTCGGCGTCGTTCTGGGGCGCGCCCTATGCGATCCGCACCTGGGTGCAGCCGATGATCGACGCGGGACAACCGCTCCCTTGGTATGGCACCAAAGCGGCAGTCGGGTTCTTCCTCGGCGGCGGCGGCGCGCTCAGCGGGTTTATCGGCGTGGTTTCGGGCGGGCGGATTTCGGACTGGCTGCGGCGGTCGCGGCCCAACGGGCGTATCTTGGTCATGGCCGTCGGATTGCTGGTGCCGGCGCCGTTCTTCGTCCTGACCTACACTACCGGCAGCCTGCCGCTCTATTACGCGCTGCATTTCGTGACCGGCGTGCTGGCGAGCGCGGCGCTCGGACCGGCGGCGGCGACGACGCAGGATCTTGTCCTGCCGCGGATGCGCGGGACGGCGACGGCGACGTTTTTCCTCGGCAATGCGATGATCGGGCTGGGTCTGGGGCCGTCGATGGCGGGCATCGTCTCGACCATGTCGGGCAGTCTGTCGACGGGCATGTTGTCGCTGCTCGTCGTCGTACCGATTTCGGCGGTGCTGCTGTTCTTCGGCTATCGCAGCATCGCCAAAGCAGAGGCGACATTGGTCGAACGCGCGCGCGGTGCAGGCGAGGCGATTTGACGCGCGGCGCTTAACCACAAATCAAGCGTGACGCGCTAAGGCAACATCATGGGTCGCGGTGCGGAGCTGAAATGAAAGTCATGACGATCTTCGGGACGCGTCCCGAAGCGATCAAGCTCGCGCCGGTCATCGCCGCGCTGGAGGCAACGCCCGGCATCGTGTCGCGCACCTGCGTCACCGCGCAGCACCGCGGTATGCTCGACCAGGTGCTCGAACTGAACGGCATCGTCCCCGATCACGACCTCGATCTGATGCGGCCCGCGCAGACGCTCGACGCGATTACCGCAGCACTACTTACCGGCATCGGCGATGTGCTCGACGCCGACAAACCCGACCGCGTCATCGTGCAGGGCGACACGGCGACCGCGATGATCGGCGCGCTGGCCGCCTATTACCGCCGCTTGCCCGTCAGCCATGTCGAGGCGGGCCTACGCAGCGGCGACATCTATCGCCCGTGGCCCGAGGAAGTGAATCGCCGCATCGTCTCGACCATCGCCGACCAGCATTTTGCGCCGACGACGACAGCGGCAGAAGCGCTGTACCGCGAGGGCATCGACTCGGCGACTGTGCACGTCACCGGCAACACCGTGATCGATGCATTGCTCCAGACGCGCGCCAAGATTGCGGCGAACCCGGGGATGACCAAGGGGCTCGACCTGTTGTTCAGCCGGTTCCGCCAGCGCCGGATCATTCTTGTTACCACGCACCGGCGCGAGAATTTCGCGGCGATGTCAGCAGTCGCCGAAGCGATCAGCGCGATTGCCGAACGCCGCGATGTCGCGGTGATCTTCCCCGTCCATCCCAATCCCAATGTCGCGGGTGTGATGGAACGGATGCTGAAGGGTCGCGACAATATCGCGATGATCCCGCCGCAGGATTATTGCCATTTCGTGGCGCTGCTCGATGCGTGCGATTTCGTGCTGACCGATTCAGGTGGCGTGCAGGAAGAGGCACCCGCGCTCGGCAAGCCCGTGCTCGTCATGCGTGACACGACCGAGCGGCCCGAAGGCGTGACGGCGGGCACCGCGCGCCTGATCGGCACCGATCCGAAACGCATCGTGGCGGAGGCGAATGCGCTCCTCGACGACCGCGCCCGTCATGACGCGATGGCCCGCGCGCACAACCCGTTCGGCGACGGGCAGGCAAGCGGTCGGATCGCGAGTATCGTCGCCGGTATTCAGTGACTTGCGGTTAGTTGCCTAACATGACATTTTTTCATGTTTTTTCCTGCAATATCGTTGTGGCGACGCTATTTCGGCGTTAGTCTCGAAACTGTAAAGTAGAGGTTGCGCGCAGGAGTGGATTGCACATGTCGAGTGCGATTGAATTTGTCGTCATCTTGTTGACCGTCATGGTCGCCGTGCTCGGCTTTGGCATCTTTGCGACTGTCCGGTTTCGAAAAGTCGCTCACACGAAACGACTGAAGCGCCACTTCGCGTCGAAGGTTCAGGACGGACGTCCGACACATTCATAAGCAATGCCGAGTGCCTCGACCGTCGCCCGGTCGTAGATGTTCCGCAGATCGACGAGCAGCGGTGTTCGCATGACGGCGGCCAGCCGGTTGAGATCGAGCGCGCGGAACGCGTCCCATTCGGTCACGATGGCGACCGCATCGGCGGCCTCGGCAACGGCATAGGCGCTTTTGCACATCGTCACGCTCGGCATCATCGGAGCGGCGAGGTCCATCCCTTCGGGATCATAGGCTTTCACGACGGCCCCTGCATCGATCAACGCCTGAACGATCGCCAGCGACGGCGCGTCGCGCATGTCATCGGTGTTGGGTTTGAAGGTCAGGCCGAGAATGCCGACACTCTTGCCGCGCACATCGCCGCCCATCGCCGAGATGATCTTGCGGCCCATTGCCCGCTTGCGACTGTCGTTGACTGCAACGGTTGCCTCGACAATCCGCTGCGGTATGCCCTCGTCATCGGCTGTCTTGAGCAGTGCCAGCGTGTCCTTGGGAAAGCACGATCCGCCATAGCCCGGCCCGGCATGGAGGAACTTCGCGCCGATGCGATTGTCGAGGCCGATGCCCCGCGCCACGTCCTTGACGTCGGCACCCACCGCTTCACACAAATCGGCGATCTCGTTGATGAACGTGATCTTGACCGCGAGGAACGCATTGGCGGCATATTTGATCAGTTC
Source organism: Sphingomonadales bacterium (assembly GCA_031408195.1). Taxonomy (GTDB): domain Bacteria; phylum Pseudomonadota; class Alphaproteobacteria; order Sphingomonadales; family Sphingomonadaceae; genus Sphingomonas_O. The sequence continues at coordinate 25,228 of JANNVL010000029.1, read as the reverse complement.
GGCGGTGCGCCGCGCGGTGAACATCAGCGGCGCCTGCCCCAGCGACAGCGGGCGATAGACGTCGCGCATGACCTGTTCGGCGCGGGCGTCTTCGCAGCCGATAACGATGCGGTCGGGGCGTTTGAAATCGCCGATGGCGGCCCCTTCGCGCAGGAATTCGGGGTTGGAGACGACCGCGACGATCGCGTCAGGGGCGACTTCGCGCAGGATGCGCTCGACCTCGTCGCCGGTGCCGACCGGCACCGTCGATTTGGTGACGACAACGGTCGGTCCCGTGATCGCCGCGCCGATGTCGCGCGCGGCCTGATAGACATAGGTCAGGTCGGCATGGCCGTCGCCGCGCCGCGAAGGCGTGCCGACCGCAATGAAGATCGCGTCCGCGCCCGCGACACCAGCCTTCAGATCGGTAGTGAAACCCAGCCGTCCGGCATCGACGTTCGATTTGACCAGTTCAGCAAGGCCCGGTTCGAAGATCGGCATCCGTCCAGCGTGGAGCGCGTCGATCTTGTCCTGGCTCAGGTCGACGCAGCAGACGTCATGCCCGAAATCGGCAAAGCACGCGCCCGATACCAGCCCGACATACCCCGCCCCGATCATCGTGATTTTCATGTAAACAGCGACTCCGCGCGCGGTTGGATCGTGGCGGAGAGGCAGGGATTCGAACCCCCGCCGGATCGCTTGTCGATCCGGCCCGCAAAGACTCCCAGGGTTCGCCTGAAAGGCCGCGCGGCGCGCTCCGCCGAAACGGAAAAACTGGCGGAGAGGCAGGGATTCGAACCCTGGGTACCCTCACGGGCACGCCGCATTTCGAGTGCGGTGCTTTCGACCACTCAGCCACCTCTCCGCAGAGGTCGGACACGCTGCCAAGCAACGCACCGGCGAAATCGAAGCGCGGCGCATAGCGTTCGCACGGCAACTTGCCAAGCCCGCTTGTCTATTGCCGCGAACCCCTTAAATTGACGTTATGAACATTGCATCGCAGCATGGCCGCAAGAACAGCGCACCGCCCGTGTCGAAAGCGCGCTTCGGCCTCGGCGAAGTCGTCAAGCACCGCCATTTCGAGTTCCGCGGGGTCATCTTCGACGTCGATCCGGTCTTTGCCAACAGCGAAGAATGGTATGAATCGATCCCCGAAGCGATCCGCCCGCGCAAGGACCAGCCGTTCTACCACCTGCTCGCCGAAAATGCCGAGTCGAGCTATGTCGCCTATGTCAGCCAGCAGAATCTGGTCCCCGACGACAGTGAGGAACCGGTCGAGCATCCGGGCATTGCGGGGATGTTCGAGGAGTTCGACGGGGTGCGGTATCAGCTCAAGGCATCGCGGAAGCACTGAAACGCAGCCGCTGGAACGCATTCGGGGACACCCTATTGGGTGTCCCCGGTAGTCCTAGCTGACCTCAGTACTTCACGCGCAGGCGCACATAGTAGAACCCGCCGTTCATGCCGAACGGCCCGCCCGAACGCGGGTAGATCTGGCCGTCGTTGAGCGCGCCCGACAGTTGGTAGATCGGGTTCACCACCGACGCCTTGATCTTGTCGGGGAAGACGTTGAACAGGTTGTTCGCGCCCACCGTCAGCGTGAAATGCTCGGCAAAGGTGTAGCTTGCATCGAGATCGAACAGCGTCTTCGCGCCGAAGATCTGCGACACCGGTGCAGCGTTCCCGACTGGGGGAACGGTGTTGTACTCGAGCGCATTTGACCAGCTGCCATAATAGTTGGCACGGGCATTCAGCGAGAAATCGCCGAGCTGCCAGCCCGCCGACGCCGTGATGCGGTGCTGCGGCGCGAGGTTGGCGATGTTATACTCCTGCTGCCCGTTGACCAGCGGCGCGCCGTTCCTCGACAGCTTGATGTTTTTCGCTTTCAGATTGTTATAGCTGTACGCCAACGTGAAATTGATCGGGCCGCCCATCAGCTCGGTGCGATAGTTCGCCACCGCCTCGATGCCCTTCGACGAGACGTCGAAGCCATTGGTGAAATAGTTCGCCACTCCGCCGAGGCCGACCGCCGCCAGCGCTGGCTGCGCGTTGATGTCAGCCTGCGTAACGGTGAAGTTCTGCGAGATGCCGATGCGGTTCTTGATCTGGATAATGTAGCCATCAACCGTCAGCGACAGTGCATTCGTCGGCTTCAGCACGATGCCCGCGCCAAAGTTGGTCGAGCGTTCGGGGCTGAGCGTGCCGCCGCCATAATATTGCGCGATCGCGCTCGCGGTCGGATATGTACCCGTCTGCACCTGATTGCCGCCGAGGAAGTTGGTGGTGACGATCTGCGTGTTGTTCTGGCCCGGCGATGGCGCATGAAATCCGGTGCCGACCGTCGCGCGGATCGAGACCGCATCGCTGATCCGATACAGCGCGTTGGCCTTGCCGACGACGATGCCGCCAAAGGTGTTGTAGTTTTCGTAGCGCCCCGCGAGTCCGACCGTGAATGCCTTGGTGATGTCGGCCTCGGCACCCACATAAATTGCAAAGTTAGTCTGTGTTGCGTTGACTGCAAAGGCCGGGTTCGTGCCACCGTAACCGCTTGCCCCCGGTGACTGCGCGGTCGATATTCCGGCTGGCGAATAAACACCTGGAGCGATCTGGTTGTAGAGCGTCTGGACCGCATACGGCCCGAGGCCATAGGACTGAACGTCGCCCCCGGTGGTTTTGTACGTCTCACGACGATACTCGGCACCCGCCGACAGCGTGATCGGGCTGTCGAACCCGACTTCGAGCGGATAGGTGAAATCGGCGTTCAGCGTCTGCTCAATCTGGATCTGCTTGCCGAACTGGAAGCTCGTCTGGCTCTGCGGCCCATAGGACGCCGACAGCGAGTTCGTCATCGACAGGTCGAGCGAGTTGCGCGCGAAGGTCGCCGAGAAATCATAGGTGAAGCCGCTGTCGACCTTCCCCTTGAAGCCGAAAGTCCCATAGGCCTGATCGACCTTGCCGATGAAGCGCGGCGTGAAGCCGCCCGGATAGACCGACGTAAAGCTGAACGCCGTGCCGTTGCTGAGCGGGAAGGCCGCCGACGTCGTATTGACGAAGCCGCCCGCCGGGCAGGTTGCGTTACCGGCCGGGCAAGCGGTAATATAGATCGGCGCGAACGACCCGTTACGGCCCGGCGAGCGCGTCGCCGTGAAGCCATTGCCTTCATTCACGACCAGACCCGTCTGCGACACTGGCAGACGGTAGTTGAAGCTCTGGTTGGTCGAGCTGTGCGCGAGGTTGCCGGTGAAATAAATCTGGCTTTCGTCGCCGACATCGATCGCGGCGTTCAGGAACAGCTTGTAACCGTTACCTGGCGACGTGCCCCAGATCTGCGCGGGCAGTCCTGCGGCAGCATTCGGGATCTGCCCTGCCACCGACGGCGTGTTGGTCGCCAGCGAGATCGCGCTTGCACGCGTCGCGCCACGACTGGTGCCGTCCTGATCGTAATATTCGCCCGCTAGGCCGATAAAGCCGCGGTCGCCGATCTTGAAGCCGCCGTAGCCCGACAGGATTTTGCTCGCGCCGTCACCGCGATAGGTCTTGCCATACAGCGCCTGGGCCTCGAAGCCTGCGTCCTTGCGGATCGAATAGTTGAGCACGCCCGCGAGCGCGTCGGCCCCGTATTGCGCGGTCGCGCCGTCGCGCAGCACCTGCAGGTTGCCGATCGCGATGGCCGGAATATTGCCGATGTCCGAACCTTGCGAGCCGAACGACAGCGCGGTGTCCGCACCGGTGTAGACGTTGACGAGCGCCGAGCGGTTGTAACGCTTGCCGTTGATCATCACGAGGATCTGGTCGGCACCGAGACCACGCAGCGACGGCGCGCGCACGAAGGTCGAGGCGTCCGAAATCGTGTTCTGCGGCACGAAGAACGACGGGACGAGATTCTTGATCGTGTCGAGCATGTTGACTTGGGGGCTAGCGGCCAGGTCGGTCGCGCCGATGACGTCGATGGGCGATGCCGAATCGGTCACCGAACGGTCGGTGCGGCGCGTGCCGATGACAACGATGTCTTCGCCCTTGGGTGTTTCTTCGGCCGCTTGCGGGGCGGCGGGCGGCGTTTGCGCCAGCGCCGGTGTTGCGCCGAGTGCGGCGACCGAAAGCGAGGCGAGCATCAGCGCGCGATACGAAACCATACGACCATTCCCCATTATGATTATTGCCGAACCCCCCATAGGGTCGAGATCGACAAAATGCGGGCAATGCACATCGATTGCAATAATGTGTCGCATCGTTGGCATCGATTGCAAGATATGTGTTGCAGTGAGGCCACAGGTCGCACCGCATGGCCATTTGTTGCAGCCGCAGCGGTGGCAACAGAATTTACGCGCGCCGCATGGTGGCGGCTTTTACTCGCTCTGCCGCTTCCCCATATGGCCTGGATGAACGCTATTCGCTCCGATCGTCCTGCCCGGCCAAGTCCCATCGCTTTCTGGTTACTGGCAGTCGCGTTCCTCGTGTTTTTCATGGTCGTTGTCGGCGGGATCACGCGGCTGACCGAATCGGGGCTGTCGATCACCGAATGGAAGCCGGTGACTGGCGCGCTTCCCCCGCTGACCGCCGCCGACTGGCAGGCCGCGTTCGATGCCTACAAGCGCGTGCCGCAATATGCCGCGATCCATGCGGGCATGACGATGGCACAGTTCCAGTTCATCTTTTTCTGGGAATGGGTCCACCGGTTGCTGGGGCGGGTGATCGGGCTGGCGTTTGCGTTGCCCTTGCTGTGGTTCTGGGCGCGTGGCGCGATTCCATCCGGCTATAAGCTGCGTCTTGTCGCGCTGCTTGCGCTCGGCGGCGCGCAGGGAGCCATCGGCTGGTGGATGGTGACATCGGGCCTGTGGCAGGGGACGGCGGTCAGCCACTATCGCTTGGCAGTGCACCTTTTGCTGGCGCTGTTCATCCTCGCCGCGCTGGTGTGGACTGCGCTCGACCTGTTGGCGCTGGCGCGGAACCGGGCGGCAAGACCGGCACGGCTGACCGTGCTTGCGGCGGTCGCAGCGTCGGTGCTGTTCGTGCAATTGCTGTTCGGGGCGTGGGTTGCGGGGATGCGCGCAGGTAAAGTCACGCAGAACTGGCCGATGATGAGCGACAGCTTCTGGCCGACCGGTATAGACTGGTCGCGCGGGCTGCTGCACGCGGTCAGCAGCGACCCTTATCTCGTCCATTTCATCCATCGCTGGTGGGCGTTTGTCGCGTTGGTTGCTATGGTGATGCTCGCCGGACGGGTCAAGCGGGCAGGTGTGCGTCCTGCCTCGGTTGCGCTCCATGCCTTGCTTGGGGTGCAGATCGCGCTTGGCATTGCGACGGTCATGACGGGCGTGAATATCGGTTTGGCCGTCGCGCATCAGGCGGTCGGTGCGCTGCTGGTTGCGAGCTTTGCCTGGGGCGCGCATGTGCTGGGGCGGCAACACTGACGGAGAACCACCGATGACTGACCAAGCCCCCCTGAACAGCGGTTTCGGCCTGCGTTCGACCGCCAGCGACGTGATCGCGGGGATCGACCTGAGCGGCAAGACTGCACTCGTCACCGGCGGCTATTCGGGACTGGGACTGGAGACTGTGCGGGCGCTGGCGGGAGCCAAGGCGCGGGTGATCGTCGGCGCGCGGCGGCCCGAGGCTGCGGCGGACGACCTCGACGGGATTGCAGGCGTCGAAATCCTGAAGCTCGATCTGTCGGATCCGGCTTCAGTCGATCGTTTTGCGGCGGAAGTTGCGGGGGTGACGACCAAGATCGACATCCTCATCAATAACGCCGCCGTCATGGCCAATGCGCTCGCCCGCGACGCGCGTGGCTATGAAAGCCAGTTCGCCACCAATCACCTCGGCCATTTCCGGCTAACCGCGCGACTGTGGCCGTTGCTGAAAGCGGCTGGACCCGGCACCCGCGTCGTGTCGCTGTCGTCGATCGGCCACCGTATCGCCGGTATCGACTTCGACGATATCGGCTTCGACCGCCGCGACTATCATAAATGGCTGGCCTACGGACAAGCGAAGTCGGCCAATGCCCTGTTCGCGATTCACCTCGACACGCTGGGACAGCCGCACGGTGTCCGCGCGTTTGCGGTGCACCCCGGCGGCATCGTGACGCCATTGCAACGCCATCTAACAATGGAGGAGCAGGTCGCGATGGGCTGGTTCGATGCGGAGGGGAACGTCAACAAGGGGTTCAAGACGGTCGAACAGGGCGCGGCCACCAGCGTGTGGTGCGCGACCTCGCCGATGCTGGACGGCAAGGGCGGCGTCTATTGCGAGGATGCCGACATCGCCGCGCGCTGGACCGAAGACATGAACGTGAATGTAGGCGTCCGCGACCATGCCATCGATCCCGCCATCGCCGCACGGTTGTGGACGGTGTCGGAAGCGATGACCGGGGTTGCTTTCTCCGCCTGAATCGTGCGGAGAAATCAACAATTCGGCAACCATATTGCAAGGATGCGCCGCTAAGTCCGACAGATGGTTGGCGGGCACTATATTCGGGCACTCATGCGCGCCTTGGCGCTGGTGTTTGCCACGCTGTTCGTTGCACCGATTGCCCAGGCAGCCCCGGCTAAGGTCGTGCCGCAAGAGGTGTGCATCCGCGCCACCCAGACCGCCGAAGACCCGTTCGCTTTGCTCGCCAATCCCGCCGCGTTCGATTGCGCGCGCGGGCAGGTCGGGGTTGCGGCACCCTATACCTGGGCGCTTGTCTCTGGATTGAGCCTCGACACGAACCCGCAGGACCCGTGGGAACTGCGCCATGAATACAGCCAGGCCGATAGCGAAACGCTGTTCGTACGCTATGCCGATGGCCGCATGGCGCGGGCACCATCGGACCGGATGACCGCGCGACGATTGTTCTCGCCGGGTATGATGTCGTTCGCGTTGCCTGCCGATCCGGGCAAGATCGCTGCTGTTCTGATCCGTGCCGAGGGCATTCGCAACCAGCGCGGGGTGGCTCCGGGCGTCGAGTTCAAGACCGGGCGCGCCGCACTGGAGGGCGACCTGATCGTGTTGCTGCTCTACGGGGTGCTGGCGGGTGTCATCGGCGCGCTGCTGATCTATAATTTCGCGCTCTACACCGTGCTCCGCTATGATTTTATTCTCTGCTATTGCCTCAGTGCGGTGGCGATGCTGTTCATGGGGCTGTGCTGGTCGGGCGGCATTTTCCTGATCCTGCCGCACCTCGATACCAACGAGCAGATTTCGCTGACCTTGCTCGGCACGACTGTGGTTCTCGGCACGTCGGTGCTGTTCCTGAACAGTTTTCTGGAACGCGACCGCATCCCGCAACTGCCGATGCAATTGACAATGGCGGCCGCGCTGGTCGGCATCGGCTCATGCGTCGTGCGCCTGATAGATGGACGCTTTGCGTGGAACATTGTCGATCAAATCAGCTATTGGGCAATCACCGGCATCCTCGTCGGGCTGATTGCAACCGCCATCGGAGCCTATGCGAAGGGCAGCCGCGCCGCGCGTGTCTATCTGATTGCATGGTCGGTGCCGATCACGCTGGGGGTCGCGCGTTCGATCTGGGCGATGGGCCTGATCGGTGGGGTATCGACAATTGTTGCGATGAGCCCGCTGATCTTTCTCGCGCTTGAGGCCGTGATGTCGGCGCTGGCCGTGTCGTGGCGCGTCGGCGGGCTGCGGACCGAACGTGACGAGGCTCGCACAATGCAAGTCCAGCTCCAGCATGTCGCCGACACCGATGTGCTGACCGGCCTGCTCAACCGCCGCGCATTCATTGCCCGTGCGCTTGCAGCGCGCGACGGCGCGTCAAGCGACCGGCTCATCATCATCGACATCGACCAGTTCAAGCTCGTCAACGACCGCTATGGCCATCAGGCAGGCGACGATGTTCTGGCCTGTGTTGCCCATGCGATTGCGGCAGCTGCCCCGCCCGGAGCGCCTGTCGGACGCCTCGGCGGCGAGGAGTTCGCCGTCCTCGTTCCCGCCGAACCCGTCGATGTCCTGCCCGAAAAACTATGCCGCGCTGTCGAGGCCGCTGTGACACCCGAGGGACGGTCGGTCACGATCAGCGTTGGCGTGGCCGATGGGCGGATCATCGATGACGCGTCGTGGCGGCTGGTTTATTACGCCGCAGATCAAGCGCTGTACCGGTCGAAACACGGCGGTCGCAACCGGGTCAGCCATGCACCAAGGCCGCTTGCTGCGTAACACGGTATCTGAACACCCGTTACGACAGCCGCAGTTTCCTTGACTTTTATTGCCGCGTCGCACATTGGCCCGTTCGAACGCCGCTCCACACCGGGGCGGCTTGTTTCGTTTGAAGAGGTCCAAAGCCATGAAGGCGTTGATGAAGACCACCAAGGCGGTCAAGCCCGCCGATGTGGTAAAAGACTGGATGCTGATCGATGCCGACGGGCTGGTCGTCGGGCGCGTCGCGTCGATGGTCGCCAATATCCTGCGCGGCAAGCACAAGCCGATTTACACGCCGCACGTCGATTGCGGCGACAATGTCATCATCATCAATGCCGACAAGGTGCGTTTCACCGGCAAGAAGATGACCGACAAAATCTATTACAAGCACACCGGTCACCCGGGCGGCATCAAGGAAACGACGCCTGCCAAGATCCTCGAGGGCAAGTTCCCCGAGCGCGTTCTGGAAAAGGCCGTGGAGCGCATGATCCCGCGCGGCCCCCTTGGCCGTGACCAGATGCGGGCGCTGCGGATTTATTCGGGCACCGACCATCCCCATGCCGGCCAGAGCCCCAAGGTGCTCGACGTCGCTTCGATGAACCGCAAGAACAAGGTGGGCGCATAATGTCCGAGACTCCCGAAACCACCGCCGCCGAGACGTCGGACACGCGTCAGTCGCTGGCCGATCTCGCTGCGCTGACCGGTGCGGCCCCCGCGCCCGTGAAGGCCGAAGTCACCGACACTGTCGTCAATGACGAAGACGCCGCCCCGGCGCGTCCCGTCTCGGTCATGCCGCTCCGCGACAAGATCATCGATGCACAGGGCCGCAGCTATGCGACCGGCCGCCGCAAGGATGCTGTCGCCCGCGTGTGGATTAAGCCCGGTAGCGGCAAGATCACCGTCAACGGCCGCGATCAGGAAGTGTATTTTGCACGGCCGACTTTGCGCCTCGTCATCCGTCAGGCGTTCGAAGTCGCCGACCGTGTCGGCAGCTTCGACGTTGTCGCCACCGTCAAGGGCGGTGGCCTCTCGGGTCAGGCCGGCGCACTGCGCCACGGCATCAGCCAGGCACTGACCAAATACGAGCCGGAGCTGCGCGCCCCCGTCAAGGCAGCCGGGTTCCTGACCCGCGACAGCCGCACCGTCGAGCGCAAGAAGTACGGCAAGGCCAAGGCCCGCCGCAGCTTCCAGTTCTCGAAACGCTGATGGCACAGGGGAAGCGCGCGGCTCGGCTGCTCGCTTCCCTTTCGCTTGCCGGTGGGCTTGCGGCCTGCGTCCCGCCCGCGCCGCTTACGGTGGCAGGCGCGCTCCCGCCGCCGTCAACCAGCTACACCATCGTCGGCGAAGACGATCTGCCTATGCCAGCTCGTGCCGCACTGGCACGCGGGCTGGTGGTGCACAGCATGATGCCCGCTGCATCGGGCAAGTCACCCGAACGCCTGATTTCACTGACGCTCGCAGATCGACCGCGTAGCAGCGGGACGGTGGCAGGGGCAGCCTTGCCCGCGTCGCAAAGGGCCTCCGGTTGGGTCGATCGGCCGGTAAAGGACGGCTGGTTCTCGAAAGGACGTCGCGAAGTGCGGCTGACCATCCGCTTCCTGTCCCCCGACGGCCGGTTGCGCGAAGAGCGCGTCGCGCAGGAAATCGTGACGCGCAACGCACCGACAGCGGACATGGCACGGTTGATCGAAGCGGCGCTGCGGCCCTGATCCGTTTCAAAGCACCGGAATCGACAGCTCGAAAACCGTCCCCACGCCTTCGCGACTGAAACAGCGTACTTGTCCCTCCTGCCGCCGCGCAAAGGTCGAAACCAGCGCGAGCCCCAGCCCCACCCCGTCCGGTCGCGTCGCGCCACCCCGCTCGAAAGGCGCAAACAGGCCCGCCACCACCTCGGATGCCATACCCGGTCCTTCGTCGGCGACCGTCACCACCGCATGGCCCGCACGGAACCAGCCGCGGACTTGCACTTGTGGTGCCTCGCCGCCGTATTTGAGCGCATTGTCGATCAAATTGGCGACCGCGCGCGCCATGAATTCTCGGTCGGTGGCAAGTTCGGGGATGTCCCAACTTGCCGTCACCGTTACCCGTCCGCCGACGCGCTGCGCTGCTTCCCAGCTCTGGTCGGTGGCTTCGTCGAGGATCGCAACAAGTTCGACCGGCTCGATGACGAGCGGTGCTTCCTCGGCGCGTAGCCCCTGCACGAACTGGTCGGCGAGGCGAAGCAACCGGCGGGCATGTCCCGCCACCCGGTCGGTCTCCGGAACGAGGCTTAAGATCGCAGCCGCCGGACTCCGGAGATCGTGGCTGAGGAAAGCCAGCGTCTCGTCCCGCTGGCGGCGGAGCATCGCCATCCGGTCGCTCGCGGCATCGAGCAGCGCGATCTGGCGCGCAATGCGGTCGCCACGGCGCGGCAATGCGACATCGTCGCCGCCCAGCCGATCAAGCTCGGTGTCGAGGAACCGGCTCGCTGCCGCCAACCGCCGCCAGCCCCAAAGCGGGAACATGATGATGAGCGCCACCAGCGCGGGCGCGGGACGGATCCACAAATTGCCCTGCACCAGCAGCAACGCGGCAACGCCGAGCACAGCGCAAAAAATGAGTGCCGCAAACACCAGATTCTCGCGTGGCCCTGCGAACAGGAAGCCTGCCCATAGCAGGGCAAGCGCGACCGCCGCGAACATCAGGCTTGGCCCGAAACCGGCGACCGAACGCAATCCCTTGTGCAACAGCGCATCGACGATGTTCGCCTGCACCTCGACCCCCGCCATCAGGTCGCGTCTTCCCCCGACCGGCGTGGCAAACCGGTCGCCGAGTCCGCCTGCGTTTGCGCCAACTAGGACGATCCGGTCGCGTAGCAGTTCGGGGGGCAGTTCGCCACGCAGCACCGACGCGAACGGCACTGTTGGATAAGTACCTGGCGGTCCTGCAAAGGGGATAAAAATACCGTTGGTTTGCGGCACGCGACCAGCGAGAAGGGCCGTCGCCAATCCGAGATGCGGCAGTCGATTTGCCCCTGCCGTTTCGACCAGCGAAACCTGCCGGAATATGCCGTCGCCATCGGGCCGCACAACGACATGGCCGGTCGTTGCCGCCGCGACAACCGGCCGGGTGACGCGGAACGCCGCGCCATTGTCGCCCGGAGTTGCCAGCAGCAGCGGCAAGGCGACCTTGCCCGACCGTGCCACGGCCGCAGCCAATGCGGCATCGCCTTCGCCCGGTTCGACAAACAAGACGTCATAACCGATCGTACTGGCTCCCGCTTCGCTCAGCCGGTCGATCAGTTGCGCGTGGACCGCGCGCGACCATGGCCAGCGCCCAAGAGCGCGGATACTCTCGTCGTCGATCCCGACGATCAGGACACGCGGATCGGGGCTGTGCGGCGTCGCGCGGACGATGGCGTCATGGATCAGCGCGTCCAGCGGATCGGTTATGCGGCTTGCCAGAAGGCCGCTCGCAAGCGCGACTGCCGCCAAAAACAGCAGCACCCATTCGAACCACCCCGCTCCGCCCGCAATCAACCGTGCCAGCGCGCGCGGGCGATTATTCGGGCTTGGCAATGGTGAAACTTTGCAGTTCGCCGGTTGCCACTACGGCCTTGCCACCCGTGAACTTGGTTAGCACGACCCGCCACCAGTAAGTGCCGGGTTTGAGTTCGGTCACAGTGAGGGCCGTGTCCTGAAGGCCGTCGCGGTCGATCAGGGCGCGCGTCCCTGCTTCGTCGGTGTAAAGCGAAAACCGATAGTTGCGCGCGCCGCCGCCGATGGCGTCCCCGCCCGACCAGCGGAACCGCATCCCGCGCCCAAACGCCTCGGGCGGCTTCGACCCGAGCGCGAGTCGCTCGAACGACCAGGTTTTGGCAAAGCCGTCGATGTTATTGGGGTCGGTCGCCGTGGCACGCACAAAATAGCTGCCGTCGGCCAAACCGTCGAAGGCGACCTCACCGCCACTGCCGCGAAATTGGGCAAGCAAATCGGTCATGCCTGCATCGCTGCCGACCTCGAAAACATAGGACCGCGCGCCCGGCACCGGATCGACCTTGAAGCGCACTTGCGGCGCGGCCTGAACAGCGCCGGGGCGGACGATCTCGGGCGCGGGGAGCAGGTCGACCGGCGTGCCGACGCCTGCCGGCGTCACCGCAACGCCCATGCCCTTGGGCAGCGGGGTCGCGCGCGTCACGTCTTCACCGGAGACGCCGACGGCACCCTCGACGACGCCGACCGCTGCCGCCCCGTCATAGCCGACACGAAAGCCGGTGCCGCGCACCGCCGATACCGACACCGGCGTCGTGACCATGAAGCGGCTGTCGGGGGTCGGCGCGGGCCTGACCCGCCATTCGCCGCGCCCCAGCGCTGTCGTGAACACCCGGTCAAGATCGCCGGTGAGCAGGATCCGCCGCAGTCGGGCGATGCCGACCTGCGTCTGCGACGGCAGGCTGAACCGCGACCCATCGGCGCATTCGACGGTGATCGATCCGCCGTCGCCGGTGGCGATGGCCATCCCCTCGCGCACTGGTGCACCGATAACCGGTGTCTTTCCGGCAACCGCGACGGCGCCGCGAAACGCCACGACCTTCGCGCCGACCGGCTCGCTTTTCAGCAAGTCGCGCGGAATCGACAGCGTCTTGCCGACCGGCAAGCGAACGGGGTCGGCGATCCGGTTGAGCCGCTGGACCGCAGTCCAGCTGTTGTCGCGCACGAACCATTTGGCCGACAGTGCGATCAGCGTGTCGCCCGGCTTGACGCGATAAAGGACCGGCGGCTGTGGCGGCGGCGCGATAGCAGATGCCCCTGCGAGCACCAGCAACGCCGCGCCTGTCGCGCTCATGTATCTGCGTCGGTCAACTCTGTGCCGCCCTCGACCGGTTCCAGTCGATAGCCATAGCTGTAAATCGGCGATAGGCGCCAGCCGTTTTGCGGGCGGAGCTCAAGTTTCGCGCGCAGTCGCGCCACATGCGAATCGAGCGTGCGCGTCTGGACGTCGGGATTGCGGTTCCAGATCGTCTCAAGGAGATAGGCGCGAGACAGCGGACGCGAGACGTTGCGGAACAGCAGCAGCGCGAGCTGGAATTCCTTAGACGTCAACTGCATTGTCTGGTCGCCGCGCCGTACGATTTCCTGCGCGCCGTCGAAGGTGAACGCCCCGAAACTTTGCAGGGTGTCGCCGCCGCTGCGCCCTGCGTTGCGCCGTCGCATGATCGCATCGATGCGCGCGAGCAAGACGCGCCCGTCGACCGGTTTGGCGATAAAATCGTCCGCGCCAGCGTCGAGTCCTGTGACGATGTCATTGGCTTCGTTGCGGAGCGTCAACAGGACAATCGGCACGTCGCTGCGGACGTCGTTCCGCAAATTGCGGATAATGTCGAGGCCGTCACGGCCCGGCAAATTCCAGTCGAGCAGGATCAGGTCGAAGGTTTCGGTCTTGGCCAGCCGCAAAAAAGCATTGCCATTGGCCGACACGACAGTGCTGTGGCCAGCGTCGCTTATCAGCTGTTTGAGGAACGCTGCAAAATCGGGATCGTCATCGACAACTGCAATACGCATGATGGGACCATGACTTTCAATAGCCGGGGCAGTTTCCCCGGAACAACCCGACCGGCAATTGTAAACTCCGCCCGCGTGGCGGCTAGCCCCGCAATGTCAATATTTGTGACTATCGAGGCACGGCAGGTCCAGTCGTGAGGGGTGTAGCATGTCGACGGCAGGGTCGCTAATCGCGCTGTCGTGACCACCGACCTCGCCATCGCGCGCGCCGCGACTCTCGCCCCGATCCTCGACATTGCCGCGCGCGGCGGCATTCCCGAACGCGCCATCGAGCCTTATGGTCGCCACAAGGCCAAGGTCGATCCGATGCTGGTCGAGCGCCGTGCCGCAGCGGGCAAACTTATCCTCGTCACCGCGATCAATCCGACCCCTGCGGGCGAGGGCAAGACGACGACCTCGGTCGGACTGGCAGACGCGCTTAACCGCATTGGAAAGCCGACGATATTGGCCTTGCGCGAACCCTCGCTTGGTCCCTGTTTCGGGACCAAAGGCGGGGCGACCGGCGGGGGTTATGCCCAAGTCCTCCCGATGGAGGACATCAACCTTCATTTCACCGGCGACTTTCACGCGATCACCGCCGCGCATAATTTGCTGTCGGCGCTGATCGACAACCATATCCATTGGGGCAATGCGCTCGGCATCGTCGTGCGCCGCATTGTCTGGCGGCGGGTGCTCGACGTCAACGACCGGGCGCTGCGCGATATCGTCCAGTCGATCGGCGGGGTCGCCAACGGATACCCGCGCGAAAGCGGGTTCGACATTACGGTGGCGAGCGAAGTGATGGCCATCCTGTGCCTCGCGCGCGATCTGGCCGACTTGCAAGCGCGGTTGGGCCGTATCGTCGTTGCCTATACGCGTGACCGCACACCCGTCACCGCGCGCGACCTGAAGGCCGATGGCGCAATGGCGGTGCTGCTTAAGGAAGCGATCAAGCCCAATCTGGTCCAGACTATCGGCGGGACGCCTGCGCTGATCCACGGCGGTCCGTTCGCCAATATCGCGCACGGCTGCAATTCGGTAATCGCGACACGCCTCGGCCTTGATCTTGCCGACTATGTCGTGACCGAAGCCGGATTTGGTGCCGATCTGGGTGCCGAGAAATTCTTCGATATCAAATGCCGTCAGGCGGGACTGAAACCGTCGGTTGCGGTGATTGTGGCGACGGTGCGCGCGCTCAAGATGAACGGCGGCGTCGCCAAGGCCGATCTGGCGCGCGAGGATGTCGACGCGGTGCGGCGCGGCAGCGTCAATCTGGTCCGCCATATCGAGAACGTCCGGCAGTTCGGCGTGCCCGTCGTCGTCGCGATCAACCATTTCGCCACCGATAGCACCGCCGAACAGGCGGTGATCCGCGACGCGGCGGCCGCGCACGGCTGCGAGGCGTTCGTCTGCACGCATTGGGCCGACGGCGGGGCAGGGGCCGAGCCGCTCGCCCATGCCGTTGCGGCGCTCGCCGACAAAGACGCCGGGCAATTCGCGCCGCTTTACGACGACGACCTGTCGTTGTTCGCCAAGATCAACACGGTCGCGACGCGCATCTACCGCGCCGAGGAGGCCGTCGCCGAGCCTAGTGTCCACGCCCGGCTCGCGCGCTGGGAAGCGGCGGGATATGGGCATCTGCCGGTGTGCATGGCCAAAACCCAGTACAGCTTTTCGATCGATCCCGCGCTGCTCGGCGCGCCGACCGGGCACGTCGTCAAGGTCCGCGAAGTACGGTTATCGGCAGGCGCGGGCTTCGTCGTGGCGATTTGCGGCGAGGTCATGACGATGCCTGGCTTACCAAAAAACCCTGCTGCCGAAGGGATTTACCTCAACAGCGATGGGCAGATCGAGGGGCTATCTTAACCCGCGAAAAGGGCGCACTAACTTTTTTGTTGCAGTGCAACGCGAATCGCAGGAACATCCCGGCAAATAGAAAGTTGAGGAGGAACTGAATCGCTCGCCCTTTGAGAGGGACGTCATGAAGTTCGATCCGTTACCCTGGCCCGGCAATCCGACCATCGCGCGCGCGGTGCGGACGCCGTCGCACATCGCGTTGCTGGGTAATTTTCCGCCGCGACGTTGCGGCATTGCCACTTATACCGAAGACAGCTGGCTTGCGCTCAAGGCGCACACACCCGCGCCGCGCGTCGATATTTACGCCATGGATGACGGACAGGTCGAAGGATACGGCCACGATATCACGCGCCTAATCCCGCAAGACGACGTCGCCGCTTATCATGCCGCCGCCGACGCCATCGATGCCAGCGGCGCGCAAATCCTGTGGGTGCAGCACGAATTCGGTATCTTTGGCGGGGAGTCCGGCAGTTTTGTGCTCGGCCTCGTCAACCGGGTGAAAATTCCGGTTGCGGTGACCCTTCACACGATTCTCGAAACACCCAACGGGTCGCAGCGTTCGGTGCTCGAAGCTTTGCTCGACCGGGCTGCGACTGTCATCGTCATGGCCGAGAAGGGCCGCGAAATCCTCGAGCGGGTCTACGCCGTCGATCCCGCCAAGGTCAGTGTCATTCCGCATGGCATCCCCGACCGTCCGCAGGGCGACGCGACCGTGTCGCGTGCGAAACTCGGCCTGCCCGAGCGCCCGTCCATCCTGACGTTCGGCCTGTTGTCGCCCGACAAGGGCATCGCCGATATGGTCGAGGCAATGCCTGCGATCCGCAGCGCGTGCCCCGACGCGCATTATGTCGTGCTCGGTGCTACCCATCCGCATCTGGTCCGCCATGCGGGCGAGACCTATCGCGAAACCCTGCTGGCGCGCGTCGCCGAGCTTGGGCTTCAGGACAATGTCAGCTTTGTCGACCGGTTCGTCGAACTCGACGAACTGACCGAATGGCTGACGGCAGCGGACGTCTATGTGACGCCCTATCGCAATCCGGCGCAGATCACCTCGGGCACGCTCAGCTATGCTGTCGGTTTGGGCAAGGCTGTGGTGTCCACGCCCTATGTGCACGCGACCGAGATTTTGTCCGACGACCATGGCATGCTTGTGCCGTTCCGCGATCCCGCTGCGCTGTCGGCTGCGGTCGGCGGTCTGCTGACTGACGGCACGGCGCGCAGGCTGATGAGCATGCGCGCTTATGCCCGCGGTCGCACGATGACATGGCCGCGCAACGCCGAAGCGGTGCTGACAGCGATGGCCCCGGCGCTGCGCCAGCGCCGCACTGCTCTGGCCGCGCCGATCCTGAACTTCGGCCCCATCGAGCGCATGACCGATCGTACGGGCATGTTGCAGCATAGCGTGTTCGGCATTGCCGACCGCGACCATGGCTATTGCATCGACGACAATGCACGCGGCCTGTTGCTGATGGCGGTTGCCGACGATCTACCGGTCGAGACGCGCATCCGGTACGCCGAAACCTATGCCAGTTTCGTCCAGCACGGCTGGAACCCCGACACGGCGCAATATCGCAATTTCATGGCGTACGACCGGCGCTGGCTGGAAGATGCCGGGTCGGAAGACAGTAACGGGCGCACGCTTTGGGCGCTCGGTGTTACCGCTGCTCAAGCCCCGTCGACGCCGCTCCGCAGCTGGGCAACGATGCTCTACGACCAGACCATCGACTCGATCGCACCCCTCGGGTCGGTGCGGACGCGCGCCTTTGCCATGCTTGGCGCAGCGGCGATGGTCGACGTGCGACGCGACGCAGCGTCGGAAACCTTGTTGCGCGACGGGATCGTCATGTTGTCGGCACTGCTCGCGCGTAACAGCCGCCCAGACTGGGCATGGTTCGAGATCGTGCTGTCGTATGACAATACGCGCCTGCCCGAGGCTCTGATCCGCGCGGGGCTCGTGCTGGGTGATACGGCGGCGGTTTCGACCGGACTTGAGGCGCTTGACTGGATTGCCACCCATACCAGCGGCCATGACGGGATGTTCCAGCCTGTCGGGACTAAAGGGTTTGGCGAGCAGCGCGAAACGCCCGCGCTCTTCGACCAGCAGCCGCTTGAGGCATGGGCGATGGTCGACGCCTGTGCGGCGGCTTGGGCGGCGTCAGGCAATCCGATCTGGCTGACCTATGCCGAAGCCGCGCATGACTGGTTCCTCGGACGCAACACGTTGGGCGTGCCGATTGTCGACCCTGAAACCGGCGAGTGCGGCGACGGGCTGACTTCGGTTTCGGTCAACGCCAACAAGGGCGCGGAATCGGTGATTGCGTGGCAAATGGGACGGCGTGCATTTGTGCGCTTGTCAGAAGCGGCCTCGCCGGTTCAAGAACCGGCGGAGATCATGGCGAACGCTGCCTGACAGGTAGGCGGGTAGTCCCAACTCGCCCTAGGGGGGGGCAAGTCCTATTTCTATTGTCGATATCCATCCGCTGCGGCTGCGGCCCGACCCGCGCCGTGTCGTTGTCCGACCCTTTCACCTTGCGTGGCAAGCAAGCGGGACCGAACCCAGCCGGGCGCTTCGTCTTGTCGAGAATGTGCTGGCGCTCAGCCATGATGAGGTCACCGACGCGCTCGAACGGGTTTACCGTGATTTCGATGCGCGCCACTGGCAGGTCGAAAAGGTGTTCGAGCGGCGTTACGAGCAGCTGTGCGAACAATTCGGCGATGCCATCGACACGGCGGCGGTAACGCCGCGCCGCCGCCAGTTGCTCGGTGCCTATTTCTGCCACGAATACAGCTATGCGGCGGCCGCGATCATGAACCCGAGCGTCGTGGCCGCCCCGGACCAGACCGGGTTGACCGGCGGCGCGATCCGCTTTGCCATGTCGCTCCGGACAGTTGGCGAGGGGCACATCAGCACGATTGCCTTTACCCAGGGAATCGTCACCCCTGACCGTGAAGTGTCGATCCCGTCGCCGCCGCGCATCGCCACCGCCGCCGATGTTTCGGCGGTCAAGCGCGGCGAACCGATGGTGCCGGGCGCCCCCGTCACGGTGTATCGCCACGCCGACAGCGACCTGTCGCGCACGGTCATTTTCCCGATGACCGAAGCGCAGCGTAACGGCCTTGAGGATTTGCGGATCACCCCGTTCCACAATGGCACCGGCAAGACCGAATGGATCGGCACCTACACCGCCTATGATGGCAAATCGATCCGCTCCGAAATGTTGCGGACCAAGGATTTCCGCAAGTTCGAGCTTGTCCCGATGACGGGCGCGGCAGCGCGCAACAAGGGGATGGCGCTGTTCCCGCGCAAGGTGAACGGGCGTTACATGATGATCGGGCGGCAGGACGGCGAAAACCTTTTCCTGCTGACCTCCAATATCCTCACCGACTGGGATGACGGCATCCTGCTCGCCCGGCCCGCGCACGCCTGGGAATATATCCAGATCGGCAATTGCGGCGCGCCTATCGAACTCGACGAAGGCTGGCTGCTCCTGACCCACGGCGTCGGCGCGATGCGGCGCTATTCGATCGGCGCGATGCTGCTCGACAAGAACGATCCGTCGAAAGTGATCGGCCGCTCGGTCAAGCCGATCCTCGAACCGCTCGATCAAGAGCGCGACGGCTATGTGCCCAATGTCGTCTACACCTGCGGCGCGATGCGGGTGGGTAACGACCTGTTTCTGCCCTTTGGCATCGCCGACAGTTCGATCGGGTTCGGCTTTGTGAAGATCAAGGAACTGCTCGCGGCGATGCGGTAATGTCGGCCTAGAATCGACGTCCGATCAAAATATTGATGCGGCGTGTTCGCACGCCGGTGGCTGCGCTCGGCAAATCGACCGGAACAGCGGCCTCGATCGACAGTTAAAGGCGACCGATCGCGGTGCGGCCGACTAATCCTAGAGGAAGGCACGGCGCAGCGCCCATCCGGCATCGATGTCATGTTGAACTACGGCTATGGCTGACCAGTCTATCGCGGCGGCCCGATGTTCCGGGGCGATCTGGAAGGCGCGAAAAGGATCGTCGCGGGGCTGGAGAAACACGGATTTGCGGTTGTGGGACACTGAAGGCGAGGGGGTAGCAGGTATGAAATTCATCCAGAATGGACTGGAATAGGACCATTCTGCTTGACGCTATGTTCGCTGCGTGTTCCTCTTGAACCGAGGAGTGAATTCAATGAGTCCAGCGTTAATAGCCCGTATTGACGATGTGCTAAATCGGTTCGACACAGCCGAACTCGAGGAGGCCAAGTCGAAAGCAGTGCGTGCAACCGGCACCCTTGCGCCGGTCGCGTGTGCGACCTATCGATCGCCGATAATGTCCGAGGCAGACCCTTTTCTCCCGCTAGAAATTTTGGCCCCGGCAGCTCGGAATGGAAATCCTCGCCGCGTTCAGGGCGGACAAGCCAGTACTAATGTTACGATGTCCGCGCACCTTGCGGACAACGCAGCAGTGTTTCCGCAGGTGCTAGGTTTGCATGTTGAGTTGGGTTCGACAGTTGCCGATCTAACCTATGGCCGAGGTGTTTTCTGGCGCAACGTGCCGAGTGCAGATTACAACCTTCTCAAGTCGGATTTGAAGATCGGCCAAAGCTGGACCGATCTCCCTTACGCCGCAGCTTCGGTCGATGCTGTCGTTTTTGATCCACCATATATGGAAGGGCTGTATCGAAAGACGGCGGAGGCGCTTGCCGGGAGCGGCACCCATAGTGCGTTTCAGCAAGCTTATTCCAACAGCTCGCTGCAGAAAGCAGGCAGCCGCAAATACCATGATGCAGTCCTCGAAGCCTATCTCTCCGTGGTACCAGAGGTGAAGCGTATATTGCGCGAGTCAGGAACGTTCATCGTAAAATGTCAGGATGAGGTTTCGGCGAACCGCCAGAAATTGACGCATGTCGAGCTAATTTGGGCGCTCGAACATCACGGATTTTATTGCAAGGATTTGTTTGTAGTTGTTCGACGCAATGCGCCGGTCATTTCGCGCTTGCTTAAGCAGGAACATGCCCGCAAAAATCATTCATATTTTCTGGTCTTTGTCCGGCAGGATCACCGCTCCCGCCTCGCGCACTCGAATTTTTCCCCCTGGCTCCGCGATGACATCGGGGTCCCCGGTCGGTGACCCGTTTTCGGTCGTTAGCAATGTCATCAAATCAGTACACCACTCTTCCGACAGCGGCCACGACAATCGTTCGGTCGTCGCCAGCAAGTAACGCCTTTGATAGTCAGTATAGCCCTTTGAGCGGCTAGGTTCGCAATTTGCATTCAGCTTGTAGGCAAACTCCCAACTTCCCGTGAACGGAAACAGGGGAACAGCGAGAATATCGTATTCGCCACGAAGATAGCAGGTTGTCTCGACACTCGACCCATCTTCGAATTTGACCTTGCGCTTGTCCGAGGCGTCATTCTGGAGGTCGGCCTGCAGCAACCCGGAGTTGCGATCGCGGGCGATTGAAGTGGTTTGAATCGATTTTAGCTGGATACCATATTTCCGGCCTGCAAAACTTATGGTCCGGTCGCTCTTGTTGACCGTGCGGTCATGATCATCGTGCTCGACGATGTCCGTCGAAACAATTTGAGGATAACGAAGCGGCACATGCTGTTCGAACATATGTTCGGCGATGTAACCAAGGATCATACCGCGGAGACTTGGCGCGCGCTTGATTGCGGCAACGAGACCCTCCGGAGGTATGGCATCAATGATGGTTGATACCCGCTCTCGCGCTTTGACAGCATCCGGGTCGTCACGGTCCAGACTGCGCTTGGGTCGCTTGGTGATCATTTGCTAGGAATAGCACCCAAACTTCTGAGCGCCATCCTTACTGTGCACGCCAACTGGCCAGTCGGGCACGGCATCGCTAAGGCCGCGCGGTGACTTTCGATCCCAGCGACCATCCACACCGCCGCCGTAATCCGCTGACCGGCCGCCATGTCCTTGTGTCGCCACACCGTGCGAAGCGGCCGTGGCTGGGCGCGGCGGAGACCGTCGGCGCGGACGCATTGCCGTCCTATGACCCCGATTGCTATCTATGTCCCGGCAACGTCCGGGCAACCGGTGCGCGCAACCCGGCCTATGACGGCGTGTTCGTCTTTCAGAATGATTTCGCCGCGCTGATGCCCGACACGCCCGCCCCGAATACCGGCGATGCGCTGTTCGCCGCTGAACCGGCGCAAGGCGAGGCGCGGGTCGTCTGTTTCTCGCCCGATCACAGCGCGACACTGCCCGAATTGCCGGTCGAGGGCGTCCGCGCCGTCGTCGACAGCTGGTGCGACCAGTCCGCCGAGCTTGGGGGCCGCTACCCCTATGTCCAGGTGTTCGAAAACAAGGGCGCGGCGATGGGCTGTTCGAACCCGCATCCGCACGGGCAGCTCTGGGCGACAAGCTATGTCCCCGACGAACCCGCGACCGAAGACGCGACGCAGCGCGACTGGCTTGCCCGTCACGGCACGCCGATGCTGCTCGATGTGGTTGCCCGCGAGGCAGGTGGCGCGCGCGAAATCGTCAGCAACGACCGCTGGCTCGCTATCATTCCCTATTGGGCGAGTTGGCCGTTCGAAGCACTTTTGCTGCCGCGCTTTGCCGTGCAGCGGCTCCCCGAATTGAAACCCGACGACCGCGCGGCGCTCGCCGACATCGTCAAGCGGCTGACGACGCGCTACGACAATTTGTTCGAAACCAGCTTTCCCTATTCGATGGGCTGGCACGGCGCACCGTTCGGCGGGGAGGCGCACCCGCATTGGCAACTCCACGCGCATTTCTATCCGCCGCTGCTGCGCTCGGCGACGGTCCGCAAATTCATGGTCGGCTATGAAATGCTGGCCGAGGCGCAGCGCGACCTGACCCCCGAACAGGCAGCGGCGCGGCTGCGTGCCCTGAGCGATACGCATTACAAGGCGCAGGCATGACCACGCCCCGCGACCGCGCCATCGCGGCGTTCCGCGCGATTTGGGGTAACGACCCCGTGCTGGTCGCGCGGGCACCGGGACGGGTCAATCTGATCGGCGAGCACACCGACTATAACGACGGCTTTGTCCTGCCCTGCGCCATCGGGTTTGAGGCCGTGGTTGCGGCAGCGCCAGGCGACGCGGGGACCATCGACTCCGTCGCCGTGGACGTGGCGAGCGACCGCGACCGGTTCGGGCTCGATGGCGCGATTTCCCATGCCGGGGGCTGGCGTGATTATGTGCGCGGGGTTGCCCAGGTGCTCGGCGAGAGCGGCGCACTGTCAGGCGCGCGGCTGGCGATTGCGGGGAATGTCCCGCCCGGATCGGGGCTGTCGTCGTCGGCGGCGCTCGAAGTTGCCGTCGGGCGCGCGTTGCTTGGCGTGGCGGGGCGCGAGATGGCCCCAGACGCGCTCGCCAAGGCCGCACAGCGGGCGGAGAACGATTTCGTCGGCTGTGCCTGCGGGATCATGGACCAGCTGATCTCGACGCGCGGCGTTGCGGGCCATGCGCTGCTCATCGACTGTCGGTCGCTTGGCTGCACGCCGGTTGCGATGCCGCGAGGGGCGGCGGTCGTTATCGTCAATTCGGGCGTGCGCCACACCCATGCCGGGGGCGACTACAACGAACGCCGCGCGCAGTGCGAAGCGGCGGCGCGGCATTATGGCGTACCGGCGTTGCGCGATCTTGACGAGGCCGGGCTGGTCGCGGGGCAGGGCGGTCTCGACCCCGTCGCCTTCCGCCGCGCCCGCCATGTCGTGACCGAAAACGCGCGCACGGTTTCGGCGGCGGATGCGCTGACCGCGGGCGATCTCCGCGCGATGGGGGCGCTAATGGCCGCTTCGCATGTGTCGATGCGCGATGACTTCGAAATCACCGTCCCGGCCATCGACCGGCTCGTCGAAATTGCCGATAAGATGCTGGCGGGCGAGGGCGGTGCGCGCATGACCGGTGGCGGTTTCGGCGGTTGCATCGTGGCGCTGGTACCGGAGGACCGGGTCGAGGCGCTACGGACCGCGATTATCCGCGATTACCGCACGCCCGAGGGCCATATGCCCGACATTCACATCTGCACCGCCGCCGCCGGTGCCGGGGTCGAATATCTGAGTTAGGCTTAGCCGACGCTCTGCTCGATCACCCCGAACACCGGATGGTGCTTCGCATCGTCCATCCAGATGCGGACGGTATCGCCCTTTTTCAGGAAAGGCGTCACCGGCGCACCCGACTGGATCGTCTCGACCGTCCGCACTTCGGCAATGCACGAATAGCCAAGCCCGCCCGCGCCGATCGGCTTGCCCGGCCCGCCGTCCGCATCCCGGTTCGACACCGTGCCGGACCCGACAATCGTCCCCGCGCCCAGCGACCGCGTCTTCGCCAGATGCGCGATCAGCGTGCCGAAATCGAAAGTCATGTCGACCCCCGCATCGTCGCGCCCGAACGGTTGTCCGTTCAAATCGACTTTCAACGCGCCGTGCAGTTTGCCGTCCTGCCACGCATCGCCCAGCGCGTCCGGCGTCACGAACACCGGCGAAAAAGCACTCGCAGGCTTCGACTGGTAGAATCCGAACCCCTTGGCCAGTTCGCCGGGGATGAGGTTGCGGAGCGACACATCATTGGTCAGCCCGACCAGCCGGATTGCCGCCAGCGCGTCGTCACGCGACGCGCCCTGCGGCACATCGCCGGTCACCACGACGACCTCAGCTTCCATGTCGCAGCCCCAGCTTTCGTCGGCGAGCGGAATGGGATCGCGCGGCCCCAGAAATCCGTCGCTGCCACCCTGATAGACGAGCGGATCGTGCCAGAAACTGTCGGGCAGTTCCGCCCCGCGCGCCTGCCGGACCAGCGCAACATGGTTCACATAGGCCGAGCCATCCGCCCACTGGAAAGCGCGGGGCAAGGGAGCCGCCGCATCGCGTTCGTGGAAGCGCATCATCGGGATCGCCTCGTGCGACAGATCGGTTGCCAGCGCCTCGAGCAGCGGCGCGGCGTGGTGCCAATTGTCGAGCGCCGCCTGCAACGTCGGCGCAATATGCGCGGCATCCGCGCACCAGGCCAGATCATCCGACACAACGACAAGGCGACCGTCACGGCCACTCTTCAACGAAGCAAGTTTCAAGTGCGCTCTCCGGGTCTTTGTTGTTCGCCCCGAGACCTACTCCGCGAGCGAGCCCGGGTCCACATGCAGCCAGTCGGCATGACGCGGCGCTTTTTTCGTCCGCGACCATTCGTCGAGCATCAACGGCGCGACGCGGCGCAGCTCGGCATATTGTTCGGGCGTGCCGATGTCGCACGCCAGTTCCAGCCGGTGGCCGTTGGGGTCGAAGAAATAGATCGAGCGGAAAATGCCGTGGAACGTCGGCCCCAGCACCTCGACCCCGTTTGCTTCCAGATGCGCCTTGGCGGCTTTCAGCGTGTCGAAGTCCGCCACCTGAAACGCGATATGCTGCACCCATTCGGGCGTATTGGGGTCGCGGCCCATTTCGGGCTGTTTCGGCAGCTCGAAATACGCGATGACATTGCCGCCGCCGCAATCGAGAAAGATGTGCATATAGGGGTCGTACGCGCCGGTGGAGGGGACGTGGTCTTCCGAAAACGCGGTCTGGAACGTCATGCCGAGCATCGCCGCATACCAGTCCGCCGTGACCTTCGCGTCGCGGCAGCGATAGGCGACGTGGTGGATTTTCTGGAGGGTAAAGGGAACGCTTCTTAGCCCCTCCCCTTTAGGGGAGGGGTTGGGGTGGGGCAGTCCGCTGCCACCGATGGCTCATTTGCGGGTGAGAGACGTGGCCCCCCCCCCCCCCCCCC
>JANNVL010000028.1:0-6771 GCA_031408195.1 Sphingomonadales bacterium | reverse complement strand
GACCAGCATCCGCATCATCATCGCGCAAGTGTGCCAACCGCTCGCCGCGACGCGCCCGAAATGGGTCTGCGCGGCGGCCTCGTCGGACAGATGGAACGGCTGTGGATCGTATTTCTGTGCGAATTCGAGCACTTCTTCGCGGGTCACTTCATAGCGACCGAAGGCGGAGATGGTGCCGATGACCAAGTCTTCGAAGTAGAGCATTATGCCTCCGCCGAAAAAGAAAAACCCACCCCTAGCCCCTCCCGGAAGTCCGGGAGGGGAATTGCCGCATAAGCAATGTGTCTCCCCTCCACGACTTCGTGGAGGGGTTGGGGGTGGCTCTTCTTCTCAAACATTGAACCTGAAAAGCAGCACATCGCCATCGGCCACGACATAATCCTTGCCCTCCGATCTCAACTTTCCCGCCTCGCGCGCGCCGCTTTCGCCGTTGCACGCGACATAATCGTCATAAGCGATGGTTTCGGCGCGAATGAAGCCGCGTTCGAAATCGCTGTGGATCGCGCCTGCCGCATTGGGGGCCGACGCGCCCTTGTGCACGGTCCACGCCCGCGCTTCCTTCGGCCCGCAGGTAAAAAACGTGATGAGGTGCAGCAACTCATATCCGGCGCGGATCACGCGCGTCAGGCCGGTTTCGCTCAAGCCTAGATCGGACAGGAATTCGACCCGGTCCTCGGGCGGCATGGTCGCAATCTCGGCCTCGATGGCGGCAGAGACGACCACGGCTTGTGCGCCGTCCGCTTTCGCCATGTCGAACACCTTGGCCGACAGCGCATTGCCCTCTGCCGCCGCGCTTTCCTCGACATTGCAGACGTACAGCACCGGCTTCGATGTCATCAACTGCGCCTGCGCGAACAGCCGTGCTTCTTCGGGATCGGTCGGCACGACCAGCCGCGCGGGCTTGCCCTCGCGCAGCAGTTCCAGCGCCTTGCCGAGCACGGCGGCCGCCGCCTTGGCTTCCTTGTCGCCCTGCTGGCCCTTTTTGATCAGGTTCGGCACGCGCTTCTCAAGCGACTCGAGGTCCGACAGCATCAGCTCGGTCTCGACCGTCTCCGCGTCTGCAATCGGGTCGATCTTGCCCTCGACGTGCGTGATGTCGCCGTCCTCGAAACAGCGCAGGACGTGGACGATGGCATCTACTTCGCGGATGTTGCCGAGGAACTGGTTGCCCAGCCCCTCACCAGTCGATGCCCCGCGCACCAGCCCTGCGATATCGACAAAGGCGAGTTGCGTTTCGATTTTCTTCGCCGACTTGCCGATTTCGACGAGCTTGTCGAGGCGCGGATCGGGTACCGCGACGTTGCCGACGTTCGGCTCGATCGTGCAGAACGGGTAATTGGCCGCCTGCGCCGCCGCCGTCTGCGTCAGCGCATTGAACAGCGTGGACTTGCCAACATTGGGCAGCCCGACGATCCCGCATTTGAAACCCATGATATTCTCTCTTGAAACTGGTGCAGCGGCCTTAGGCGGGGTTGCCCGATGTTGCCATCCAATGATTAAGTTCGGCGGGCGTCTTCAACCGGACAACCTTGCTTTCATGTCCCAGCAAAACGCGCTCGGTCCGCACACGCGGGCCGCTGTTCCACCGGACGAGATACCACAGGAACGCCAAGTCGAACCGTTCGGGACACCCCTCGGGCATGTCGGGCCGGCTACGCCCGCGATAGGTCCATATCCGGCGTAGCAATCGCGTGACGCACAGGCTGATCGGATAGTCGAGGTAGACCACGGTGTCGGCGCGCGCCAATCGCTCGGCCAGTGTCCCGCCGTAATTGCCATCGATCAGCCAGCGGTCAGTAGTGACAATCGCGCGCAACTTGACGCGGATTTCGTCCTTGCTGCTTTCGACCCAGCCCGGTCGCCAGTTGAGCTGGTCCATATGAAAGACCGGCAGCGCCAACCGATCGCCGAGGGTGCGCGCCAAGGTTGATTTTCCCGCACCACACGGGCCGATGATGAGTACGCGCTGCATGGCTTCACGCGCCCATCCGCAGCGCGACATCGTTCATAAACCGCACGTCGTCGCCTTCGGCCAGCCATTTTGCTTCTGCCGCAACCGCCCCCAGCAGATGCGCCAAGTCGTCCATCTCCGCTTTGGCATAATTGCCGAGCACATAGCCAGTCACGCGGTCTTTGTGCCCCGGATGGCCGATGCCGAGCCGCACGCGGCGAAAGTCCTCGCCTATATGCGCCATCGTCGAGCGGATCCCGTTATGGCCCGCCGCGCCGCCGCCGGTTTTCACCTTCACCTTCATCGGGGCGAGGTCGAGTTCGTCGTAGAAGACTGTGACGTGCGGCGCGTCGAGTTTATAGAAGCGCATCGCTTCGCCGACGCTACGGCCGCTGTCGTTCATGAAGGTTGCGGGCTTGAGCAGCAGGATTTTCTCGGGGCCGATACTGCCTTCGCACAGAGCGCCCTTGAACTTCGCTTTCCACGGCGAAAAGCGCCACTCCTGCGCGATAGTGTCTGCGGCCATGAAGCCGACATTGTGCCGGTGGAGCGCATATTCCGCGCCCGGATTGCCGAGGCCGACCCAGAGTTGCATGTGGCCCTCCGCACGACGACTGCGGGGACACCGTATTCGGTGTCCCCTTCAGCGCAAAACAGGGGACACCCAATAGGGTGTCCCCGCAGTGTTCTACTCCGCTTCCGCTTCGTCGCCACCCTCGGTCGCGGTGTCGCCTTCGCTCGACTTGAGCGCCGACGGGGCGACCAGCGTCGCGATGGTGTAGTCGCGGTCGGTGATTGCCGAGGCCACGCCCTTGGGCAGGGTCACTGACGAAATGTGGATCGAATCGCCGACATCGGTGCCGGTCAGGTCGACCTTGATCTCGTCGGGGATTTCCGCCGCATCGCAGACCAGTTCGAGTTCGTGACGCACGACGTTGAGCACGGCGCCACGCTTGATGCCGGGCGAAGCGAGTTCGTTGATGAAGTGCACGGGGACGTTGACTGTCACCTTGCTGTGCTCGCCGACGCGCAGGAAATCGACGTGCAGCGGGCGGTCGGTGACGGGGTGGAACGACACGTCCTTGGGCAGCGTCCGTACGGACTGGCCGCCCACCTCGATCATCACGATCGAATTCATGAAATGTCCGGTGTGCAGCGCTTTCATCAGCGCCTTTTCCTCGACATGCACGCCCATCGGGGCTTCGCCTGCGCCATAGACGACGGCAGGAATACGGGCCTCACGACGCAATGCCCGGCTGGCTCCCTTACCCGCCGTCTCGCGCGCTTCGGCCGACAAAGTCAGCTGATCGCTCATTATGTATCTCCAAGTGTTGCACCCGCCGCGCCTCCAGGGATGTCAAAGCGACGGGGAAGCGCGCGCATAGCGGGGGAGGGGGGGATTTGCAACCGACAGGCGGGACAAGTGCCGGGGACACCGTATTCGGTGTCCCCTTCTGACAACGACGCCTGTGGCAGGGGACACCCAATAGGGTGTCCCCTCAAAACTATTGCACCCGCGTCACATTGAATCCGCGAAGCGCGACCAGCCGGTCGACCGACCGATCCCCCGCCAGATGCCCCGCCCCGACCGCAACGAACACCGTCCCCGGTCGCTTCATCCGCTCGCTCACCCAGCCTGCCCAATTATTGTTGCGGCGGTGGAGCAGCACGTCGGCAAGTTCAGGCGACAGCTTCATTTCGTCGTCGAAGGTCACCGCGATCCGCTGGACATTGCCCGATTTCCACGCGCCGATCATCGCAGCAAATTCCTTGCCCGCATCGGCGCTGTCGTCGGCGATACTGGTCAGGAATTTGCGCTGCGCCGCTTCGGGCAGCGCATCGAAATAGCCGAGCTGCTGCGCCGCCGTCTCCAGCCCGCCGACGGGTTTCCCCATTTTCTCGAACGCCTGCGTCAGTTGCTGCTCGGCCCCCTCGGCATAGCTCAGGTTGAGTTTGCCGTTGAGCGAAGACGCAATCCCGAGTGCTGCCGCCCAGGTCTCCAGCCCGTCGAGATAGGTGAGCGACAAAGAGGAATCCGCAATGACCTTCTGGAGCGCCGCGCGTTTGGCAGGATCGACCCGGTCGAGGATCGGCGGCAGGCCCGGAGTTTTGGCGAGCTTGAGCATGACATTGCCCAGCACCGCCGGATCCTTGTCGAGCGCGACTTCGAGCACCAGCGACTGCGACGCGGCCATCGCTTTCGTCATCGCGGGCGTCGTCCACTTCAGCCCCTTGGGCAGCAGGTGGATCGTCCCGAAAAGATAGACCGTCGTGTCGGCATCGGCGACTTTCCACATCGCTGGGCGCGCGGCGGTCGCGGGAGCCTTCGCTTCGGTATTCCCGCAGGCGGCGAGCGACAGGGTGGTGAGCAAGGCGAACAGCGGGCGGGTCATTGCCGCGACATAGCCGCTCACCCTGCCGATACCAATTTTACGACGGTATCCGCTTCGCCTTTAGCTTGCGTGCCTTCAGATAGTCCTGAACGCTGCCCTTGCCCGCCAGATGCCCCGCGCCGACCGCGACGAACACTGTCCCCGGCGTATCGAGCCGGTCGTCGATCCATTTCGCCCAGCGTTCGTTGCGGTCGACGAGCAACACCTTGGCCAGTTCGGGCGAGTCGCGCATCGCCTCGTTCATCATCGCCGCGAGCGCATCGGGATCGCCCTTCGCCCAGTTGCCGACCATTTTGTCGAAGAAAGCCTTGGCTTCGGGCATTTGCTCGACGCTCGCCTTCAATAGCCCGATCTGTGCCGCCTCGGGCAGCGACGCGAAAAACCCGAGCTGCTCGTCCAGCGTCTCCAACGCACCCAGCTTCTTGCTGTCGCGCTTGACCGCCTCGGTGATCTGCCGCTCGACCCCGCTGGCAGGATCGTAGCCCGCCTTACCGACGGCGGTCAGTGACAGGATGGTGCTCACGAACCAAGGCTCGAATTTCTCGAAAGCGGGGGCAGGGAGGCCGAGTTCCTTCGTCAGTGCTTCGTATTTCACGCGCAGTTCGGGCGACAGTTTCTGCGTCAGCGGCGGACCATCGGGATCGACCGCATATTTGCCGATGGCGGCCTGTGCGACCGCCGGTTCGGGCTGGATCAGCTCGAGCACGACTTCCGACGACGCATCATACGCCTTCTTGACCCCGCCATCGAGCCACTCGGTCCCGGGTTTCAGAACGTGCACGGTGCCGAGCAAATAGATCGTCGTGTCCTTGTCCCTCACCACCCATAGCGCCGGGTCGGCCATGAGTTTGGGGGCGGGGGCAGGGCTTACGGCTGGCTGCGGCGTTCGACCGATCGCCGCCCCGGAAAGTGCCAGCGCGATCAAGGTTGTCGTTGTCGAAATCGTCCGCACATTTGCCTCCATCCGCGCTGTTGCTGACATGGCTGCTGGTGAAGGCGGTTACAAGGTTGACCCGAGCGGCGATTATCCGCCAAGGGCGAGCGGCATTGTTGCCCCGCACCGCAGACACGCGAAGGACGCTTCCCGCCCGTGGCCCAGCCGCTCAGTTTTCAGCGCCTGATCCTGACGCTCCACGATTACTGGAGCGCGCGCGGCTGCGTCATTTTGCAGCCCTACGACATGGAAATGGGGGCAGGGACATTCCACCCGGCGACCACCTTGCGCGCGCTCGGCCCCGATCCGTGGAACGCCGCCTTCGTCCAGCCCTGCCGCCGCCCGACCGACGGGCGTTATGGCGAAAACCCCAACCGGCTCGGCCATTATTACCAGTATCAGGTGATCCTGAAGCCGAGCCCGCCCGACATGCAGGAGGCGTATCTCGGCAGCCTCGACGCCATCGGCATCGACCCGCGCCTGCACGACATCCGTTTCGTCGAGGACGACTGGGAATCGCCGACGCTCGGCGCTTGGGGCCTCGGCTGGGAAGTCTGGTGCGACGGGATGGAAGTCACGCAATACACCTATTTCCAGCAAATGGGCGGGTATGACTGCAAGCCCGTCGCGGGCGAACTGACCTACGGGCTCGAGCGGCTGGCGATGTACGTGCAGGGCGTCGACAGCGTGTACGACCTCGCGTTCAATGACCACGGTGTGACATATGGCGACGTGTTTCTCGCCAACGAGCAGGAAGCATCGGCGTATAATTTCGAGGTCGCCGACACGGAACGGCTGTTCGACGGCTTCCGCAAGGCTGTGGCCGAAAGCGAGCTCTGCCTCGACCGTAAGCTGCCGATTCCGGCCTACGAACAGGCGATCAAGGCGAGCCACATCTTCAACACATTGCAGGCGCGCGGGGTCATCTCGGTCGCCGAGCGCCAAGCGTACATCGGCCGCGTCCGCGATCTGGCAAAGGGTGCATGCGCGGGCTGGATGGACAAGAACGGGTGGGCGGCGTGACTCGCCTCCGCCGCGCAGCGGCCTTCCTTTCCCTCGTGCCCTCGTGCCTTCGTGCGAATTCACCCTTTGACGGATCGCGACGCAATAACGGCGTGAATTCGCACGAAGGCGCGAAGGCGCGAAGGGATTTGCGCTTTATCCGGATGGTTGGCGCGTGACCGATTTTCTGCTGGAGCTGCGCTCCGAGGAAATTCCGGCGCGGATGCAGGTCAAGGCGAAGGACGACCTCGCGCGGTTGTTCGCCGAGGAGATCGCCAAGGCGGGCCTTGCCGCAACCGCTATAGAGACCTTCGCCACCCCGCGCCGCCTCGCGCTCATCGCGCGCGGACTGCCCGACCAGTCGGCAGCGGTGAGCGAGGAGCGTAAAGGCCCGCGCAGCAACGCGCCGGAGCAGGCGCTCGCCGGGTTCCTGCGCTCGACCGGCCTGACCCGCGAGCAACTTGTCGAGCGTGACGGCGTGTTCTTCGCGG
>JANNVL010000027.1:0-9945 GCA_031408195.1 Sphingomonadales bacterium | reverse complement strand
CCTAGCCATAGGGCCATGACGACGCCCAGCAGAACCGCCATATTGGTCGAAAGGGTCAGCATGTCGGGGTCAAAGGTCGCGCGCCATTATGACGCGCGCCTTAGCGCATTGGACGACGTTGTCGAACGGCTTGCGCCGCTCCCCAACTCAATACCGGTAGTGATCCGGCTTGAACGGCCCGCTTGTGCTCACCCCGATATACCCGGCCTGCTTCTCGCTCAGCTTGGTCAGCTTCACGCCGAGCTTTTCGAGGTGGAGCATCGCGACTTTCTCGTCGAGGTGCTTGGGCAGGACATAGACCTGGTTCTGGTAGTTTTCGCTCTTGGTCCACAGTTCGATCTGAGCAAGCACCTGGTTGGTGAAGCTCGCCGACATCACGAACGACGGGTGGCCCGTGGCGCAGCCGAGATTTACCAGACGCCCCTTGGCGAGGATGATGATCTGCTTGCCGTCGGGGAACTCGACCAGGTCGGTGCCGGGCTTCACTTCGGTCCACTTGTAGTTGCTGAGCGCCGCAATCTGGATTTCGCTGTCGAAGTGGCCGATGTTGCAGACGATGGCGTTGGGGCGCATCGCCTTCATGTGGTCGGCGGTGATGACATCGGCATTGCCGGTCGCAGTGCAGAAGATGTCGGCGCGGGTCACCGCCTCTTCCATCGTCACGACTTCGAAGCCCTCCATTGCGGCTTGCAGCGCGCAGATCGGATCGACTTCGGTGACCATGACGCGCGCGCCGCCGTTGCGGAGCGACTGGGCCGAGCCCTTGCCGACGTCGCCGAAGCCCGCGACGCAGGCGACCTTGCCGGCCAACATCACGTCGGTGGCACGACGGATCGCGTCGACCAGCGATTCCTTACAGCCGTAGAGGTTGTCGAATTTCGACTTGGTGACGCTGTCGTTGACGTTGATCGCGGGGAACGGCAGTTCGCCCTTCTTGGCGATCTCGTAAAGGCGGTGAACGCCGGTGGTGGTTTCTTCGCTGACGCCCTTGAGCGCCGCGACAGTGGCGGTCAGATAGCCGGGCTTTTTGGCAACATACGCCTTCAGCGCGCGCTGCATCTCGACTTCTTCCTCGTTCTCCGGCTCGGGCATCGTGTGCCCGGCTTCAAGTTTGGCACCCCACAGCGCGAACATCGTCGCGTCGCCGCCGTCGTCGAGGATGATGTTCGCGGTCTGGCCGTCGGTCGCGCTGTCCCAGCTGAAAATGTCGCCGACATAATTCCAGTAATCGGCCAGGCTCTCGCCCTTCACCGCGAACACCGGCACACCGGTTGCGGCGATGGCAGCGGCGGCGTGATCCTGTGTCGAGAAGATGTTGCACGTCGCCCAGCGGACATCGGCACCGAGCGCGGTCAGCGTTTCGATCAGTACGGCGGTCTGGATCGTCATGTGGAGCGATCCGACGATGCGCGCGCCCTTCAGCGGCTGCGCCACGCCGAATTCGTCGCGCAGCGCCATCAGGCCGGGCATTTCGGTCTCTGCAATCAGTATTTCGCGACGACCGAAATCGGCGAGATCGATATCGGCGACGACATAATCGGTGCGGTCGAGAACAGTAGCCACGCGAAATCTCCGGTCTGAAATGAGGTGTTGTGCCGCCCACTAGCGCCGTGCGCGTTTCCCGTCAAATCGAATATAAAGATATCTTTATATGATCTATTAAACCCAGTGCCTTGCAATCGTCACACCGGCGCGCGAGAGCAAACGACGACGCAATTCAAAGGAGAAACACAATGACCATTGCAGTAGGTGACAAAATTCCGGTGGCTATGCTGACCAAGGTTACACCCGCCGGTCCCGACGCCGTTTCGACCACAGATTTCTTTGCAGGGCGCAAGATCGCGCTGTTTTCGGTGCCCGGCGCATTCACGCCGACGTGCTCGGCCAAGCATCTGCCTGGCTTTGTCGATCACGCGGACGCACTGAAAGCCAAAGGCGTGGACGAAATCGCCGCGACTGCCGTCAACGACGCTTTCGTGATGGGTGCCTGGGGCAAGGCAGGTGGCGCGGACGCCGTGACGATGCTCGCCGACGGCAATGCAGAGTTCGTGACCGCGCTCGGCCTGACGATGGACGGCAGCAAATTCGGCATGGGCACACGCGGCCAGCGGTTCTCGATGGTCGTCAACGACGGTGTTGTCGAGGCATTGTACGTCGAGGCAGGTGGCGAGTTTCGCGTGTCGAGCGCGGAGTACATGCTCGAACATATGTGAGGGGCGTAACAACCTCCCCGATGTGGTATCACCTACGCATTCGGGGAGGTCGTCGATGCTTACCAGACGCATGATGATAGCGGTCGGCGGGGCCGGGGTTGTCGCGGCAGCATTACCCGGCGTTGCTGCGCCCCCTATGCTGGCAGTGCCTAGCGTTGATCGTCTTACGCTGCAGGTCGTTACCGACAGCGGAACATTCGGGCCATTTCTCGACTCACGGACGTTGCCCGGTCTGTCGATCACCTATGCCGGCAATGGCGGCGGGAACGGTCGGCGCATGTTGCCGCGCGCGCTGCTTGGCGAATTCGGGCTGTCGATTCTGGGCACGTCTGAACGCGCGGGCATCAGCCGCAATGTGATGGTCGATTTCGGCTACACCGCTCAGGTGCTCGCCAATAATCTCGCGCTGCTCGGCATCGATCCCGACGCCATCGACGCCGCTGTGCTGAGCCACGGCCATCTCGACCACTATGGCGGCTTTGCCGGTCTCGATCTGGCGGGCCGGAAAGCATCGCGCCGGTTGCCGCTGGTTGTGGGCGGTGAGGAGACATTCTGCGAGCGGATTGCGCTGATCGGTAATCCGGCGCCGATTATGGGTGCGTTCGACAGGCGCGCGCTGTCGAAGGTCGGTTTCGATGTCCGTGTCGATCCCGAGCCACGGGTCGTTGCCGACCACGCCTTTACGACCGGCGTTATCCCGCTCACCAGCTTCGAGCGCGCTGCAATCCCAACCCAGATGCACCCCGGAGTCGGCTGCGACCGCAAGCTGCTCGACCCGGTCAAGCGCGATGCGGCGCTGGTTCCCGATGACGCCGAGCATGAATTGGCGACCTGTTACGCGGTCAAGGGACTGGGCCTCGTCGTCATCGCCTCGTGCAGCCACCGGGGCGTGCTGAACTCGGTCCGCCGCGCGCAAGCCGTATCGGGCATCGACAAGGTCCACGCCGTCATCGGCGGTTTCCACCTCGTCAAACCGCGCACCGAAGACGAGGCCCGACGTACCGTCGCCGAATTTGCCCGGATCGACCCGACCTACATCATCCCGATGCACTGCACCGGGGAGGTCTTCATTGCCGAGGCGCTGCGCTTGATGCCGCAAAAGGTCGTGCGGTCGTATGTCGGATCGAAGTTCGTCTTCGCGGCGTGAGTCTTGCGACCGACACATCCTGCGCGTAACGATTGTCCATGACAGAACAGAAAATGACACTGCAATCAGGTCGCGAAATCGTCGCGCAACTCGACACCCTTTTCACCGCAGCGACCGCGCGGCTTCGCACTGCCATCGAAGCCTATGTCGCGCACGGCACCCGGCCCGATCCCACGTCGCGCAGCGACGGCAGTTTTGCCTATCCCGAAATCCGCGTCACCTACGCCGGGGAGGACGATGATAAGCGGCAGGTGCCGATGCGATCGTTCGGGCGGCTGACCCAGCCGGGTCATTATGCGATCAGCGTGACCCGCCCTGCCCTGTTTGCCGACTATCTGACCGAACAGCTCGACCTGTTGATGACCGATTATGACGTGACGGTCGAGGTGGGGGCTTCAACGCAGGAAATCCCGTTTCCTTATGTGCTGGATGCCGAGATGGACCTCGGCGAGATTAGCCCGACCGAGCTGGCACGCTGGTTCCCGGCGACCGAACTCGCGCATATCGGCGACGAGATTGCCGACGGGATTTTCGACATTGGAACCGACGGGCCACGCCCGCTCGCGCTGTTCGACGGGCTGCGGACCGACTTCTCGCTGGCACGGCTGCGGCATTACACCGGCACGCCGGTGGAGGACGTGCAGAAATACATCCTGTTCACCAACTACCATCGTTACGTCGACGAATTTGCGCGCTGGGCGCTCAGCCAGTTGGGCGAAGGATCGCCTTACACGCATCTAACTGGCGCTGGCGGAATCAGGGTCACGCGCGACACCCACGACGCCGAAAGCGTCATCGCGGGCGATGCGTGGCGGCGGCACCAGATGCCCGCCTGGCATCTGTGCGCCCCCGACCGCAGCGGCATCACACTGGTCAACATCGGCGTCGGGCCGAGCAATGCCAAGACGATTACCGACCATCTGGCTGTGGTGCGGCCTGAGGCGTGGCTGATGATCGGCCATTGCGGTGGCCTTCGTCCTTCGCAACGCATCGGCGACTATGTGCTCGCACACGCCTATCTGCGCGACGACCATGTCCTCGACGATGTCCTGCCGCCCGAAATCCCGGTTCCGGCGATTGCCGAGGTGCAGCAGGCGCTGGCGCGCGCGGCGGAAACGGTGTCGGGCGAAACCGGCGATGTCCTCAAGCGGCGGCTGCGGACTGGTACGATCGTAACAACCGACGACCGCAATTGGGAGTTGATGTTCTCGAAATCGGCGCTGCGGTTTTCGCAAAGCCGCGCCGTCGGCATCGACATGGAAAGTGCAACGATTGCAGCGCAGGGATACCGGTTCCGCGTTCCCTATGGCACGCTGCTTTGCGTTTCGGACAAGCCGCTCCACGGTGAATTGAAACTACCGGGACAGGCGAACCGCTTCTACGAGCGCGCGATTGCGGAGCATATGAAGATCGGCATCGAAGCCTGCAACGAGCTGCGCCGCGAGGGCGCAAAACTGCACAGCCGCAAACTCCGCGCGTTTAACGAGCCACCGTTCCGGTAAGCGTCAGGCGGCCTGTTCGTACGACTGAGCGGTATTCCACTCCTTAGCGACCTTGAAAGTCGGTAAGGACTTAGTCCGGCCCTTGCCTTTACCGGTTGGCGC
The DNA here is from genome assembly GCA_031408195.1 of Sphingomonadales bacterium. GTDB lineage: Bacteria > Pseudomonadota > Alphaproteobacteria > Sphingomonadales > Sphingomonadaceae > Sphingomonas_O. The sequence continues at coordinate 4,981 of JANNVL010000027.1, read as the reverse complement.
GACGGCAATATTCACTGCCTCAGGAGATAACCCGGCGAGCGACAGCATATATTGTGAGACACGATGGCGGGTGCACAAGCCACCGGAACCATCGCTGACCAGGCGTTCGTCGAATTCGATGCCCTGCTGAATTCCCTCCGACCGACGGACGGTGGCGACGGCAATCTGGCCGTCGCCGAGATCGATCACAAATCGTGTCCCCAGCGGGACATCGACCAACCCCTCCATCAGTGCGCCAGTGAGCGAAATATTGCGGACGATGACCTGATAGCAATGGTCTTCGTGGATAGCTGTCGCCCGACGATAAACCGATTGGCGTTCGTCGCGCTGACGTGCCGGACCCGAAGGTTCGATCATCCAGTCGCCGGCTTCGAGCATCTTGCACAACACCTCATGCTCGACTGCTTTACTGTAAACATAACCCTGAATATGGCTGACGTTCAGTTTGCGAACCAGATCGAGCTGATCGAGCGACTCGATGCCCTCGGCCGTCGTATCCATCCCGACTGCTTCGGCGAGCGCGACAATAGCCGCAATAATCGCGCCATTGCGCGATCCTGGTTCAGTCGCACCGCGCACGAAACTCTGGTCGATCTTGATCTTGTCGAACGGCGCAGTCTTAAGATAGCCGAGCGAGGAATACCCGGTGCCGAAATCGTCGAGCGCAAGCCGGACACCAACGCGTTTCAACGATGCAAACATGTCGTCGGTTTCAGTCGATTCCGACAGGAAGACGCCTTCGGTAATTTCCAGCTCAAGACGGTTCGCCGGCAAATTGGCAGCCATGAGCGCCGACTTGACGATCGCGGGTAGCTGGTCGTTGGCGAACTGGATCGGCGAGACATTGACCGCGACGCGCAATTTTCCAGGCCATTTGGCAGCATCTTCGCAAGAGCGGCGGAGTGCCCATTCACCAAGCTTTTCAATCAAGTTTGCTTCTTCAGCGATCGGGATGAACAAGGCCGGTGAAATCATCCCGCGGTCTGGATGCTTCCACCGGATCAGCGCCTCGACGGCGGTCACACAATTGGTTTTTGTACAGACGACTGGCTGATAATACATTGCCATCTCGCCCTTTTCGATGGCGTCACGCAGATCCTCTTCGAGAATGCGCTTGTCCTCGGCGGCCCTCAGGAAATCGTTGGTAAAGAAACGGAAGCGTCCACGGCCACCGCCCTTAGCGGCATAGAGTGCAAGATCCGTGTTGCGGACCAATTCCTCGCTGGTCTTGCCATCATAGGGGCTAATCGCCACGCCGATCGATGCTCCGATAACGCAACGCGACCCATCGACCGAATACGGCTGCGCCAGCGATTCGATGATATGTGTGGCAAGATCGCCGAGCTTCCCGCGATCTTCTTCGTCGGGCAGGATGATCTGGAACTCGTCACCGCCGAGGCGGCAGACTTTTTCCTTATCGCCTAAAATTTTGAGCAGACGTTCTGCCACCTGTTTGAGCAGCGCGTCGCCGGCCGGATGGCCAAGCGTGTCGTTGACCTGTTTAAAGCGGTCGAGGTCGATCAGCATGATCGCGCAGGACCGGTTCTGGTTGCCGAATGCCTGAAGCGTGGTTTCGAGCACCTGGCCCATGCGCCGCCGGTTCGTCAGCCCGGTCAAAGCGTCGTACATGGCGAGTTGAGAGGCCTGTTCCGAAGTTCGGCGTTGTTCGGTAACATCGATGCCGCTGCCGCGATATCCGCAGAATTCGCCCGCGATGTCGAATTGCGCGCAACCCGACAACTCCCACCAACATTCGCCATCGCCCTGATTGACGACGACGGCCAGCTTGGAAAACTTGGAGCGTTTGGACAAGATAAACGAGAGCGTACGGCGATTACCTGCGGTATCCTCGGCATAGGCAAAGTGATCGGTAAATTTGGTACCGATCAATGTCTCAGCTGCGGGTTGGAGCTTCTGTGTGATGGCAGCAGTCAAATAGGTGATTTCGCCGTCGCTGTTCGTCGCCCAGAACCAGCCCTGTCCCGATTCCTCATGGCTTTTAATGATCAGCACCGCTTCGCTGTTGGTGTCGATAGCGACATGTGTCGGTTCGGGTTTGCGCCGGTCGAGCCGACCGCTCAGCGTCGCAAACAGGCGCCGCGCGGGACCATTGGCCCCGTTCGCGTCATCCGCCGTAGCGCGTTCTGTCCCCGATCCCATCGCCGTTCGTACCCACAGACTAACTTCACAATCGTTACGGACTTAACGCGGAACGATTGCGGATAAGTAAATGGGATTGAAGCTAAACTAGCCGATCTAACGGACGAGGCGTGTCTGGTTGCGAAATTGCCAGCCCTTGGCGAGGTTGGCTTTTGGCATGACTTCCTTGACGGTCGTTACTTTGTCCCCGTCGCGGGTCTCGGTCGTTCGAAGCAGCGCGGGCTTGTTGTCGTCAGTGCCATCGGCTTCATAGCGGACAACCCAATGGGTCGCGTCGGCATAAGTGACCGTCGTAACCGTATCGGTCGATGTTTCGACTGCGCGCCCCTTTCGCAAGATTGTCGTCGCAACCGTAGATGCGGTGGGATCGTAAAGACTGGCCGAGGTAATGTAGACCAACCCGGTCTTCGGACCGTCGTCGAACGTCGAAATCCGGATCACTGTTGCCTGATCGGGTAGCGCGCGGATTTCGGTGCTGACCGGCAATTCGAACAACCTGTTCGACTGATAATCGCGATACCCGAGCGCACCGGTCCATTTGCCCGCAAGGCCTGCCTGCAGCTCATAAGGCGAAGGCTTTTCCTGCGCGACCAGCGGCGCGGCGATGAGAACTGACACCAGCAGAGCCGCCGCACCGCGCACTTCAGGCAGCCTCGCCTGCCGCTTCCTTTTTCTTGGTGTAAACGCGGACCGGTTCTTTCGTTCCCGCGACGACATCCTTGTCGATCATCACCTCGTCGACACCGTCCATGCTCGGCAGGTCGAACATCGTGTCGAGCAGGATGCTTTCGAGGATCGAGCGCAGCCCACGCGCACCGGTTCGGCGCTCAACCGCTTTCTTGGCGATCGTCAGCAACGCGTCCTCGGTGAAACCGAGTTCGACGTCTTCCATGTCGAACAGCTTGCGGTACTGTTTGACCAGTGCGTTCTTCGGCTCGGTCAGGATCTTGACCAAAGCTGCGGTATCGAGGTCTTCGAGCGTCGCGATAACCGGCAGACGACCGACGAATTCGGGGATCAGGCCGAATTTGAGCAAATCCTCTGGCTCGCACTTTTGCAGGATTTCGCCGGTGCGCCGCTCATCGGGCGCCGCGACATGCGCGCCGAAGCCGATGCTCTTGCCCTGCAAACGGTCGCCGATGATCTTTTCAAGGCCTGAAAACGCGCCGCCGCAGATGAACAAGATGTTGGTGGTGTCGACCTGCAGGAATTCCTGCTGTGGGTGCTTGCGGCCGCCCTGCGGCGGGACGCTGGCGACAGTGCCTTCCATCATCTTGAGCAAGGCCTGCTGGACGCCCTCCCCGCTCACATCGCGAGTGATCGAGGGGTTTTCGGCCTTGCGGCTGATCTTGTCGATTTCGTCGATGTAGACGATGCCGCGCTGCGCGCGTTCGACGTTGTAGTCGGACGCCTGCAACAGCTTCAGGATGATGTTCTCGACGTCTTCGCCGACATAGCCCGCTTCGGTCAGCGTCGTCGCGTCGGCCATCGTGAACGGCACATCGAGGATGCGCGCGAGCGTCTGGGCAAGCAAAGTCTTGCCGCAACCGGTCGGCCCGACAAGCAAAATGTTCGACTTGGCGAGCTCGACATCGGCACCTTTTGCGCCATGATTCAAACGCTTATAGTGATTGTGTACCGCGACAGACAGGACGCGCTTCGCCTTTTTCTGACCGATCACATAGTCGTCGAGCACATCGCAGATCTCCTGCGGCGTCGGCACGCCCCCGTCCTTTTTGGCGACCAGCGCTGATTTCGTTTCCTCGCGGATGATGTCGTTACACAGGTCGACGCATTCATCGCAGATGAACACCGTCGGCCCGGCAATGAGCTTTCGCACCTCGTGCTGCGACTTGCCGCAGAACGAGCAATAAAGCGTGCTCTTCGAGTCGCTGCCGCTGAGTTTCGTCATCAATCAAATCCTGCTGCCGCGCATCGCGCACGGCCTTGGTCACATTACCGTCAAGAAACTAACGGGCAATGCCGAAAATCGCTTTACGCTTCCTCAACGGGTGCCGGACGCTTGTCCATCACCTCGTCGATCAACCCGAACGCCTTGGCTTCGTCGGCTTCGAGGAAATTGTCGCGGTCCATCGATTTTTCGATCTCTTCGACGGTCTTGCCGGTGTATTTGGCGTAGAGCGTGTTGAGCCGGTGCCGCATCCGCAAAATCTCTTTTGCCTGAATCTCGATGTCCGACGCCATGCCCTGCGCCCCGCCCGAGGGCTGGTGGATCATGATGCGGCTGTTGGTCAGCGCGACGCGCTTGCCCTTCTCGCCCGCCGCCAGCAGGAACGACCCCATCGACGCGCACTGGCCGATGCATACCGTCCCGACTTCGGGGCGGATGTAGTTCATCGTGTCATGGATCGCGAGGCCCGCCGTCACGACCCCGCCAGGCGAGTTGATGTACATGTAGATATCCTTCTTCGGATTTTCCGATTCGAGGAACAGCAGCTGCGCGGTGATGACCGAGGCCATATGGTCCTCGACGCCGCCGGTGATGAAGATGATGCGCTCGCGCAACAGGCGCGAATAAATGTCGAAGCTGCGTTCGCCGCGCGTCGACTGTTCGATAACGATGGGGACGAGGCCGCCGATGATGTCGGCGTGGTCGGGCGTGCTCATGCGAAGTTCGTTCCTTGATCCTTTTGCCGCACCCTATTTCGGCGGTGTAAAGGCACGGTTCAAGTGGGGATTAGGAAAGGGCGGATTTCCTCTCCAAATCCACCCCTTTGAGGGGTGGCGGAGCGCAGCGGAGGGGGTGCCAAGAACGCCAGCGGTAGCTGGCTACGCGCTACCGCGCGCGTATCCGCACCCC
>JANNVL010000026.1:0-3608 GCA_031408195.1 Sphingomonadales bacterium | reverse complement strand
ATCGTCGACCACCACTCCCAGCAAATAGGTCGGCGTGCCGTCCGAACGCAGCAGAACGAAATCGTCCAGTTCGGCGTTACTGACCGTGACTTGCCCCTGCACGAGGTCTTCAATCACTGTCTCGCCTTCACGCGGGGCTTTGATCCGCACCACGAATGTCGCCCCGGCGGGAGCGCTGGCCGGATCGGCATCGCGCCATTCGCTTTCGATGCGGAATGGCCGACGCTCGGCCTGCGCCTTTTCGCGGCGGGCGGCGAGTTCTTCCTGGGTCAGGTAGCAGCGATAGGCATTGCCCGATGCGAGCAGCGCCTCAGCCACCTCGGCATGGCGATCCGACCGGGCAAACTGAAACACCGCCGGTTGATCGCCGCCAAGGCCTAACCATTCGAGCCCGTCGAAAATCGCCTCGATCGCTGGTTCGGTTGAACGCGCGCGGTCGGTATCCTCGATCCGTAACAGGAAGGTGCCGCCGTGGTGCCGCGCATAAAGCCAGTTGAACAGCGCGGTGCGCGCACCGCCGATGTGAAGAAAGCCGGTCGGCGAGGGCGCAAAACGGGTGACGGGCGGATTTGCGTTCAAGCCTAGGGTGCTCCAGAAATTGCATCATGGATGCCGTGTTCGACTTCGCCCCTAGCACCGATGCTGCACCGCGCAAATCGGCGCAGCGCGACCGGATCGAGGCTTGGTTGGAGGCGCAGCGCGACCAACTTCCACTGTGGCTGCCGGTCGCGTTCGGGACCGGCGCGGCTGCATGGTTTGTGCTGCCGTCGCAGGGGGCGTGGACTGGCTGGTTGGTGGCAATGGCGGCCTTGGTCGCGGCGGCGCTGGCATTCCCGTTCGGGGGGCGGGCGCGAAGGGCGTTGCTGGTGGGGGGATTGGCAGGGGCGCTTGGGCTAGCAGGGGCGTGGTGGCGGGCGGAGTCGGTCGCGGCACCGGTGTTGGCGCGGCCTGTGGTGGCGACGTTCACAGCCAAGGTTCTCGACGTCGATGTTCAGACGGCCAAGGACCGCTATCGGGTGACCTTGCTACCAATCTCTAGCACCGTCACCCCGGACTTGATCCGGGGCTTGGCTTCTTCTTCTCTACGACCGGAAGAAAAGTCAGCCTTGGCCCGGATCAAGTCCGGGCCGACGATGGCGCTGCCGCCGAAAGTCCGCGTCGCCATCGCGACAGCAGATGCGCCCGCCAACCTCGTCGAGGGCGATACTTTGTCGTTGCGCGCGCGGCTGGTCGGGCCACCGAATGCGAGCATTCCGGGCGGCTATGACTTCTCGCGCACCGCCTGGTTCATGGGCCTCGGCGCGACGGGGAAGGCGATGGGCAATGTCGAGCGGATTGCCACGGCCCCCGCGCAGTCGCCGCTACGGGCGCGGCTGACGGCGCATGTCCGCGCGCAGATTCCGGGCAGTGCGGGCGGGATCGCGGCGGCGTTCGCCACGGGGGATCGCGGCGGGATTAGCGCCGAAGACGAGGAGGCGATGCGGGCGTCCGGGCTGACGCATCTGTTGTCGGTCAGCGGGCTGCATATTACTGCGGTTGTGGGCGCAGCGATGTTCCTTGCACTGCGGTTGTTGGCATTGAGTCCGTGGCTCGCGCTGCGGTTTCCGCTGGTGGCGATTTCAGCGGGCGTCGGGGCGCTGGCGGGGATCGGCTATACGTTGCTGACGGGGGCAGAGGTGCCGACGATCCGGTCGTGCGTTGCCGCCGTGCTGATCGTGATCGGCATCATGCTCGGGCGACAGGCATTTACCTTGCGGCTGGTCGCGACCGGCGCAATTGTCGTACTGCTGCTCTGGCCCGAGGCGGTTGTTGGCCCGAGCTTCCAGCTGAGCTTTGCTGCAATAACTTCGATTGTCGCGCTCCACGATTGGGGCGTGATGCAGCGGTTGCTGAGCGCGCGCGACGAGGGGCCGATCATGAAAATCGGGCGCGGGCTGCTCTCGCTCCTCGCCACCGGCATTGTGGTGGAGGCGGCACTGGCCCCCATCGCGCTCTATCATTTTCACAAACAGGGGCTGTTCGGCGCGCTGGCCAATATCGTTGCGATCCCGCTGACGACGTTCGTCACGATGCCGCTCGAGGCGCTGGCGTTGATCTTCGATGCGGTAGGGCTGGGCGCACCGTTTTGGTGGCTGACCGGGCTATCGCTCGACCTGCTGCTGTGGATCGCGCGGACAGTGGCGGGTTGGCCGGGCGCGGTCGCGGCGCTGCCCTCGGTGCCGGTCGGGGCGTTCGCCTGCATGATCTATGGCGGGCTGTGGCTGATGCTGTGGAAGGGGCGGGTGCGGACATTGGGGCTGGTGCCGTTCGCGGTCGGCGCGGTCTGGGCGCTGACGACGCCGCCGCCCGATTTGCTGGTGACCGGTGACGGGATGCACCTTGCGGTGCGCGGCGATGACGGCAGACTTGCCACGCTCCGACCGCGCGCTGGTGACTATGTCCGCTCGGTGATGAGCGAACGCTTCGGCGATCTGGGCGAACTCGACGATCTCGACACGTTGTCGGGAGCAGTGTGCAGCGACGACGTCTGCCGCATTGACCTGACCCGCGGCGGGCGGGTGTGGCGGGTGGTAGCAACGCGCAGCCGCTATCTGTTGCCCTACGCCAACCTCCGCAACGAATGCGCCGCCGCCGACATCATGGTCAGCGACCGGCGCTTGCCGCCGTGGTGCAAACCGAAGTGGCTGAAGGCCGACCGGGTGTTCCTGGCTCAGACCGGGGGGTTGGCAGTGACGCTTGCGGGGGCGAGGGTGGAGACGGTGGCGGACGTGGAGGGGGAGCATCCTTGGGTGGTGGCAAGGAAAATTGCGAGATGAACATCTATATGCTATGCACTATGCACATTTGGAGGCGACCGTGCACAAGCGAATGACGATCACGCTCGACGAGGCCGTATATGATGGCCTGTATCGCACCGTCGGCAAGCGGCGGATGAGCCAGTTCATCGAGGATCTGGTGCGCCCGCATGTGTCCGGCACCGCGCTCGACGCGGGATATCGCGCGATGGCCGCCGATACCGAGCGTGAGGGCGAAGCCGCCGAATGGATCGAAGCGCTCGCCACCGACGGTGTCGATGAAGCGCGGTGAAGTCTGGTGGGTCGAGTTCGACCCGTCCATCGGCAGCGAAATCCGCAAAACCCGCCCCGCGATCATCCTGAGCAACGACGCCGCCAACCGCAATCTGTCACGCGTGGTCGTGATCCCGATGTCGTCGAACGTCGCATGGCTTTATCCCGGCGAGGCGCTGGTCAGCGTGGCGGGGACGCAGAGCAAGGCGATGGCTGACCAGATTATGGGTGTCGATAAGGTGCGGTTGAAGGGTCGGATTGGGGTGGTGTCGCGGGGGGACATGGAGGGGGTTGAGGAGGCGATTAAGGTGCATCTGGGGTTGCCGAGGTAGGGACTGGGTTGAATTACGAACGACATTGCGGACATTCAAGCACATGAATTCCTCACTCGAAAGCGGACACCGCCCGCCGCGTCACCCCGTGGGTTTAAAGGGGCGTGGGTTTTATTTTGGGCCCCAAAGGGTGAAGTGGAACGGATTACTACACGGGGGGGGGGGTTAATTATTGCAAAACGGGAAAGCGGGGGGATGTATTTTGGGG
>JANNVL010000025.1:0-51870 GCA_031408195.1 Sphingomonadales bacterium | reverse complement strand
ACCGAGAAATTCCTGCGCTTCATCATCGACGAAGTGATCCGCCACCATGAGGCCGCGCAGGGTTAGGCGCAGAGGGTTTCGACCGGAACGACGGCATCGTCGGCAAACTTCGCAATCCCGGTATCGAATGTTGCGAAGCTGTCCGCCTCTCCCGAAAGCGCAACATGCAGCATGTCACCGAAATCAGCCCCTGCGGCATAACGCTTGATCGCCCATGCGACCGCTTGTTCTTCCACAAAGCGCAGGTGCGGCAGTTCCATCAATGCTGCAAGCTGCGCCGCAATGTTGGGGCGTGTCCGTCCGGGTTGCCGGTGCGCGGTCCAGACCACCTCTAGCAACACCGTCGGAAGAATTAGACAAGAGCCTTTCAGCACCCTCCGCGCGACATCCAATTGCGCGTCGTCATCTTCGAGCAACAACCGCAACAGGATGTTTGCATCGACCGACTTCATCGCTGGGTGCGTGTCGCCAAGTCGTTTGCCAGCGCAGTTTCCTCAACCGCTTTTCGAATGTCTGCTTCGCTTACGCGCGGGCCACGATATGTATTCAACGCAGAAAGACGCGCGAACACGTCCTCGACCGAGGGGGCAACCTCGTGTTTGACAGGAGCAGCGCGAAGGAACACTGTTCCGTTTCGCTCTATGAACTCGACGTCCCGCCCAGCATGCAAGCCATGTCTTTCGCGAACGCCCTTGGGCACGACGAGCTGGCCTTTTGTGGACATTTTCGCAACGCTCGGCATTTAGTAAGACTATCTTACCGCGTGGGCTACGTCAACCTCACCACACCTTGATCCGCGCCTCGGGCGGCAGGTAGAATTTCGAACCCGGCTTCACCCCGAAAGCCTTGTACCAGGCGTCGTTGTTGCGTGCGACATAGGGGCGGAACGCGCCCGGGGTGTGCGGGTCGGTCAGGATTTGCTGACGAATCGACGCTTCGCGCGACTTGTTTTGCCAGACCTGCCCAAAGCCGAGGAAAAACCGCTGGTCGCCGGTGTAGCCTGCAATAATCGGTGCCTTCTTGCCCTTGAGCGACAGCTTGTAAGCATCATAGGCAATGGTCAGACCGGCGAGATCGGCGATGTTTTCGCCCAAGGTCAGCTCGCCATTGACCTTCATGCCCGCCACCGGCTCGTACGCGCCATATTGGACGACGACCTTGTCGGTGAGCGCCTTGAACCGCGTCACATCTTCCTTTGTCCACCATTCGGCGAAGTTGCCGGTCTTGTCGAACTTGCGGCCCTGATCGTCGAAATGGTGGCTGATTTCGTGGCCGATCACTGCGCCGATGCCGCCGTAGTTGACTGCCAGGTCGGCATTGGGGTCGAAGAACGGCGGTTGCAGGATCGCAGCCGGGAACACGATCTCGTTCATCGGCGGGTTGGCATAGGCGTTGACCGTCTGCGGCGTCATGAACCATTCGCTGCGGTCGACCGGTTTGCCAATCTTGTTCAGCTGACGCAGAAAATTGAAATCGGCAACGCGCTGTGCGTTGCCCAGCCCATCGCCCGGCACCATTTTCAAGGTCGAATAGTCGCGCCATTTATCGGGATAGCCGATCTTGGGCGTGAACGCGGCGAGCTTGGCACGCGCCTTGACCTTGGTCTCGAGAGCCATCCAAGTCAGGTTCGACAGCCGGACGTCCATTGCCGCGATCAGGTTGCGGACCAGTGCATCGGCTTTTGCTTTCGCTTCGGGCGGGAAATAACGCTCGACATAAACCTGCCCGACCGCTTCGCCCATGCTGCCGTTGACGAGATCGACACCGCGCTTCCAGCGATCCTTGATCTGCGGCGTCCCCGTCAGCACGGTACCGTTGAACGCGAAGCTTTCATCGGCGAATGACTTCGACAGCAGCGGCGCAGCGCTGCGGATCGTTTTCAGCGCCAGATATTCGCGGATTGTCGCCACCGGTGTCGCCCCGACGATCTTGGCAATGCCCGTCAGTGCCGACGGGTGCGCGACGATGACGAACGGCTGGCTCGCCACGCCGGTTTCGGCAAGCATCGTCGCCCAGTCGAAACCCGGCATCTTCGTTGACAGCGCCGGGATCGGCATCGGATTGAACAGCTTTTCGATCTGGCGCATTTCGGCACGCGTCCAGTGCACCTTGGCGATGGCCAGCTCGAGATCGAAGATGCGCTTGGCCGCGCCTTCCGGATCGGCAACGCCGCCCAGCGTCAGCATCCTGGCGATGTGTGCCATGTATTTTGCGCGGATATCGACCGACTTGGCATCGTCTTTCAGATAATAATCGCGGTCGGGCATGCCGAGCCCGCCCTGTCCGGCGTAAACCGCATATTGGGTATTGTCGGCAAAGTTTTGCTGCACACCAAGGCCGATCGGCATCCCCAGGCCGCGGCGGTTGGCAAGTGCGAACGCCTGAGCCACGTCGCGCGGGGTCGAAATCGCGGCGATTGCATCGAGATAGGGCTTGAGCGGCGCCGCACCCTTTGCCTCGATAACCGCCTCGTCCATGAATGTCGCATAGGCGATGCCGATTTTCTCGGCGGCGCTGCCCGGCGCATTCTGTGCCTTGGCTGCGTCCTCGACGATGCTGCGCGTGCGCTGGTCGGACAGGTCGCGCAGGATGGCGAAACCACCCCAGGTCGCGCGGTCGGCGGGGATTTCGGTGCGGTCCTGCCACTTGCCGTTGACGTACCGATAGAAATCGTCGCCTGGTGCGACCGATGTGTCCATTGCCGTCAGATCGACGCCGAAGCTGCCGAGCTGCGGCTTGGTGGCGGATTTGGCGGGGGCAGGCGTAGTCGTCTGGGCAACGAGCGGGGAAACGGCAAAACCGGCGAGAGCGAGGACCGCTCCCGCGCGCAGGACGTGCTTCATGTGCGACTCCATATCGGCGTGATGCAACTGTGTGACGTGACTAACACGCCCACGCAACTTAATTTCACAAGACGGCAGGCAATCGCAGCCGCACGAGCAGCCCGCCGAGATCCTCGCTCTCATCGAGCGCGACCGAGCCGCCATAGATTTCCGCGACATCGCGGACGATGGCCAGACCAAGACCTGTGCCCGGTTTGCCTGTGTCGAGCCGCGCGCCGCGATCGAACAACCGGTCGCGCGCGGCCTCGGGAATGCCCATGCCGTCGTCCTCGATCTGGAATTCGACGAAAGACCCGCTGCGGACCACCGTCGCAAACACGCTGCCGCCGCCGTATTTTGCCGCATTCTCGATGAGGTTGCCAAGCATTTCATCCAGATCCTGCCGTTCGACATGGACACTGGCGGTCTGGTCGCCGTCCATATCGATACGGATGCGCGGGTAGAGCCGCCCGACCGCGCGCTCGACCGCTTGCAGCGACGGCCACACTTCGGCGCGGCTGTGCGCGTGGCCACGCCGCCCGACGGCACGCGCGCGGGCTAAATGATGATCGACCTGCCGCCGCATCGTCGAGGCTTCGCGGATGACTGTGTCGGCCAAATCCTCGCTGCGCGCAGTGGCGGCATTCATCACGACCGTCAGCGGGGTTTTGAGCGCATGGGCGAGGTTCCCGGCGTGACGCCGCGCTTCCTCCGCTTGCTTTTCGTTATGCTCGATCAGGCCGTTGAGCTCGTCGACCAGCGGCGCGACTTCATTGGGCAACCGGTCCTGTTCGATGCGCTGCGACGCGCCCGAGCGCATATCGGCAATTGCCGTGCGTAGTTTCCGGAGCGGCCATAGCCCGTACAGCGTCTGGAGCGTTGCCAGCACGAACAGGCCGAGGCCGAGAAGCGCGAAACTGCGCCCCAAAGTCTTGCGAAGCTCGCCGATTTGCTCGTCGAGACCCGTCCGCTCCTGCGCGACCTGAAAACGCCAGACGGTTTTCGACAGGGGCAAAGTGATGTCCCGCTCGACGATCCTTAAAGTCTCGTCACTCCCGAACTGGTTGCTGTCGTAGAAATGCGCCTTGCGGTCACTATGCGGCGCACCCTGCGCCAGCCGCCGGTCCCATAGCGACCGCGACGGGAACGGCTCGAAGGCCTTGCCTGTGATCTGCCAATAAAAGCCCGAATTGGGTTCGAGGAATCTCTGGTCGCCCAGCGGCCGGTTAAGCCGGACTTCGCCCATCGGATCGGTTTCGGCGCTGGCGATCATTGCGGTCTGGACATAATCGAGCTGGTCGTCGAAATTCTGCGTGACGGCGCTCACGAGCACCCGATCGAGCGCAATCCCGCCGCCGACAAGGAGCAACAGCACCCAGGCGGCGGCAATCCCAATCATACGCCGCGACAGCGAACCGGAGCGGACAATGCGCGGCGCTGGTGGCGCGACTACGGCAACGGGGGCGTCTGTCGCAACAGGGGCATCTGCATCCGCCATCGCTTGCTAGGCAGGATCGTCCAGCGAATACCCCAGCCCGCGAATCGTTGTGATCACTTCAGCGCCCAGCTTTTTGCGGATGCGCGTCACGAATACCTCGATCGTGTTCGAATCGCGGTCGAAATCCTGGTCATAGATATGCTCGATCAGCTCGGTCCGGCTGACCACCTTGCCCTTGTGGTGGAGCAGATAGCTGAGCAACTTGTACTCCTGCGCGGTCAGTTTGACTGGCTCACCCGCCAGCGTCACGCGGCCCGACCGCGTATCGAGGCGGACATCGCCTGCGATCATTTCGGCACTGGCATTGCCCGCCGCGCGGCGGATGAGCGCGCGCAACCGGGCGATGAGTTCCTCGGTCTGGAACGGTTTCGCGAGATAGTCATCCGCGCCTGAATCCAGACCCGCCACCTTGTCCGACCAGCTGTCGCGTGCGGTCAGGACCAACACGGGGAAGGTCTTTCCCTCCTTGCGCCACTTATCGAGCACGGTGAGGCCGTCCATCACCGGGAGACCCAGATCTAGGATCACCGCATCGTAGTTTTCGGTCTGGCCAAGGTAATGCCCGTCCTCGCCATCGGTGGCGAGATCGACGGCATAGCCTGCCCCCTCCAGCGTATTTTTGAGCTGTGTGCCAAGCGTAGGCTCGTCCTCGACGATCAACAGGCGCATATAAGTGTCCTTGGTTGGAAGCGTTGCGCGTTACCTGAACGGCATATGATGCGAACTCAATCCCCTGCGCGCGCGACGATATTGCCCGAGCGCCCGTCGACATCGACCCAGATCACCGCGCCGTTGCGGACAAACTTCAGGCGATAGCGTCCCGTGCCCCGATCGAACTCCGCACCGATATAGTCGGCACCGCGCACCTTCATGCGCGGGACGATGCCATTCTCGATCGCCCGCAGCGACATCAGCGCGCCTTCACGGCGGTCCTTGTAGACATCGTCCTGATCGCCGCGATGCCATTGCGCCGCCGCCGGCAGTGGCGTCGTGATGGCAATCAGCGCGAGCGCAATGGCAGCTTTCATCGTCATGCCGCATCGCATAGGGGCCGCGCATTGAACAGCCTGTGAATGCGCTGTTCGCTCCTGTTCATCTTGCAAGTAAGTTTATGGCCGCCCCGATCCTCGCCTATGAAGACCTTGGCCTTGTGCAGGGCAGCGGCTGGCTGTTCCGGCACCTCGACCTATTCGTCGCCCCGCGTGACCGATTGGCGCTGATCGGGCGTAACGGGGCGGGCAAGACGACATTGTTCAAGCTACTCGCTGGCCTGATCGACGCCGACGAGGGCAGGCGGACGATTGTCCCAGGGTCGCGGGTCATTCTGCTCGAACAGGAACCGGCGCTGACCGGTTTTGCGACGTTGCGCGACTATGCGACCTCCGGCGATGTGACCGTGCACGAGGTCGAGGCGATTGCCGACCAGATCGGGATCGATCTCGACCGCGACGCCGCCACGGCCAGCGGCGGCGAGCGGCGGCGGGCGGCGATTGCGCGGGCGCTGGCGATGGACCCCGATGTGCTGCTGCTCGACGAGCCCACCAACCACCTCGACCTGTCCGCCATTGTATGGCTCGAGGATTGGCTGTCGCGATACCGGGGCGCATTCGTCGCGATCAGCCATGACCGGACATTCCTGACGCGGCTGACCAAATCGACGATCTGGCTCGACCGCGGCGGCATCAGGCGGAAAGACATCGGCTTCGGCGGCTTCGATGCGTGGACCGAGGAGGTTTACGCACAAGAGGCACGCAATGCCGAGCGGCTCGACGCCAAGCTGAAGCTGGAGGAACATTGGCTGCTGCGCGGCGTCACCGCGCGGCGCGCGCGCAACGAGGGGCGCAAGGCCAAACTCATTGAGATGCGCGCGACGCGTGCGGCGATGATGGGGCCGCCGGGCACGTCCAAACTGTCGATTTCGACCGACGACGTCCGCACGAAATCGGTGATCCGCGCCGAGCAGGTCAACAAATCGTTCGGTGGTCGTACCGTTATCAAGGACTTCACCCTCCGCATCCAGCGCGGCGACCGGATCGGTGTCGTTGGCAACAACGGCGCGGGCAAAACGACTTTGCTCAAATTGCTCACCGGTGAACTCGCGCCGGACAGTGGCAAGATTACCCTCGCCAAAACGCTCGACAGCGTCATCATCGACCAGCAGCGCAGCCTGATGGCCCCCAACAAGAGCGTGCGCGATGTGCTGACCCAGGGCGGCGACTGGATCGAGGTGCAGGGCGTCAAGAAACACCTGATCGGCTATCTCAAGGAATTCCTGTTCGACCCCGGCGTCGCCGACGCGCCCATCGGCAGCTTGTCCGGCGGGGAGCGGTCGCGGCTGTTGCTCGCGCGCGAATTTGCGCGCCCGTCGAACCTGCTGGTGCTCGACGAGCCGACCAACGACCTCGATCTCGAAACGCTCGACCTGTTGCAGGAAGTCATTGCCGATTACGACGGCACCGTCCTGATCGTCAGCCACGACCGTGATTTTCTCGACAAAACGGTGACGGTCACGCTGGGGCTCGACGGGTCGGGCAAGGTCGATATCGTTGCGGGCGGCTATGCCGATTGGGAACGGCAGCGGCAGGTGCGGACGTTGGGGCGCAAGGCGGCGGCGAAACCGACAGTGGTCGAAGCGCCGAAAGCGCGCGTGAAGCTGACCTACAAGGACCAGCGCGATTACGACCAATTGCCCAAACGCGTCGAAGAACTCGAAGCCGCCATCGCCCGCGACGAAGCGGCGTTGATGGACGGGGCGCTCTACACTGGCGATCCCAAACGCTTCGCCGCACTGACCGCAGCGGTTGCGGCCGCGCGGGCAGAAAAGAACGCGGCGGAAGAACGCTGGCTGGAAGTCGCCGAAATGGCCGAAGAGCTGGGCTAAACCCTCATCGCTGCCTTTGTCCGCTCGGCAATGCGCTTCTCAAGGATGGTCAGCGGCATCGCCCCCTCCTTCAGCACCTCGTGGAACGCTTTCACGTCGAACTTGTCGCCCAGCGCCGCCTTGGCTGCATCGCGCGCGCGCATCCACGCGATATGGCCGATCTTGTAGCTGCAGGCTTGGCCCATTTGCGTGCAATAGCGCTCGATCTCGCGCTGGCAGCGGGGGCGGGCGAAGCCGGTCGTCGCGACCATGTAATCGGTCGCCTTTTCGCGGCTCCAGCGCTTGGCGTGGATGCCGGTGTCGATCACAAGCCGCGCCGCGCGGAACAGGAACGACTGGAGATAGCCCGCCTTTTCGATGCCATCATAGCTGCCGAGTTCGTCGGCCAGTTGCTCCGAGTACAGCGCCCAGCCTTCGCTATACGCGGAGAACCCGCCGATCTTGCGGAGCGTCGGAATGTCCTTCGATTCCTGCGCGAGGCTGATCTGGAGATGGTGGCCAGGGACGCCCTCATGGAAGGTCAGCGAGGGCAGCGAGTATTTCGGCCAGTCGCCGGTATCCTTCAGATTGATGAAGTAGATCGCGGGCCGCGAGCCGTCGAGCGCCGCACTGCGGTAATAGCCGTTCGATGCGCCGTCCTGAATATCGGCAGGCACACGGCGAATTTCGAGCGGTTGCGTCGGCAAAGTCGAAAAGGCCCGCGACAGCCGCGCGTACATGGCATTGTTGCTCTCGTTCAGCCCCGCGATCAACTCGGTCCGCGCGGGATCGGTGTTGGCGTAAAGCTGTTCGGGCCGGACGTTGAGCGCGGCCAGCCGCTCGCCGACGGTGCCGCGGGTTAGGCCCGCCGCCTTCAGCACGACATCGAGTTTCGCGGTCAGGTCGGCAACCTGTTCGAGGCCGATCTTGTGCACTTCGTCGGGCGTGAATTTCGTCGTCGTCGCCTGTTCGAGTGCGGCGGCATAGATCGCCGCGCCCTGTTTCAACCGCCACGCGCCGTCGCCCGCGACCGATTTGGGGCGCAACGCTTTCATCACCGCGATCTGGCGGTCGAGCGCCGGATAGACTTTATCGGCGACGATCTTCGTCGCACGCACCGCCCAGTCGCCGGGGATGTTCTTTGCCGCCGCGCGGTTGACGAGCGACTGCACCATCCCGCTCGCCGCCGCTGCGGGCGCACGCAACTTGGCCATCTGCCCGAGCGTCAAATCGATCGACCAGCCCGGCGCGAGATAGCCGCGCGCGGCCTCAGCTCGTTGCTCGGCGCTGTCCTCATCAAGTACCCGCGCGAACGCTTCGAGCCGCGACAGATAGGCGTCGCAGTCCTCGCGCGTGTTGATTGTGTGCGCCGTATTCAGGAAATCGGGCGTGCTGAAATACGCCCCGCCCTGTTGAAAGATGCGATAGGGCCGCTGCACGCCGCCGATGCCGAACCGCTTTTGCGCGACCGATTGCGACTCGAGCTGGTACATCACGACGTCGCGATTGAGCTTGGACGCTGCCGACAAATGGTCGGTATCGACCCGGGCAAGCGCGGCCAGCGCGCGCTGGTTGCGCGCCAGATCGCTGACCTGCTCGGCGGCGGTGCGCGGGGACAATTGCGCTTTCAATCCCGCATTCGCCCCCTTGTCGAGGCCGAGCTGGCTGGCGAATTCAGGCGATGCGCGGACGCGCTCCATGAAGATGCGCTCGAACAGCGCGTTCAGCGCAGCATCGGCGTCCTCGCCATGCGCGAAAGCGGCGGATGGAAACAGCGAAACGGCGGCGGCAGCGCCCGAGGCGGCGACGAACTGGCGACGGTCCATGGGGAAGTCCTCTCGATTGAGCTATTGCGCTCAGCCTAGACCGCGCCCGCTCCGCCCTGCAAGCTCGACAATATAGTGCCAAGCGACCCGCCCCGAGCGGCTGCCGCGCTGCGTCGCGAACTGGATCGCGTCCGCTGGATCAAACGGCAGCCCGTATGCCGCTGCATAGCCGCCGACCATCGCCAGAAAGGTCGGCTGGTCGGCGACATGAAAGCCCAGCGACAAGCCGAACCGGTCGGCGAGCGCCAGCGCATCATCGGCCGCATCGCGCGGGTTGATCGCGCTTTCCTGCTCCGCCATATCGCGCTTGACGATGTGGCGGCGGTTCGAGGTGACATAGAGCCGCACGTTATCGGGCCTCGCCGAAGCCCCACCGTCGAGCACCGAACGCAGCACCCGCGCCGCTTGTACATCGTCGAATCCGAGATCGTCGATAAAGACGATGACGCGCCGGTCCCACACTGCCAGCGTGGCGAACAACGCCGGCAAGGTCGCCAGTTCGCTCGCTGCAAGTTCGACCAGCGCCAGCCCTTCGGTCGCGCCAACTGCCGCTTTCGCAAGCGCAGACTTCCCTGACCCGCGCGCACCCCAAAGCAGCGCGTCATGCGCGGCATGGCCTGCGGCGTGGCGGCGGCAATTCTCGACCAGAACCGCTTTCGCGTCATCGATACCAGTCAGCAGATCGAGCGGGAGTGGCCGGAAGTCGGCAGGGGTAAGGATGGCCCCGTCCCAACCGTACGCACGCGCATCGGGAAGCGTCGCGGTATCGCCCGGCGGCGACATGCGGTCGAGGGCGTCGGCAATGCGGCGAAGCGTTTCATCCATCGCCGCTAACTAGCGCCCGCCGCGCACCTTCGCCAGCCGCTCGCGGTATGCCGGGATGTCGGGGGCCATCGCAACCGCCTTTCCCAACAGCACCACTGCTGTCGTTCGCTCCCCAGCGGCGGCGGCAAACCAGCCATAGCTTGCGGCGACCGGCGCACTTTGCGGGGCGAGCGCATAAGCAGCCCGCGCCAGCGGCATTGCGTCGCTTGCACGTTTCTGGCCGAGGCGCGTCCAGCCGAGATTGTTCAACAAAATCGCATCGCCGTCACCGAGCTGCGCGCGCAAGCCACCAAGCAAAAGCGCCGCATGGTCCCACTGCTTGCCCGCCAGCGCCGCATCCGACGCCAGCAGCCGTGCCGCCACACTCTGCGGATATTGTGTCAGGAACGTATCGACCACGGCCAGCGCCGCCGCCGTGTCGTCGCTTCGCCGCAGCGCATCGATCAGGCGCAGCGCAATCCCTTCCGAAAATTGCAGGTTTGCGGCGCGTCGGTATGCCTGCGCTGCCTCGCGCCAGCGACCTGCTGCGCCCAAGGTGTCACCCGCCAGCATCATTGCCCCGGGCGAACCCGGATTGGCGCGCTCGATAGCCGCTGCAATCCCGACCGCTTCCTTCGCCCGTCCCGACGCCACCTGTTGGCGCAGCGCGGCAATCGGCCCGCGTCCCCCGGCAAAGGGCGTTGCAGCAGGCCGCAAGGGTGCTGCAGCCCGGTCGAGATAGCCACCCGCCGCGCGGCGATCACCCAACCGCTCGCAGGCACGGCCCATGACGGTCAGCGTGTAACTGTCGGCGTCGGGCCGGTCGGCAATCGGGCGCAGCGTGTCAATCGCCCCGCGCGCGTCCCCGCCCGTCAGCAATGCCCGGCCGAGCAACCGCCGCGCGACGATGTTCTCCGGTTGGCGATCGACCACTGCACGCAAGTGCAACAGTGCTTGTTCTTCGTTCCCGGCGGCAAGTTCCACACTGCCTGCAAGGAGCCGCGCCCCCGGCAACCCGTCGAGCCGTTTGCCGATTTTGTAGATAAGTGTCTGCGCCAGCCCCCAGTCGCCCTTGCGCGCTGCCATCACCGCCTGCAGATAAAAGGCACGCGGGTTGTTCGGACTGAGCGCAAGCAGCGCGCGCGTCTGCGCCAGCATTTCACGGTTGCGGCCCAGTTCGCCCAGCGTCGCAGCACGTTCGAGCATCGCCGGATGGTTACCCGGCTGGAGCGCAAGAATACGGTCGTACCAGGGCAGTGCCGCCGCATAGCCATAGCGGTCGCGCAACAAATTGCCCGACATGATCAGTGCATCGACATTGTTGTTGTTGATCGCCAGTGCGCGTTCGGATGCGGCAATCGTGCCCGCGACATCGCCCGACATCAGCCGTGCCCGCGCCATGTCCGACCAGACCAGAGTCTCGCCGGGAGCAAGTTGGAGCGCCAGCGCCATCTCGCGCAGCGCGGTCGCGGCATCGGGGGCAATCGCCGCACGCATCCGGGCTGCATAGGCACGGTGCGGTACGGGAATTTTCGACGGTTCGACCAGCTCGCCGACGCGGGCGATGTTCCCCTGCAACAGGAACGCATGGGCCAGCAGGTGGCGGACTTCGGAAAGCGGCACGCCGCCGCGTACTGCCGCCTCGAGCCGCGTCTGTGCGGTCAGTGCGTTACCGCGATTGAGCGCGTCGCGTCCTTGTTCGAGGAGTGCGGTTGCAGCGGGGGGGACGTCGGCGCGAAGCGGGGTCAGCGCAAAAAGCACCAGCCCCGCGAGCGCCATCTGCGCTGTTCGCCTGTCAAACCGCAATTTCATAGCTCTTGAGCAAATCGTACAGTGTCGGGCGGCTGATCCCCAGCAGTTTTGCGGCACCCGAAATATTGCCTTCGGTACGGGAAATCGCACGGGCAATAGCCTTGCGGTCGGCGGCTTCGCGCACCGATTTCAGGTTGATCGGGTCGTCTGCGCTATCCCCTTCGACTAGATCGAGGTCCGCCGCCGTCACCAGCTTGCCATCGGCCATGATCACCGCGCGCTTCACCCGGTTCTCCAGCTCGCGGACATTGCCCGGCCAGCTGTGCGCGTCGAGCGCGGCCAGTGCATCGGGAGTCAGCCCCGTCACATCCGAGCGCATCGACGCGGCGAACCGCTGCACGAACGCCCGCCCCAGCAGGCTGGCATCCCCCGGCCGTGCCGCCAGCGACGGGATGGTCACGACGATCTCGGCGATCCGGTAGTACAAATCCTCACGAAACGCGCCGCTCGCCACCATCGCATCGACGTCGCGGTGGGTGGCGGTGACGACGCGCGTGTCGACCGGAATGCCCTTGCGCCCGCCGACGCGCTCGATGGTGCGTTCCTGCAGGAAGCGCAGCAGCTTGACCTGAAGGCTGAGCGGCACGTCGCCGATTTCGTCGAGGAACAGCGTGCCGCCATGCGCCTGTTCTATCTTGCCCTCTGTCGTCTTCACCGCGCCGGTGAACGCACCCTTTTCATGGCCGAACAACTCGCTTTCGAGCAGATTTTCGGGGATCGCCGCGCAATTGATCGCAACGAACGCGCCGTCGCGCCGTCCGCTGGTTTCGTGCAGGCCGCGGGCCAGCAATTCCTTGCCGGTGCCGCTCGCGCCGAGCAGCATCACCGACACATCGGCGCTGGCGACGCGCTCGACCGTCCGCACCGTCTTCAGCATTTCGGGCGAGGCGGTGATGATGCCGCCGAGCAAGGTCGTGCCGCCCGACACGCTCGCCAGCCGGATATTCTCCGCCTCCAGCGCATGGACATGGAACGCGCGCGCGACGATGAGGCCGAGCTCGTCGATCTCGACCGGCTTGGCGTAGAAATCATAGGCTCCCGACCCGATGGCGCGCAGTGCGGACTCGCGCGCGCCGTGCCCTGACGCGACGATGACCTTGGTATCGGGCTTGAGCCGCAGGATGTCGGCGAGCGTTGCAAACCCCTCCTCGACCCCGTCCGGATCGGGCGGCAGGCCCAGATCGAGCGTCACCACATCGGGCTCGTGCAGCCGCACCATGTCGATGGCGGTCGCGCGGTCGCCCGCGACGATCACCTCATAATCGTCATAGGCCCAGCGCAACTGCCGCTGCAGCCCCTCGTCATCCTCGACGATCAGGAGTTTGCGGGGAGGGGTGTCGCTCATGCTCACTTCCTCCGGAAATCAAGAAAGCCGAGCTGCTCGGCGAATGTCAGATCGGCGGCAACCCTACCCGTCCGGACGAGTCCGCCATCCTCACTTTGTGCCAGCCACCCCAACCGTTTCTCGATCCCCGTCGTCACCGGATCGTCGGTGACCGCAACGGTGATGCGGCGGAGCGTCACGCCGGGGCCGAACGTCGCGGCGAGGTCCGCCGGATCGACCCGCTCGACCGACGTCGGATCGCGAACGTCGCGAAAGGTCAGGAGTAAGGGATAGACCTGCGGAGGCAGCGTAACTGTCGGCCCAGCGGCGGCTCCTTCGCGCACGGCGTCGTTGATCAATTCGGCTTGATACCAACTGGGGTCGCCGGCGTCAGACGGCGCAAGCAGCGCGAACAGTGTTTTCCCCGAGGCGATATCCACCGCCACTGCTTCGCCGCGTACGAAGTAGCCGTTGCCCGGAATGTGCCTGAGGGCATCGGGCTTCGGAGAATTCCCGACCTCGACCACGGCAAATCCACTTCGCACCCCATTTGGCGTATCGACTTCCACCGTCATCTTCTGACGCGACTTGATCGTCAGTTCGTTGCCACATCTGACGAGCGTGCCGGCAAGCACGCTCCCAGCCAGCAGCCAGATCACCCCGCGCCGCGTCACGCCGCCACCTGCGTCGGCATCGGTTCGGCCCCCGGCAACCAGATCGTCATATGCGTTCCCTCGCCCGGCGATGTCACGATGCCGAGCCGTCCGCCCATGCCGGTCACGAGTGCACGCGCCTCGTACGCGCCCACGCCGAAGCCGCCTGCCTTGGTCGAGGTGAACGGGCGGAACAGCGACCCGCGCACGAAATCGGCGGTCATGCCCGGCCCCTTGTCGGCAACCTCGATTCCGGCTTCCGCCCCGCGCCGCACCAGTGTCACGGTGACCGGCTCGTTCGTCGGGCTGGCATCGATGGCGTTGGCGACAAGGTGCGACAGGGCTTGTTCGAGCCGTGCCGGATCGGCCAGTGCGAAGGCACCGCGCCCGCCCGCAACGACAACGGGATGCCGCGCGCGAAACCCCTGCCCGACCGTCCCGGCGACCAGCGCCAGATCGACCATGCGCGGTTCCTCGGTTTTGCCGGTATTGTGCTGCGACAGGCGCGCAAGCAGATCGTTCATCCGCGCGGTCGAGGATTGCAGGGTTGCGATCATGTCGGCGCGGAACTCGGGCTTGTCGGCGTGGCGCTCGGCATTGCGGGTAACGAGCGTCAACTGGCTCACCAGATTTTTGATGTCGTGCATGATGAAGGCGAAGCGCCGGTTGAACTCGTCGAAGCGCGCCGCATCCGACAAGGCCTCCTGCGCGTTCGCTTCGGCCAGGTAGCTCGCGACTTGGCGTCCGGCGAGGCGGAGCAGGTCGAAATCCTCCCAGTCGAGCGCGCGCGCGACCAGCGGCCGTTCAAGCAGCACCGCGCCCGCCAGCCGGTCGAAATGAACGAGCGGCACGATGGCCCAGGCAGAGGTATCGGACAAAATCCATTCGGGGATGGCGGCAGCCTCGTCGGCATTGCCGCGCTCGGCACGCAACGGGTCGAGTTCGATGATCCGGCCTGACGCAAGCCGCGCGGCAAGGTCGGTGTTACCCGATTGGAGCGGTGGCACGATATCGCTCCACCCCCAGCGCGCAGCGGCGGTGAGGCCGTCGCTCGCGGGGAACATCAACAAGCCGCCCGGCGCATGGACGATGTCGGCAACAGCCTTGACCACACGCAGGTCGAGTGCCTCGGCTCCCGGCCCCGGAATACCCAGCGTATCGGTGAACCGCAGCCATTCGGCGCGATAGTCGTAGCGGTGCGCGAAGAGATGCTTGGTCAGCATGACGTTCGCCCAGGCGCGCGTTTCGGGCGAGGACATGACGATGGCGACAACAAGTGCCGCCGCGAGCAGAACCAGCGGCGGGATCGCGTGCGCCCAGTCGCCGCCGAAGGTCTGCAACGCATAGGCCGAGACGATCACCGCACCGAGATATCCGAGCGCTGCGACGAGGCCTATCGAACGAAAGGCAACCGTGCGCGACAAGCGGATCGACCAGCCGGTATTGCGCTGTGCCGCCAGCGCAACAAGCGGGGCGAGGCCCATAGCCACGACACCGCGCACGACCGCAAAGTCGCCAACCCAGCTCCCTTGCGCCCAGCACAAGGCATAAAAGGTCAGGTCGACACCCCAGAGCGCGCCAAGCGCGGCAAGCGGCAAGCCGACCCCCGCGCGCGCGCCCGCAGCTGTCGCCGTGTAGAGATTATGAACCGCGACCAGCGCGCCGACGGCGAACACCATCCGTAGCGCAAAGCTCGACAGCAGCAAGGCCTCGGTCGGGGCTTCGCCGGTCGGCCCCACCAGTGCCAGCAGATCAATGACCGCCGTGGCACCCGAGGCAAAGGCGAGCACCGAATAGAGCGCGCGCAAACTGCGGTATTCCGTCCCGCCGCGCCGCAGCAGCGCATAAAGAAAGCTCAACCAGGCAAAATTGCGGACGCTTTCGGCGAACTGGCTCGCCGCCGTCTCGACACCGAGCGACGCCGTGACCGCCGCCCAGACGCCGGTCAGCGCACAGGCCACAACCACCGCGCGCGCCGCGCGATCGCGCCAGTGCCGCGCCTGCCAGACCGCAACGCCCATGAACAGGACCGCTGCCAGCGCATGGCTCCACGCAAGCGCGAGTGCGGTCACCGCGCCCCTTCCGGAAACAGGACGACGCGGATCGTCTGGAGAATGATGACGACATCGAGGAACGGCGTGTAGTTCTTGGCGTAATACAGATCATATTCGAGCTTCTGCCGCGCGTCATCGAGACTCGCCCCATAGGGATAGTTGATCTGCGCCCAGCCGGTGATGCCCGGCTTCACGACATGGCGTTCGGCGTAGAACGGAATTTTCTTGCCGAGTTCGGCCACGAACTGCGGGCGTTCGGGGCGCGGGCCGACGAAGCTCATCTCGCCCTTTAGCACGGTCCACAATTGCGGCAGTTCGTCGATGCGGACCTTGCGGATGAAGCGCCCGACGCGCGTGATGCGCGGATCGTCCTTTTCGGCCCATACGGCCTTGCCGCCAACTTCGGCGTCCTGGCGCATCGACCGTAGCTTCAGGATATCGAATGGCGCGCCGTAAAGGCCCGCCCGGGTCTGGCGGTAAAAAGCCGGACCCCGCGATTCAAGTTTCACGAGCACTGCCGCAACCGCGATGAACGGTAGGGTGAGCATGAGCAGCAACGCGGCCACGACGATGTCGAACACCCGCTTGGCCAGTGACGACAGTCGCCGTCCGCTTGAAAATCCGTCCGAAAAGATCAGCCAGCTTGGGTTGATACTGCGGAGATCGACACGGCCTGTCTCGCGTTCCAGAAAGGTCGAGATCTCATTGACGTGCATACCGAGCGTGCGGATGTGCAGCAGATCAGCGACCGGCATGGCTTTGCGCCGTTCCTCCAGCGCCAGCACGACTTCATTGGCACCGAGCGTCGCGGCATAGCCCGCCAGATCTGCGATGGCTGCGCGCGGCACAGCAGTTCCGACAACCGCCTCGCAATCGCCCATATCGATATGGCCGACCACCGAAAAGCTCGTCGCGCGCTCTGCCCCCAGTCGCCCGAGACGTGCCGCGCGCTGTCCTGCGCCGAGCACCAGCACCCGCCGCTTGAACGCCTCGGTCCCGAACATCTCGCCGAGCAGCACACGGACGCCGACCAAAAGAACAAAGGCAAAGAACATCGCGTAAAGCGAGTTCGACCGCCACAGGGTATAGCCCGGAAGCGTGAAGTAGACGACCGACAGGAAAATGACGCCAAGGCAGATCGCCACAACCAGTCGCGCGGCGGCAAAACGCATCGAGTGAAACGCATCGGTACCGTACACCCCGACCGCGATCATCGCGAGCTGCAAGGTGACCGCGAAATTGACCAGCGGCCAATACCGTACTGCAACCGGATCGATCCCCATCCCGATCTGCCGCGCGCGCACGACCCAGGCGGCTTCGGCGGCACCCAGCAACAGCGCGAAGTCGATCAGCGCGAGGAACAGCACCGCATAGGGCACATAATGTTTGAACAGCCTGAACACGCTCGTCCGCTCGCCAATCCCGTCACAGCGTCAAATATTCCGACACCTGTGCGCTGTGTCGCCCAAATTGACAAAGATATGGTGAAGGGCGTGCGGTTACAGGGAGCTGATAATGCTGTGCGGCGTTGCGCTGGCGGGATGCAAGCGTCGCGTCTAGGGAACATCAAATGACTCACGACAACCGCATTGTCCCCGTTATTCTGTCCGGCGGCTCCGGCACGCGGCTGTGGCCGATGTCGCAGCCCGAGCGGCCCAAGCAGTTCCTGCCGCTCGCGTCCGACGCGACGATGTTCGAGGCGACGGTGGCGCGCTGCGCCGGCCGGACGCGCTTTGCCCCGCCGATGGTCGTCGCCAACGCCCGCCACGCCGACCTGATTGAGGCGCAATTGGCGGGGGCCGAGGCGACGCTGGTACTCGAACCGCTCGCGCGCAACACCGCGCCTGCCATCGCGCTGGCCGCCCTTCTCGCTGCCCCGGACGCGCCGCTGCTGGTGATGCCCAGCGACCATATCATTGCCGACGAAAGCGCATTCATGGCCGCGGTCGATGCCGCGCTGCCTCTGGTTCAGGACGGCTGGCTGGCGACGTTCGGGATCGCTCCCGACGGACCCGAGACGGGCTATGGCTATATCCAGACCGGCGAAGTGCTTGCGCCCGGCGTCCACAAGGTCGCACGCTTTGTCGAGAAGCCCGACCGTGCGCGGGCTGAATCCATGATCGCGGGCGGCGACCATGTCTGGAACGGCGGCATCTTCTTGTTTCGTGCCGACGCGTTTCTTGGCGCCCTGGCCGTCCACGAACCCGACATGCTCGCCGCCGCCCAGCGCGCGGTCGCCGCTGCCCAGCATGAGGGCAGCCGCATCCTGCCCGACGAAACCGCCTTCGCCGCCAGCCCCTCCGAATCGATCGACTATGCCGTTATGGAAAAGGCGGAGCGCGTTGCCGTCGTCCCTGTCGCGATGGGCTGGTCCGATGTCGGTTCATGGGACGCGCTGCACGCGCTGGGCAGCGACAGCAGTGGCGATGCCCATCACGGCGACGTGATCGCGCTCGATACCCGCAACTGCCTCCTCCGCAGCGACGGCATCCGCATTGCCGCCGTCGGGGTGCACGACCTGATCGTTGTCGCCAGCGGCAATGACGTGCTGATCCTGCCGCGCGGGCAGAGCCAGGACGTGAAGCGCATTGTCGAAGCGATGAAAGCCCGGAAGAACGCATGAGCCGCTGGCCGTCGGTCCTGTGGCCAAAGGTCTTATGGATCGTGCGCCATGGCGAGAGCGCGGCGATGCTGGCGAACCATGCCGCGACCAGCGCAGGTCACCACCGCGTCGCGCTCAACGCCCGCGACATGGACACCGGCCTGTCGGTCGCGGGTGCCGCACAGGCCCATGCGCTGGGCAGCTGGTTCGCAGCACAGGACGAAAGCGCCCGCCCCGATATCGTGCTGACCTCGCCCTACCAACGCGCGACCGACACGGTGACGGCACTCCGCAGTGCGGGCGGCGCTGCCCCCAACGTCCGCATCCTCACCGACGAACGGCTGCGCGAGCGCGAACTCGGCATTCTCGACGGTCTGACCTGGGAGGGGGTGAAGGCGCTGCACTCCGACCAGGCGGCGCAGCGCGACCTGCTCGGCAAATTCTACCACCGCCCGCCCGGTGGCGAAAACTGGTGCGATGTGATCCTGCGGCTGCGCGGGGTGATCGACCGGATTTCGCTGCACCATGCCGGTGCACGGGTCATGATTGTCGCGCACGAATGCGTGATCTTTTGCTTGCGCTATGTCCTCGAGGAGCTCGATGAAGCCGGGGTGCTCGCCATCGATGCGGCAGGCGACATCGCAAATTGCGCGCTGACCGAATACCGCAGCGGGGAGGCGGGACTGTTGCTCGCACGATTCAACGACACTGCGCCGTTAGGAAGCACTATCGTCACCCGCGCCCGCGAACCGATTGCCGCCGCGCGGGGCTAGGTCGCTGGTTCGAGCTTGTCCTGCGTCCGCGTGTCGAAATCGCCCGCATCGTGCCGCTCGTGCAACTGGCTCGCCGGATCGCCGACCGCGCGATTGACCATACGCCCGCGCTTGACTGCAGGCCGTGCCGCAATCTGGTCGGTCCAGCGGATGACGTTCTTGTATTCATGCGCCGACAGAAATTCCGCCGCATCGCCGTAAGCCGCGCCCTTGGCGACCGCCCCATACCACGGCCACACCGCCATATCGGCGATGGTGTACTCATTCCCCGCGAGATACTCGTTATCCGCCAGCCGCCGGTCGAGCACGTCGAACTGACGTTTCACCTCCATCGCGAAGCGGTCGATGGCATATTCGATCTTGACCGGCGCATAATGGTAAAAGTGCCCGAATCCGCCGCCCAGAAACGGCCCTGCCCCCATTTGCCAGAACAGCCAGTTCAGCGCCTCGGTCCGCCCCGCCGGATCGGTCGGCAGGAATGCGCCGAATTTGTCGGCAAGATACAGCAGGATCGAGCCCGATTCGAAGACGCGGATCGGCGCGGCACCGCTGCGGTCCATCAGCGCAGGGATTTTAGAATTGGGGTTGATGTCGACGAACCCGCTGCTGAATTGGTCGCCTTCGTTGATCCGGATCAGCCACGCGTCGTACTCCGCGCCGCTATGCCCCGCCGCGAGCAGCTCCTCGAGCATCACGGTCACTTTCACCCCATTGGGCGTGGCCAGCGAATAAAGTTGCAGCGGATGCTTGCCGACCGGCAATTCCTTGTCGTGCGTGGGACCGGCGGTTGGGCGGTTGATGCTGGCGAACGGACCGCCGTTTCCGGCGCTCCATGTCCAGACCTTTGGCGGCACATAGTCGGGGGTATCGGTCATGGCTGGCTCCGAGGCGTTGTTCGGACAACCTAAGAACCCGGACACATAAAACCAGTGCCGACACGAAAACCGGTGCGTGGAATGCCGCACAACGCTAACAACCTGTCATGACCATTTTCGAACAAGCCAAGAGCCGTGCCGCCAATATCGCGCCGCCGCCGGTCGATACGCCGCGTGCTGCAGCCGCGACCGCGTTCGGCTTCGGTATCGCCGTGATCGGCGTTTTCATCGTGCTGCAATGGCTTGCCCTGCCGCTCTGGCTTGCATGGCTCGGGTCGGCGCTTGCCTATGGCGGCATCGCCTATGCCGACTGCCAGCTCGGCTGGAACCGTAACCGGCAACACTACCGCGAGGCGATGGAAGAGCTGAAGGGGCAACCCGGCGGGCCGTCGGTGCATTGAGGTCAAGCGCGCTTTGTCTGCCCGACGCCCCGGACTCAGAGCAATCCAGCCGAGCGAAAACTGAAATCCCGCCCGTCGCCCGTGACCACATGATCGTGCAGCCGGATGCCGAGCGGCCCGATCATCCGCATAATGGCATGCGTCGTGGCGATGTCGGCACAACTCGGCGTCGGGTCGCCACCCGGATGATTGTGCGACAAGAGGAGCGTCGCTGCGTCGAAGCGCAAGGCATCGGCAGCCAGCGAGCGCATCGACAGTTCGATTCGATCGGCACGTTGTGTCGACTGTTCGGTGATGCCGACGACACAGCCGTGCGCGTCAATATGGACGATACGAAGCGTTTCCTGATCGGGCAAGGCGAGCATCGCAGCAAGAATCGCAGCTGCATCAACGCGCGCAAGCCGAAGCTGCTCCGATACGCACCGTTCCGTGCCGGCAGGTTTGATCGATTACGGACCAGATACTTCGACTTGGCGCAAGCAGCATGGCGCGGCATAGGATGCCATATGCAAGCCTATCACGACCTCCTGCGTCGCATCCTCGATACCGGCGTCCCGCAGGCCGACCGCACCGGAGTCGGTACGCTTAGTGTATTCGGGCACCAGATGCGGTTCGACATGAGTGCCGGATTCCCGCTGGTCACGACCAAAAAACTTCATGTTCGTTCGATCTTTATCGAGCTGCTGTGGTTTCTGCGCGGCGAGACGAACAACAACTGGCTGAAGGAGCGCCGCGTCGGCATCTGGGACGAATGGGCCCGCGAGGATGGCGACCTCGGCCCGATCTATGGCAAGCAGTGGCGCGACTGGGAAAGTGCCGACGGACGGCACATCGACCAGATCAAGCTGCTCATCGACCAGATCAAAAACAACCCCGCGAGCCGCCGCCAGATCGTCAGTGCCTGGAACCCCGGCGAGATCGACCGCATGGCGCTGGCACCGTGCCACTGCCTGTTCCAGACCCATGTGGCGAACGGGAAGCTGTCGTTGCAGCTTTATCAGCGTTCGGCGGATGTGTTTCTGGGGGTGCCGTTCAATATCGCGAGCTACGCGCTGCTGACGCACCTGCTTGCCGACCAGTGCGGGCTGGAGGTCGGCGAGTTCGTCTGGACCGGCGGCGATACGCACCTCTATTCGAACCATCTGGAGCAAGCACGGCTGCAGCTGACGCGCGCGCCGAAGCCCTTGCCCAAACTAGTGCTCAAACGCCGTGCGGACAGCATCGACGGCTATGAATACGAGGACTTTGCGGTCGAGGGGTACGACGCGCATCCGCATATCAAGGGCGAGGTGGCGGTTTAGTCCACAGGTTCTCCACAGGCTTTCATCAACTCGGCTCTCACATTTTTTTGTTTTGGGGGGAGTCAGACGGCCTTTGAACGGTTATGAGATTCAGCAGATTGCTGAATTGGGATTTCAATGCGTCGGTTAACCTCCATCGTTGCCCTGAATCAGACTGGCGTCATCGGCTGCAAAAATGCTCTGCCGTGGCGGCTCAAAACGGACATGGCTTTTTTCAAAGAGCAGACATTTGGCAACGTCGTGATCATGGGTCGAAAGACCTTTGATTCGCTAGGGCGACGGCCTTTGCCCGGTCGCTATAACGTCGTTGTAAGTCACGACTTTGGCTTGATGCCGACGTCTGAAACTTTTGCCGCAGCGACCGGCATCGCCGAAGCCTTGCGTGCAGCGGAGAATGCCCCTCGAAAATATAAAGAAATCTACATCGTGGGTGGTCAGACGATGTATCATCAGTTCTCCGAGATTGTTGACCGCTACCTCCTTACAGTTGTCGATAAGGTCGTGAGCGACGGCGACACATATTTCGACGAGAAGCTTGTGTCTGGAATTGAGTGGGCCTCAAAGCCCCTTCAGGCAGTGGTAGCGTCGATGTCTGACGAAGCTGCTTTTACGATAACAGAGCTAAGCCGCGCTCGAACTGAGGCGCGTCGCCAGCAACGGACGGAAATGACTACGAATATTCATAAGCGGATTGAGCCAAGTCCGGCTCGTCGAGAGGTTATGAAGCTGCAACCTGCGATGAGTGCGTTGTTCTGACCATGTGCTTACTATCAAGCTGAAGCGGCCTGATTTCGGGCATCGCAGCTTTCTCCCGCCCGATCCCGCAGCGTGGCGCGAAATCGCGCGCGAAGATCATGACGGCTACAGCTTCGTGACGCTGGAACGCAACTGACCATATGTGTCGTTAAGTTCAGGGTGACGCCGCGAAAATGATTAGGCATGGGGTCCGCATGACCAACCCTCTCAAAATCGCGCCCCTCAAAGTCGCTTTGGCGGGCCTCGGCACTGTCGGCGGCGGCGTCGTGAAATTGCTCGACACCAACCGCGAGTTGATCACACGCCGCGCCGGCCGCGCCATCGAGGTCGTTTCCGTGAGCGCGCGCGACCGCAGCCGCGACCGGGGGGTCGATCTTTCGCGCTTCGACTGGGTGGATGACACGACGGCGCTGGCCGACCGCGCCGGCATCGATGTCGTGGTGGAACTGATCGGCGGTAGCGACGGTCCCGCGCTGACGCTTGCCAACCGCACGATTGCGGCGGGTCGCGCGTTCGTGACCGCGAACAAGGCGATGATCGCGCACCATGGCCTCGAACTGGCGCAAGCGGCAGAAGCGGCCGGGACGGCGTTCAAATACGAAGCGGCGGTTGCGGGTGGAATTCCGGTCATCAAGGGGTTGCGCGAAGGCGCGGCAGCCAACGAACTCCGCCAAGTTTATGGCATCCTCAACGGCACCTGCAATTACATCCTGACGCGGATGGAGGCTGAGGGGTCCGACTTCGCCGATGTGCTTGCCGACGCGCAGGCGCTGGGCTTTGCCGAGGCCGATCCGTCGTTCGATGTCGACGGGGTCGATGCCGCGCACAAGCTCTCGATCCTTGCCAGCTTGTCGTTCGGGACGCGGATCGATTTCGCGGGCGTTGCCTTGGGTGGCATCCGGCAAGTGCAGGCGGGCGACATCGCGCAGGCGCGCGCGCTCGGTTATTGCATACGCCTCGTGGGTCTGGCCGAGGCCGAAACGCACGGCCTGTTCCAGCGCGTTCACCCCTGCCTCGTGCCACTGTCGCACCCGCTCGCCCATGTGCACGGACCAATGAATGCGGTGGTCGCGGAAGGAAATTTCGTCGGGCGGCTGTTCTTCGAAGGGCGCGGCGCGGGCGAGGGACCGACGGCAAGCGCCGTCGTCGCCGACCTGATCGACATCGCGCGCGGCGACGTCGGCGCGGCCTTCGGGATGCCGGTTGCCGCATTGGCAACACCCAAGCACGCCGACCCCGGCGACCGCCGCGAGCGCGCCTATCTGCGCTTCACTGTGGCCGACAAGCCGGGGGTTCTTGCCGAACTGACCGCAGCGATGCGCGACGGTGGTGTCTCGATCGAAGGCATGATCCAGCGCGGCGAAACGGCCGATGGTGGCGTATTCGTCGCGATGACGACGCATGAGGGTCCGGCGCGGGCCGTTCAGGCCGCACTCGACCGGCTCAACGGTAGTCCGAGCCTGACCGGCAAACCGATGTGGATGCCGATCCTCGACGTCTAGCGCATGTCGACCCGCCAAGCGGTCAAGGCATGTGTCGGCGTCCAGGTTTTGCCGCCGTCGGTCGACCGTTCGCCGGTCTCGTTCCAGATACCGGGTGTCGCGCCGTCGATGGTAAAGCGCAACATGAACGGCCCTGCCGTGGTCCAGCGCACGACATTGGGGCGGGCGACCTCGAAAGTCGCCGGGATCATGTCGCCGAACCCGAACGAGCGGAACGCATATTGGCGCGTGCGCTCGTCGTAACTGACGACGGCGAACGACCCGCTGCCGGGTTTGTCGGCGTTCTCGGCGTGGCGAAGGCTCAGCCCCTCGATGGCAAGCAGAATGCCGCCTGATTTCGCCTCGATCACCATCGTTTGCGTATAATCGTAGCGTGCGCCGCCCACCGGCAGGCGGTAGCCGCGCCCCAGCCAGCGGCCTTTCATGAACGCGATTTCATTCATCGCCTTGGACTGAGCCGCGAGGTCGCGCGGTGTCTGTGCGGCGGCAGGCGTGAGGGCGAACGCAGCTATGGCAATCAGGAACGCGGCACGCATGGCAGAACATCCTTTGTCATGAGATTGCTTCCAGCTGCATCAGCGCTGGCAATGATCGAAACGCGATGTGTTCATTGCCCGCTCTGCGGCTATTGCGCGAATACAGGAGTCCTAGCTGTGGTGCGTTGGCTTCTGTAGCTGACCGTTTGATCAATCTCCCCCGAAGATTTTCTTCGCAAGCGCCCGGATACCGCATTCCGTCGGCGGACAAGGACATCCGCGAACTGGGCACGGCGGCACATATTGGCCGGGAAGTTCGCCGAGCACCAAGCGGGGACGATCACCTGCGCGCAGCTCTTCGATATACGGCACTTTCTGGGTCTCGCGGAGCTTGGTCGCGCATACGGTAATGACGGCGGGGTCGGGGTCTGCGGTGCACCGCTTCGGTGCAACGCTCGTCATTATGCGATAGCGAGTCATCGCATCTCCCGTCGGCTCTACGGTTTGGGCAGGTGCTTCGGCGGCAAAGCTGACAAGAAACGCAAAGGCGATACAGGCGAAGTGCCCGCACATCATGGCGCGAGCGGTCGCAGACGTAATTCTCCGCCGCTGGTGCCAAATGTCGTCGAGACTTTCACGCCGACGCCGCCCCCGCAATCGGCGATGATCGCGCCTTGGCCGCACGGCACCTTCGGTGCGGCGGACACGCGCTTGCGCTCGCCCTCGACGCTTTCGCCGCGCGGATCGCCGACCTCGTATCCAATATAGGGCACCCGCCAGCGGTCGGCGCGGCGATTGCCGCAGACAATGATTTCGCGGTCGGACGACGGGCGGACACAGCGCGGCTCGACGCTGGTCAGCCGCTGATAGGTTTCGAGGGTATCAGGCACCTTAGCTGACACCGGAAAAGCGCTAGCGATGACGAACAGCACGACGAGCGTTCTCGACATTGACACACTCGGCTCCTATCGGCTTGCCAGCAGCACAGCCAAGGATGCCAGAAACCGTGCCAGAAACCAAGATCGCGCCAAGCGATGTCCTCGACCGTGTTCTCGTCCTCGAAATGGTGCGCGTCACCGAAAAGGCGGCGATTGCCGCCTCGGCGCTGATCGGGCGCGGCGACGAGAAGGCCGCCGATGCCGCCGCCGTCGAAGCGATGCGCGATGCGCTCAACGCACTCTATATGGATGGCACGGTGGTCATCGGCGAGGGCGAGCGCGACGAAGCGCCCATGCTGTTCATCGGCGAAAAGGTCGGCTCAGCACCGGGCAAAGGGCCGAAAATCGACATTGCGCTCGACCCGCTCGAGGGCACCACGATCACGGCGAAGGCCGGACCGAACGCACTTGCGGTGCTGGCGGCGGCGGAGGGCGGCAACCTGCTCAACGCGCCCGATACCTATATGGACAAGATCGCGGTCGGCCCCGGCTATCCCGAGGGCGTGATCGACCTCACTAAATCGGCCACCGAGAATGTGCACGCACTTGCTGCGGCAAAGGGCGTCGCGCCGAACGAGATCATTGCCTGTGTCCTCGACCGGCCGCGCCACGAAAAGCTGATTGCAGAGCTGCGCGCGATGGGTTGTGGCGTGATGTTGATCGGCGATGGCGATGTCGCCGGCGTGATCGCCACAACCAATCCCGACACGGGCATCGACATTTATCTGGGACAGGGCGGCGCGCCCGAGGGTGTGCTGGCCGCGGCCGCGCTGCGCTGTGTCGGCGGGCAGTTTCAGGGGCGTCTCGTCTTCCGCAATGACGACGAACGCGCCCGTGCGCGCAAATGGGGGATCGAAGACCTCGACCGCGTTTACCACCTGCAAGATCTGGTCAAGGGCGACTGCATCTTCGCGGCGACCGGCGTCACAGACGGCTCGTTGTTGGCGGGCGTCAAGCGTCTGCCGGGTGGGCGCATGACGACCGAAACCGTCGTCATGCGCGCCTCTTCGGGCACAATCCGCTGGGTGCGGGGCGACCACCGCACATTGACATAGGCCATGCCATAGGCCAGGTTGCCGCCATGGAAAACGCCCGACGCGCTGCCGTGTTTCGCAATGGTCGCAATCAGGCGGTGCGTATTCCGCGCGAGTTCGAACTGCCGGGCCGCGAAGTGATGATCCACCGCGAGGGTGAGCGGCTGGTGCTGGAGCCGGTGCCGGTGAGGTTAGGCTTGCTCGAAGTGTTGCGTAGCCTCCCTCCGCTCCCCGAACATGAGCAACTCGAGGACATCGCGGATTATCCACCGGAGCCCGTCGATCTGTGACACTGGCCTATATGCTCGATGCAAACATCGTATCGGCATTGGTCCACGACCGTGGCGCCGCGCGGGTTTTGCTCGAGCGTCGTAATCCGGCTCGAGCAGCAGTCAGTGCAATTGTGGTTGGCGAAATCTTGTTCGGGGTCGAGAAGCGACAATCTGCGGCACTTAGAACGCAAGTCATGCTGGTTCTTAACTCGCTTGCGATTCTACAAGTCGATGAGGACGTCGCCGCGACCTATAGCCGTATCCGGGCAGCCCTCGAAAATCTGGGTACGCCAATCGGGGCGAATGATCTGTGGATCGCCGCGCACGCGCTGTCGCTCGACATGACTTTGGTCACAGCGAACCTCGATGAGTTCGCGCGCGTCGATGGCTTGCGCGTCGAGAACTGGCTCGTGGCCTGACCCGAGCCATCTGACCCGGGCTATTTGATCCGCGCGTCGAACTGGATGGTGAAAAACGGCTGACCCGCCGCCGTCGCCGCTGCAAAGGTGCCGGTGGGGCGAATGCGGATGCCAGTGATCGCATCGTCGAAGCCTGCGCCGTCGGGCGTCAGCGCTGCGCCGAAGCCCGTCGTGCCGCCTGCTGTTTTCGTCCAGCTGACGCATGTAGCATAGGTACAGGCAAGCGTGCTCGACGGCGTGCCGTTGGCGAAGGTAACTGCCGTCCCCTGTACAAAAGTGCCGAGCGCCCCGGTGATCGGGTCGGTCAAAGTCAGCGTCGGGGTCGCGATCGTGCTCGCGTCGGCAGGGCCATTGCCCTGGTTCGTGACGGTAATCAGGTAGCGGACGATGGCACCGGGGATGTGCTTCGGATTGGTGGTGCCGTTGACGGGATCGGAAATCAGCGTCGATATCTTTGACATGACGAGATCGGCGCGCGCGGGCTTGGGCGTGTTCGTCAGCGTACAACTGATCTTGTCGGCGAGCGCGGGGGTCACTGTCCCGCCAACGGTTGTCGGAAGGACTGTCGTCGAGGCCGTATAGCTGTTGGTGCAGGCCAACCCCGAGGTGTAGTAGTTGAGATTGGTGGTGCCCGATGCCGCTTCGCTGAAGGCATAGGCTGTTGCCGGCGTAACCAACGTAGCGGGGGTGCTGCCGGTCGTGACGGTTGCGCCAGTGCCCGTCGTGGTCGTCGTCGCGATCACGGTTGCGCCCTGTGCCACATTCATGATGAACTGGTCGGCAGCAAACACACGGCCTGTTCCGCCGAGCGCCTTGGTCAACTGCACCGTCGGGAAGGCCGTGTTGGTGAAGGTGCAAATGACCGAATCACCATATTGCAGCGTGCCGAAGCTGTAACTCCCCGTGCCGCTGCCCGTCGCGATCGCCACATTGTTCGGCAGTGGCGTCGAGGACACCGTCGTGTTGGTACACGTCAGCCGCGCCGAGTAGCTCGACAAAGGGCTAACGCTGCCACCCGCCATGGTTTCGGTCAGCGTCATGGCGAGGCCCGACGCGAGCGAGACGGTTGCGGCGGTGAACGGGCCCGTGCCGCTCCCGCTGGTCGTGCCCGATGCGAGCGTTGTGCCGCCCGTCGTTGCTGTCACCCGGTAAGTGAACTGGTCGGCGGCGTTGATCCGCGTACCGGTAATCTGTTTGTTGAGCCTGAGCGATGCAAAGCGGATCGCAATCGCGACGCCCTGAAGCCCGCCCGCAAACATGTTAACCGTAACCTGAGCGGGCGAGGTGCTGCCGAAGATGAAATTGTCGCCGGGTGAACTACCGCTGTTGCCGTTGATCGTCATCGTGGTGCCGGCATTGGTCAGCGTCGGCGTCGGGCCACTTCCGTCGAGCAGCGAAAGCTGGGTCCACGCCCCGCCGTTGGTAATCATCTGAATATTTTCGGTGCCGTCGGTCGATTCGGCGTCGGCGACGACGAACATATAGGCGCTGGCCCCGACTCCAGTCGGCGGGGTGACAGTAATCGACGAAAGTACTAACGTCGCCGTGGTTGTCGACGTCGTCGTGTACATGATCGGACGCCCGGTGATTCCGCTGAATCCGGCTCCCGCGAAGGTGTTACCAAAATTCGCGCCGGTCCAGGCGGGCGATAGCGATGCTGTCACCGCGCCGTTGCTTGCACGGACGGTGGCGGTGACGCGCGTTCCGTCGGGCAGGTTCCACCCGAACGGCTGCCCCCCCGCCGAGCGCGCAGTCGTATCGTTGTAGCCTGTGAAATCGAACCAGCAGTAGCTCTGGAAATCGGCCGGAGCTGCGCCCTGTCCGGTCGCCGCATTGCAACTGTTGTTGAGCTGCGCGCTGGCCGGTGCGGGAAGCAGCGCCAACAGCACAGCGAATAGGCTGCACAGCGCAAACCGCACGAGGAAGTCGAACTGCCGATGGACGCGACAAACCATGGTGTGCGTTACCAACATATGGTTAACGAACTCTCGACATCGGATGCTTGTCC
Source organism: Sphingomonadales bacterium (assembly GCA_031408195.1). GTDB lineage: Bacteria > Pseudomonadota > Alphaproteobacteria > Sphingomonadales > Sphingomonadaceae > Sphingomonas_O. The sequence goes on along the minus strand of JANNVL010000025.1, from coordinate 22,860 downwards.
CGAGCCGTCCGCGACTCCATAGCGGTCGGCGATGAACCCGCTTGCCGTCACCCAATCGATTGCCGGTCAGGCGTGGCGCTGGCGCAGCGGGGTCGGGCCGGGCGATGATCTGGTCGCGGGATTATTGCTCGCGCGAGGCTGTCCGCCCGATGAAATCGACGCGCACCGGGTACCGACATTGCGCGAATTCATGCCCGATCCGTCGATGTTCCGCGACATGGACGTGGCGGCGGTTCGGCTGGCCGATGCGGTTGTGGCGGGCGAAGCAGTTACCGTGTTCGGCGATTACGATGTCGATGGCGCGACATCGGCGGCGCTGCTGGTCCGGCTGCTGCGCGGGCTGGGCCTCGATCCGCAGGCCTATATCCCCGACCGGCTCATGGAAGGCTATGGCCCGTCGGGCGCGGCGCTGGTGAAAATTGCCGAGGGCGGGGCTTCGCTGATCGTGACGGTCGATTGCGGCGCTCAGGCATTCGAGGCGCTGGCCATGGCGCGGACAGCGGGGGTCGATGTGATCGTCGTCGATCACCACCAATGCGCGGCGACACTGCCGCTGGCGCTGGCACTCGTAAATCCGAACCGGCTCGACGAAGGCGAAGGGGCGGCACACGGGCATCTTGCAGCGGTCGGAGTCGCGTTCCTGCTGGGCGCGGCTTTGTTGCGGACCTTACGGGGGCGAGACTTTTTTGCGACACGCGCCGAGCCGAGACTTATCGATCTGCTCGACCTCGTCGCCCTCGGCACTGTCGCCGACGTTGCGGCATTGCGCGGCCTGAACCGGGCATTCGTCGCGCAGGGTCTCAAGGTAATGGGCGCGGGCCGCAATGTCGGTCTTCAGGCACTGCTAGCGGCGTCCCGACTGAAACGCGCGCCGCAATGTTCGGATCTGGGCTTTGCCCTTGGGCCGCGTATCAATGCAGGCGGTCGGGTCGGCAAATCCGATCTAGGGGTGCGGCTGTTGACGACCGAAGACCCGCAAGAGGCGGCGGACATTGCCGAGCAGCTGAACCAGCTGAACGAGGAGCGCCGCGCTATCGAGGCAGGGGTTCAGACCGAGGCGGAAGCGCTGTCGGTCAACAAGGGCAACCGCGCCGTTGCTGTCATCGCAGGACAGGGTTGGCACCCGGGTGTCATCGGCATCGTGGCCGGTCGGTTGAAGGAGAAGCTGGGCAAACCCGCCATTGTGATTGCGCTCGATGAACATGGCGTCGGCAAAGGCTCGGGTCGGTCAATCTCGGGTGTCGACCTCGGCGCGGCGGTGCTCGCAGCCAAGGATATGGGGCTGCTGGTCGCGGGCGGCGGTCATGCCATGGCGGCGGGGTTGACCATTGCCGAGGGTCAGGTCGAGGCCTTTGCCGATTTTATCGACGAACGCCTGTCCGCCGACATCGCGCGTGCATCGGGCGACCGCGCCCTGTTGCTCGACGTCGTGGTGTCGTGCGGCGGGGTGACGCCGTCGCTGGTCGAGGCACTGGAGGGGGCCGGTCCTTATGGCATGGGCTGGCCCGCGCCGCGCGTGGCCGCAGGGCCGATGCGCGTCATCAAGGCCGATGTCGTCGGCAGCGGCGGCCATGTCCGCGCGCTAATGCAAGGCGACGACGGACGCAGCCTGAAGACGGTGGCGTTCCGCAGCGCCGACAATCCGCTCGGGCAAGCCTTGCTCGCCGCCCCGCGCGACCGGCGACTATGGGTCGCGGGTCGCGTGAAGATCGACGATTGGGGCTCGCGCCCCGCCGCCGAAATGCACCTCGACGATGCGGCGTGGTGTGATTGACGCCTGATTGACGGGCGCGCCGATTATGCTATGCGCGCGCCTCGCTTAGATGGCCCCATCGTCTAGCGGTTAGGACGCGGCCCTTTCACGGCTGAAACACGGGTTCGATTCCCGTTGGGGTCACCATCCTGCAGAAAATCTGCCGGGGGCAGATTTTCGCGGATGGTGACGGCATCCAAAGGATGCCGTGAGGAGCCGCAGGCGACGAGCCAGCCCGATCCCTCAACGCTACCCCGCCACATCGAACTTGTCCGCGCGCCGCTTACCCAGCAGCAGCCGTTTCTCCAGCCGCGCGCGCAACTGCGTGTAATAGGCGGTCAAAAACCCGTCGATGTCGCCAACCTCGACCGGCCAGCCGATCCGGTCGATGATTGCCTGCGCCACCGTCAGTTTCGCGGCACCGTCGCTCCGCCGGATCACCCCCTCAAGCGTTTCGAGCTCGTAGACGCCGTACGCATCAAGCTGCTCTGGCGTAAACGTAAACGCCGCCACTGTCGGAACAGTCGTCAAATCGCGGTCGAGCTTGTCGCGCGTCGTGCGGATCACCCATGTCCCCGCCAGCAGGTCGCCGACGCGCAAGCGGTCCTTGTTGAGGAACGGGAAGAACAGGAACACGCCTGTCCAGATGAAACCCAGCCAGCCGGTCAGCGCATCGACCGTCCCGTCGGCAAGGCCCGAACTCAACATCGATAGCGGCAGGAACGTTTCGATCTCGCGCATCAGGTTGCGCGCGACCACTGCATCCGCCGTCAACCGCCCGCCGTCGCGCGCCACGACACGCAAGCCCATCCAGCGTTTGCCGAGCGTCGCGGCACGCGGGCGCAACTCCATCGCGATGAAGTAGAAATTGCGGATCAGGAAAAAGCCGAGCAGCCAGATGATTCCGACCATCTCGCCGCCCGCACGGTTGCTGGCGAAGGCGTAGATCGAGATGAAAGTCAGCGCGGTCATCAGCGCAACCATGACGACCATATCGAGGATGAATGCCCCCAGCCGCTGGCCGGTGTCGCCGATGACGACACCCAGATCGACGCCCTCGGGCGTGACCAGCCGCCGCCGCATATCGCGCGGTTTGGGAGGTTTGGCGGCTTTAGTCGCCATGGCGGAGGCGCGGCCCGTAATAATAGGTCAGCCAGAACAACAGCATCCCGCCGCCGATGGTGAAGCGCACCCAGTCGGCATTGATCGTCTGCCGCCCGACTCCTTCGAGCAGACCCGCGATGGCGAGCATGATCATCACCCCGATCATCGCGATGCCGCCGGTGCGGCCCGCCTTTGCCGCCGCCGCCATCCGCGTCCGTTGCCCCGGGAAGGCGATGCGCGTGCCGATGTGCAGCCCCGCGCCTGCCGCGAGCGTGATCGCGAACAATTCGGTTGTCCCGTGGATCGACAGCCACCCCGCCATCGGCAGCCCCAGCCCCTTGGCAAAATAGATCTGCAACATCGCGCCCAGTGCGGCCCCATTGTAGAAAACGAGCATCAAGGTCGGCACCCCGAAGGCGAAACCGAGCGCAAAACAGGCGAGCGACACCTGCGTATTGTGCGTAAACAAATAGGTGGCGAAGAATTTGAGGCCGTTCTGGTCCTTGGCATCGCTGTAGAGCACGTCTTTCAAGGTCTGGGCGCTGGCATAGGGATTACGCCCGCCCGCCATATCGCCGCCGACAATGGCACTGAACCAGCCGGGCTCGGCCTGGACGAGCAGGAACCCCGCCGCCGTGCCAGCTGCAAGCACCGCAATGGCGACCAAAGTCTCGACCCAGATTACCCGCATCGCGGCGGGCCAGTCGGACAGGAAGAAACGCGCGATGCGTCGCCCGAAGCCACCGCTCGCGCCGTAAATGGCAAGATAGGCGCGCAAGCTCAGCGCCTCGAGATAGTCGATCAGCGCGCGGTCGAGCACGGTCGCGCGCGCCACCGACAGCGACGACAATGTCGAGCGGTAGAGCAACGGCAAGTCGAGCAGGTCATCGTCGCTCAGCGCGCGCGGGCTGCGGCCTTCGATGCGTTTGAGCATCGTCTCCAGCCGCTGCCAGTCGCCCTCGCGTTCGGCGCGGAACGAGGTGGAGTCCTGGCTCACAACAGGTTCCTCCGCTTGAGGCCGATATAGGCGTTGACCAGTTCGGTGCCGATCCGCTCGTGATGTGCCTCGACGATATGGACGCCGAGCCGCTGCAACCGCGCAACGACAATCCTGCGCTCACGCAACATCGACGCGGCGATGACCGCACGCGAGACATCGGCGCTGTGTTCCGGCACCGCATCGGCCATCGCTTCCAGCTCGACATCGTGCATCAGGACGAACAGCACGAGGTGCCGCTCAGCGAGGCGACCGACGGTCTTGAGCATCAGTTCGGCGCTGGTCGGATCGGCGAAATCGGTGAAGACGAGCACCAGCGAGCGCCGCTTCAATTGCGACCCGAGCGTGGTCAGCGCGAGCGTGAAATTCGTTTCCTCGTTCGAATAGTCGAGTTCGGCAGCCAGCCCCTGAAAAGTGGCAAATGAAGCGACGCCCGACACCGCCCCGCTCGAAATGCGTGGGCGCGCATCGAAGCCGAACAGCGACACCTTGTCGCCGAGCTTCAGGGCCACGAACGCCGCCGTCAGCGCCGCCGAAATCGCGCGGTCGATGCGCGGGATGCCGTCGACCGGCTCGCACATCAGGCGCCCCGCATCCACGGCGAAGACAATGTCGTTGTTGCGCTCGGTGCGATATTCCTTGGCGATCAGACCGCCGTGGCGCGCGCTCGCTTTCCAGTCGATGGCGCGGCGGTCCATGCCCTGACGGAACTCGGCAAGCGCCTGAAATTCGCCGCCAGCGCCTGTATTGACTTGCACGATCTCGCCGATACTGGCGTCGCGGCGGAACAGGCGCAATGCTTCCGTGCGGGCGGGGCGAACATCGGGCAGCACCGCGATCTTGCGGTCGAGTTCGACGCGCTTTTGCCGCCAGACCAAACCGAACATGCCGGGCCAGCGCAGCCACAGCGCATCGATGGCCGCCGACCCGCGCCGGACGGCAGCGAAGGGCAGCGATGCCGCCCCGGAGATCGCGCGGCGTTCGGGACCGGCGGGGATCAGCCGCGCGTCATGCTCGACAGCGGTTTCGAACCGGCGTGAAGTGCCGACCTGCGCGGCGATATCGAGTGTGACGTCCTGCCCGACAAAGACAGCGCGCGGCGCTTCGAGCGTCGCGCCGAGCGCCTTTGCGCCCGGGGTACCAAGCGCGTCAGCGAGCGTCAGGCCGAGCACGATCAGCACCGCTGCGAGACCCGCATACCAATAGGCCGGAACCAGCACCGCAACCGCGATTGCCGGGATGGCGCTCGCGGCAGCAAGGACGGCGGCGCGGCCCGACGGGTAGATCATCGACCAAGCACTCCGCAATTAAAAGTAGGGACTGTCCCTAGTTTTAGTTGCTGCAGCGTCACCGCGGTGCCTCGACCTGCGCGATCAGGTCGGCGACGACCGCCTCCACCCGCTTGCCGTCGATCTGCGCGGCGGGCGACAGGATGACGCGGTGGCGGAGCAACGGGAGCGCGAGCGCTTTCACATCGTCGGGGATCGCATAGTCGCGCCCGTCGAGCGCCGCGCGCGCCCTTGCTGCGCTGGCGAGCATCGCCGCCGCGCGCGGTGAGGCACCAGTCTCCAGCGAAGCACTATCGCGGGTCGCGCGGACGAGGCGGACGATATAGCGCACGACATCATCGACAAGGCCCACGCCACTGACAGTCGTCGCTGCCGCCTCCAACACAGCCGCGTCGGCGACTGCGCCGATTCCCCATTCGTCGACCTGTGGCGCGCCGAAGCGGCTGCCGTGGCGCGCGACAATGGCGACTTCCTCCTCGGCATTTGGATATTCGACGACCTGTTTGAACAGAAAGCGGTCGAGCTGTGCCTCGGGGAGCGGATAGACGCCCTGTTGCTCGATAGGGTTCTGCGTGGCGACGACCATGAAATTCGCCGACAGCGGGTGGGTTTTCCCATCGAATGTGACCGATCGTTCCTGCATGGCCTCCAGCAGCGCGGCCTGTGTCTTCGGCGGCGTGCGGTTGATCTCGTCGGCCAGCAGCAGCTCGGTAAAGATCGGCCCCTTGGTCAGCGTGAACGTCGACGTCTGGAAATTGAACAAATTCGCGCCGACGATGTCGCCCGGCATCAGATCGGGGGTGAACTGGATGCGCCCATAATCGAGGCCCGTTGCACGGGCGAAACAGCGCGCAAGGAATGTCTTCGCCGTCCCCGGCGGCCCTTCGAGCAGGATGTGTCCGCGTGCGAACAGCGCGACGAGCAACAGGTCGACTGTGCCGTCTTGCCCGGTGATCGCTTTCCCGACCTCGGCCCTGATGCGCCCGCCCAGTATTTTCACGTCATCAACGGTCACGAACCACCTCTTCTTTCCAGTCATGCAGGGCACGCGCGGCGGACCGCATCGCTTGGGAATTCTTGGCCCCGCGCGCGTCCGCGGCAAGGGCAGCGAAACCGGGTTTGCCGTCGCGGGTCAATGCGGCGAGCCAGCTTTCCTGCGCCGCCGGATCGAGCGCGCCTGCGCCAAGCGCGGTTGCGGCACTTTCGCGGATCATGGCGACATAACGGTCACCCAGCCGCTTCACCGCCCCTGCCCGCGCGATCAATACGGCGGCATTATCGGCCAGCGCCCGCTTGCCGAACGGAATGGCGCGCGGTTCGGCAATGGCGGGGCCGAAGCGGCCGAAAACATGGATGCCGACCAGCATGGCGGCGGCCAGCACCGCAATCGTCAGCGCGAGGAACGGCGGCTCGAACATCAGCTGCAACAGGTTCCGCGTTCCCTGTCCGTTGAGCATCATGTCGAATTCGACCGTATCATCGGTGTCCTTTCGCATACTGTCGATCAGCGCGAGCGCCGCGCGAGCGCCTTCGGGCGATTTCAGTCCCTGGTTCGACAGCAGGTCGGGATCGGCGAGGATATAGTCGGCGGATCCGTTGTTGAGGTCGGTACGCCCCAGCACGATATGGTCGCCATCGTCGACAAGCACCGGCTTCATACCCTGTGCGATATAGTGGAGATCGCGCGGCGCGGGCACATTGAACTCGGCGGGCATTTCGCCGTCCGCCGCGCGGATACGGTTGCCCGGCGGCGTCTTTTCGGCGGCAAAGCGGATACGTCCGAATACTTCGAGGAGCGGTTTCGACCATTCGGGTTCCAGCGTCCCCCGATTGTCGAGCCAGCCCGATTTGGTGAACGACGGCGACGTCTGCCATTTGGGCAGAATGTAGAGCGTCTTGGTATCCTCGGTCGCGCGGCGCACCGCAACGAGCCGCTTCAACCGCTCGACATCGGTATCGGGCTGGATCGTCACGATCATGAAGCCGTCGTAGGACCAGCGATCCTCGTTATCGGCAAGCTGGGTGAAGCGCCCGGTTGCCTCCGACAATTTATACAAGCCGTAAAACCCCACCGCCGATTTCGACAGCGGCTGCGGCCCGCTCGACCCGCGCGCCTTCATCTGCGGCGCATAGGCCATGAGAAACAGGAAACCGAGGAAAGCGAGCACAGCGGCTAGCACAACGATGGCAATGGTGCGGACAGCAAAGGGGTTGTCGGTGCGCTCAGCCACGCGGCGCTGCCCAAGTCGCGGGGGTGGCGAAGCGGGCATAGGCGGCGCGGCAGTCCTCCCAGGCAGCCGCGTTCACCGCGCGGCTGCCGAAGGCGCTGACCTCGACGACGCGGGCAATGGCGTCGAAGGCGGGGCGGGCGGGGGCCGGCAATTCCTCGGCGGTCGCGATATCGCGCGCGGTCAGCGAAGGTTTCAGGAATTGCGGCAGGCGGCGCGCGATGTCCTCGACGCTGCGGTGGAGCAGCAGCCGCGCGGCCTCGGCATATCGACCCTGTGCGGCGAGCGCCTCGGCATCGGCGAGCAACGCGCGCGCCGCGCTCTCCTCGGGCCGCCAGTCTTCGACGTCATAGCCCTCGGTCTTGACGCGTCGTTTCCATGGCCACTCGACGCCGTCCACATTCGACAACACGAAATACAGGATCGTCAGCGCACCCGCGATCAGCGCACCCCAAAAAATATAGGGAAAGGCAGGCGCAAGCCATTGCAGGAAATCGCCGAGCCATTGCAGCCATTCGGGGAGCTTGGGTGGCTTGGGCTGGACAACGGGGGCGAAATCGAACTGAATAGATTTATCGGCGACCAGCGCGCGGTGCGCCGCGTCGAAGCGCCCGTCGACCGCCGCCCGCTCCGCTTCGGTTCCGACACCTGCCACACGACCCCCGTACTCGACTGCACCGGTTGTGGCGGTGCGCCCGCGCGGGGGCAAGCGGCTAAACGCGGCGACTGGACAAAAATTGCACCGCTTGCGACGATGAGGCCAGTTCAGGGGAGCAGAGTATATGGCCAGCACGGCACCGGCATTCGGACGGTTCGAAATCGGCGGAGTCGTCCGCCGCATGGTGTCGGGCATCGGCGACAACTGGCGGACGTTGCTGATCGTCGCGGTCGCCACCGGCGTGGTCAGTGCTGCCGTATCGGGCTTATCGATGTCGCAACTGGCGGGCGCGATGAACCCCGCCAATCCGACTGCGATGCTCGCCATATTTGCGTCGCCGGTTTACTGGCTGTCGTCGTTCGGCACGCTGTTAGTCACGGCATTTTCATTGACCGCGATGCTTGCAGTGCTGGTCGGGCGTGACGGCGATGCGGCGTCTGCGGGCGAGGCCTTTAACGCGGCGCTGCGGCGCTTCCTACCGATGGTGGCGCTGACTATCCTTTGGGTGCTGGGGCTGATGGTCGGCTATATCCTCATCATCATCCCGGCATTTATCGTCCTAACCATGTGGAGCGTTTCGGCACCGGCACTGGTTGCCGAGGGGATCGGGCCGATTGCCGCCTTCGGGCGCAGCCGCGCGCTGACCAAGGGGTTCCGCTGGCCGGTCTTCGGCGCGCTGGTTCTATTCGGCATCGTCTACCTCGTGGTCAGCGGCGTGTTGCAGGGCGGATCGACGATGGGGATGATCACGCTTTACCGGACGAGCCCGTTGGGCGCGATGGCGCTCGGCATGGTCATGGCGGGCGTGATGGGCATTTTCATCGCCGCCTTCCTCGCCGGACTCTATGGCGAGTTGCGCGACGCCAAGGAGGGCGGGAGCAACAGCCAGCTAGCGGATGTGTTCGCCTGACGCTCCGGAAGTTATGGTGGACAGGGCTGGATTCGAACCAGCGTACCCTTGCGAGAGCAGATTTACAGTCTGCCGCCTTTAACCACTCGGCCACCTGTCCACATCGCCGCTTTCGCAGCGAGCGCGCGTCATTGGCGAAGCGGGCCTTGCCTGTCAATTGCGTGGGCGCGTAGGGCGTCGCTAACAGGGAGAGTGCGGTGCGACGCGGGAACAGGACGAGCAGCCATAATATCCAGCGCCCGCGCTTTTGGGGGCGGCACGCGGTAACAGCGGCGCTCGCAAATCCCGAGCGCGTCGTGCACAAAATCTGGGCGACGCGCGAGGCAATCGGCAAGCTCGACCTGCCACCGGTGGTTCCTATCGTTTACGCAGATGTCGCCGATCTGGGACGGATGGTGCCGCACGATGCGCCGCATCAGGGGCTGGTGATCGAGGTCAATCCGCTTGAGGATGTGTGGCTGGGCGATCTTATGGACCAAGGGGCGGATGACCGGCGGACCTTGCTGGTGCTCGATTCGGTGACCGATCCGCATAATGTCGGCGCGATCCTGCGCTCCGCTGCGGCGTTCGACGCGCTCGGCATCGTGACGCAAGATCGCCATGCGCCGCCCGAGGGCGGGGCGCTGGCGAAGTCGGCGTCGGGGGCGCTCGAAACCGTGCCTTGGGTGCGGGTGGTGAACCTGTCGCGTGCACTCGACGAAATCGGCGAGGCGGGGTTTTGGCGGATCGGGCTAGCAGGCGAGACGCGGACGACATTGGCAGAGGCGCTGGGGCCGCAAAAGGTCGCGCTGGTGCTGGGGGCCGAGGGCGAGGGGATGCGCCAGAATGTCGCCGCGCATTGCGATGCGCTTGCGCGGCTGCCGATTTCTTCGAAAGTGGAAAGCCTGAACGTGTCGAACGCCGCCGCGATTGCACTTTATGCGGCGGCGCAAGCGGGAGCCGGATCATGACCCGATTGCTGCGCGCCGCCTTTGCCCTCGCCGCGCCGCTCATGCTGTGGGCGTGTGTACTGACGCCGGGCAAGTTCGTGTCGTCGCTGACTGTCAATGCCGACCGCAGCTTTGCCTTTGCCTATAAGGGCGAGGTGATCGCGCTCGATCCGGGTTCCTCGACGAAGGGGCTATCCGACGCTTCGGACAAAAAGGCCGAAGAGGGCGATGCGCCCAAGGAATCGCCGAAGCCCGACCCGACCGCCGAAGCGGAAGCCGATGCGAAAAACCGCGAGATTGCCGCCGCGCTGTCGAAGGAGGCTGGCTACAAATCGGTCATTTATCGCGGCAAGGGGAAGTTCGACATCGACTATGCGGTCTCGGGGCGGCTCGACCATGGTTTCGTCTTCCCTTTCAACACCGACGCTCAGGCGATCTTTCCGTTTATCGCTATTGAATTACGGCAGAGCGGCACGGTTCGCGTGCGCGCCCCTGGCTTTGCCAATAGTCAGGACAACAACAGCGCTCTTGGCGGCGTCGGCGCGGTTGGCGGGGCACCGGGAACTGCGTCGAAATATCTCGACGGCGTATTCACGCTCGACACAAATGCCGAGATCGTCAGCCAGAACAACGAGGATGGCGCAAAGACCGTCGGCGGGCGCAAGCAGATAGTGTGGCGCGCAACGCCGCTGAGCAAGGACGCACCGACGGCGGTGTTGCGCCTGAAGTAGCTCAGTCTTCCTGCGCGATCGTCACTTTCAGCCCGTCGAGCGCCACCGTGAACGGCACTTGGCAAGACAGACGTGAAGTCTCGTTGCGGTGATCCGACGAATCGAGCAGGTCGTTTTCGTCCTCGCTCATCGGCACAACCAGTCCCGCGAACGCCGGATCGACATGGATGTGGCAGGTCGCGCACGAACAACAGCCGCCGCATAGCGCGAGCAATTCGTCGATGCCATTGTCGCGGATGACTTCCATCACACTCAGGCCCGTTTTGCCTTCCAGTTCGACGGTGTCTCCATCGCGCTTGGTGACGATCAACTTCGGCATCGATAACTCCTGTCCCACCGGGTTCGCAGCGCCTATGTCCCGACGCGGACGTCAAGGCAAGGATGTGGTCGATGGGATTGAGCGCGGGGCAATTGAAGGAGCATCTCGATGCGCTGGCAGACCGCGATCCGCGCTTTGCGGCAGCATTGGCGCTGGCGGATTATCCCGAGCCACGGATGCGCGACCGGGGCTATGTCACGTTGCTCCGGACCATCGTCGGGCAACAGATCAGCTTTAAGGCGGCTGACGCGGTTTGGAAGAAGGTCGAAGCGGCGGTCGGAGATATCGCCGACCCGAATGCGCTGAACGCGCGCAGCGACGAAGACCTGCGCGGCGCGGGGCTGTCGCGACAAAAAATCGGCTATGCGCGCAGCCTTGCCGAACTGTGTGCATCGGGCGCGCTCGATCTGACCGCGCTGCCCGAGGATGATGAGGAGGCGATTGCGCTGCTCGTCCGCGTGAAGGGCATCGGCCGCTGGTCGGCGGAGGTCTATCTGCTGTTCGCGGAAGGGCGCACCGACATCTGGCCTGCCGGGGATTTGGCGGTTCAAGAATCGGTCCGGCGGATCATGGGGCATGACGCGCGGCCCGACGAAAAAGCGACGCGCGCTATGGCCGAGGATTGGCGGCCGTATCGCGGCGCAGCAGCGATCTTTGCGTGGCACCATTACAAGATACCGGTGATTTAAAAGCTGGTGTGCGTCGCGGCAAAGCCGCGCCGTCGGTCCTCGCTTTGGCGAGGCCGTCCGACAGTTACTGTGCGGGCCTACGCTTCGCTGGCCCGCACCGTGACGCTGCTCCGCTGCGTGCCTCAGTAACTATAGTACATATCGAATTCGACCGGAGCCGGGGTCATTTCCCAGCGCGCGACATCTTCCATCTTCAGCTCGATATAGCTGTCGATCTGGTCCTTGGTGAACACATCGCCCTTGAGCAGATAGGCATGATCGGCTTCGAGCGACTCCAGTGCCTCTCGCAGTGAACCACAGACCGTCGGGACTTGCGACAATTCCTCGGGCGGCAGGTCATAGAGGTTCTTGTCCATCGCCTCGCCAGGATGGATTTTGTTCTGGATGCCGTCGAGGCCCGCCATGAACAGTGCGGCGTAGCACAGATACGGATTGGCCATCGCGTCGGGGAAGCGGACTTCGACGCGCTTGGCCTTGCTGCCCGCGCCATAGGGAATGCGGCACGACGCCGAGCGGTTGCGCGCCGAATAGGCGAGCAGCACCGGCGCTTCATAGCCCGGGACCAGCCGCTTGTAGCTGTTGGTCGTCGGGTTGGTGAAGGCGTTGACCGATTTGGCGTGTTTGATGATGCCGCCGATGAAGTACAGGCACATGTCGCTGAGGCCGGCATAGCCATTGCCTGCGAACAGCGGCGTCTTGCCTTCCCAGATCGACAAATGGGTGTGCATACCGCTGCCATTGTCAGCCTTGATCGGCTTGGGCATGAACGTCGCGGTCTTGCCGTACGCCTGCGCGACCTGATGCACGACGTATTTGTAGATCTGCATACGGTCGGCGGTCTGGGTGAGCGTGCCAAAGGTCAGGCCCAACTCGTGCTGCGCCGCGGCGACTTCGTGGTGATGCTTGTCGCACGGCAGCCCCATTTCAAGCATGGTCGAAACCATCTCGCCACGGATATCCATGCAGCTATCGACCGGCGCGACGGGGAAATAGCCGCCCTTGGCACGCGGCCGGTGGCCCAGATTGCCGCCCTCGTATTTCGTGCCGGTGTTGGTCGGCAGTTCGATGTCGTCGATGTGGTAATAGCTGCTGTTATAGGTATTATCCCAGCGCACATCGTCGAACATGAAGAACTCGGCTTCCGGCCCGATATAGATCGTGTCGCCGATGCCGGTAGTCTTCAGATAGGCCTCGGCGCGCTTGGCGGTCGAGCGCGGGTCACGGCTGTAGAGCTGGCCAGTCGAGGGTTCGACGATATCGCAGAACAGGATCATCATCGGCGTCGCCGAGAACGGGTCGATGTAAACCGCGTCGAGATCCGGCTTCAGGATCATGTCGGACTCGTTGATCGCTTTCCAGCCCTCGATCGACGACCCGTCGAACATCAGGCCGTCGGTCAACTCGTCCTCGCCGATGACGCCAGCGCACATGGTCAGATGCTGCCATTTGCCCTTGGGATCGGTGAAGCGGACGTCCACCCACTCGATTTCCTCGTCCTTGATGCGCTTCAAGATATCAGCCGGGGTATTCGCCTTCGCCATGTGTCATTGCCCTTTGTGTAAAACGTAAGAAATTAGATCGCGTCGCTGTCGGTCTCGCCGGTGCGGATGCGGAGCGCGCTTTCGACGGGCAGCACGAAAATCTTGCCGTCGCCGATGCGTCCGGTCTGCGCGGCGGTTGCAATCGCCTCGACGACGCGGGCGACCTGATCGTCATCGACGACAACTTCCAGCTTCACTTTCGGCAGAAAATCGACGACATATTCGGCACCGCGATACAGCTCGGTATGGCCCTTCTGCCGCCCGAAGCCCTTGGCCTCGGTCACGGTGATCCCGCTGACGCCGACGTCGTGAAGTGCTTCCTTCACTTCGTCGAGTTTGAACGGTTTGATGATCGCTTCGATTTTTTTCATGAGTCGTCCCCAATTACCGGTATCAATAACCGTGCCAGGCGTTGCAGCGCAACATTGCGGGGCGAGGCGCAGGTGTTCAGCAGCGACGTTGCCCATCTTTCATGCATCATTGGCGCATCTGCCCGCATTTTGTGCACAATAATTCAGGCGCTGCCGACCGATTGGCAAACAATGTCTGGCTTGAAAGCCGCAGCGCAAATATTGAATAACAAGCGGGCGAATCGGGGGATGTGATGTTGCGGGCAGTTGCGGGCGTTATTGCCCTGTTGGCGTCGCCGCTTTCGGCACAACCGGCGGTATCGGTGCCCGCGCCTGCTACGGTTGCTGCCCCGACAAAGCGCCCGGTCGTCGATTTCGCCGCGCTTCCCTTCATAACGTCGCCGCACCTTTCGCCCGATGGCACGCGTATCGCGGCCAAGCTTGCGGTCGACGGCAAACAGGTGCTCGCCATCGTTAGCGTCCTGAAAGGCGGTGCCGCGCCCTATCTGGTCGGGTTGGGCGATATCCAGCTCAATTCATGGACGTGGGTCAACAATGACTGGCTCGCTGTCGGTATCGGCTCGGTCGTCCCGTTCGAGGGGGAAACCGCCTACGTCACCCGCGTCGTCGGCGTGAGCGCCGAGGCCCGGTCAATCAAGCCCATTGCGTTCAAAGAGGCCGGACAAAACGCCCGCATCATCTGGACCGCGCGCGACGGAACCCCGCGCATCCTGATGTCGATGCAAAGGTCGATTTACGAAGGAGCGGATTTCTGGCCCGATGTAACCGAAGTCGATCTGTCCACCGGTCGGCGAAAGCCGATCCTTAAGGGCTCCAACGGCGTGATGACCTGGATCGCCGACCCGTCGGGGACGGTCCGCATGGGCATCGGACGCAGCGACGACGGGCGCGCCAGCCGGTTGCTCTACCGCACCGGACCGCGCGGTAACTTCGCAACGATCGATCGGGCGCGGTCGAACGAAAACGATGGTTTGATGGTGCCGATACTATTGGCTGCGCCGGGTAATGCAGCGGTGACGATTACGTCGAGCGACGGTCGCGCCGTGCTGCGCGAGTTCGACCTCGTCAAGCTGGAAGCCGGTAAAAAGCTGTTCGACGTCGACGGCTATGACATCGATGATGTGACGTTAACGTCCGAAGGCGATGCCGTCGCCGGTATCGACTATGTCAGCGACCGCGCGCGGACGACATGGCTGTTGCCGCGACTTGCCGATATTCAGGCGAAACTCGATGCAGCCGTCGGCAAGCGGACGGCGATGATTGTGTCGATGGACCGGACACAACAACGGTTTCTCGTCCATGTCGGCGATGCAAGTACGCCGGGCAGCTATTATTATTTCAATGAGGGCGCGAGCGGAACGATGTCGCACTACGCCTTCGTAAACCAGACGATCAAATCGGCGCAGCTGGGGCCGGTTTCGATGGTACGCTACAAGGCCCGCGATGGCCTGTCGATCGAAGCAGTGCTGACCCTGCCCAAGGGGCGCGATCCGAAATCATTGCCGCTGATCGTCCTGCCGCACGGCGGACCGGAGGCGCGCGACGCCGCCGAATACGACTGGTGGACCCAATTCCTCGCCGATCGGGGCTATGCCGTGGTCCAGCCGAATTACCGCGGCTCCACCGGCTATGGCGAGAAACTGTTCGAGGCCGGCAACGGCGAATGGGGCTTGAAGATGCAGGACGATCTGAACGATGCGGTCGATTATCTTGCAAGCAAAGGCATGATCGATCCGAAGCGAGTTTGCATCGCCGGTGCATCCTATGGGGGTTATGCCGCGATGCGTGCCGCGCAGCGCGACGGCCCCAAATTCCGCTGTGCAATCAGCTATGCGGGCGTCGCCGACCTCAACGCGATGATCCGCTATGACGGCAGCTTCCTGAACGGGGGCGCGATGCGCGACAGCTGGCGCAAATCGGCCCCTGATTTGAAAGCGGTGTCGCCGGTCGAACATGCCGCCGACTTCGACGCGCCCATCCTGATCATGCATGGCAAAAAGGATCTGCGTGTCCCCGTCGCCCAGTCGCGCCGGATGGCCGACAGGTTGAAAGCGGCTGGCAAGTCCGTCGAATACATCGAACAACCGCTCGGCGACCATCATTTCAGCCGTCAGGCCGACCGGCAGCAATTTCTGGAAGCGATGGAAAGTTTCCTCGCCAAGCATAATCCGGCCTGACCTGCTCGTTTAGCCCGCGCGCTGTTGGCGAGCCAACAGCGCGCGGGGGCATAGCGTCAGCGGGCGGCCAGTCGCGCCACCGAAGCCCTTGACGCAAGCGCCTGACCGATAGCCGCGTCGCGGCACTGGCGCTGGGCGAGGCGCACTTTGGCATCGAAGCGTTCGTTGACGCTGTTGCACAATGTGCTGGCCGCGCGGGCGATCCGTAGCTTGAGTATGCGTTGTCCCTGCGCTGTGCCCAGATCGAGATCGCGGGTGATGACACGAACACTGGATATGTCCTGCGCCTGCACGGGGACGGCGAAAAGCGCGGTTGTAGCGGCAGCAAGCAGCGTGGCGACGATGTTCACAATGGGTCTCCTTCAAACGCCGCGTCGCATTATGCGGCGTAGCAGTGAGGAGGGATTGGCGACGTTTGTGGACTGGATCGCGGCGCGGATTGCAATTCGACCGGTCGATTCCGAAAGCAAACGGACTGTGCGGAACTGAAGATCGACGTTGCAGAAATCGATCGGTCGTCTTCAGAAGGCCGGGCTGTGCCGCCCCTCCGGACTTGTCGTGAACACCTCGCAGCCGTCCTCGGTAATCCCGATACTGTGTTCGAACTGGGCCGACAGTGTCTTGTCGCGCGTCACTGCCGTCCAGCCGTCCTCGAGCACTTTGACGTCCGCGCGACCGATATTGATCATCGGTTCGATGGTGAAGAACATGCCGGGGCGCAGCTCGGGACCGGTGCCGGGGCGGCCGGCATGGACGACTTCGGGCGCATCATGGAACAGCCGCCCGACCCCGTGCCCGCAGAAATCGCGGACGACGCCGTAGCGGTGCCGCTCGGCAAAGCTCTGGATGGCATGGCCGATATCGCCGATCGTATTACCGGGCCTTGCGACTTCGATGCCGCGCATCATCGCCTCGTACGTCACCTCGATCAGCCGTTGCGCCTTTATACCTAGCCGCCCGACTGCATAGGTGCGGTTGGTATCGCCATGCCAGCCATCGACGATGCTGGTCACATCGATGTTGACGATGTCGCCCTCCTGCAGCCGCTTCGGTCCCGGAATGCCATGGCAGACAACATGGTTGATCGACGTGCAGCAGCTGTGCGTGAACCCGCGATAGCCGAGCGTCGCGGGCAGCGCGCCTGCGTCTACAGTCATCTGCCGGACATGGTCGTCGATCTCCTGCGTCGTAACACCAGGCACGATAATGTCGTAAAGTGAATCGAGCACTTGCGCCGACAATTGCCCCGCACGCCGCATCCCTGCAAACCCGTCGAGGCCGTGCAGTTTGATCGTCCCGTCGCGGGCAAGTCGGGTGTCGGCAGAGGCAGTCACATAGGTAGTCATGCGGCATATATAGAGTTAGGGCGCGGCCATGACCAGCCAACGCATCTGGACCGCCGCCCTGTGTGTGATCGGCGACGAAATCCTGTCGGGCCGCACGCAGGACAAGAACATTGCACAGATCGCGCTGTGGCTGAACTTGCAGGGCATCCGCCTGCGCGAGGTCCGCGTCGTGCCCGATGTCGAGGACGCCATCGTTGAGGCCGTCAACAGCTTGCGCGCGCGCAACGATTATCTGTTCACGACCGGCGGCATCGGACCGACGCATGACGACATCACGGTCGATGCGGTGGCCAAGGCGCTGGGCGTGGAGGTCGTGGTCCATCCCAAAGCGCGCGCGGTGCTCGAAAGCTATTACGAAACGCGCGGCGGGATTACCGAGGCGCGGCTGCGGATGGCGCGGGTGCCCGACGGCGCGACGCTCATCGAGAACCGCATGTCGGGCGCGCCCGGTATCCGCCACGGCAATGTCTTCATCATGGCGGGTGTCCCGCACATCACGGCGATGATGCTCGATGCGCTATCGGGCACACTCGAGGGCGGCGCGCCGTTGCTGAGCGAGACGCTGGGCTGCTGGGTGGCCGAAAGCGAAGTCGCCGAACTCCTGCGCGCGACCGAGAAAGCGCATGAGGGGTGCCAGATCGGCAGCTATCCCTTCTTTAGCGAGGGCCGCGTCGGGGCCAATTTCGTGGTGCGCTCGACCGAGCAAGCCGTGCTCGATACCTGTGTCGCGGCACTGGCGGCGGGGCTACAGGCGACGGGACGCGAAACGGTGGCGGGCGGGATTTAGCCGCGTCAGTCGCGTGCGAAAATCTCGCTGTTCGGCATAGTCAGACCGAACGTAGGCAATGGCACATCGGCTCCCGCCTCCAATTCGGCGTCATTCCATGATGCCGGACCGGCACGCTGCACCAGCCGCATCGTGCCGTTGTCGGGGTCCACAAACAGGATCGTGTCGATGGATGCGACAGCTCGATATTCAGGCAGCTTGACCGCGAAATCGCTGTCGGCAGTCGATGCCGACAACACCTCGATCACCATTTTGGGATCATCGAAAACGCGCAGCCGATCGTTTTCCGGCGCGTCGCGTCCGCAGAATACCGAGACATCGGGATAGCGAAGCGACAGATCGTGTGTGCGGAACCCCATGTCGGAGCCGTAAGGCCTGCAGCCCGATCCACGGAGTGCACCGGCCAGAAAGCGACTGATATTTGCTTGCACCCGATTATGGGCGCCTGTGCCGCCCGCCATCATCCGGATGACGCCGTTGTCGAGCTCGGCTTTCTGGTCCGGGCCGAAATCGATTTGCAGAAAATCTTCGACCGTCAGTAACGGCGACATGGGATAGGTTGTTGCCATATCGTCGGTATAGCGCATCGCGGGCATCGAACCTAGACCGGTTGCACCCTTGGCAGTTGCCGCAACACCAACAGCGCGCCGACACCGAATACCGCCGCGATAACGAACGCCGCGCCCGGAAAATACACCGGCGGGGCGGCGCTCGTGAAATAGGCCATTGGCGCGGTCAGCACGAGCGGACCGATGATCGAGCCGATGCCGAGCGCCATCGACGAAATGCCCTGCACTTCGCCTTGCGTTTCGGGCGTCGCGCGGCGGCTGAGCATTGCCATCAGGCTGGGTTGGACGAAGCTTTGCCCCGCGATGAACGCCATGCAGGCATAGGCCTGCCATGTTTCCTGAACCAATGCATAGGCGATGAAGCCGCAGATCGCGACGATCAGGCCAATGGTCGCGGCGTCGCGTTCCCCGAACCGCTTCACCGCGCGGCCGGTCAGGAAGATCTGGCTGAGCGCGATGGTGACGCCGACGGCGGCTAGGCTGAGGCCGATCATCGCGGGCGACCAGCCGAGCTGGGCAATGGCGTAGAAACTCCAGGTCAGCGGATAGACCAGACTGGCGATCTGCCACAGGATCAGCACCACCGCGACGCCGATCATGCCGGGCGCGGCACGCGCGGTCTGCCACGCGCCGAGCGGGTTGGCGCGCCGCCAGTCGAACGCGCGGCGGCGTTCCGGCGTCAGTGTTTCGGGAAAGACGATCAGGCCATAGAGCACGTTGATCGCGGCCATCGCCGACGCCGCATAGAACGGCGCGCGCGGACCCATTTCGCCGAGCAGCCCGCCCAGCGCAGGCCCGAGCACGAAACCGATGCCGAAGGCGGCACTGACAAAGCCGAAGGTCTTGGCGCGGTCCTCCGGCGTCGAGACATCGGCGACGGCGGCCATGGCGGGCGCATAGCTGCCCCCGAAAACGCCCGACAGCACGCGACCGATAAAAATCAGTGGCAAAGTGTGGGCGACCGCGAGCAACAGATAGTCGAGCGCCAGCGCACCGAGCGAGGCAAGCAGCACCGGGCGGCGGCCATAGGCATCGGACAGATTGCCGAGCACGGGCGCGGAAAAGAACGACGCCACCGCCATCGCCAGCCCCATCCACGCGCCGATGCCGATGGCATGGCTCAAGTCGATCCGCCCGACCGTCATCAGCAACTGCGGCAACACCGGCATGATCAGCCCGAAACCGATGGCATCAATGAAAATGGTGACAAGCACGAACAAGGCGGAATGATTACGCGCCGCCATGATCTGGTGTTCTCCTGTTGGTGTG
The DNA here is from genome assembly GCA_031408195.1 of Sphingomonadales bacterium. Taxonomy (GTDB): domain Bacteria; phylum Pseudomonadota; class Alphaproteobacteria; order Sphingomonadales; family Sphingomonadaceae; genus Sphingomonas_O. Next base: position 3,193 of record JANNVL010000025.1, on the reverse strand, counting down.
CGGTGCGGTTGCATGAAAACGGTTGGTGCTCAAGCTAGGCGGGCTTGGGCGCATAAATTGGCGGTAAAAAAGCCCGGAAAACTGCCAAAGGTCACAAAGGTCACACCTGAAACGTGTTTTGATAACGGCGGAAGGTCATCCAGATTTATTGCCGATGCGCGTTGTCCCATGACGCACGAATAGTGGGGCGCAAGACCGAGCGTAGATGCAATCCGGGCGACCCGATTAATAGGAACATAACAAAAACAAATGCTGTAGGAAAGAGACTTTCTAACGACCAAACCGGATCGATTGAGCCACCTTCCGATCGGCAACTCTTGACTTAACATTCCATCAACGGCATATGCCTTCTATGGCATGCGAGGGACGGGTCGTCATGACGGGACGCAAAAGCTTCGACAAATTGCGCGCCGGGATGACGCCCGCGCAGCAGGCAGCCGTGTCGGCGAAGGTGACAGCCCTGCGCGCAGAAATGACGCTCGCCGAACTGCGTCAGGCGCGCCAGCTGACGCAGGCGACATTGAGCGATACGCTGCAGGTCGGGCAAGCCGCCGTCGCCAAGATGGAAAAACGCACCGACATGTACGTCGGCAATCTGCGGCGCTTCGTCGAGGCAATGGGCGGCGAACTCGATGTCGTGGCGCGCTTTCCGGAAGGGTCGGTCAAGATCGGGAATTTTGCGGAGATTGGCTAAACTCTGGTGCGATCCAAGTTCACTAGATTGACCGATTTTCTTCTACCTCAAGCGCGGCACCTTCGCACCAAGTCACGATGATCCAGTGCGCCTGAAAAAGCTCGTCAAGCTCCGCAGCGATTCCCATAAATGGCTGTCCGCCTCGAGAGGTGGGGTAACGAAAGCGATCCGCATAGGGGTCGAATGACTGGACCAGTGCGACCATAGTCTGCACGTTTTTCGTGTAGGCATCGTCGTCGCAATAACCCAGCTCTGCACGAGCTGCGATTAGGCGAGCAAACTGCTCATCGAGATTATGGCCGAGTTTTGTATTTGGACCGTCGGAGATCGACGTGATTGCGGCCTTGATTGCTAGCTCGACGCTCTGCCTCCAGAGCAAAAGAAGTGGCCTCAGCAAAAGTCCAGATCGGTCAGACTGGGCTTGGTCCCACATCACCTCGAACCCGCGCTGGAAGCTGTATGCAAGGAGATCCCATGAGCCTGCCATCATGTCGCTCGGAAGGCTTCGGACGAATGCCCGCAAGTTTGGCTGGGTTTGCACAATCTGATCGACCAACGCATCGCGACGCCCAAGTGACACTTTAACCCCCTCCCCCAACAATCCCGTCGATTCGCCGCAGCGTCGCGACGAACGCGCGTAATTCCTCCGCGCCCAGCCCGCCGAAAATCTGTTTCTCCAGTTCTAGCGCCTTGGGGGCCACCTGTGCATACAATGCCCGTCCTTCGCCGGTCAGCGCCAGGTCGTGCGAGCGACGGTCAGTGGCGCTTGGGGCTCGGGCAACCAACCCCCTTGCCGTCAGCGCGATCGCGGCGCGGCTGACGGTGACTTTGTCCATGCCGGTACGGGTGCAGATCGCGGCCTGGGTGATGCCGTCGTGCTCGGCGATCACCGCGACCAGCCGCCATTCGGGGATCGTCAGGCCGAACAGGCTTTCATAGGTGCGCGCGATGGCTTCGCTGACGAGGTTCGACGTGTACGACAGGCGATAGGGGACGAAGTCGTCGAGGCTGAGTTTGGCCATTTCCAGGTCGTAACAATTGACACGACTCGGTCAAGGCAATATCGTTTCATTTGATACTAGATTGCGTCTTAAGGGCGGTCACTCCAAACCGACTTGGCTGAGCTTGTCGAAGCCCCTTTCTGCTTTGCAGGCAGGTGAGAAGAAGAGCCTTCGACAAGCTCAGGCAAGTCGGCGGTGGGGCGGTGGACGGCCTTTGCAACATCAGGCTACTTAGGAGCAACGCGCATGACCGACTTGTTCGAAAACCCTCTCGGCCTCGACGGGTTCGAGTTCGTCGAATTTGCCGCGCCCGAACGCGGGCTGTTGGAGCCGGTATTCGCCGCAATGGGCTTTTCGCACGTCGCGCGGCATCGCTCGAAGCAGGTCGATCTTTGGCGGCAGGGCGGGATCAACCTGATCGCCAATTACGAGCCGAAATCGCCGGCTGCGTATTTCGCCGCAGAACACGGGCCGTCGGCGTGCGGCATGGGGTTTCGCGTCCGCAATGCCCGCTCGGCCTATGACGAGGCACTGGCGCGCGGCGCCGAGCCGGTCGAGACGCGAACGGGGCCGATGGAACTGCGGCTGCCCGCGATCCGGGGGATCGGCGGTGCGATCATCTATCTGATCGACCGGTACGGGGATCAGCTGTCGATTTACGATATCGATTTCGATTATCTGCCGGATGTAGACCGCAATCCCGTCGGCGCGGGCTTCCGGCTGATCGATCACCTGACGCACAATGTTTACGGCGGACGGATGGATCACTGGGCGGGGTTTTACGAGCGCATCTTCAACTTCCGCGAAATCCGGTTTTTCGACATCAAGGGCGAATATACCGGGCTGACGAGCCGCGCGATGACGGCGCCCGACGGCAAGATCCGCATTCCGCTGAACGAGGAAGGCAAGGGCGGGCGCGGCCAGATCGACGAATATCTGCGCGCGTATAATGGCGAGGGCATCCAGCATATCGCGCTGATTTGCGACGATTTGATCGCGTGCATTGATCGTGTCCGTGCGGCGGGCGTGCCGCTGATGGCGCCGCCGCCCGCGACCTATTACGCGCAGCTCGACGACCGGCTGCCCGGGCATGGCGAGCCGGTCGAGGAACTGAAGACGCGCGGCATCCTGCTCGACGGCTCGACGGAAGGTGGCGACCCGCGCTTGCTGCTCCAGATTTTCGCCCAGCCGCAGATCGGGCCGGTGTTCTTCGAATTCATCCAGCGCAAGAAGGACGAAGGCTTCGGCGAGGGCAATTTCACCGCGCTGTTCAAGAGCATCGAGGCGGACCAGTTGCAGCGCGGGGTGCTGGAGTCGGCGCAGTGAGCGCGGTTGAGCTAAAGCCCCTCCCCTTTAGGGGAGGGGTTGGGGTGGGGAAGTCTCTCACCCGCAAATGAGCCATCGGTGGCAGCGGACTGGGGGGCCCCCACCCCACACCCAACCAGGGGGGGGGTGTGCTGAAAAAACAGCACCTCCCGCGCCGCAAACCACCCCCCCC